>PQXF01000006.1:19732-29664 GCA_003194445.1 Candidatus Methanogaster sp.
GAAAACTCTCCGATGTTCACTTTAGCTTTAGCGTCAATTGAGATCCTCAAAGTCTCTGGATCCTCGTCTGACTGGTGATTGACTTTATTAACATTCTCAAAAATTGCATTGGTCTCAGGAATCTTCTTAAGTGGCTTGGTCTTCTGAATCCTCTTCAGTTGATACCCCAAACGGTAGCAAATATTCCGTATCGTGTTTTCACATGGTAATTCATCATCTATGTAGCCTTTTTCGTCAATCAGTGCCTGCCGAACAGCTTTTGCCGTTAGCCTCGTATACATGAGAGACGTTTGAAAATTGGGGTCAGTCTGGCTCTTCGGACCAACTATCGATCGTATATCCTCCTCGAGTTCGGGCATCTTTTCCTCGGTCTTCTTGTTGCCACGAGCAGAATAATTGTCCACGCATCTAATACCAGTGGTTAACTCCATCATGCCTTTCTCAACTGTCTTTCTACCCCAACCAAATTCTCTTTCTGCTTTACGAGCACTCTTGTCCAGTAATTCGATGGTGATCTCGGCAATATAGATTCTTCTTTTAAAACCACTCAATTTCTCTGCCGTATTCTTGATGATCGACTTGAGTGTTTCCGGTATTTCAGTTATGTTCATCTTACGAACCATCCTATAGATATATTGAATCTATTTTGAAATGGTGCTGTAATAACATTTGTTCTTTAATTTTACTGAAACTCAGACGTATGGGATATATGTAGTTCTATTAGTTGTCACTCGATCAAGAGATCAATATGTAAAACTGGTGGCAGGTAAATTATTATTTGTGAGTTGCCTTGAATTAAAATCAGGTCTGGTTTTTTGCGGTAGTAATTTTAATGTTTCGCGAACATATCTGCTACTTGCAAAGTGTACGTTAAGGTCCTGAACGCTGAAAGCCGGGTTATACTGACGAACAATGTGGCGAAAGTATTGATAACGAATGTGGTCAGCGATTCTTCGTCTTTAATTTTCTTATCTGCTTTTGGGTTGCTGGATATTTTAAGAATTGGGTTTGGCGAGGTGGCAATATCGGAAGCCGTGTATCAGGAAGTTACAGCAAAGGATTTGAAAGGATCTGATTAGGTAAAAGATGTGGGCAGGGGTTGTGATACAAAATGTATATTACATATAAAATTACAAATGTGTGGTGAGTAGCACGCTGGACGTTGTTGGTATGAAAGGACATATTGATGTTTGGTGTAATCGAGCCTCATACTTATGTGCGAGTCACGCTCAGCGCGGGCATGCTCGCGCTGCTGGTACTTACGTGCTCGGGCGCGGCGGCGGGCGCAGAGATAGGTTATGGATGATGACGGCGGTGCGGATTTTGTGAGCATACGGGCGGCGGTGGATGCTGCAGGTGATGGGGATACGATTGAGATGCAAGCGATGGCATGATGGTATAGCCGAGAATTGCTGACCCGGTCAACACTCAGTTTGTTCGGCGTTCACCGGATCCGTCCCTTTTTGAAGTGATGAATCTCTCAACCTCTTCAAGAAATTCGTAAAAATCCCCTGACTCACTATACAGCTGCTTATGTGCTCTGGAGTCGTCCACCCGTCCGTATTGATGTACAAGCAGATTTCTAAACCCGATAAGTTCCCCAAGCCGTAATGCAAGGGATTCTGATATCATATTGTGACTGGCAAGCTTTCGTACTGAGTCCCTGCTATCACGCGGCATACCCAACCCCTCATCCGATATGATCATGTTGCAGATATCCAATAGATTCTCGCATGCTAACTGAAATGCCCTCTCGCACGCCCTTCTCCTCATCCCACTTCTCATATATCCTTCCACGTCCTCGGGAAGGTATTCACCGAGTTCTCTCATGCATTTTTCCAGATCGTCCATTTTATCAATTATCCTTTCGAGATCCAAATTAATCACCCGAGTCTTGCACTTATCCGCCTCATAACGGCTTTATGATAGTCCATTCTCATACTCCCATATCTTGTGTACTCCATCTCTGTCTCCTTTGCAAGGGTCAAGATGTAATAGAGATCTTTGGTGTAAAGCACCTTCCCTTCAAGAAAAACCCTTTTGCGGATATTTACAGGCAGTTCATTAAGCAGCGAAATGTCTATGTTCTCTGGTACCGAATTTTCAAGAGATATTCTCTCCTTTAAACCAACATTCATATCCGGCTTTGATATGATGCATAAATCGAAATCACTCTCTTTTCTTCCAGTTCCTATGGCCCTTGAGCCGAAAAGGATGATTGAGTGAACAAATTTAAATTTTTCCAGTGTTGAAACGACATCTTCTATTTTCATATAGCCTCACCACCAGTGTCTTTAACTTCAACCCTTTATACTCATCTCATGTACTTGAGTTTTATGGATGATCTTCTTAATCCTTGCTTTAGCAATTTTGAACCGGAGAGCACCGTGCAACAATGCATGAAATCTGATATTAGATAGAACTTTCAAATGACATTTTATATTTGCAGGGTGTTTATAAAACCATTATAGCGTATGAGAACCGGATTCCGATGATGCTTGGGCATGTATACAATCTCACGGTTACTACTGATATTCTCTCAGGCGAGGGCTGGACTGAAGTGAGGACAGACTGTAATGACGTGATCGTGGATGCTGGTGCGCCGGGCGTCGGTGATCTTAATGGCGACAACCGGATCACCTCCGCAGACGCCGCGATCGCGCTTCGCCTTGCTGCCAGCGGCGCACAAAACCCCGTGGCAGACGTGAGCGGCGACCACCGCATCACATCGCTCGACGCTCTTATGATCTTACATGCGGCAGCTGGTAGAATTGATCTGTAAGCAAAAGTTCCAATTCTACGGATAGTTAAAAAAAGTCTGCACAGAGTGAAAACTTGCCCTCCAGGAATCAGTTTCTGGCAACCTCTCCCGAAGGGCAGTTTTTGAATGCGTTAGCATCGACGAAGCCATCAACCTTCTGTAACAGGTCTGCCGCGATGCGCCGGATGATACTTCGCGATCGTCTCGCTGTCAATCCGCGTCAACTGTGCCTCTGGCAGTTCGGCAAGCAGATTCCATCCGATCTCAAGCGTGGTATCAATGTCCCTGTCCTCATCCCGTCCCTGTCTGACGAACTGGTCCTCAAACATGTCAGCGAACTCGAGGAACCTCCGATCACGCTCAGATAACGCTTCCTTACCAACGATTGCAACAAGACCCCTGAGATCGTTTCCTTCGGCATAAGCCGCATACATCTGGTCGGAAACTGCCTTGTGGTCTTCTCTTGTTTTGCCCTTGCCAATCCCGGAGTTCATCAGCCGTGAAAGCGACGGAAGCACGTTTATCGGGGGATAGATCCCCTTCCTATGCAGGTCCCTCGATACAACGATCTGCCCTTCGGTGATGTACCCGCTCAGATCGGGTATCGGGTGGGTGATGTCGTCTCCTGGCATCGAAAGAATCGGGAACTGCGTGACAGAGCCTTTCCTACCCTTGATAACGCCTGCCCGCTCGTAGATGGTTGAGAAATCGGTATACATGTATCCGGGATAGCCCCGCCGCCCGGGAACCTCTTCTCTTGCAGCACCCATCTGCCGGAGGGCTTCTGCGTAGTTTGTAAGGTCGGTGAGCACCACAAGTACGTGCATATCGTGTTCGTAAGCAAGATATTCTGCTGCCGTAAGCGCAAGTCTCGGCGTGATCAGCCGCTCGACAGCAGGGTCGTCTGCGAGATTTAAGAAGACCACTGCACGCTCAAGCGCGCCAGTCCGCTCGAAATCCTGCATGAATGTCTGCGCCTCTTCGTTCGTGATTCCCATACCGGCAAAGACCACAGCAAACGCCTCCTCACTCCCTAGCACCTTTGCCTGCCTTGCAATCTGAAGAGCGATGTCGTTGTGGGGGAGTCCTGATCCGGAGAAGATCGGCAGTTTCTGCCCACGCACAAGCGTGTTCATCCCATCGATCGTGGAGATGCCGGTCTGGATGAAATCCTCAGGCGGCTTTCTCGCATACGGGTTCATGGCAGCACCGCTGATATCGATCCGGTCTTCGGGAACGATTCTCGGACCGCCATCGAGCGGGTCTCCTGACCCTGAAAGGATCCGTCCAAGAAGGTCGATCGATACTGGCAGTTTGATGGTCTCGCCTGTGAACCTGACACCGCAACTCCGGTTCAAGCCGCCCGTGCCCTCAAAGACCTGAACCACGACGATGTCCTTGGAGGTGTCGAGAACCTGCCCGCGCTTCGTGGTTCCGTCTTCCAGTTTGATGTATACAAGTTCGTTATATCCGACCGGCTCGGTCTTCTCCACAAAGATAAGCGGTCCTGAGACCTCGTTGATCGTCTTATATTCCTTCATTTCACTGCCTCCCGCATCGTCTCAAACTCATTATCCATCGTTGCGAGAACCTTGTCCAGTTCCTTGTCAAGCTCTTTCTCGAACTTGACCTTTGTCAGATCGTCCTTCGATTTCACAGAGATGATATCTCCAAGCGGGACTCCGCTTTCCAAAGCGTTGTTCGCCATATCGGAGTACTTTAAGATCGATTTTACCAATCCATACTGATGATCCATCGTACAGAACGTATCGACCGGATGAAATGCGTTTTGTTGCAGGAAAATTTCTCGAAGCATCCTGGCAACCTCCATCGTCAGTTGCTGATCCTCGGGAAGCGCATCCGAACCGACAAGTTGCACGATCTCCTGAAGTTCCGACTCCTTCTGGAGTATTTCCATCGCTTCGCCACGCAGTTGCAGCCATTCAGGCGATACCTGCTCGTTGTACCAGTCTGATAGAAGATCGAGGTACAGACTGTAACTTTCGAGCCAGTTAATCGATGGAAAATGCCTCTTCTGCGAGAGTTTCGCATCGAGAGCCCAGAAGACCTTGACGATACGGAGTGTGTTCTGTGTCACTGGCTCAGAGAAGTCGCCGCCCGGCGGAGATACCGCGCCGATCACAGTAACCGATCCGGTAAGCCCTGATAGTGTGTCAACCCTTCCCGCGCGCTCATAAAACTCTGATAGTCTGGCAGAGAGGTATGCAGGATACCCTTCCTCGCCAGGCATCTCTTCAAGTCGCGATGATATTTCACGCATCGCCTCGGCCCATCTCGATGTCGAATCAGCCATCAGCGAGACATCGTACCCCATATCCCGGTAGTACTCGGCGATGGTGATCCCGGTGTACACCGATGCTTCTCTTGCCGCAACAGGCATGTTTGAGGTGTTTGCGATCAAAACGGTTCGTTCCATCAGCGGCTTGCCAGTCTTCGGATCAGCAAGTTCAGGAAACTCGTTTAAAACATCAGCCATCTCATTCCCACGCTCGCCGCACCCGATATAGACCACGATCTCGGTATCACTCCATTTTGCAAGTTGCTGCTGGGTAACAGTCTTACCGGATCCGAAAGGTCCCGGAATCGCGGCAGTCCCGCCCTTCGCAAGCGGGAAGAGTCCATCAAGGATCCGCTGCCCTGTTATCAAGGGGATGTTCGGCATCAGTTTCTTGCGCGACGGTCTTGGTGCACGTACGGGCCACTTCTGCATCAATGTTAGTTCAGTACCGTCCGCAAGCTTGCAGATACAATCGGTCACCTTAAACGATCCCGCTTTGATATCATCGACGGCACCTGCCACGTTTGGCGGAACCATGATCTTGTGTTCGATATGAGTCTCAGGAACCGTCCCTATGATGTCCCCGCCCTTAACTTCAGTGCCTTTTGTGACGACCGGGGTAAACTCCCACTCTCTGGCACGGTCAAGTCCTGGAGCGGTGACGCCGCGCTCGATGAAATCGCTCTTCATCAGCTCCATAAGCACGGGAAGCGGGCGCTGGATTCCATCATAGATACTCTCGAGGAGTCCGGGTCCAAGTTCGACAGATAACGGCATGCCGGTATTCTCGACAGGCTCACCCGGCGCGATGTCTGATGTATCCTCATACACCTGAATGGTCGATTTGTCGCCCTCGATACCTATCACCTCTCCCATAAGCCCCTCGTTGCCGACCTTGACCACGTCATACATCTTTGTGGGTACATCGATGACGGTCACGACCGGTCCTGCTATCCGGTATATAGTTCCTTTTACTTCCAAAGATCAACACCTACTGCTTGTTTTATTTTTTCTCGTAACTGAGTAGTCTCTCCGCCCCCGACCAGAACCACAGTCGGCACGACCGATTCGTCGAGCGCCGATTGCAGCGCATCCGGAAGAAGCGAAGCATCATCGTTATTCATGACCAGTATTCCAACATCCCGATCCATAAGTACTTTGCGCACTGTCGGTTCTATCGTATCTTCGGTGACTTCGTACGTCTTTCTCACACCTGCGAGTTTGAATCCGAGCGTGAAATCTCCGCGTCCGATTGTTGCAAGTTCCATTTTATCTCCTGCTGACGATATGCTTCATCAATACCTCAATCAATGCTCTTCATCACTGTTGAATGATCGCTTCACAAACTGTTCCGATGTAATAAATATCTATTGGATTCGCAAAGTCCCTGTAATTGAAAATTCCTTGTTCGGTTCCACATACTATTGCCGGGTCTGTTCAGTCTGTCCGAACGTTGCCCGGCTTACTCTGCCACCTTGACCATGCAGGGGCGGATCACTTTTGATTTGAATCTGTATCCGCGTTGCAGTTCCTCAACGATGGTGCCGCTTTCAGAGTCACACTTCACCCGGGCGATCGTCTCATGCAGGTGTGGATCAAATATCTCGCCGACCGACTCGATCGGGAAGACCTCTTCCTTCTTGAGTACGTCATGAAACTGCCGCAGAATCATCTCTATTCCTTTTTTGATGTGGTCCACATCAGGATCCCGTTGAATAGAGTCAAGAGCCCGCTCAAGATTGTCGACCACATCGAGGATCGACAAGATGAGCGACTCGTTTGCGTATTCGATCGATTCGATCGTCTCTTTCGCGGTTCTCTTCTTGTAATTCGCAAAATCCGCCTGCAATCTCTGCAATCGGTCGAAATGCGAGTCTGCCTTCTCCTTGCATTCCGTGAGCCGCTCTTTCAACGTCTGAAGTGATTCTGCGCCGGTGTCCTCATCCGCACCCTCTGCGAGATCAACTTCCGAAACGCCCGACTCCTCGATCTCAGAATCGGTCATAGTCGTGTGGTGCCTGTCCCGGTGCCGGAGTCAGTTCCTTGCGCTCGGATGCGAGTACATCATCGACCTTGAGGATCATGACCGTGGCATCGGTAGCGGATTTCAGGGACTGGGTCTTCACCTGTAGCGGCTCGATGACACCATTTTCGTACATATCGATGACATCACCGTTGTACACATCGATGCCGGATGCTGTGCTGCCGGCTATATGCTTCGCTTTGAGCATAGCCATCATGTCGGTCGAGTCAAGCCCTGCATTCTCTGCGAGTGTGTGCGGGATCGTTTCCAGAGCGTCCGCGAACGCATCGACCGCAAGTTGCTCCTTGCCACCGATAGTTCTGGCATACTCCTTGAGGCGGAGTGAAAGTTCAGTCTCACATGCGCCTCCGCCAGCAACGACCGTATTAGTCTTGACAACATCAGCCACAACCCGCAGCGCATCGCCAAGCGCACCCTCGACGGTATCCAGAACATGTTCCGTGCCGCCGTGAACGACGATGGAAACGGTCTTCGGATTCGGACAGTCCTTTATGTAGATCAGCTCCTCATCCTCCGAGCCTTTCTCCTCAACAATACCTGCTGTGCCGAGATCGATCTCCTCCACATCTACGATATTCGAGAGGATGGTTGCGCCAGTGGCGCGTGAGATCGCTTCCAGATCGTTGTCGTTGACCCGCGCAACCCCGAATATGCCGCGTTTGACAAGATATGTTTGTGCAGACTCAGTAATACTCTGGGTGCAGAAGACGGCATTCACGCCGATATTGTAGAGACTATCGACATCTGACTTGATAGCAGACTCTTCCCCCGCGTACATCTCCTCCAATTGATCAGCAGAGGTTACTTTCACATTTTCATTGGTCTTTCCGCCAGGCGCCTTGGCAAACCTCCGGAATTGGATACCTGATGTCAACAGCGCAATATGTGCATCCTTGACGCGTTTTGGCATCGCATCATGCGAACGCCTCTTGTCGATCACGACACCTGTGATCAGTTCGGCGTCCTCAATGCTTTTACCGACGCTCTGCTGGATCCTGACGTTATTAAAGACATCGATATCCCCGTTTTTAATGAGTTGTATTGCACGTACACAGATTGGTGCCAGATCATCACACGCGATGGCTTTGCCGACCATTGCGGTTGCTGCGATGCTCTGTAAAAGATCGGCGTCGTCCTCTGCGACATCGATTGCAAGTTCGCCTAAAATTTCCTGTGATTTCTGTTCTGCCAGTTTATACCCTGCAATAACCGTTGTTGGGTGGATGCCCCGCTCCAGCAGTCCGCCTGCTCTTCTAAGCAGTTCTCCTGCAAACATGACAGACGCAGTGGTACCATCCCCGACTTCCTTTTCCTGTGTATTTGCAACAGCAACGATCGTTTTTGCGCTTGGGTGCTCCACAGCGATCTTGCGCAAAATGGTCTCACCATCGTTGGTGATCGTGACATCCCCTGCCACATCTACGAGCATCTTGTCCATGCCGCTTGGACCAAACGTCGATTTTACCATGTTTGACACCGCCATAGCAGCGGTGATGTTCATCTGCAATGCATCCTTTCCACGTACATGTTCCTTACTTGGGTCTACGACAATTATTGGTTGAGTGATCTGTCCAGCCATTACGAGCCTCCGTAATTGTTATATTCCAACTGATAGTACTTCTATAAAAAGATTGCGGATAGGCTGGCAGATCCCTCGACTGTAATGCCGGTCATACCCACTCGTAATGCGCTAGCACTTCCGGTTTAAACTCGTAAAGGAGACTGTTTTCAACGTATCCGAAGAATAGGCACCCTCCACATTCCTCTGACGCCCTTTTCCGCAGGTCTTTTGACGACTTCCAGACATTCGGAATACCGTCACTCACATCCCCGAGATGTGTCCTTGCGACCCGGCAGTTCTCGATCCTGCCATCAGCAGTGACATGGAGTACGATATCGCTGGCATGGCACCTGAAATTGGGTTTCAGGTTCTTTACCATCTCCAGATACGTCAGGGAATTGATGATCGGAAACTTACTCTTCTTAAGTCCGATGATCTGATCGACCGCCCTTCTGTACGCTCCCATGTCCCTGATCCCGATCTCCTCCCAGATCATCCCGGATATCCCTCCAAACTCATGGATCGGTTCGAAGGATATCCAGACGCCGAGATCACGCGCCAGATATACCAGATTCCTGATCTCATCCAGATTCTTTCCGCTGATCACACAGTTTAACAGGATGCTGTGACCTGCCTCCTTCGCGTCCATTATCCCATCCAGCACGCAATCGAATTCAAATCCCCTGATCTCCTGAAATGCCTTTATCCCGTCCAGAGAGACTGACAGGTAATCGAGGTCCGATAGATCCGGGATTCGCTTCTTCAGGAGTTTTCCGTTGGTTATGAGCGAGGTCATCATCCCGAGGTCGTGAGCGTGCTTTAGGATTTCAGGAAGGTCTTTTCGCAGAAGCGGCTCGGCAGTCCATGCATTATAGGCTCCGATTCCAAAGGATCTTGCTTCATCGAGGAGACTTAGTACCTCCCCGGTCTCCATCTCCGCGCCCTCCTCCTTCCAGTACTCGCAGAACTTGCAACGGAGGTTGCATCTCGCGTTGATCCCGTGCGACAGGACAAAAGGTCTTTTCCGGACCCTGAGCTGCCAGAGAGCTTTCGATGCCAGCACCGGTGAGAATGCCATGTAGTGTTGTTATGCGCGAAGTTGGGTTTAAGTATTGGGTTTCGGAGGAGCTGCCGACCTGTCCTAGGCAACTCACAAATAATAATTTACCTGCCACCAGTTTTACATATTGATCTCTTGATCGAGTGACAACTAATAGAACTACATATATCCCATACGTCTGAGTTTCAGTAAAATTAAAGAACAAAT
>PQXF01000006.1:30422-96486 GCA_003194445.1 Candidatus Methanogaster sp.
AAGCCACTTAAGAAGATTCCTGAGACCAATGCAATTTTTGAGAATGTTAATAAAGTCAATCACCAGTCAGACGAGGATCCAGAGACTTTGAGGATCTCAATTGACGCTAAAGCTAAAGTGAACATCGGAGAGTTTTCCAGAGGTGGAAAATCCAGAGAAGAAGAACCAGAAGAGGCTTTAGATCATGATATGAATCCTGATATAAAAATGGTTCCTTTTGGTATATTTGAACCAACAACGGATCATCTATCTATCGTATTCAGCACCTCGGTGGAGACCAGCGACTTTGTTGTGGATTGCTTGGAACTGTGGTGGGAAGAAAATAAAGAACGGCATGCGGATATTCGAAAGTTGGTCATAAATCTGGACAATGGGCCGCACGTAAGTAGCCGTAGAACACAATTTATCAAAAGAATGATCGAATTTGCTGATAACACGGGATTGAAAATCCAGCTGGCTTATTATCCTCCTTATCACAGCAAATACAACCCTGTTGAACGATGTTGGGGGGTTTTAGAGATGCATTGGAACGGCACACTCTTGTCTTCAGTCAATAAAGCTATCAAATGGGCTGAAACCATGACGTGGAACAGTGTACATCCTGCAGTTCATCTTATCGATAAAGTTTACCAGAACGGAGTGAAATTGACAAAAGAGGCAATGAAAATCTGCGAAGAGAGAATTGAAAGATCGGGAAATTTGCCAAAGTGGGATGTCACCATCGAGCCTGCATTCGGGTGAGTTATTTATTGGGGCTTGCCCTATATATCTGCAACACCTGAAGAGTGAATCATCTTCCTGATCGTCCGGAACGATACTCTTTCTGTCTGGCAGCTCTCACTTCAAGACCTCTGCAACGGCACTGTCAAAAAATCTATTGATATCCATACTTTCCGCCCACCACATACACCTAAACTCCCTCGTCGGTATGTAATGAAAGTCTCATACCAGAGAATCCAGACCGGATTTACTACATTTTCCCGATAAAACCACGAAAACTGCCAGTACACCATTCAAAAATCGGCAACCACCGCTAATGACACCCACACATCATTCACGACTAATAATCTTCAACCGGTATCCAGAAACGGCACAAATCAAAAATACCTCCAGAAGCCAATGGCACTACCTTAAGAAAATAATCCAAATAGAAGCAATAAAGTAGATGTGATTGGCATCTTATTATGCTAACATAAAGATTTATAAATTATTATGAATCCACAAACGAGGTACCAACCATGTTTGATTCCATTCGCAAACGGATTTCTCACCGGATAAACACACTGAAGAGGCGCTTTGTCCAAACCGAGGGATTGCCCTTCAACGATATCCTTTCGACTGAATCCATCCGGAATATTATAGATGAAGAAGTAGACAGTTATCGAGACCGTATATTTTCTCCTATAACCACTCTATCTACCTTCTTGTCCCAAGTACTCAAGTATCAGATCAACCCTGCCAAAATGCAGTAGCGAAGGTGCTTATAGAACGTGTGGCGCAAGGCGAGGCGCCTTGTTCGTCAAACAACAAATCCTACTGCAACGCCCGCATGTGCCTGCCTGAAAGACCTGTTAAGAGATTGGTGCGTGAGACGGGGAGATTATTGCATCTACAGTCAGAAGAGGATTGGAAATGGAAAGGTCGTTTCAGTTAAGCTTGTAGATGGAAACGACGGTCTCGATGCCAGATATTCCTGAAAACCAGAAGATGTATTCACAGCCTGAAGGGCAGAAACCGGGTGTAGGCTTTCCAATCGCCCGTCTCGTCGCTACAATCTCATTATCTTGCGGAGCAGTACTTGATGTAGCTATTGGACCCTATCAGGGTGAAGAAACTGGCGAACATGCCCTGTTGCGCCAGATATTGGACAGCATATCCGCAGGCGATATCATGTTGGGAGATCGCTACTATTGTTCGTATTTCTTGATTGCTATGTTGCAGTGGTTGGGCGCGGATTCTGTCTTTCAGATCCATGCCCGCCGTAAAAGTGATTTCCGCCGGGGTAAGCAGCCTTGGTAAAAAAGACCATTTTCGGGTGTAACCGGTGGGGCAAACACGCTTTGGGAAAGAGTTTATAATGGATTGATGACTAATATGGTACTGGATATGACGAGGGGAATGAGATGGTGTTGCAATGGTTGAATTCAAGCTTGGTACTACCGGACAGGGTGACTTGCGTTGATTGAGGTCACTGGACGGTTCGGGCAGCCCCATCTCTCAGTTGCGTCGGGCGGCGGTTTTCACGGTGTTGGTTTTCTGTACCTGCTCTGCACGACGGCAGCGGAAGGGGGCGTCGATCCGGTATTCAGGGATTATGGCCGGGTCGGATGTGGGTATGTGCGGACAGTTTTCCGGGGTCTTTTGTGGTATGTCACGTCTTTGAGGGATGGTATGGGCAGAGAGGGGTTGAGGTGGAATTGATAGTGAATGGGTACTTTTCGTTCGATTGTTTTGAACTGGCTCTCCGGAGCCGGGAGGGGAATTAATGAATGTATCGAGAACATGCGATCGGGGTTGTGGTTCCTGCACATAACGAGAGCGATCTGATAGAGGAGGCACTGACAGCGATTCCGGATTATGTGGATGCGATATATGCTATCGATGATGCATCTACCGATGATACGGCTAACATCATCAAAAATTTCGGTGACCGAAGGGTCGTTTTCGTATCACATGCCACAAATGGCGGCGTTGGGGCGGCGATCGTCTCTGGCTACAAGAGAGCGCTTGAGGAAGGTATCGATATTGTTGCGGTGATGGCTGGCGATAACCAGATGGATCCTGAGCAACTCCCGCGTCTGCTGGATCCGATTGTGGAGCGAAGGGCGGATTATACGAAAGGAAATAGGTTGCTAAGCCCTGAGTACAGGACCGGGATGAGCAGATGGAGATTCGCTGGTAATGCGATCCTCACGTTCCTCACAAAGATCGGGAGCGGCTACTGGCAGATGATGGATCCCCAGAACGGTTATACCGCGATATCAAAGAACGCTCTGGAGCGGATAAATCTTGATTCAATCTATCCGTGGTACGGATATTGCAATGATCTCCTTGTGAGACTGAATGTGTACGGGTTTCGGGTTGTGGATGTCGTGATGCCTGCGAAGTACGGGCGGGAGAAGTCCGGGATACGGTATAGCAAGTACATTGTTAAGGTGTCCTATATGCTGCTTACGGACTTCTTCTGGAGACTCAAGATGAAGTACGCCGTGCTCAGTTTCCACCCTCTTGTGTTGTTCTATATCTTTGGAATTGTACTGACGCCGATTGGTTTCCTGGCAGGACTTTACTCGCTGTACTACAGGTTTGTGGTGGGGGGGTCTCTCTTCATCAGACTGACCCTTTCATTCTTGTTGTTCATAGTTGGCGTGCAGTTCTTGCTCTTTGCGATGCTCTTTGATATGGAAGTGGACCGGAGCGAATGCGGAAGCGGAAGGTGTAGCTGAATGGCAGCGGATGATACTGGGGCGATGCTATCGGACGGGGTGACCTGCGTTGATTGGGGTTGCTGGACGGTTCGGGCAACCTCCTCTCTCGGTTGCGCCGGGCGGTGGTTTGCTTGGCGTTGGTTTTCTGTACCTGCTCTGCACGATGGCAGCGGGAGGGGGGTCGATCCGGCATCCGGGATTGCGCCCGGGTCGGATGCGGATGTATGTGGGTGAGTCTCCGGGGTCTCTTATGGCGTGCTGCGTCTTTAGGGGATGGCGGGCGCGGATCGAGACTTGGTACGTAGCACTCTCAAAAACAGTGGCGGTAGCCACGATTCTGAAATTGCTTTTTCATCGACAGTATAATCCTACTTTGTCACATTACAGACAAACCAACAGCGGTCGGTGGCATGACCTCAATCGTTTCATCCTATTCAATACACTCCCAAAAGCCTGAAGATGTGTCACTCGTTATACAACCCGAATCCGTGGAAGATGTGCTTCGGAAGCCGGATGAGGGGGATCTTCAAGTCCGGTTCTGTGAGGGGGTTCATAGCAACCTTGGGGCTATTATCTCAAAAAAAGGTGTGCTATGGGCTCTACTCGACATTTCACTGATTACGACCATCTAATCATGTTTGTATTTTCCGAGTTGGCGTCATGTTTTCAACCGACCAGAACAGATCAAAAAGTCTCTCTTTTACATAGGTATGTACAGTATCTGCACACGGAATCCTTGAAATCGGATGCATTGCCTGTAAATCCTGCACTGCTGATTCTATAGAGTTTGAAGACGAAGTAGCAGCGTGCAACAGCAGATTGGTCGCATCTTCTGCGCTGTATTCTGCACCTTCGGGCACTCATATAAAACCTCCTTCGCCGCAAAACTTATTCATAAGTACGCCCCTAATATCTGACTGTTTTATTAACATAGTCATCCATCACCTCATTTGTTGGGTGATGGGACTATGTTTTATAGAATATAAAGGTATTCGGAAGTAGGGGTATTCGGAACTACTGTTTACAGGGATATTCGGAGTTTTCGCCAATCCGGGATTGTGGCAGAAGGCATAGGCGAGGGTGCAGAGAAAAGCATAATCATTGCACTTACAGCGCGAGCGCGTTTCGGCGCAGTCTCGGACCAAAGAAACATCGCCCTGTTAAACGAACTGATCAAGCTCGTGATGATTTCAAGAGTAAACCGGACAAGATAGGGCGAGCGATTCTGGCGGATGCTTTGCATCACTGCTCCATCTCGCATGCATCGGGCCCATCACCCCGCCATGGGTTATGTGCAAGCATGCAAGCAATACAGTTAGTAACCTCTGCCACAACCAACATCCAACATGCAGTACGACTCCGCCATAAAATGCATCTCGCCCGAACTCTCGGCAGACATTGCAACGCTGGTTCTCGGAAGTAAGCCAGATCTCAAGCAGATCTCCGAATCTCTCCCGTCAGGCGAACGCATCGTCGATTTCCTTGCAGAGATGACCGGCGATGAGGAGTCCATCCTTCACATTGAATTCCAGACCAGATACGACCCGGATATGCCGGTGCGGATGCTCGCGTACCATGCAAGGATCGTGGAGCTGTACGGGTTACCGGTGTATCCGGTGGTCGTCTATCTCACACAAACAGACCGCCCAATCGAGACCACCTACAGTTCGCACGTCGGAGGCAAGCACATATTCACATTCAACTACGATGTGGTCAAGGTCTGGGAACTGAAGTCGAAGATGGTCTTTGAAGAGGAACTCGCCCTGGCTCTACGCGCTCACACCGCTGATGCCGGACGCGGATCTTGCCGAGTGCAGGGAAAAGTTGATTTGGGCGGTCGAGCATAATCTTATAAGTGCAAGTTCATATATGTGCATGGCGACGTTTGCACGACTGAAATACTCAAAAGAGGTGGTGAAAAACATGATCGAAGACAAATTGCTGAAACAATCCCCGTTCTATGAGGATCTGATGGAAGAAGGTAGGGTAGAGGGTGTGGAGGAAACCGTAATCACTGCGCTTACAGCACGTTTCGGCTCGGTCTCGGATAAGTTGTTCGAGCGCATACACAACCTCCGGGAAAGAAACAGCGCTCTGTTAAACGAACTGATCAAGCTCGTTGTTACCGCGAAAGACCTCAGTGATTTCGAGCGGAAACTGGACAAGATGGGATAAGCCCGCGTTGGCGAATATCTTCGCGTCAAGATGGTTTTTTCGCGTTTGTGGGGTACCGTCCATCTCGCACGTGTTCGGTGTATGTCGGCTGATGCCGCCACACGTGACGCACAAGTGCAAGTTCAAGCGATGAACCATGGTGCACCGCAAACTCCTGCGCTGATGCTGATAGATGACGACGGAAGCATATACGGGAACTCGCATTGGCGAATGATAACCCAGGCGTGACGGCTGCACTGTCAGTAATGAGTAACAGGTGATGAGTAACATGTCACGGATTACAGGTCACATATTACCGCCCAAAGGATGCATGGATGGTGCGATTGTGGCGGTCGCGCATGACGAGTTTCGGGGGATGGGGTTTTGTTATAGGGGGCTTTGACTAATGGATGTAAATATGAAAGTAACAATCGATGGAGTACACATCAAAGACCTGAAAGTCATTCCCGACGAGCGGGGCTGGCTTATGGAGATCCTGAGATGTGATGACCCTGCTTTCCAGCAATTTGGGCAGGTCTATCTGAGTACTGCATATCCGGGTGTTGTGAAGGCGTGGCATTATCACAAGTTGCAGACCGACAACTTCACATGTGTGCATGGTATGATGAAAGTTGCACTGTATGACGACAGGGGGGATTCTCCGACCTATAAAACCCTGATAGAGCTCTTTGTTGGCGAGAAGAACCCGATATTGATCAGTGTTCCACCCGGCGTATATCATGGCTTCAAGGCGGTTGGTACAGAGACTGCATATTTTGTCAGCATCCCAACACTGCCGTACAATTATGAGGAGCCGGACGAGTATCGACTACCTCCGGATACCGATGAGATTCCTTATGACTGGGGACTTGCGCCCGGATTGAAACATGGTTAATTCGATTATAAGGGATTTAAAACATGAAAATACTTGTGACTGGTGGTTCAGGCTTTATCGGGAGTAACTTTATCAGGTATATGCTATATGAGCACCCCGATGATCTGATAATCAATCTTGACAAGTTAACTTATGCCGGCAATCCGGATAATCTGATGGATGTCGAGAGTGATCCCAATTATTCTTTTGTACGTGGTGATATCTGCGACCATGATCTTGTGGACCGGCTCATGCAGAAGCAGCAGATTGAGCAGGTTATCCATTTTGCAGCCGAGAGTCATGTTGACCGTTCGATTGTGGATGGTTCTGCGTTTGTAAGAACCAATCTTCTGGGCACCTACACTTTGCTTGATGCTGCCTTGCGGCATGGCATCGAGCGATTCATCCATATATCAACCGATGAGGTTTACGGCAGCACAATTAAAGGATCGTTCAAAGAGACCAATATCTTGAATCCCTCAAGTCCATATTCTTCGAGCAAAGCCGGATCCGATCTGCTTACACGATCCTATTGTATGACCCACAACCTGCCCGTGATCATAACCAGATGCACCAACAATTTTGGTCCCTATCAGTATCCTGAGAAACTGATTCCGTTGTTTATTACCAATCTTTCGGAAGGTAAGAAAGTTCCGGTCTATGGGGATGGCCAGAATGTGCGTGATTGGATCTATGTACTCGATCATTGTCGTGCTATCGATTTTATACTTAAGCGTGGTAAGGTGGGCGAAATCTATAATATTGGGGGCGGCGCCGAGAGGACAAATCTTGAAATTACCGGAAAGATTCTCGGAATTCTTGGGAAAGACGGTTCTATGATTGAGTATGTGAAGGATCGCCAGGGTCACGACTTCAGGTATTCGCTTGACTGCTCCAAACTGAGGGATCTCGGATGGGCGCCGAAATATAATTTCGAGGAGGCACTTGAGAAAACCGTTGGATGGTATCTTGAAAACGAATGGTGGTGGAAGAAATTAAAACACTGATACTCGGCGCTGATGGAATGCTTGGGCATGACTTGCAGAAGGTATTTCCAGATGCAGTCGCGCGGGGTCGGGATCCGAATATTACTGATGAGGCTCTGGTGAGTACATTTATACAGGAGTTAAGTCCCGATCTGGTGATCAATGCTGCTGCCTATACTGATGTGGGTGGCTGTGAAGATGACCGCGAGACTGCATTTGAGGTAAACGGCGAGGCACCGGGGTATATCGCAAGAGCATGTAATAAGGCGGGGGCAGTACTTGTGCATTATAGCACTGATTATATATTTGATGGTTCAAAAGAGGTGTATGTGGAATCTGACGCACCCGATCCGATCAATGTCTATGGTGAATCAAAGCTTCTGGGTGAGATGAATATCATGGAACATGCAGACGATTACCGGATCATACGAACTTCATGGCTGTTTGGTGTACACGGGAAGAATTTTGTTGAGACTATGCTTGGATTATCAAAGGAGATGGACACGGTCAGGGTGGTGAATGATCAGTTTGGGAGACCTACGTATGCCGCGGATCTTGCCTGGAAAACTGCTGAGATTGTGGGGCTTGCACCGGGTATTTACCATATCACCAATGATGGTGTATGTTCGTGGTATGAGTTTGCATCGGCGATTATAGATAATGCCGAACCCTGCTTAAGCGAAGAGTTTGTCATGAGGGCGAAGCGTCCCCGGTATTCGGTTCTGGTTAACACGAAGACCAGCCCGATGCGGCATTGGAGGGATGCGCTTGGGGCGTATCTGAAGATTAAAGGGACGGGACGATAGACATGGTGAAAATATTGCTTGATGCGATATTAATGTGCATAATAATGGTTTAATAAGCAAGGAAAAAAGTATTAAGTATGCAGAATTGTTAAAACCAATGGTAATAGGTAAGAATATGTTTTACATAAGAAGCAAAATTGGGGGGCTGCAATGAGTATTACAATAGAGGTGCCAGAAAGTATCGATAGTATTTTGGACAGATGTTCCCGGGAAGAGCACCTTGATAAAGTATCTGCCTTGAACCGGATCTTGTGGACGGGCGCGGAATCCTATCTGGTAAACCAGTATTCCAGCGGCAGGATCAGTAAAGGTAAATTGGCAGAACTGCTGGACCTGGATATATATGAAGTAAACGAACTTTTAGAAAAGCACCATGTTAAAGATAGTAAAAGTTATGAGCGGTTCACTCGGGGAATCGAAGTCACAGAAAGGAGCAAGTGAATAATATGAAAGGAATCATCCTCGCCGGCGGCACCGGCTCACGTCTTTATCCGCTGACAAAAGTGACAAACAAGCACCTGCTGCCGGTTTACGACAAGCCGATGATCTATTATCCATTGCAGACCCTCATTGATGCAGGGATAGACGAGATCATGATCGTCTCTGGCAGGGGACATGCGGGTCATTTCCTTGAACTCCTGGGTTCGGGCTCGGAGTGGGGTGCGTCATTCACCTACGAGATTCAGGACGAGGCAGGCGGTATCGCACAGGCGCTAGGGCTTGCGGAGCGGTTTGCCGATGCGGAGAATGTGGCTGTGATCCTCGGGGATAATATCTTTCAGGACGGTATCAGGGGGGATGTCTCGACTTTCAGTGGTGGAGCAAAGGTATTTCTCAAAGGTGTGTCCGATGCCTACAGGTTCGGTGTCGCTGAGCTGGATGGGGGGCGGGTTCTTGGTATCGAGGAGAAACCTGCGAAGCCGCGGAGCAATCTGGCGGTTGCCGGGCTGTATATGTATGGTTCGGATGTGTTTGATGTGATCAGGACGCTGAAACCATCGGGAAGGGGCGAACTTGAGATCACGGATGCGAATAATTATTATATCAGAGAGGGCAGCATGGGGTATCGGGTACTCGATGGGTACTGGAGCGACGCCGGGACGTTTGAGAGTCTGCTCCGGGCTGGGGTGATGGTGCAGAGATACAGGGAAGGCGGCGCGGATGAGGGTTTGGGTGATTGGGGAAGATAATGCTGAGAACCGTAGGTAACGCGGGCGTATTGCAACAGAAAGTTACAAAACTTGCAGGGGTATGTAATAATTGTAATCGGTGGTTTGGATGATTAATCCGTATGTGTCGGGATTCCCGGCAGATCCGAAGTCCTTTGCAGGGGGCGAAAGGGGATTGGGGGTGCTAAAGAAGGCAATCGATTGCACTGGCAATTCAGAGCCAGTAACATTGCAAAATGTTGCAATTGTCCCTGATTGGGACTGGCAAAGCTTCACTCCTGCATTTCGTAGATAATTTTATAAACATAGTACCGTAATAGGGTATGATATGAACAAGAATATCTATATGAGCAAACGAGAACAGATGATATTCAATGCGATATCATCTGTTGACATAGCTTATACCGGCGAAATAAGAGATCTCTTTCCGGATCTAAAGCCCCATCAGATAAATAAAATCTGCCACAGCCTCTCTTCAAAAGGCTATTTGTACCGGCTGAAAAGGGGAGTCTATCTGGTTCAAAAGAAGCCGTCTGATCTACCTTTGATAAAGAATCCTTACAGCATTGCTTTAGCGTTATTTAAAGGTTATATCGGATTTTCCTCTGCACTCAGGATCTATGATCTTCTGGATTATGAGCCTTTCACGATATTCGTTGTGGCAAAGAACAGGTCAATGGAGAAGAGGGTGGGAGAATACACATTCAAATCCGTGGCAATGGGTGATAGAGCTACAGGGATGACATATTATAAAGACATTTACATATCCACCGTAGCGAAGACATTCTTCGATTGCTTTTATAAACCGCAGTACGGAGGAGGTTATTCAACGATAATGGAAGCGTTGTATGATGCGGATATGGATTGGACTGAATTTACCAGGTATTTTGAACTCGCATCGAGTTCCCTATGCCAGAGAACCGGATATGTTCTGGAGTTGTTTGGGGACGAGATAGATAAAATTCCGGAAGAGGTTTTGCAGTACTTCAGGAAGAGGATTAAGAACAACACGAAACTACTACCCTCCGGGAGGCTTACAGGAAGATATATGAAACCATGGATGTTGCTTGATAATCTCGGAAAAGAGAACATACTGTCGTGGTGGTATCATGGCTGATCCGGAGATTTTAAGGCATATATCTGCAAAGACCGGTCTCGGTCTAAAGTATTTGTCAAAGGACGAGAAAGTCTCAATCGTTCTGGAACAGCTCAGGGGGTTGTTTCCGGAGGTGATTTTGAAGGGGGGAACTGCTTTAAACAGGGTGTATCTGGCGAGATTGGGGGTTAGCAGATTTTCAGAGGATATTGATCTGGATTTTGTCTCGGATTATAGTCTTAATGAGAAGATCTCTGCGATCAGTGAGAGGGTTATGGGAATAACTGATTTTGATGTACAGGGTCCGAGGATTCTTCATAGAACCTTGAGGTTCGATTGTTATTACGTGAATGAGTTCGATGACAAGGACCGGATACGAATAGAGTTCTATCTTACCCGGACCGAATCCTTGAAGGTGGAGGATGTCCTGGTGAAATCTCATTTCATAGAGGCGCATCCAACCATCTTTAAGGTTTATTCACTGGAAGACCTGATGGCAAGGAAGTTCGTCGCCCTGTACAACAGGATGGAAGGAAAAGATATCTATGACATATTCTACTGCCTGGATCTGGATTTTGATGAGGGGGTTCTGTTTAAGGCATTAGACATCATGCTCGACTTTTATGGGATAGATCACCCGGGTTTTTTGGATGATCTTCTGGTGAGACTGGAGGCTGCGAGAGAGAATAGTTATTATATAGGGAACTCCGCCAATCACTTCATACATAGAAACCTGCGACCGGACTGGAAGATATTTATTGATACGTTGATCTTGAAAGTAGAGGGGACACTCCGGGGGATCGGATGAACACGGTGCAGAGGATCGCAAAGAATACGGGTGTGCTGCTTGCTTCGCAGGTTGTGAGTTATGCGCTGGGGTTCTTCTTTATTATGTACACTGCCAGGTATCTTGGCGCGGCGGGGTTTGGTGTGCTGTCGTTTGCGCTTGCGTTTACCGGAATATTCGGGGTTTTTGCCGATCTTGGATTGCGGCAATTGACAGTGAGAGAGGTGGCGAGGGATAAAAGCCTTGCTGGAAAGTACCTCGGGAATATTGCTGCGATGAAAGTGATTCTGGCTGTAGTTACGTATGGATTGATCGCTCTTTTCATCAATCTTTTAGGCTATCCCGAACAGACGATCAAGGTCGTTTATCTGGTTGCCTTGTCCGTTGTTTTTAGTGCTTTTTCCGGGGTGTTTTATTCTATCTTTCAGGCGTATGAGAAGATGGAGTACCAATCGGTTGGACAGATTTTGAGCAGTGCTTTGATGCTTGCTGGTGCTTTATTTGCGATAGACCGGGGTTTCAGTGTTGTTGGATTTGCTTCGATTTATTTTTTGGTTAGTGCAGTCGTCTTGGGATATGCTTTTGCTGTTTGTGCGTGGAAGTTTGTTTTGCCGAGGATGGCGGTTGATCTGGGGTTCTGGAAGCCAACGATAAAGAAGGCGTTGCCGTTTGGGCTAACTGGAACATTTATCACCATTTATTTATGGATCGACTCGGTAATGCTTTCATTAATGAGGGGGGATGAGGTGGTTGGTTGGTATAATGCAGCATATAGAATAGTTCTTGTTTTGTTATTCATCCCAATAGCTTTTAATAGCGCTGTTTTTCCTCTTATGTCTCGCTTTTACGTGAGTTCTAAGGACTCTCTGAAATTCATGTTTGAGAAATATTTTAAATACATGCTCATGATTGGCCTCCCGATAAGTGTTGGGATAACATTATTGGCAGATAGAATTATTTTACTGATTTTTGGTGCTGAATATGTGCCTTCGGTAATTGTTCTTCAAATTTTGATTTGGGTTATAGTACTCATTTTTGCTAGAACTGCTTTTGAACGTGTGTTAGAAGCTGCCAACCGGCAAATAATAGTAACTGAGGTGTTTGGAGGTTGTGCACTACTAAATGTAATCTTAAATGTTATATTGATACCTAAATATAGCTATATTGGGGCTGCTATAGCAACGTTAATAACAGATTTTGCCGTCTTTGTTCTCATATTCATTTGGAGTCTAAAAATTGGATATAGTATTTCCAATAAACAACTTGTAGAAGTTGTGAGTAAGGTTATAGCTGCAAGTATTTTAATGGGCATTTTTATTGAATATTTTAGAGATCAGAATCTGTTCATACTTGTGTTTACCGCAGCTATTATTTACTTTGGGTTAATTTCACTGATTAAAGGTATTGATAAGAATGATATTAGACTGATTAAAATTTTGTTTCCTGAAAAGGAGGTTAGTAAAAGTGATTTGTAAAGTCTGTGGAAACTCTGAAAGTAACAAAGAATTTCAAATAAGAGAGATGATGTTTGGATTTAGAGATGAATTTACCTATTTCGAGTGTTCGGAATGTGGTTGTCTCCAAATCGCAGAAATTCCAAAGGACATGGAAAAGTACTATCCCTCAAACTACTACTCATTCAAAAAAGGAGAATCTAACAATTTCATAAAGCAAATTCTAATAAGAAAAAGGGATGAATACACGCTATTAAAAAAAGGGCTTATAGGGAAAGCACTGTATATAAAATACCCAAATCTACTTTTTGACATGATTAGCAAGATGGGAGTAAACTATAATTCAAGAATACTGGATGTGGGCTGTGGTGCAGGTAATTTGCTTTATTCTCTAAACGAAACGGGATTCACTGATCTGATGGGTGTAGATCCATACATGGACAGGGATGATGTAGATGGAAATGTAACAATCCTTAAAAAGACCATCCATGAGTTGCCTGATGGTCAAAAGTTTGATTTGATCACCTCTAATCATTCATTCGAGCACATTCCAGACCAATTAGAAACTCTTTCAAAAATCTCTAAAATTTTATCTGAAAATGGTGTTTGCCTAATCAGGATGCCCGTGAAGACAAAGTGTATATGGAATCGTTACAGTGTTGATTGGGTGCAAATAGATGCCCCACGTCATTTCTTTCTTCATACCTTAAAGAGTTTTGAGTTGTTAGTGGAAAAATCTGGTCTGTCCATACAAGATGTGATTTTTGACTCCACCGAATTTCAGTTTTGGGGCAGTGAATCATATAAAAGAGATGTTCCGTTAACGGCAGAAAATTCATATTCAGTCAATCCTAAAAAAAGCATATTTGCATCAAAACAGATTAGAGAATTTAGAAAGATGGCTAATGAGCTAAATAAGAATAAGCAAGGAGATCAAGCTGGTTTTTATCTCACGAGGAAGAAATGAATCCCAGAATCTCAATAATAATCCTGAACTGGAATGGGTGGGAAGATACGATAGAGTGTTTGGAGTCGCTTTATCGGATAACTTATCCCAATTACGATGTCATTGTTGTGGACAATGATTCAAAGAATGAATCGGTTCAGAAGATTAGAGAATACTGCGGCGGTGAAATAGAGGTGGAGTCGAAGTTTTTTGAGTATTCCGGCGAGAATAAGCCGATAAAGATTATAGAATATACAAGAGAAGAGGCAGAAGCTGGAGGGGGGAAAGAGGGGGAAATTGTAGATTCACCACATAATAGAAGACTCGTATTCATAAAAAATAAGAAGAATTATGGGTTTGCGGAAGGGAATAATATTGGGATAAGATATGCTTTGAAGGCTTTGAATCCGGATTATGTGTTACTTTTGAATAATGATACGGTTGTGGATCCGGAGTTTTTGGGGGAGTTGGTGAAAGTTGGTGAAAGTGACGGAATGATAGGATTTGTGGGGGCGAAAGTATATTTTTATGATAAAAGTAATTTGATACAGTTCACAGGTGGCGGTAAAATAGAGCTTGTAAAAGGCAGAGCACCTCGAATTGCTTCGGGTGAAACTGATAATGGACAATATGATAGTTGTTACGAAGTCGGATATATTGGAGGCTCTTGTTTATTGTGTAAAACAGATGTGGTAAAGAAAGTTGGAGTATTAGATCCTGCTTATTTTGCATACTGGGAGGAAACAGATTGGTGCTTAAGAGGGAGTAAAATTGGATATAAGTCTATCTATGTCTTCAGGTCGAAGATATGGCACAAAGGCGGTGCATCAGGCGGAAGTTGCATCGAAGCTTACTACCTCGCTAGAAACAGGTTTTATTTTATTAAACAACACGCAACCAAAAAGCAATATCTTTCTTTTTTAATCTATTTCTTTGGATTTCAGTTTTGGTATATGGGATATATTTATAGTATATCTCATAAAAATATAAATGCATTCATGTCTTTTTTAAGAGGGACGTGGGATGGGATTAAAGGAGTTCATTGATAATATACTTGTGCATTACCATTATTATATATCTTGTTACTGTTAAGCAAGGTGTTGTAAAATGTCAAGTTTTGAAGTGGTGCAAGTGTGTAGTTCATACGGGAGTTCATTGGGTCATTCAGCCTTATATTTCCATCTATAATATTTTCTTTTCCAAGAAAAAAATAAGCCCTATACGCGGTAGGAGTTATTACTTCATCAGTTCCTTGCAATGGAGACAAATGACCCGTCAACATCTGAAACAGGTATGAGTTATACAAATCAGAATATGCTATGATGTTGGCAACTTTATTATCAGTTAACCATGTTGCCGCATCAACTTCCTGCAGCTCGAAATGAGGGCAATTAACAGCAGTCTGATTAAGAGAGAATGAGGAGGGATTACCAGCAATTTCATAGATAAGACCTGAGTTGAAAAATAAATAAATCACAAAAAATATATATAACTCCCTTAACGAATTTCTCACGCTTTTACTTGTCCATGATGCCCTAACACTCATACTTAGCACTCTCAACATCCACATCCCACCGATCACACAAAAAGGCGCTAAAAATAAGAGGATTATATGATATAACCGTGTTGTATTAATAGATGCTGCAAAATGAGGAACTATTATACTCGCTATGCACATCCCAAAGAATGGGATGGAGAACGCGAAATATTCGGCGTTGAAATCTCTTTCTTTCCATTTCAACAACGACACAACGATGCCTACGGCAATAAAAAACTGTGTGGTGAAGTGAACAGCTTTATTAAGATAACCAAGCGGTGTTTCAGGAGTCATGAGTATTATGTCCAATCCCTGTGTAGCTCCCGGATCTAAAAATTCTGTAAAGATGCTGCTTACAATGTGGCCACATATGCTCACAGCAGCATTGAATGCGGATGAGTTTGAAACGTACATGTACCACGTCAGTGTAAATACGACAAATATGAGGATAAAAGTCGAACTGATTGTTCTATTTTTTCTTTTTGAAGAGATTGGGTTACCGGCAAGTTTCCCATCTTTATATCTGCTGAACTTATGATGGAGATTGTCCCTCATTTTTTGTATCTCATGATTTTCTGCTAAAGCCAATAATAGCCATGCAGCGATAAGACAGGCCATGTAGATATAAGACAGTGCATAATGAGATACCGCCAACGAAACCCCAAATACAATAAATAGAAACGATCTATGTGTTTTATCTATATTTTCATCTATCATTGACAGGATCAATAAAACAAGGAATAATTCTGCAATTTGTTGACGGTTCAAGCCCAACATAGCCACATAGAAAGTGAACATCGACATAAAAAAAAAACATGATAAAAAGGAGATTTTTTCGTTGGTCTGTTTTTGAAATACTCGATACAACCCCAGTGGCACCAAGGAAAATAATAGGGGATAGATTATTTTGAAGACCCATGCTATACTCATGTATGAAATAACGGAATAAATTGGAGCTAGCATAACAAGACTTAACATGGCATTACAAGTACTATATATCGTAGGATCCCAAATTGAATTCATCACTACCGTATTAGAAATCCAATATTCACCTGCAAGGTCTGCCCACTCGACCAAATACATAGAAATTAACGAGCTATGGTATAAAAGCGAGATTGCAGTTACAAAAACAGCCAGAGGATATAAATTCTTTGGAATGAACTTATCAAAACCGATTAAAACAGCTATTAGTGCAAGTATAACTATTAATAACATCAGAATAATGTTATTATGATGGAAATTAACCAGATACGTCCCGAATATCGCCAAAAAAGGTATCAAGCACAAAAACAATACTGGTGGTGATAATATCTCGCCAACGTCAATGAAACTTGGGTTGGAGTAGTCTTTATCCCGTACGTAGCTTATAATACATAATATTAATACGAGAATGCTTATCGTGATTATCAAAGGCGTGATTGAAATCGGTCTGGAAATTCCGAAAAACGGATAGACCACGTTCATAAACAATCCGATAAACATCACAGATGCAACGCTCAATCCAACGGTGTATAACAGTGTTTCGATATTGCCGAGTTTGTGCAATTTTAGAATCCTGAGAATGAGAATGCCTGGTACAAAAGTAAGATAGATAAAACCGATGAATTGTCTTAAAATTGGAATTTGTAAGCCTGCTACATCTAATCCTATTGCACCCCATACTGCAAGTTGGATGGTTAAAACTACTTTGAGAAATTTTCCAATATCCCAGTCGTTCATCTGAAAAGGATTATCAATCACATTTGAACCTTTCATACCTCTACCTTCTTCATTTCTTCAAGGTTCCCAACTTCGTCTACAACTTTCGCAAGATTCTGACCTTGTTTTTCCCATGAAAACTCTTCTACTAATCTCTTTGCATTCATCCCAATTCTTTTTCTCATTCCTGCGTCTTTTAGTAAAATGCGAATGCCCTCTGCAAATGCCTCTTCGTCGTCAGGATCACATACAAAAGCGGCATCATTTTCTTTTAAAAATCTTGAAAGATCGCTTACTTCATCTATAACCATCGCCTTACCAAAAGCCATATATTCCAATACTTTGATCGGACAAGCAACGTCTGTGCAAAGAGTTTTAGGAAAAGGTAAAAGTAAAACTTCAGAACGAGCGATCAGTTCGTATGCTCCATTTAAAGGAACACTTCCAGTAAACACCACGTTTGTAAGTCCGTAGCTACGTGCAAGCTCTTCCAACTCTTGGCGATATTCAGAGGTTCCGCCCCCTATAATATAAAAGGTAGCCCCTTCATTTTTAAAAATGTTTGCCACCCTGATAATTTTATCAACGCTAGCCCATTTCGCTAAGGCACCCACAAAGGTAACCAGTCCTTTACGCTCTTCAACTCTCTTTTCAGTGATGTTTGCTACTTGGGAAGCGAAGTATCCGTTTGAGACAATCGAAATTTTGTGTTTAGGCGCGTTCCATTCATTAATGATAAATTTTGCCATTGTATCAGAGACGGTTACAACTTTTATCGCTCGCTTCACTGCAATTCTCTCTAAAAAGTACGTATATCTTTGATAAAGGCTTTTTGGAACATACCATGGAAGGATTGCATAATTAATCTCATCAAAAGCAACTCCGTGAATGTCTAACACATAACCGGAGAATCCTGTCATGGCAAAGTACCCCCCCACAGTACTTGATTCGATAAGGGTAATGGAACTGTTTTTTTGCAATTCCTTTACTTTTTTAATAAGCAATCGTCTTCTTTGAAGAGTATTTGTTATTGACCCTCCTTTCTGCTTTATCGGTATATAAACAAGGTTAACTCCGTATGGATCAATCATTGATCTGTTCTTACTTGGTTTGGGTACTACGAGAGTCACATCAATTCCATTCTTTTTAAGTTCAGAAGCAAAAGCCATAATTCTACAAGTATACCCATTGAAGATGCTCAAGTCAGCATCAGCAGCCACAATTACACTTAATCGATCTGTATGTGTGTCCATCATTTCAAATCCCTTCTATCATACACACTTTTCATACACCCTTTCTATATTTTCTATTATCTTATCCCAGTCATAATCTCTGGATTTTTTCTTTGCGTTCTCTTTAAACCTTTTTCTTAACTCATCGTCTACCAAAATTTTAAGTAATGCATTTTTCAGTCCTTTTTTGTTGTGTTCAACGACAAATCCAACTTTATCATCAATCCCTTCGATAAAGTCTCCTTTATTTGTTGTTATTATAGGAACTCCGCAAGCTAATGCTTCTAAAAAAGTTATAGGAAACCCATAAAACCTTGGCGTGACGAAAACGTCCGCATCGACAAGTGCCATCATTTTCTCGTTTTCTGAAACGTGTCCAGTAAAGATAATTTTATTTTTAACATCCAAATCATTGACAAGTCTTTCTAGTTTATTTTTATATCCATCATCGGGTCCAACAAGTATTAGTTTTGCATCATCTAAATCCTTTATTAAGTTCGAAAATGTCTTTAATAATAGGTCTATACCTTTGCTTTTATGAAGTCTTCCTAAATATAAAATCAGTTTTTCATTATTTCCAATTGAATATTTCTTTCTAAATTCTCCTTTTCTTGGAAAATTGTTAAATTCACTTAAATCAATACCGTTGGGGATAATTTCTACCTTATTTTTAGCAACCCCCATGGAGCTACACGCTTCAGCTTCACTTTGTGTTAAGGCGATGACTTTCGAAGCGCCTTTGTATAATTTATAGCCCCATATTATATCATACAACCTTTTCAATCTTTGAATTTCAATAATCCTTAAAATAGATCCATGAGTTTGTAAAACATAAGGTACATCATATTTTATAGCATATTTATAAATAATATTATTTTGATATGCCCTTGCACCATTCAAATGGATAATATCATATTTTTTTATGTTTTTAAATAGCCAATTTTTCATCGTCGGAGACGGTATAAATAGATGTAAATTGAATAAATAATCGAACGGTATAACCTCTACTCCTTCTTTTCCAATAATTTTGCTATATCCTATATCAAATTTATAATTTGTGGTTATTATTGTAACATCATGCCCTCTCCTAGCCATGAATTTTGATATATTATATACTACATTTACGCCCCCGCCAAGTGCTGGATTAAAACGTGGAATAACCTGAAGTATTTTCATCTTGAATTCACCCAACCAATTAGATCAGACACCAATTTCGCATTTTCAAATGTTTTTTTTCTTGATTTAGCTGAACAGTTCAATAGTAACTTCGAATAATGTTGTCTATTACCACACACTTTTGAGAAATTATCAGACAATTCTTCACTGAAATTTTGTCTACTGATATCTTCCACATCCACATATAGATCATTTAGACCGATCAAATCCAAAAAACTTTTTACCTTTCCACTGTACGATATGGGTACAAAAGGAATCCCTAACATAGTCGCAATAATCATGGAATGTAGTCTCATGCCTATTAATATATCCGAGATGGAAAGCAAGGATAAAAAGTATCTAAAATCGCTGTTATGTTCAATGGGGATTGTCTTATCAGCATTAGACATAAATTCTATTATTTTTAGATATCCATTTATATCGCTTTCGACGGTTGGAAGAAACATCAATCTTCGGTTATATTTTTCTATAATATTATCAAATGTAGTTGCTAATATTTCTCTACGAGGCGATAAATCGATTTTACTTCCACCTGATTTCCGATATATATCATCATTGTATAACAAATTATGTGAAGTTATACCTATAACCTTTTCACTACCAAACAAATTATTTTTGATTAGATTCTCATTAATCATATTTTTATTTGGTATATCGATTGCAAATGCAGGATCTGCCGTCTGTATTACGTTTGACACTCCACAATTTTCCAAAGCAATTTTTGATTTAGAATCTCTAACAGTAACTAAATCTGCGTCATTCAGAATTCTCTTACATAGTGTTTTTCCAAAATTGGTTTCGATTGGCCCCGCGCCAATTCCGTAGATGACTGTCTTTTTATTTTTTTTCTGAGCCAAATACACCAAAGATAAGAAAATCGGAAGATAGTGTACTTTCAAATCCTGAAGTAGTTCACCGCCACCTAAAATAAATATATCACAGTTATCCATGGCTTTATATACTCGTATTAATTCTCTTTCCATGATTTGACTCTTGATGAACTGCAATGGACCTTTCTTATATGATTGTGAAACGGGTGTAATATTATGCAAATCCCGAGTTTCATTTGGATTATTTGTTATAACAAAAAATTTAGCATCATCTACATATCTCTTCAGTGAGTTTATTATTCCCGACAGAATAGCCTCATCTCCGATATTATCCAATCCATAGTAGCCAGTTATTAAAATGTTAGTCATGCACTTCCACCTCCGTTAACCCTGCAGATTTTTTAAGATGTTGGATTGTTATATCTACGCCATAATCTACGAATTTCATTTCCTTCCTCTCCCCACGTACTTCATAAATACCTTCGCAGACTTTATCATCCCTTTCAACTCATGCAATCCGTTTTTCCGCAGTACATTACTCATTGCTACTGGTATATACGAAGGGCTTAAATAATATTCCTTCAACCCTCGGTCCACATAATTCTCTATATCTTCTTTTGTAAACTCCGGATATGATACGATGCACTTCTGGAATCCATTTTCATCAATGGACTCTTCCAAATTCTCTGTTAGTAAATATCCATTCTCTTTACACCACCTGTAAAACTCAGTTCCTGGGATCGGTGACGCTATTGCTATTTGTAATATGTTCGGTTTAAGTTCTTTTATAAACTTCAACGTTTTCTCAGCAGTCTCTTTTGTTTCTCCAGGCAAACCAATGATAAAATCACCGTGCATCAGTAACCTCGCCTTTTTCACATCCTTAGCAAATGTCTTCGTCTGTTCTATGTTAGTCCCTTTTTTGATATTTTTGAGTATTTCATTACTTCCTGATTCGCATCCAACAATAAGAAGCCTGCAACCAGCATCTTTCATCTGTTTCATCGTCTCATAATCTAAGTCAGCTCTTGCGTTGCAAGACCATGTGATGTCAATTTTTCTTTTCCTTATTCCATCACATACATCTCGCACTAGTTTTTTGTTTATCGTAAAGGTATCATCTTCAATAAAAATCTCTTTTACTTCCGGAAGTTCCTTTGTTATGTATTCAAACTCATCCGTGATGTTTTCAGCACTCCTTACTCGATATTTTCTACCCATCAAAGTTACAGGCCATGAACAGAAAGTGCATTTATGCGGACATCCTCGCCCCGTGAATATTTGAACTTCGGGATAAAGCGACTGGCTTAAGAAATAATCTTTTATATTGAGGTGTTCTTTATAGATTCTTGATACAAAAGGCATCTTGTCCAGATCTTCAGAGGTGGTGAACTCCCTGTCCGGATTATGGACTATTTTTCTACTTTCTTTATAGGAAATACCTTTAACTCCTTTTAAATCTTCTTCATATACTCCAGCGATCTCTTTTAATGCAATATCATACTCAAATCTTGCAACAATGTCTATTCCATCACTTTCCAGTATCTTATCCGGAAATTGTGATGTTGGGGGACCAACTAAAACAGTTTGTGCTTCTGTATGCTCTTTTAGTGATGCGGCTACATTTATGTCATTGCTCAGGCTTGAGAAGTTACTATCTACAACTATTAAATCCGGTCTGAATTTCTTCGCATCTCCTATAACATCTTCAGTGCCCAATTTCCTTGCTGGAGCATCGACCAACTTAACGTTAAAATCTTCTTCCAACACTCCCGTAGCATAAGCAAGCCACTTTGGATAATCCAAACCACCGCTTCTGGCCGCAGCGCCCTGCCACCGCCCGCATCTAACAAAGTTAGGCAGAAAAGGAGGATTTAACAAATATATTTTCATGATGGCGCTCCCATTAATATCTTTTCTAACTTCGAAGTAATTAATGACCAATTGTAGTTCTTTTCAACAAATTTTCTGCCTTCGGATTCCATCTTTTTTCGTAAATCCTCATCGTTGTAAAGTTCAATTATTCTATTTTTGTATTCTTCACTATTGGACGCATATAACACTCGATTCTGGACTGTTGCCGTTATACCCTCTACTTTAGTTGAAATGACTGGTTTCTCACAAGCCAGATATTCAAACAACTTTAAAGGCAACGAATTTTGAGAAACCGCATCAAGTTTGAATGGAATGATGCACACATCCATACACGAGATATATTTTGGAACTTGTGTGTAAGGTACGGTTCCTGTAAATATGGCATTCTTTAATAATCCGTATTTCCTTGCTAACTTCATGGTCTCCTCGTATCCCACCCCTCCTCCTACTATCAGCAGATTTATATCAAGCTTCTCGCTTAATTGCTTCACCGATATGAACAAAGGTTCCAAATCTATCCATTCCCTCAAAACACCAACATGCCCTATAACAAAAGCATTATTTATGCCCAATTCTTTTCTGATATCATCTGAAGGGTATTTTCTAAATAATTTGGTATCCACGCCGTTAGGAATCAGTTCTGACTTATTTGAAGGTATCTTACATGAGGATCTCAAAGAATCGGTAGTGTAACTAACTTTTGTAGATATGTGAATATTTTTCTTCATCACTAAATCGCCAATAAAATATCCGATAGGTCTTAATAAATTAGGTACTTGTGGCGACGTTTTAATCATTTCAGGTAAATCATCGGCTACGTCGTAAATGGTGTTTACACCCACAGATTTCATTTTTTTAGCCACAGCATATCCGGAAATGAGGGCATTGTAATTAAAATGCACATCAAAGTCGCGATATCTGGCTTTTCGTAATAGGTTATCAACAGTTTTGATAGAATACATTTCTTGGAACACTGGACTGATTTTTTTTTCTGTTAAGTATATGCTACTAATTTTATCAAACAAATCCTCAAAATCTTCGCCATATTCCTTTGATTTATCATCCCATTCAGCTTTCCACCAATCGTTAATACTTAAAACAGTGATTTCATGATTTTTAGATAGGTACATTAAAAATTGATGTAGTCTACTATTATGAGCTGATTTTTTAAGGTCTACAATAGACGTTATTAAGATTTTCATTTATGAGATTCCTCTCACGATCGAAATGCATAACCGCACAAATTCTTCTTTCACTTCTCCACCGTACGATCAGTCGAATGCTCATCGACCACGATCACCTCATGCGACTTGAGGGATTTGGAGAATGCCGCCTCAAGACATCGCCCGATTTTATCCATTTCTTTTCTTCTCCTCTTTTTCTTTCCTAACTACATTCAATATCACATCAAATCCCCGCATTATATCATCCGGCAAGTTAAACGCCATCATCCTTTCTCATTCTTTAGCCTCTCAAATAACTGCGATATCGAATGTAATATGATCCCGGTGAAGGTTGCAAATGTTCCGATAATAAACAATAAAATCATGAGCAATGCAGGTCCAAATGCCAGAGAGCCACTTGCATTATAAATATTTGCGACCCATACGCCGACTATAGCCCCGATACCCATAGTTACAATCCCAAGCCCTCCAAATACATGTAACGGGCGGTTATACTCAAAAACCTTTATTAAATCTACCAGTACCCCTAACCCATGCGACACCGGATTCTGTGATGATGTGCCTTCAATGTCATATCTCACATCTATCGGAATCTCCACCACGTTCAAATTGCGATCCCTTACCTGCGTTAATATCTCTGAACCCGCACCCATATCATGATTTCTTATTTTGATCCCCTCTATCGCTCTTCTGCTATAAGCCCGGTAGCCACTTTGGGAATCCGTAGTTTCCATATCCCCGGCAAGCTCTGTAAACCTGTTTAATACTTTCATTCCCATAATCCGGTATTTAGGTATCGTCTTATTCTCTTCCAGAAAGCGCGAACCGATCACAACGTCTGCGTTACCGGTTTCCATCGCTTTGACAAAATCCGGAATATATGCCGGATCGTGCTGCCCGTCTCCATCCAGAATGACCATGGCCTCAAAACCATCGCTCTTTGCATAATCAAAGCAGGATCGGATTGCTGCACCGTAGCCCATATTCACATCATGCGAGACGACCACCGCACCCGCCGCTGCCGCCACAGCCCCGGTATCATCAGTAGATCCGTCATCAACCACCACGACATCATCCGCGTACTTCCGCGCCTTCAGTACGACCGATCCGATTGATATGCCCTCATCATAGCACGGAATTGCTGCAAGTGTCTTCATGTTTTCACCCCGGTATTCAACACAATCATGTTCTCGATCAGGCTTCGTCACAACTTACCATGTCATTAGCTACCAACCGCACTTAAATGCAGTTACCCTGCTAAAATGCCTCGCATTACCCACGCACCCGCAAAATCGTCCAACTTGTTCCTATATGTCAGTGGTAGTGACTCTGCCGGCGCTTCATCGATCGAAACCTGCCTCTTAAATCGATCAATGAGAATACGCATAAAGACATTTAATTCCACACAAATCATGGGGCTTGTTGTTGTCGTCGTAACATTCTCCACCCTTCTTCTCACCTCCCATCCGTAGTATTATATACACTCTTCATCCTATATAAAACCTCGTCTACAATATCTCCGAAAGAAAATTGGTTCTCTGGTATCATCTCGTGATGGTAAATAAAAGCTCTATCGAATTAATCACTTATTCAGGAATCCGGTATTGGTTTCGGAGAGTTTATCTCTTTTTCCGGTTAGTTGTACTATCCGGATCGTAGACCAACCGATATCGAGGGGGACAGGAGAGCTGATATCCGGTTTTATGGCGTATAGTCTCGCAGTATCGAGCCGTCACGGTTTAACAAGACGATGCGCACGCATGGAGCATCTTCTTTTGCAGCGGCAAGCGTCCGGTCGATCCGTATGTCATCAGGGTTTTGGTCGATTAATTCCTGAGTCGTGAGACTGCCGGATCCGCGCAATATATCAGGATCGATCCATTTCAGGATCAGTCCCGGAAGTCCACAGACGATCACTCCGTTTTTGTCCTTTGCAGCAGCAAGTCCCTCCGAGATCCGGTTTCCTACCATGACAACCGTGTGATCCGGAAACAGCATATTCGAGTATCTCATGCCGAGGCGTCCGGTGGTCAGCACCACCCGATCTGCCTGCTGTATCAGTTCCTGCTTCGTCTCGAGTAGGTGTTCGTTCCACGGCTCGACAAAACCTGTGGTTCCGAGTATCGATATCCCACAGGTGACCCCGACCCTGCTGTTCAGCGTCTCAAGAGCGATCTCCTCGCCTCGCGGAACATAGATCAGAACGTCTGTACCGGAAATGCCGATCTCGCGTACAGCTTTTCTGATTGCTGTGCGTATCTGCTTCAGCGGAACCGGATTGATCGCAGGCACACCTCTCTTAACCCCGATGCCGCCCCCCGCTGTAATCGTGATACCATCACCGGAATTATCAGCATTACCAGCACCGTCCGATTCATGCGCTTCCGCCACGATCTCGATCCCGCCTGTGACGTCGAACCCGTGATCCCCGCAGTCCTTGATCACAGACGCCTTGCCGCCTGACGCCGAGACTGGCAGCGTCACCTCGATTCCAACCGGTGTCAGGACGGTGACATGCTCGATTGTGCGTTTGAGCGAGAGCACAGCCGCCTTTGCCGCTGCTGTTGCAGTTGTTCCCGTGGTATACCCGCGCCGCAACACCGAGCCGTCAGCAAGCAGCACGAGCCGTCCACTTGCTATGCCTGCGCTCAGTTCGTCTTCAGAGAGTGTAGCGCGCTTTATCCATTCCGAAGGGATTTCGAAGTTGTTGACAGGGTCTTTCATCCTGTTCTCATAAGTTTCCTCTTCGTATTCTCGATGAGCCCGACATCGAGCAGATCTACCAGAAAATCAGGAAGCGAAGGGAATGTGCATCCCGCGCTGGTATTCGTATTCACGATCTTTCCGTCCTCGAAATCGATAGCAAGAACGTCCCCATCTGCTGCATCGACATCGCACTCGACAAGCGGTAGCCCGATGTTGATGCTGTTTCGGTAAAATATCCGTGCGAAACTCGGCGCAATCACGCACTTGATCCCGGCGCCCAGTAGAGCGCGTGGCGCATGTTCCCTTGATGACCCGCTGCCGAAATTGGGTCCGGCAACGATGATGTCACCATCTGAGACATCTTTTGCAAAGTCTGGTCTCACGTTCTCGAATGCGTGCTTTGCAAGTTCCTGCCGATCACCAGTCACGAGATATATCGCTGGAATGATCTGATCGGTGTCCACGTTCTCTGAAAATCGCCATACTCTGCCTTTGATATATTTTTCCATCGCAGTCACCCCTCCAAAAGATCTTCAGGATCGGTTATCCGCCCGGTAATCGCGCTTGCTGCAACCACTGCCGGGTTCGCAAGATAGACCTCTGAATTCGGATGCCCCATCCTGCCGATGAAGTTACGGTTCGTGCTGCTGACGCACCGCTCACCCTCTGCAAGCACGCCCATGTAACCGCCGAGACATGCACCGCATGTCGGTCCTGAGACATAAGCATCCGCATCCATGAATATCCCGATAAGTCCTTCCCGCATCGCCTGCTCAAAAACGCTTTTGCTTGCCGGAACCACGATCATCCTGACATCAGGGTGTACACTCTTCGAAGCCCCTTTGAGAACTGCTGCTGCCGCACGCAGGTCCTCGATCCTGCCATTGGTACATGATCCGAGATACGCCTGATCGATCTGCACATCGATTTCGGATGCCGGAGTTACGTTCTCAGGAAGATGCGGCGTCGCAACCACCGGCACGATCTCGGAAGCAGCATATTCGAACGTATCCTCATATTCCGCATCCGCGTCTGCATAAACCGGCGAATACTCGCCGATGACACGATTCTTAAGGTAATCGAAGACCGCGTCATCCGGCGGGATGATCCCGCACTTTGCGCCCGCCTCGATCGCCATGTTCGAGATCGTGATCCTGTCTGATAGGTGGAGCGACTCGATTGCAGATCCGTAAAACTCCATCGATCTGTAAAGAGAACCGGAAACTCCGATATCCCCGATAATGTGAAGAATAATATCTTTTCCCATCACGTGTTTGCCAAGTTCTCCGTCAACGACGAACTTCTGCGTCTCAGGAACCCTGAACCACAGTTCTCCTGTCGCCATTGCGGATGCAGCTTCCGATGAGCCGATACCTGTCGAGAGTGCGCCGAGTGCGCCGTAACTGCACGTATGCGAGTCTGCGCCCACGATCAGCCGTCCCGGTGCTGCAAATCCCTCCTCGATCATTATCTGGTGGCAGACACCGCCCCTGCCGACATCGAAATGGTTCTCGATTCCGTATCTTTTAGCAAACTCGCGCATCGACTTTGCCTGCTCTGCCGATGCCACATCCTTGTTCGGCACGTAATGATCCTGGATCAGCACCGACTTCTCAAGGATCGGTTTGGTATCGAACTCTTCGAAGACCTCAAACGCAGGAAGCCCGGTCACGTCGTTTACCATGACATAATCGATCTTTGCGTCTACGATCTCTTTTGGCGATACGCGCTCTTTACCGGCGTGTGCTGCAAGGATTTTTTCAGCGATGGTCATTCCCATGACTCTGGTGTTAGCGGCGATTAGATAAAAAGATGAGTGCGGGTGATGCCCGGTGTGTTGTGGGGGTCTGATGCGAAGATTTATATAGTATGTACGTTAATTCAAAGTGTAATGTACGTAAAAACGTGCATTACGAAAGGAGGACGTGAACAATGAATGACAAATGGCAAACAAATATATGCTCAAATTGAAAGAGCAGGTACGCGAACTCGTTCTCAACGAGAGATATGCCATCCAATGGCACCACATACTATCACGCCACCTGAATATCACCGAGGATGACATAATAAATGGACTTTTATATGGATATTACAAACCAGATCGAGAAATAGATGGACGCTACTTATCATGGTCTCGAATGAATTATCCGCCAAGACTGATCCGCATCGTGTTCGAAGTGCACGAGACCGATTCTGGCAGTCTTGTGAGGGTTATCACAGCATTCGATGAAGATTGACACAAACAAACATGAACACAAAAAAAGAAGATGCACCCCAGATGAGCGATATTCCAATCATAACCCCTGAGATGGTGGAGGAAACAAAAATAGAAATTGCGAAGAGGCGCGCAGGCAGACACGGATCACCACTAAAGAATATCACGGATGCTGCCTGTCCGGTATGCGGATCCTCCACAGTCAGTTTCGCAGATGATCTCGTATTCGAGGTTGTGCTGGCTGGCGAGCGGATCGTGATCCCAAATCTAACCGGGCTCCGGTGCTCAAACTGCGGAGATTTCGCATTCGATTCCGGTTCATCGAAGATAATCGATCGATACACCAGAAACAAGCCCTCCGGCGGATACGAATGCAGCATATCCACAGTCGGTGCAGGAAGACTTGGGATGTATATCCCAAAGGACGTTCTCCGGGTCATGGAGATCACGAAAAAAGGTAAAGCTATCATGACGCCGCTTTCGAGGCAGAAGATGATCGTGGAATTGTGCTTGGAGTAACCTCCTTGTAAAAACGAGTCTTTTTAATTTAGTAGGGTCGGTTGAAAAAACATGACACCAATCCTGCAAAAACTGGTGCTATTAGATTGTGGGAATCCGTGGAATTAGCGTTATGGCTTCGCCATTGCTGTCGCAATCGGTGGCTAAAAGTTTTATTTTCCACTGATTCGCACGTATTACGCCGATTAACCAGGTAAATGGATTTTTAGATAGATGGTGCCTCACCTCCCCATCACTCGATCGCATACTCAAAAGCGATCAGCGATAGCAGGAAGAAGACGATATCATACACACAGAGCAGTCGGATTTGAGGGATCACGCTTGTATATGTGAGCACATTGGCAGTCGCAGGCACCAGCACCAGGATCAGAGGAAATAACACCGGAATAAGTATCACTGGGAGCAGGATCTCTCTTGTCTGTGCGTTTAAGGTCAGTGCCGATAAGAGCGTGCCGACAGCGAGAAACCCGATCGTGCCGAGCAGCATGACAAGTGCCAGCCAGAGCAGGTTTGGTATTGAATACTTAAATAGAATCATAAATATCGGTATGGTGACCGCCTCCACGATCAGCATCAGCACGAGATTGGAGAGCAACTTACCGGCATAGATGGCGCTGCGATCGACCGGGCAGAGTTTCAGACCTTCGATGCAGTTCTCCTCCTGCTCAAGAACGAACGATCTGGACAGTCCCGACATGCCGGCAAACATAAACGTAATCCAGAGAACACCTGGGGCCAGTTCGGTGATCCGGTCGTGACTGCCGAGCAAACCCACAAATGAAAAACTGAAGATCAATAAGATAAGGAACGCAAACATGAGCATCGAGTTTAGCATCTGCTTGGTTCTAAACTCAGCTGTAAGGTCTTTTTTCGCGATTGCGATGCATCGCTCCATATCGCTTACTTGGTTTGACAGCACATAAACATGATTGCACCAGCATCTGATATATGGCATCCATTGACGTTGATTCGCACGGATTTTACCCACGACTCATTGAGCATGCACTTTGTGAAAGGGGAGTTCTGTTTTAGGCAAAGGTTGGTATTTGAATCTCCTGCCCGCCCACACTGTGCACCGTACTCAGATTATTTCATCGGCTCCTTCAGATCACCCATTTGCTCAAGGAGACCTTCCCCAGTCCCATTCTGCAGTTCTCCGTAGTATCCAAGAAGATTCTGCAGGTCCTCGAAGTCTTCTTCGACCGCTTCTTTTTGACCCTCTTTCACGCATCCGGTCTCGTTGAAGTGTGATGCACACTCAAGCATCTCGGTACGGATCTTTAATTTTATGCTCTGTTTCCGCACGACCTGTGCGATCTCGTCTTGGCCCATTGCGGACAAGGCATCCGCACCTGCACCGAGGACTGCGGCATTTATGCTGTCCAGTATCTTCATCGTCTGAGACGATTCATTCTTGACCATCATTATATTTTTGGTAGCATTGTATACCTTCCGATTCAATTCTTCCTCAGATGATGCGTTGAACTCCTCCATCATCTTTATGGGATCGCCTGACGGCATTCCATAGACGATATCGTTGATCGATGTTATGAATAAGACCATCATGCTAAACGTCAAGCTGACCACAGCAAGCAATATCGCAAGACTCACCGCCTTGATGATTATATTGGTCATTTTATTGCCTTCACACCTCGCAGGAGTTGTAAACTTACCTGGCATCGGATCAACCGATAACTTCGCAACCCCATATTAACACAGATAATATATGGGGTGAAGTGTATTAAACCTATCGTCGGTACGTGGGAGGGAGGATGCCATGGCTACAAAGATGTTTGATGACGAAACTGACTTTAAGATGGTGATGAGTAAGATCTACAAGGAGACCGGTCTTGATTGTAAGCAATATAAGGACAACTATCTAAAACGCAGGATTAACGTCAGGATAAGGGCCCTCAATGCAGAATCCTACCGCGATTATATGAGAATACTGGACAACAGCCCGAACGAATACGATCTGCTACTGGATAAACTCACGATCAACGTTACACAATTCTTCAGGGATAAGACTGTGTTTAATGCAGTCGGGAACACGGTGCTTCCCGCATTGATATCTGACAAGAAAAATAAGGGAAAGAAGCTCATACGTATATGGAGCGCGGGATGTGCCAGCGGAGAGGAGCCGTACACCATCTCGATACTGTTGCACGAAGTACTGGGTAGTGATATCCACAATTTCATGATCTCGATCTATGCCACAGACATCGATGATGCGGTCAATGGCAAATGCAAAGACGGGCGTGTATGAAGCCGCAGCCCTCAAAGGTGTGGAAAAGAGGATCATCGATAAATATTTCACGTACGATGGAAAGTATCATATAACCAGTGAGATCAAACGTCTTGTACGATTCAAGCACCTTGACCTGATCTCGGGGACGAACTTTTCACACATCGATATTATATTCTGTAGAAATGTTGTGATATATTTTTCAAAAGATCTTCAGAAGCGGCTGTACAACAAATTCCACGATGCATTGAATAGAGGCGGATACTTCGTCATGGGAAAGACTGAGACGCTTGTTGGTGATGCGAGAGATAAATTCAAGAGTACTAACAGCAAGGAACACATCTACCGAAAGCCGTGATACTCCCAAACCTTCACCCACTCCTCCCGACTCGCACCTCCCGCCTCGCCAGGACGAACCATGCCATATTCGTCACGAATGATCCGGTGATCATAGAAGCGATGATCATTCCGTACAGACTCCAACCTGATAGAGAGAGCACGATGATGAATATGATGAGTGCAAGTTCACAAAGCCCGACAAGACCTGCGATCTGCGATATGGATGTGCGATGCTCCACGGTCTGTTCATAGCAGATCGTCCTCAAGTTGCTAACAACGGTCTGAAGTGCTTTCTCCTTCGAGACTCCCCCTCTCGTATTTCTTTTCATAGTCCTCCTATAGTTCTTTGTCAACGCCCCTCACGGTCTTCACCAGTACCTTGCCGGATATCAGATCAAATCTCACTGTGCGCCCATTGTTCCCGCCGATATCCTCGCCGACTATTTTGATATGCTCTTCCGTAAGCTTCTTTCACAGCAGCTATGTTCCGCTCTCCGATGTTCATGGTGTTGCCCTTCATACCTGAAAACATGTGCGCCCCACCTGCAATCTTTGCGATCGTCCTTAACTTTCTCGCACCGATATCCATCATATCGTGGATCGTTAGTGGTATTGCTGTGTCAGCAAACTTTCCAGGGTTGGTGTTTCTGGCTTGCGTGCTGTCCGGCAGCATGATATGCGAAAGCCCACCAACCTTTGCTCTCGAATCATAGAGAGCGATTCCAACGCATGACCCCAACCCGATTGTGACCAATTCACATGGGTTGTGAGCTGCCCTGTATTCTCCAATCCCAATAGTATATGTTTCATTCATCGATCTGTCCCCCAAGCATTTTTAGCACATTCTTAAGCGATTCCGGATCCGGCATCAGCATGAAATATCCGGAAAAAACATTTAACTCCCCTTTAAAGACTGTTTTGAAGAGTATAACCTGGTCCGCCACCATACCGACTGTTGCAAGCACATAATCCATCACCGCACCAGCCATATCGAAGGCAAGTGTGGGTGGCGATGTAATCAGTGTGATTCCTAAGAAATCAGCCCACGCAGTAGCGAATGCGGACGTCAGGATATTTCCTATCTCCATCAGTGCCGATTCATCCATCTCGGATAATGCCCCGGTACTCCCGATCTCCCTACCCATCAGGATATCCACCAGTGCCAGTGCGCTATCTTGCGCAAACAGTAGCTGTATGTAATCGGTGGTATCGCCGGATAGTTCAAAGAACAGTCCTGCCATCATCTCTTCTTCGTTGGCGAGTCCTGGAATCTCCGTGATAGGTATGACACTTATGTCTGGCACCCTTATAGCGATCCTTACACCGGTCATCTCTGCTAACGCGGTGGTAGCATGACCGGTACCGATATTCCCGAGCTCTTTTAATGCGTCGTACTCCATCTCAGTTAGTGCTATCTCGGTCATCATATTCACCTCAATCCACAGCAAGTGTGGTTGTATCCAGTATTGGAATCACCCGCCCATCCCCGAGAATGGTGGTGCCACTAAACCCCCTGTTCCCTTCCAGCAATTTCCCAAGAGGTTTGATTACAATCTCCTCCTGATCAAGGATAGAATCTATGACCAGTCCGATATTTCCGTCACTCTTCTCTACCACAACGACAACGCGACTCTCTGTGGTCACATCTGCCGCTATTCCAAATAAGTGGCGTAACGTCACGAGCGGGAGCACCTTTCCTCGCAGATTGATGACCTCTGTCCCGCGTAACGTCTTTATATCTGCGGTGTTGATCTTTAATATCTCCAGAACGCCTGATAGGGGTATCGCATAAGTCATATCCCCCACATCGGCAAGCAGAGCCTGAATGATCGCCATTGTGATGGGAAGTCTCAGTCTCGTTTTGGATCCCGTCCCGATCTGTGACTGTATCTCAACGGTACCGCCAAGGGATTCGACCTTGCTCTTCACAACATCCATCCCAACCCCCCTACCAGATACATCAGTGGTAACCTCAGCAGTGCTGAAACCCGGATTGAAGATCAGCAGCAATGCGTCCGTATCGCTCAGTTCCGAGGCTCTCTCTTCCGAGATGAATCCCTTTTTGACAGCGATATTCCTTACCTCTTCCGGATCTATCCCCTTGCCATCATCTTCTACCTTTATTGTGACATAACCCCTCTCCCGCTCTGCAATTAGTTTGATCGTCCCTGTTCGATCCTTGCCTTTACTCACCCGGTCATCGGGCGATTCGATACCGTGATCCACTGCATTCCTGAGCAGGTGGAGCAGAGGATCACCGATCTCATCCAGCACTGTTCGATCAAGCTCGATCTCGCTACCTTCGATGATAAAGTCGATCTCCTTCTTCTGCGTCTTGCCAAGGTCTCTGACCAGCCTTGGAAATCTGTTGAAGATGTGATCGACAGGGATCATCCTCATCTGTGTGATCTCGTCCTGCAGGTCGGTTATTATCCTATCAACCCTGGCTAACGTCTCGGTCAATTCCCTCAGTTGATATTTGTCCCCGATCCGGATCAATCTGCTCCTGTTGATCACCAGCTCCCCGACCAGATTCATCACGACATCCAGACGTTCGACACCTATGCGAACGCTTGAAGCGCTTCTCACTGTGGTCTTACCTGGTGCTTCTTCCTTGATCGATTCCTCCTCTTTCGTACTTGTTGTTAGCTCAACATGCGCTATATCGCCGACAGACTCAACCGCCCCTTTAAGCGTATCATCATCCTCAACGCTCTCTATGAATACTGTTAATTCCGGACCAAACTTCTCATCTTCGATCTCCTGCAGATCAGGGATTGTTCTGATGATTTTTCCCAGTCCGGATAGGGTTCTGATCACTAAAAATCCTCTGGCACCTTTGAATTGGCAGTCCTCACTTATAGAGATGTTTATCTCACGGATATTCTCCATGGTATCGGCTTCGGATTCCACAGTCTCCCAGCCACCCCCGGTTTCCTTACTCTCCTTAAATCTCTTCAGTCGCTCAAGTAGCGAAGAGGTGTCGATCTCCGCATCTCCGCCCCGATCGATCTCATCAACCATCGCTTCCAGTACATCAAAGCAGTTTAGCAGCACATCGACGATCCCGGACGTTACACCAAGTTCGTGATTACGCAGCTTGTCCAGCACGTCCTCCATCACATGACAGAGTTCTGCCATTGTATTGAATTCCATCGTGGCAGACATGCCCTTAAGAGTATGTGCAGCACGGAATATCTCGTTTAACAGTGCCGGATCAGGGCTATGTTCCATGTCCAGCAACGATCTGTTCAGGGTCTGCAGATACTCTCGCGACTCCTCCACGAAGACATTCCTATATTCCGATGTGTCCATACCAGTCATCCAAGCATACTCCCAATCTCTTCAGGTATCTTATGAAGTGGAGCGATCCGATCCACGCATCCGAGATCGATTGCAGCTTTTGGCATGCCAAAGATGAGACTTGTCTCCTCATCGCTTACAATCGTCTTCCCACCATGTTCCCTGATCGCTTCCATCCCACATGCGCCATCAGACCCCATCCCGGTCAGGATCATCCCGAGTGTCCGTGAACCGTAGCTCGCTGCAACCGACTGGAGCATTATATCAGCAGCCGGTCGTACAGCATGTACCGGAGGGTCTTGATTCGGATCCACCACTCTCCCGCCATTCTCTGCCCGTCTCACAACTATATGGTAATCGCCAGGCGCGATGAGTGCCTGCCCATCCTCTATTATGGCTTTGAGCGCTTCCAGCCCATCCATGCGAGGCATCTCCACGTCCAGTGTGATCACATCCGGATGGTGCAGTCTCGCCTGTGCTACCGCATCCATCCCATCCTTTGCTGTTGCAATCACGTCGATATGGGAGTCCGAAACCAGCATATCCGAGATCAAAGTGCGCATAAACTTCGAATCATCGACTACGAGTGTTCGTATCATCGTTTTCTCAGTTAAGCACTTTGTTTATCTCTTCCAAGACCTTTAGTGCTTGAAACGGCTTTATGATGTAACCACTGGCGCCTGCTTTCATCGCATCCATGACTATAGACTGCTGCCCGACAGCAGTGCACATTATAATCTTTGCACCCGGATCAAGCATCATTATGTTCTTTGTCGCCTCAACACCGTCTTTATCAGGCATTACGACATCCATCGTCACCAATTCAGGCTTTAGCTGCGCATACTGCTCTACCGCATCATTTCCATCACAGGCTTCGCCCGCGACAAAGTACCCATTCGACATTATGATCTTCTTTAGAAGCATTCTCATGAATTCCGCATCATCAACGATCAATACTCCCTTTCCCATTCTAATCTCCTCCTTTCAGTGTGTTCTACACTCGTTCAACCACCGAATCTCCTGTCCTTGGATAGATCGGTTACGTACTTCATTCCTTCTGTCGTCAGTTCCAGCTCTCTTCGCACACGTACGACCTTTGCCAGTTTCGATTGTATCAGATGGTCGAAGTATCCGTCCAGTTCATCAGCCCCGCACTCAAGCATCTCCTCCATTATGGTCGAATCGACACCGCCTGTATAGAGGAGCATCACGATCTGATCTTCAGTATCTGACAGATTCGTCTCTGTTTCGTACTTGGCAAGTATGGTAGAGAGGTATCCGGTCACCATATTCATCGTATCCGCAGGACATGCAATCAAGCTTGATAATGCCTCACCAGCATCATAATGGTTGATGGATACGGCACTATCGTCCTCACTCAATTTAGTCTCCTTCCGTTCGAAGGATATGATCTTTTCAAAGGGGATGCGCGTGTGGCTATCCCTACCCACGAGCCAGACCGACTTGCCTGCTATCGCAAGCAAGCCCTTAGTCCACCTCTTCTCTGTGAGTAGTACCCCCCCTTTGCTTGCTGGTGAGATGTAATACATCTTGAACCAATCCGGTCGAGGGGCTCTGACGATACTCATCTCAACCATATCCAGCACATTTGCCGGAGCTGCAATCTTACTCATCACTACCGCATTCCCTTCGTAGTGGTCGATTTGCAAGATCCCTTTCTTGCGTTCAATGTCCGATATGGCTCTCATGGAGATGTGTATGTTGTTCTGTCCGTGGACCAGCCACAGATTCATGTTTGTCAGCACAAGCGTGCCAGTCACCCATCTCCGGTCCTTGTACATCGCACCGCCGCTTCCGGCAGGTGAGATGAACCGCACATCGAGATTGGCTATATTCATCTCTTCCATCATACACACCTCATGATAATTATCATGTATTATCTTACTTAAACCTTTCGGACTTATGCGCTCTTGATATCTCCTGTGATATCACCCCATCCTGAGCATCTCTTCCTCAGCCAGTATCTTCCCGAGATCTATCAGGATTAAAAGGCGGTTCTCCAACTTACCAACGCCTTTTAAGTAATGCGTATCGATCTTGCTTGCTATTATAGGTGGCACCGGTTCAATATCCTTCGTAGGCAGACGTATTACCTCTGATACCGAGTCAACCATCATGCCAACGATATTATCCTTCAGTTCCACGATGATGATACGCTCCTCCTGATCCCTGTCGGTGTGGTCAAGACCGAATCGTTTTTTAAGATCGACGATAGTGGTGATCTGTCCCCTGAGATTGATCACACCCTTCACATAAGCAGATGCGTTTGGGATGTGCGCAATCTCTCCGGTCCTGATGATCTCACGCACCTGTGAGATATCCACACCGAACTCCTCCTCGCCAAGCTCAAATACAACCAGTTGTTGCTCCTGCTCTATTGCGTCATGACGTTTTGAGTCTTCTGTCATCTCAGAATTCTCCCTCTTTCACTTTGAACCGGTCCAGCAGTTCCATCGCAGCCTGTGCCTGCTCTGATAGATGCTGGGATCCGGCGCTTAACTCTTCGATAGCTGCCAGCTGTTCTTCGACAGCAGAGGATATCTCTTCCGATGCGGATGCCGCTTCCTCGGATGTGCTTGTCATCTCGTCCGCACCCTTAGCCGCTTTCCCGATGCTTGCAGATCCCTGCTTTGATCCGGCAGCAACCTCCTGTACCCTGCTAGTAATCTCGGCCATCATCTCCACAGCTTCTGCTGCGCCATCGACAGCTTCTCTGATAGTTTCTGTCACTTCGACCGATTTATCTGCCATACCATGAGAAGAGTTCACAACGTCCGCCATCTCCTTCTGTATATCCTTTGCAAGGATTGCGATATCGTCAGTCGACTTTCTCGACTCCTCGGCAAGCTTTCGAACCTCCTCGGCAACGACAGCAAATCCCCTGCCGTACTCTCCGGCACGGGCTGCTTCTATCGCAGCATTCAACGCGAGCAGATTCGTCTGGTCTGCAATATCCTTGATCACATCAGTCACATCACCGATCTTCTGGACAGCATCATTCAGACCACCGACCACTTGTGACGACTCAGTTATCGCATCCCGAATCTCATCCACGCTATTTCTCGCGCTTCCGGATACCTCGCCGACATGCTGCACCGTTTCAACGCCACGCTCCAGAAGCTTGCTCGATTCTTCAATGGTCAAGTCCATCTCCTGGAACATAGCCGCGGTATCTTTCAGCTCCTCGACAGCATTATTTACAACTTCAGTAAGATTCTGTGCTCCTTGCGCGATCTCCTGCGATGCTGAGCCTATCTGCTCCATGCCAGAGTTCATCTCCTCGGTGGATGCTGCTGATTCCTCTGATACGGCTGCCACCGCCTGGACTGCTTTCTGAAGACCTGATACCAAATCCGACAGATCCATATTAGCCTGATCGAGGTTATCCCTGATCATGCTAAAGTCCCCCGGAGTCTCGGCTTTGAAGACCGCGGTCATATCCCCCTCTGCCATCATCCCGGTCACTCTACCGACGTCTTTGATGATCTCCTGTAGACCATCTCCGAACTTATTTAAGGTTTCTGTCATCTCAAGAAGTTCGCCTGATGCTTTTGTTGTCTCTGCTCTGGTAGCAAGTTTTCCGCTTGCAAAATCATCGACGACCCGCACCACCTCACCAACAGGTCCTGTGATCGACCTGGTGACAAAAGTCGCAACCCCAATACCTATAACAATCGCCACAATGATAAACACTACCACATACATGGCAGCTCTATCTGCTGCCGCTGACGACGCTGCCTCTGCATTGACAAGCAGTGTGGTTGCCGCTGCATCGACCGTGCGCCCTGACTGCACGAGCGGACCTTCTGTGGAAGTATACTCGGTAAAGTCGTGAACCGTGCCAACATAATCGGAAAACGACTTCTGATACGTATCTGCCGCATTTCTGATCGCACTCTTCTCAGATCCTGTGATCTCTGCTGCATTGGCGTCTGCCTTCAGCCGGTTCACCTCTGTGGATACATCTGCCGCGTATCTGTCATCCTCCCTTGCTACGAAATTCTTCTCAGCCCGCCTGGCTGCCAGCAACTGGGTGATCATTGCATCCTCGGTTACCTGATCGGCTGAACTGTCCTTTATCGCAGTCTCTACATTCCGTGCATCATCTTCGCAGGCAGATAGTTGCCTTGCTTTGGCAGCCGTAAGCGTCTGAAGATCAACAAAAGCCCGATCATACGTAGGGATTGTTCTCTTCGCATCCGCCAATGCGACTTTGTTCGCAGCGATTGTCACCATCGGCTCAAGCTCGGTTATCAGACGCTTCACCTTCGTCACTGCTTCATTGGTCTTATCGATGCTTGTCTGGTCGCCTCGCAGTATGTAGTTCTTCTCCTGCTGCCTGACATCCTTCATCACCGCCTTTAAGTCTGCCGATTTCCCCATCACCACGCTCTGATCCTGCATGGTACCTATCTGAAGATGTGAAACGATCCCCAGTGCTGCCGTCAGTATCAGCACAACGCCGAACCCGGCAAAGAGTTTCGGTCCGATCTTCATGTTTCCCAACTTCATCTCTTCTAATCTCTCCTTGGTTTGTTCTGTTTGTTGTTTATTACCGGACGTGCCGGTGCTGATGCCCCGATACTACCGCGATAATTTTAAATGATTCTATATTTATATTTTGTAGAGTTATTTTTTACCCCTCTTAAGCTCCGCCACAGTACGCCTCAGCTCAGCTACCAGCTCGTCCACCGTAGCCACCTCGAGATACTCCAGTATCTCATGATCTTCGGAATCATCAAGCTCATCGTCCATCTTTAGCTCTGTTAACAGCGTATCCTCTGTGGTATCTACCCCGCCTTGCCCGAATGCCTGCAGATCGGTCTTATCATCATCCTGCTGAATCCATTCATCAGACTCTTCGCCTTCTCCGCCTTTAGCGGAATCGGAGGAGTCATCTTCAAAAGATGGTTCCTCATTATCCACGTCATCTATCGTCTGCACCCATCCACCAGCAGATTCTGACTCCGGCTCTTCATCAGGCACCTCTTCATCAGATAATAGGTCTTCGATCTCCAGCTCAATGCCCAGCTCATCTTCCCCTTTCATCTTCCGGACCAGTTTTTCAGTTATCTCCCCTATATTCATATCATCACCTCTTACACGTTAATCGCAAACATCGTAGATACAAGAACCGGTACGACCAGCATAACCAGACCCGATATAGCAGTTATCATCGCGCCATAGAAGAATACCTTACACTTTGAACCGCCATCTGCCACCGTCAATGCAGCGGTGTCTGCAATCGTCAGTATCAAGACGGATGCTATCGTAAACTGGTACAGGAATATAAGCTCGGCAGGACTTGTACTTCCGAAACTGCCAGCAAGCCCTGCCATATCCGCCACGCCCCCCTCCACACCCTCAGCTAAGCCCGACGATTCGAACATCTCCGTAAGCGCATTATTAAATGCGACTATGATCTCGATGATGAATATGAGAAGAGCTGACATTGCTAAGTGAAGCAGCATAACCAGCCCTGCAAAGTTGGCACTGACAGGTTTTCGCTTCATCCTTAAGAGAACGATTGCAAGGCTTGACGAAGAGACGATCCTTCCGATCTCCGCAGGATCTCCACCAAGCTTTATAGCATCGTTAAATATCCTCGTGCACCGGTTCATCAGCTCGGATCCACTGTCCTTGATGAACCGCTCCCAGCAGAGACTCGGGCTGAGTTCAAGCGATAGGCTTTTATGTAGTGTATCGACCAGTGGTTCAAGGGATCCGACTGTTTCACGGTCTAAGTGGTTCATCGCAATATTCGGGTTGGTGCCCATCGTTCCTGCAAGTGAACCAAGCGTCTTTATAAACGCGGGAAAGTCAAAATCCCTGTCAGTTATCTTGCCATCATCGATCACCGCCATAACTCCGATCGGAGCTACGAATGCTGCGGCAACGATCATAATATACCCGAGAGGTATCTGTAACAGAAGGAGCCCGAGTGTCAATAGGAATCCAGCCGGAAGTAATGCCCTGCAGAGCAGTTTTATGATCTCTTGTTCTTTCGATCCGGTCTCAAGCGAATGCACTCTAAACTCGAATGGAGCCGCATCGCGTATGGTAAACACTCCTATCCCACAGATGACTACCATCACCAGGGAGATCACAAACGCAGTCTGGTGTATCTCCCCAAGCGGGTACAGCATCGTTGATAGCAGTATAACCATCACAATGAGCGTTGTTGAGATAAGGAGCGCGGTATACCCATCCGTCCATTTCTTAAGTGCCTCGATGCTTCTTTCATAGTTATTAGAGTAGATACTTTCCGTCGTGCTCATCTCATTCTTTAGAAACTCCTTTTCAGGCTCTCCTGACGACATGGCACTTGCCATTCTCCCAAAAAATTCCTTTAAGACCACAAATTTTGCTTTTTTTGAGATGAATTTGCACGCCCTTGAATATGCATAGCTCCACTTTGCAGCAAGCGTATATACCCGCTTGAAATATATCGACAGTTCATATTTCTGCTCGGATGTATGTTTGAATAGCTCATTCCTATCGATGTCTGCTGTGGCAATCGATGCCATATATGTGAGCAGGAAGAGCAGATCATCCGCAACCCTCTTCTCCACACTCATACGAGCCCCTCCTCTTCCGCACGCCCCATCATAGCGAATAGCTCGTAGAATCCGAGTACCCCTGCATCATGTACCTTCCTTAAGACCTTCTCTCTTCGATCAAGCTCCTTATATATCCTTCTCCGCTTATTCTTCGGTAAGCCGCGCTTTGGAGCGATCTTGTTCTCAAGCAAGTACGAGTTGTTCTTTCCTGTAAATTTGAATACATCCTTTGAGGCATCCCATTGAAACGTCTCAATGAATGAGAATGCCTGAGAAGATGGATCATATCCTATGATCTCGTTGATGCTTGTGATGCGCCTTGCCATCCCTTTACCCGGGACGTTCACAGCGTTCTGGATGACAACAAGGTTTAAGTTGTCTATATAAGTCTTCGGAACATTTATGGGATCACCGGTCAGCCGCTGGATCAGCTTCTCAACAGATGCTGCGTGAAACGTAGCCATTGCAGGATGCCCTGTCTGCATCGCCTGAAAAGCGATGTTACCCTCAGCACCCCTGATCTCTCCGATTATTATCTCATTCGGACGCTGCCTCAAGGCAGCCTTCAGCAGATCAAACATCGTCACGTCCGAGCTTCCCCCGTCTCCGGATCCTCTTGTGACTTCTCTCAGCCAGTTCTTGTGAGGTACCTGTAATTCAGGTGTGTCTTCTATTGATATAACCTTTGCGTCTGCCTGTATACACGTTGTCATTGCATTAAGCGTCGTTGTCTTTCCTGATGCGGTTTCACCAACAACGAAACAGTTCATCCCCGCACCCAACAACATCCAGAGGTACGCAGCCATCTTGTAGTTGAGCGTCTGGAAGTCGATGATGTTTAAGAGGCTAAGCGGCGTCTCTGAAAACTTCCTTATCGTGAAATTGCTGCCCCGTTTCGATACATCCTCTCCGAACACGATGTTTATCCTTGATCCGTCGGGAAGCGCAGCATCGACGATCGGATCCCGGTATGTTATCGGCTTTCCTATCTTCTCTGACATCCGTATAACATAAGAATCGAGATCCGCTATACTCCCAAACGTTATCGATGTCTTTAATCCGGAAAAGATCTTGTGCTCCACAAATATCCGCCCCACACCACTGCAACTGATATCCTCGATATACGGATCCATCAACAGTGGCTGGAGGGGACCCATCCCGATCTTATCCTTGAATAGATAGTATTTAACCTTCTTAAATTCATCAGGGGTTACATGCACCTTCTTATTTTTGGTGGTACTGGCAAATCCGTGGATGCGATCAAATATCTTCTTCTTAAGCCCTCCCTCTTCTCCCACATCCCTACCGTCTTCTATGATGCATACGTCATTCAGACCCTCTTCGAGCAAGGCTTTCTTAGAATCCATATCCTCTGTTGTAATCTCCAGAACGTCTACGATATCGACAAGTGCTTCTTCCACCTCTATGAGCAGTTCATCGACACTCGCGAACAGGGTTGGTTCGACAGGGATGTAGTAGTTCCGCACATCCTCTTTATCCGGATATATGTGGATGGATACTCCATCTCCGGCAGGATATATGATATTTGGCTTTGCTATCTTCTTCAGATCTCTTGAAAGCTCGGGGTAGAACTTTGGTACGCCTATCTCATCGAGTGGAAGCATGTGGATATAGTCAAGTACATGGTGGTTCTCCTCTGCATTTAAGAACTTCTTCGCATCCGGAGGCAACATGCGGTAGAGCCCGCACTGTCTCAGGTCGGCTCCATGTGCCTCGGAGACGTTCGGTTCAAAGGGCAGAGATTCCATTTCAACCACCTTGCTTACGCCTTTGCCTTCGAGATCGGGATGATCCTCATACCAAAGCCAGGATCAACGTCGAAGCTGACGATGTTTCCTGTGCTCTTCTGTGCACCCCGTATCTTTGCAACCTCCAGCGACTTTATCATCTGATCGCCGGCTTCTTCTATCTTCAGGTGCAGGTGTGCGTCACAGATCGACCTGATCCTGATCAGGAGATTCTCAGGAAATGCATAGCCATGTGCAGTCAGTAGAATCGTCTTTCCAAGATCGCACAACTTCTTGCATCCTGTGAAGAAATTTAAGATGTCGTTATCATTCGAATGAAAGACAAAGACCGTGAGCGAATCGATGATGATAATCTCATTCTTGCATTGCTTCATGGATTTCAGCATGAACTCGAGCAGGTTACCACTCGCGTTTTCATCCCAGTCAACGCCCTGCACGTGGATCGGGAATATATTCAAACGCCCTATGATGAAATAATCGTCTACATCGAGTGATAGACTTGTCATCTGCTTAAGCAGGCTCTTGATAGTGTTTTCAGTCGTAAATATGGAGATGCGCCGTCCCTGATTCAAGCCCCCCCACATAATCTGCTGCACAAGGACCGACTTACCACTGTCGTTCTGTCCTTCGAAGAGGGATAATGAATCCATCGGGATTCCGCCACCCATCTTCTGATCGATCTCATAATTTCCCGAGGATACGACATCCGCAAGAAAGTCTTCTTCATCGTCTTCTTCATCGTCAAATTCTTCTTCAGCCATATTGATCACCCACTAAAATATTTTGATGTGCTAACTCCGTTCGGAGTCGTTATCTGAAGCCAGTTATTCACACTGTCTACCTTCACCGGAGATCCACTCACTTTAATCCGGATGGTCATCTCTTCATCCGGATCGAATATACCCGGATTGATGTTATCAGGTGATATTCCTGTTATCGTCCATTCATTATCGTCCGGCGTTGTTTCCTCTGTGTATGAGATCCGGACGATCTTCAGTGTCCCCCCACCGATAGGCGTATAGTAATGCAGGATCGCATCCATCTGTGAGAATTCCCGTATCTTCTCATGACCCGTATTTGCGAGTGTTACATCGATGGTAGACCCATCAGCCGTGATATTACCGATCTCTATCTCGGTCTTCAACTGCTTATTCTCCGTATCCTGCACTTCCTTCATAGAGCTTGTTAATGTATTGGTCATATATAACCCCCCTGTTATAACAACGTTGGCTGCTATCAGGATTGCTGCAACCGCTACCACCGCCGCAATGATTGATCCAGCCCCCATTTCGATCACACCGTGAAATAGTCCTCATCCGAGATACCATTATACATTATTAACTTTACGAAGTACTCCGTACCCGATATAACCGGATCAGCAGTCGTATTCGCCGTGACCTTGATCGTCTCTCCCTGCCCCCACTTATCCCCGCCGTTTTCGAGTGTATAGTTCCAACCTGGTGAGATTGATCCGGACGCATTATACTCAAGCCTCATGAAATCTCCTTCCGGTCCGAAGAAGAGGTCTGAGTTAGCGATCATATTCTGAGGGATACGATTATTTCCCACGTTCTTGACCCAGATGTAGACGATGTTTCCGGATGAAGAGTCTGTCTCGTGTATGATCGTTATGTCGGTCTTCATCCTATCATTGATCGCGTCTGTTGAAGCTATGAGCGGATCCTGTGTCCTTGCAATCGCCGGAAATGCCGAAGTGACGAATGTTGCAGCACATATCACGGACGCTATCGTGATCATAGCAATACTGATCGTTTCTCCGCCCATCTACCCCACCGTCCTCCATGGCAGTTCCCCGTATATCGAATAGATCGCCTTCTGATCAGACTCGCTTGGATGCAGTACCGCATTTAACTGGAACATCGCGGCTATGTGATCCTGCATCGTTGACGTACTCCCTTCAGCAACCTCCCGGGTGGACAGCTCCGCGATCTTCGAGACGATGTCTTTTAGCGCCTCTGATATATGGCCGGTAATCACATATAGATCCAGCAGCTCATCCAATCTACTTCGTTCGATCGTCGTAAGTGTGTAATCTGTCCATCTCATCAGTTCGGCGAGGGTACGGATGTCAAATCCGTTACCAGGTTGGATTTCCGGGGTTTCTTCCGGCATCTCTTCGCTCTGCTTCGCTTCATCGTACTGCTTAAACATCTCTGCAAAGCCCGGAGCATGATCTGACGTCGCCTCCTGTGTAGCCCCATCATCTTCGCTCTGCTTCGCTTCCTCGTACTGCTTAAACATCTCTGCAAAGTCCGGAGCCTGATCTGGTGTTTCCTCTTGCATCGTCCCCTCCTGCTGCACCGGCATCTCATGTTGCACCGGCATTCCCTGTTGCACCGGCATCTCATGTTGCACCGGTATTCCCTGTTGCATCGGTATTCCCTGTTGCATCGGTATTCCCTGTTGCATCGGTATTCCCTGTTGCACCGGCATCTCATGTTGCACCGGCACCCCCTCCTGCACCGGCATCTCATGTTGCATCGGCATCCCCTGCTGCATCGGTGTCTCGGAAACGCCAGGTGCAGGTCCTGCGCCCATCTGCTGCCCTCCCTCCTGCGGCACCGGCGCTTCTGCAAAGTCCGGATGGGGCTCCTCTTCAAATACATCTTCAGGCTGGATGCTCCTCCCCGGGGCATCTCCTTTCAGTTCTACCTTTGTCTCTATTGAGGTGTCCGGACCATCAGTTATATCTTGAGTGTTATAAAATGGATTCTCCATATTATTCATGATCTCCCGGATATCTATCAGTAACGCTTTTATCTCCCCTTTTACGATCTTAACCTCATTATCAAGTAATGTTAGCTTTTTATCTGATTCCATGATTCCCACCTCCCAAAAAAATAAAGGAGGTACTCTTAGTTGAGTACCATCGTCTTCTGTATCGAGCCTGGTGCGGTCTTTGTGATCGTCAGAGTCGCTCCCTGTCCTGGCTTTATGTCGATCACGAACTCTTCGTAAGCTCCTACGCCCCATGCTGGCAATGCTATCAGCATCAGCATCTTCTCTGTCGGGTCGAGCATGTTGGAAGTGCCCGCCTCATCTGTCAGCAGGGAGTATGCCCACTGTCCGGACGTTGACGTTAACGTAAAGTTACCGCTACTTGCATTGCCACTCGAGTCAACAAGAGCCGTAGTTACAGCTTCCACCTCGGCTACATACGTGTCAACATCGCTGTACGAGACCACAATCTTATCCATGTCGACCGGATTCTGCCCTGCTGCAAGTTCCACCTGGATCTCAACAAGGTTAAGCCCGGTTGTGTTCTCTTTGTTCTTAGTCGCTGTACTATTGCCCCATGCGTAGTAGCTGTAGTAGTCACCACTAGCATTCCATATCCCGTCCGAGTCCACTTTGCCATACGTCCACCCGTGCCCGGCTATATAGCCGCCAATCTCCAGAGAGGATGTTGCCTGATCAACGCCTGTGTGGATGACCTCCTTGCTCTTCTCAGATGTGAAGAAGCCAGCACCCAGTACCACATAGCTGAATACCGCTGCAACCACCACAAACGCGGTCAGCACGATAGCAGCTTCAAGACCGGTGAAAGCTCTCTCATCCCTAAGCAGTTTATTGTTAAATAGTCTCATCTTCATCACCTCAGTACAACCTCGTTATCCTGTTTATCGCGCCCGGCGTCGTCTTCGCTAACACCAGTGATCCACCCTGGCTCGGCTTGAACTCAAGCTCGAACTCTGTGTAGGTTCCAAGATCCTCTGCACCATGAATCGTTGCCCTAATCTCAGCTTTTTCGTGCGCTTCAAGCATGTTATCGCTGTCACCTTCAAAGACTGTGTATGACCATGTCAGCGATGAATTGTGCACGGTCGCTGACGTATATGCTATCGTCGCCTGACTGAGATCGAGCGGGTTGTTGCCCGCGGTCAACTCGATGGTGAAGTTGATATAGTCTATATCACAGACACCGTCGAGAGTGGTATCATTTATGCCGACAATGTCGCCAACCACCTCTGCCGATGATGTTGCCTGATCAACGCCCGTGTGGATGACTTCCTTGCTCTTCTCTGATGTGAAGAAGCCAGCACCCAGTACCACATAGCTGAATACCGCTGCAACCACCACAAACGCGGTCAGCACGATAGCAGCTTCAAGACCGGTGAAAGCTCTCTCATCCTTAAGCAGTTTATTGTTAAATAGTCTCATTTTCATCACCTCTTAGTACAATACCATTATGGTATCGATAGCTCCCGGGACCGTCTTTTCTATTGCAAGAGATGCCCCACTCGCTGGTTTCAGCTCCACCTGCAACTGCTTATTGATTGCAACTCCGCCGATACCGTTTCCCGCTTCAGTAGGCAGGTAGATTTTCACCTGTGCCATCTCGCCGGTCTCGAGCATGACATCGTCATCCCCGTGATCACCGTCCTGACCTGCGACAAAGGCAAAATCCCATTCCCCAGCACTGTTTGCCTCTATACTCTGGTATGGGGATCCTCCAGTGTCAGTATATGTAAGACTTCCGTTGTACACGTACTGGTCTGCATACGCTACCGTCAACTTGGACAGGTCAACCGGATTGTTGCCCGCTGTCAGCTGTATGTATACCGTTACAGCCCCTAACCTGTTCGTACCATCACTGGTCGCACTAGTATTCTTGTGACCTATCACATCTCCCGCGAGTTCGACCGAAGAAGTCGCCTGGTCCATACCCGTGTGGATGACCTCCTTGCTCTTCTCCGATGTGAAGAATCCCGCTCCGAGCACCACATAGCTGAATACAGCAGCCACCACCACAAACGCTGTCAACACGATTGCTGCTTCCAGACCTGTGAATGCCTTTTCGTCCTTCCCAAAGTCCTTGAACTTCCCAAGGAATTTCAATATGTTCATATTTGTTTCCTCCTGTATTGTTGTATACCCCACTCACCCACCAACCTCATGATGATAATGAGGTACAATGTAAACTATGTTTTGGAGGTATATTAAGAAAATTGTGGAAAAATCACTTCTTTTCCTTTTGCAAAGATCGCGAAACGAAAAGTTTACATATTGCCCAATACCACTACCTTAAGAAAATAATCCGATAGAATCAATAAAGTATATGTACTTGGCATCTTATTATGTTAGCATAAAGTTTCGTAAATTATTACGAATCCACAAACTAGGTGTCAACAATGTTCAATTCTATCCACAAACGGATTTCCTACCAGATAATCGCACTGAGGCTATGCTTTGCCCAAATCGATGGTTTGCCCTTCAGCGATATCCTTTCGGCTGAAACCATCCGGAATATTATGGATGAAGAAGTAGGCAGTTATCGAGACCGTATATATTCCCCTCTAATCACCCTATCTGCATTCTTGTCCCAAGTACTCAGTTCGGATCATTCCTGCCGAAATGCAGTAGCAAAGGTGCTTGCGGAACGAGTGGCGCAAGGCGAGTCGCCCTGCTCATCAAACACCAAATCTTATTGCAAAGCCAGATTACGCCTTCCTACAAGTCTTGTCAGGCGATTAGTGCGTGAGACTGGTAAATTGCTGCATCTGAAGTCAGAAGAGGGTTGGAAATGGAAAGGTCGTTCAGTTAAGCTTGTAGATGGAACGACGGTCTCAATGCCAGATACCCCTGAAAACCAGAAGACATATCCACAGCCTGAAGGGCAGAAACCGGGTGTAGGCTTTCCAATCGCCCGTATCGTCGCTATAATCTCATTATCTTGCGGAGCAGTCCTTGACGTAGCGATCGGACCTTACAAGGGCAAGGAAACTGGTGAACATGCTCTGTTACGCCAGATATTGGACAGCATATCTGCAGGCGATATTATATTGGGAGATCGCTACTATTGTTCGTATTTCTTGATTGTCATGCTACAGTGGTTGGGCGCGGACTCGGTCTTCCGGATCCATGGCAGCCGCAAAAGCGATTTCCGCCGAGGTAAGCATCTTGGCAAAAAAGACCACATCGTTATATGGAAAAAGCCAAAACAACGACCGAATTGGATGGATGAGTCCATGTACCGCCAAATGCCAGACACGCTTACAATACGCGAGATCAAAATCAATAGAAAAGTTATTACTACCACTCTCCTTGACCCAAAAAAATTTACAAGAGAGGAAATAGATGAACTTTACACGAAACGGTGGTTGATCGAAGTGGACTTCAGGTTCATCAAAACAGTTCTCCAGATGGATATTTTGAGGTGCAAAACACCTGACATGGTTTATAAGGAAATCTGGGTGAATTTGCTGGCGTATAATCTGATCCGAACGGTCATGGCGCAAGCGGCGCATCGTTATAACCTTCCACCACGAACATTGAGTTTCAAAGGCACGTTACAGCAGTTAAATGCATTTAAGGAGAGATTTCTGCGCACTGCCAAAAAACATTTGTCTACTATGTGCAAATATCTTCTGGAAGCTATTGTCAGTCATCGTGTGGGGAATAGACATAGGCGCAGTGAACTGCGTGCCGTCAAACGACGGCGTAAACCTTATCCGTTACTCACTAAACCACGAGAAGAAGCTCGTAATGAATTATGTGGAGGTGGGGTATCTGCTTAAGGTAGTGGTATTAACATATTGCCTGTTTGGCGCATAATCATCCTTTGTTATTCGGGATAAAGATCGTTTGCTCGCCAAACGTCAACTTTTTATCCTTTATTAACTTCTTATAGAACTTCTCATTCAGTTTTATCGTTCTCTTTTTACTATTCTTAGTAACTGTTATCTCATATTCACTGCCTACCTTCCGTATGCTCGATACAGCCCAGGATAACCCGTCATCCAGTCCTTCCTTATTCCCTTTCTGTTCTCTTGCAATCCTGCCCCACAGCAGGAACGCCGCAGCAAGGACAACGATTCCAATCGCCGCATATATCAGTAGATCAAACAGGTTCCCGCCCTCCGGTTCATCCTTCGGACCGGAAGCATTGGCGGGCAAGACACCGGTCCCATTCTCAAAAGCGGGTGTGGACACTTTCGGAGGGGGCTCTGACTGATCTGACCGGTTACCGGATGTTACATTCTCAGATGTTACAATCTCAGAGGTCAGATTCTCAGATGTCACATTGTAGTCCGGCACTGCCACAGGAAGACCCAAGATCGAGGAGAAGACCACACCACCGTAGTCATTTCGAGCTATGAACCAAGCCTCTGCGCGAGAAAGATTCAGTTCACGATCAGATTGTACGTGATATGAAAACCCGATGGACTGTTCCGGCTCCAGGAGAATGTCATTTGCCATCAGGAGATACGAATCATCGGCTATGCGGAGATCGAAATCCCCTCCGGTGGGGATGCCAGTGCCTTCATCCATGCCACCCTCGGTGTAGCGCGCGTATATGGGTATGGTGTCTGTGAGGTCTACGAGCGCGGCGCGATCACCATCGTTCTGCAGGTTAAGTGCCACCCGGTGCGTCCCATTGCCCGATTCCGTGATCGTCTTTGTGAGTTTGATGTGAGGTCCGTGAACCGTGATGGTAGCACCATCCGAACGCCACGAATGTTTCGTCCCGTAGAAATCCGCTCTGACAACCGTTGTATTCACTACATGCTTGCCAGGCTTTGTCGGCACAAGTTTGTACCGTATACGATAGGGATGCTCCTTAGATACACACGTAAGCGATCCTTCCTCGTGAACCTCTGCAACCCTGAATCCGTCGGGTATCGGAGGGTCGGTGATATTGAGATCGTAGAGAGGGTAGAAGCCGATATTACGGATGCTGACTTCCACGATGCTCCACTCGCTAACGTTATATATCAGGGCTTCCGGCATGGATATGGCGATCTCCTCCAGACTCAGATTCGAGCTTATAAGGTTGCACCGACTCATACTGATCTCGTCGTAGCAGACCAATTGTGTAACCAGCAACTGAGGGTCGGTGCAGGATAGCGTCAGTGATTTGTTTGTGCAGTACCGCTTCTCCTGTATGTCAACTCCCTCAGCGGATACTGATATGGTGTAATTGATCCGGTACGGCGAGGTTACCCCATTCCATGCCGGTGCAGCAACAGTGAAATTGATCGATCCGGCATCACCCTTCTCCATACACCCAAGACTTTCGCATATCATCTGATCATGGAACTCAAAACCCTGATCTACAAGTTTCAGTTCTCCGAGATCAATCCATACCGCAACATCCTCGATCCATGCTCCTCCCTTATTCTTAACCTCTATCGAGATCGTCGTCTCCTCTCCCGGAGCATACTGATCGGATGACACGTTGATCCCATAGTGAGTCTCGGATGTCGCACCGATCTCGATATCGAGCCTGGGGTTCTCTCCGCGATACAGATCCAGATGTGCTGATGGGGTTTCATGTATATCTGTAGTTATACCCGTCAATACTACCCTCATATCAGCGCCCCAGTTAAACCAATCCTCCCCTGGCCGCGTATCGAGATACAGAACCTTTTCCCTAACGACCCCATCTTTCTCAATCGATATGAGCGCTGCACTCAGATCCTGATTGAAATCAGAAGCCCGTATAGTATACACAGCATCATCCGCTTCGAATTCGTATGCCGTGCTCCAGGCAAGGATCGTGCTACCGCTGCTCACCCACACAACGTCGGCGTCAAGATCATCATCAGGACATTCATTCGTGGCGGCGATTGCCGGTTGCAGCAGCATTGAAAGTAGGATTGCGAAAATTACTCTCCTACCAGGGTCATGAAACTTGATATCCACCCCTCCGTGATATGTACTACTTTTTTGGCTTGACCACAATCGTATGCTTGCCAAACGTCATCTTTCTCTTCTTTATTAATTTCTTATATAACTTCTCATTCAGTTTTATCGTTTTCTTCTTATCGTCCTTATCGATTGTTATCAGATAGTCCTCACCCTTCTTCTTCATGGCTGATACCGTCCATGATAACTCATCATCCGCGCCGCCTGCCTGCCCTTTCCGTTTTTTTATGACCTTAGTGTATAGAAGGAACCCTGCAACAACGACCACAATCGCAAGCAGTATGTAAATCAGTATACCTGGTATGTTCCTGCCCCCGGATCGGTCATCAGAACCGGAAGCATTTGTCGTCTCATTCGTCTCGTTTTCGGATGAAAATGCAGCCTTTGGGCTTATGAACGAGATCGTAAGCGAATCACCTGCGATATCCGGTGAAGGTGTTTCTGCATTTATCGTCACGTCGCCCGCATCACCACACTCTACCATGGTTGCTGCCCTGCCCCCATCGGTCTCTACTTCTCTTGTTAAAAGAACGGCATTTCCTGAAACGATTGAGAAATTTATTGTTACTGTGGTGTTTTCCACGAGCGTTCCACCCTCATCAACAACCAGTGCGGTTATGTTGCAGGTTGCAGATCCCCCCTCCTGTAATACGGTAGTGGTTTTATCTGCGCTCAATTGAATTCTCTTATTATGTTCAATGTAGGTCATATAAACAGGCGCAGATTCGTTGCTCGGGTTTCCTGCTCTGTCCACTGCAACCGCTGTTATCGTGTTGTTGCCCACATCCAGGCCGATGTTTGGTAACGTAAAGTAACCGGAGTCTGACGCAGATATATTATTTTTTTCGATTTCATTTACAAATATGTGAACAATCGACTCTGTCTCGGAAGTTCCTGATATTGCAATCGTGCTTTTGTTGACGGTTGGAGTGGGGATTGGGGAGATGATTGGTGCATCCGGTGGAATTGTATCAAGTGTGATATGGATCGGATTTGACCGTAGTTCCGAATCAACCGCTTTCATAACGATTTCATTATCCCCTTCCGATAGCGTGATTGCCGTAGTGAAGTTGTTGCCGCTGGTTATCTCTACAGTCCCGACAGGATTTTTGTTTAAGTAAACTTCAAGGCTCTTCTCAGAGCTAAATCCGGTTATGTTAAGCGCAGTTTTGTTTGTAGGCGAGGTTGCTGGCGATACTGAAATCCCTCTCATATCCATAGTTATCCATGTGCCGCGCGATAATATGCCGCTTCCACCAGCGTCAATCGGTGTAAAAATGATCAAACCGCAGTACACATCGGCAGTCTCTACTTTTACCGATACTTTCAGATCATGGGCAGTTCTTTCAGAGATATAAAATTCGTCTTCATAACTTATTCCGATGCCGAGATCGGATGCTGTTCTGTTGTATAGCGCAGGCTCTTTTGCACATACGCTACACGGTTCTGTCCATCGATCTTCCACTACTATCCGTCCACTGTAATCTTCACTCGAAACTACCAGAGTGAATGTAAATTCGTCCGTGTATGGGACATGATATGATTCTTCACTCGGGACGATGATATCTGCTGCCGATGAAATTCCTATCAAAGAAAATAAAAAAAGAGGAAGTAGAATTCTTTTCATATTGACGTGAGTAGATACCTGATTGGTCCGTCATCGGTAGTAACGCTTGTCAGATCGCCTGGAGGGATTAATCGAACTTCCGTGGTCTGTGTCTCTGACGAGAAACTGACGATACGTCCGAAGTTGTTGTATATTGGAGCTATCGGAACATCAACTGAGTAGCTACCCATCTTCATACCATCTCCTTCTGACCTATCATCTCTCAGGTATGCATACTTATAAATGTTGGTATCAAGGGCACCGATGGGTGGCTGCGGCGTAATCCTGATGTCGCATGTGCCGATGTTCTTGAAGGTTACCTTTGTCCAACCGGTGGGTGTTCCCGGGTATACCGTTCCAAAGTCCCAACCATTGGCTGCCATCACCTGAACTGCCATCAATTTAGGTGAGAATCTCGCACCCGGTGTTTCCAGGGGGTCCTCAAGTATATTTATGCCAGTCACGCAATCGTTTCTTATTCCCGTTTGATTGTTTGCATATAGTGTAAGGTCCACGGTGTAGGACGTGCTGGCGCCGACCGATGCGGTTATTATCGTCACCCTGCTTTCGTTATCAGCCAGAAAGCTTCGGTTAAATCCACCGGTCTCATTAACGACGCCATCCGCAAACATGAATACGCCTGTTTGTGTGATACTGCCGATGCCCGGGTCGCTGCATGTCCAGTGTGCATCAGGTATCTGGAATTCGTTGTCATATCGATCCACACCTTTGAGCCCAAATGGTATCGAAACAGACGGTGTCAACTCTGAGAAACTGACGAGTTCGGTATCATTTGCTGTGATGTGGATGCGGTCTACGGGTCCGTGATTGACGGTTACTATCGCCTCTGCAGATACCGTCCCATATATCACTTTTATTATGCCCGTACCGACTTCCTTCGCGGAAAAATGCCCATTGGCATCAATGCTCCCTATTGTGCTCTGCCAGCTAACATCAGAAGATACAACCTCATCCGTCGTTTCTCCTGTTGTTGTATCCAAAACCGTCGCAGTTGCGATGAATCGCTGGCTATTTCCGGAATAAACCGTTGCGTTTGTCGGGTCCAGGGTAAAACCAACTACATAAATACCCTCTGTTCCGCCAGCACCTGTCTCACCATCACTCGTGTATGCAACAGCAACAGAGCACATCGAAACTGCCAGTATCGTTGCGAGCAGTGCGCATCTAACAGACGCTACGAATTCCTTAAATCTCCCTGTCTTTGAATCTTCCATTTTCATACCTCCTCCGTGTTTAACTACCTCATTAATCCATCATTATAATAATAATGAGGTGCTGTATCTATGTGTGGATTGAAAGTATATAAAACAGATGGACAAAGATTGTCATTTTCTTGATTTGACAATTTTTAGATACACAAGTTTTTCATTCTGCAAATATGGCGTCATGAAAAGGATGTGGTATCGACAAAAAGTTATATCTACTATGATTTCATAAGATTGTTACAGGGTAGTTAACCGGGGGAATAAACGTGGAAGAGATGAAACTTACAAATGTCGTCCAGACCTTTGAATCAATATTTGATGAGATAGGGATCGATGTACCGTATGAAGCTTCTTTGTATTATGTTGTTTCGATTTACCACACTCCGGCAAGCTTTACTGAAATGTACAGGGAAGCCAGAAGAATACGCAAAGCCATATCCGAAAGGGCGCTTAAGAATGGCAGGAACGCACTTGTGGACAATGGTTTGATTGCACAGGTGTTGTTCGTGCATGGGTCGGACACGAGATTCGGGACAGAGCCATACCTACCCGTGAACCCAGGGATCGTTGCTGAGGTGCACAACGAATATCTGAAGAATATCTATTCCGATGAAGATTTTTCCATCAGGAACCGGGATGTTGAGGAGCTGCATGGGATTTGGATGGAAAACTTTGGTAGATATGGGATTGAGATAGAAAAGGGGAGCATCACACTCCATTATGGTGATACATGGGTCCTGTATAATCTTCTGGGGATCATGGACAAACTTGAGAATACCACTATCTCGATGATGTTGGGCGGAATCGATGTTTTTAAAGAGATATATGAAGTATATTATAGCCATATCCTTCAACAAGGATCGAAGATCAGGGCGATCATCAATAGAACTGATGAGGCGGAAGATATAAAAAGATTAAAGATAGAATATGGAGATAAAATTGAGGTAAAATATATACCCAGTGAAGACTATGGGACCTGCAGACAGATTTTTTTCGATCATGATTTGGCGATGGATGGAAAGAAACTCCTGCTTTCGGATAGATCAGGACCATCATGTATCGGCACAATATATCTAAAAGAAGCGGATTCCATCGCTTTGTTGAGGAATAACTTTGAAAATATATGGCAAACCCACTAACCTCGTTAAACAAATTTCAATCACGATGGTGGCGTCTCTTCCTAATCGTATTTTAGCGATTTTGCTAAAAGCTCATCAAAGGTCGGACCACTTCGAACTAAACTGGCAACTTACCGGGGTGTCAGGTTATGACTCTGATTGTTCTGGAAATTCAAACCTGAAGCGGCAGATGCGAGACTCAAATCAATAACAATCTAAAAACAACGCCAGCACCAGGGTAACTTTGCAACCCCCAATTTTTTGGAATTGCTGTTGACCTAAAATCCCTCACTCCACGCGCTCTTGCAATGCATCGATCATGTCCTTAAACGTGAACTTCTCTGGCATCACGTCCACGCTGACGCCATATCCGAAAAGGACATCTGCGGTGGGATCTCCGATCGCTGCAACGACCCTCTCGCATAATATATCCACGATTCCCACCTCTGCGCCCATCGACCGTGCGACCGTCATGAAGTTGTGAACGGTCATCGCACTGGTGAATGCGAAGGCATCGATCTTCCCGTTAAGCGCATCCTCGATCATCCGCTGCTGCCTGCCGTCATCCGGAAGCACCAGTTTATACACCGCAGTCTCGTGCACCAGAACCCCGTCCCCGGAACTCCTCAGTTCTGTGATCAGCGCGGGATCGCCGTGCGTACTCCGCACCACTTCTACGGTCTTGTTGTCAGTGCCGTGCAACATCTCAGCGATCCCCTTTGAACTGTATGAATCCGGCATCAGGGAGACATTTATGCCCCGCGTCTCAAGTGCCCTCTTCGTCTTTGATCCGATGGCAACAACAGATGTCCGGTTAAGCGCATGAACGAAACGCTCAGAGTCATCGATCTTCTGCAGCATGAATGCGATTCCGTTTGCGCTGGTGAATACCACGATATCCGATTCGCAGGCGAGCACGCGCTCTACAAACCCGTCGAAATTGCCGTCGTGATTATCCCGAAGTTCGATCATCGGTGCCGCGATCACGTCAAAGCCACGAGAATGCAGAAGCGCGACTGAGGAATCGAGATGCATGTCAGGGCGCATGATTGCGATGACCGGTTTTTCCATGATGGTTGTTTGGCAGGGTGGTAAAAATATGTTGTGGTTTCGGTCAGGTTTTTTGAAACAGGGCAGGTCTCTACCGCTGCGCTTCCGGTTGAGTTACGCAAATTTAAGCTAAGCCCCTAAAATCACGATGGCTGCTGGCATAGGCGGCAATTGATTAATAATTGATAGAAGAACTCCGCGCGGTGAGCGCGAAGACGCTAACTTTCTCAGGATTACGGCTCTCCTTGCAGGTGTATGGTGTGTGGTAGATGCTCGATGAGAGCCCGGCAAGAAAACCACGGATGAAATTGCAATTATCCTCGTCCGCATCCAGTTCGAAGGCATTGTGCAGCGTAACAACAAATCCATCGCTTCTATCGATCTCCATCTTTGTGAACCAGTCGGAAAACATCATGCTGCTTAAGATATTCTTAAAGATTGTATCAGGATCAAGGTCTTTTGGTATGCTCATGCGCGCATGGTATCTCTCTGCGAGCTGCTTACCAAAATTATATAAAATACCCGCGCTCCCTTTGCCGATCACATCGACAAGCGAGTTCATCAGTAACACTAGATCGCCAGCCCTTGGGTATATCGGGATGTTCATATCCTCGTCCGGTTCCATACCTTTTGTCTGCACCTTATAACCTCATAACCTTTTTGACCTTTTCGGCGGCATGTTGTAGTTCAATCATAACCAGTCCGACATTGGCGCCCGGGTCGAGCAGTGTTAACAGCGAAGCATTGCCCAGATTGAAGACTACAACGATCCCTTCACCGGTATAAATCACGACGCGATCAGAGGGGGGCAAGCCGAGATTGTGTACGGATTTGTTTGCAAGACCGACTATCGATGCGCTGATCGCATGGGCGATCGGCGTATCATAAGAGTGATCACGGAATCGATCTGCTATCTTAAGGCCGTCTGCGGATGATATGACAACCCCGCGTATGCAATCGACGCGAGCGGTCATATCCGCGAGGAGCACGTTTAATTGGTCGATCGTTGTCTGAGACATGGCTACACCGTTTGGAATTTCTGCACAATGGGCATTGTTTTTGGATGTACGTTCCAATTATAGTATAGTTTGTGCCCTGTGTATGTAAAGATGTCGGTTGCGCGAACATCTTAAAAAATGACATTGTAGGAAATGCAACAACAGAGGGTACAGGAGGTATGGAGGATCGATTTGAAAACACTATACCCTCCATACCCTCTGCGGCGGTCATATAGAGCTCTAAATTAGACTTGCGGAGTATATAAATTCCCTGCTTTAACCGATTATGCCATTCCGCCGCCAGCGCCGCCGCCGATCGCACTGCGCAACTGCTCCTGCAACTGCTGGAACCGTTTCTGGATGCGCTCTTCCTGCTTTTCGAGCGTGCGCACCCGAAGTTCCATCGTGTCCTTCTTTTCAGTAAGTTCTGTTGCAACAGAATCGTGCTCGCCCTTGATCAGCAGCTGTCCGACATTCTTGTAAATCACTGCGTCATCCTCGAGTTTCGAAAGTTCTTCGAGAGCCATCTCGGCCTCGTTGAGTGCTGATGTCACCTGCGCCTTCTGTGATGCAAGCGCCTGTGCCTGCTGCTGAACCTGCTGAAGTTGCGCAAGTTGATGCTGTACTTGTGGTGGTATCTCAGTAGTCATATTATCACTTTTTTATCGCATTAACAAATTCGGTAATCGTTCCCTGTATCTCTGATGCCTCTTCGACCGCGGTGCCGGTCACGATGATGTCAGCGCCGGCTTCTGCTGCGGCTCTTGCGGACTGTGCGCTTCCAATCCCGCCTCCGACCACGAGCGTCTCGCAGCCAGCTCTCTTAACAGCGCGGATCATCTCCGGCGGCACAGGGTCAGCTGCGCCAGAACCCGCCTCCAGGTAGGTGTATCTCATGCCAAGAAACTTTCCTGCAAGCGAGTACGCCACTGCAAGTTCAGGCTTCTCTCTCGGGATCAGTTTCGCATCCCCGACCCATCCGGCTGTGCCGCCAGGCTCTACGATGATGTATGCCATCGGGATCGGCTCGATTCCATAATCTAAGACGGCTTTTGCGCCAATCATCTGGTTGGTGATCAGATAACCAATATCCCTCGAATTCAATAGACTCATAAAGAATACGGAGTCTGCGTATCTGCTGATCCCGGATGCACTTGCTGGAAACAGGATGGTCGGAAGATCGGTCACCTCCTTGATCGCACGCAGTGTCTCATCGAGGACGTCACCGGATGCGCCGACCGAGCCGCCGATCATGATTGCGCTGCTGCCGGCTTTTGCTGCCGCCTCTGCGATCCCGGATGCCGCGGAAGGGTTCCCCTCATCCGGATCGATCAGGGTGAGGTGCGCCGTACCATCCCGTTTTATAACGTCATCGAGATACTGCTCTGTGCTCATCCTCTACTTTCCTTCGACTTCATGCGCAGATGTTTGTAGCCGCATTTCCGGCACCTGGTCGCCCGGATCGGATTGCGTGCGTTGCATTTCATGCATATCTTCTTACGCAGCAGTTTGTTTTCTGCTTCTTCAAATCGTGCCATTTTCTTGATCCTCTACATACCGTTATAGGGCGCGGCATATTAACGTTGTCGTGTGGGTGATTGCAGGCGTATCCGGCATAAGCACAGAAAGCATGAGTGATCTCGAACAGAAGAACGAGTATTACCATACCCTGTAATAGTAACTATCCTCCCAAAACATGCCGCCTCATTTATCCCAGTTTCGCAGCCTCGCCGCGAACCAGTTTCCGAAACTGCTTGTGCGCCTCCACGATATCTGCGATCTTATCCGCATCCACCCCAACGAGGCAATCGACCCGCGGATCGTTTCTATAGTCCTGCTCGAGCGTGCGTGCCAGTTCGATTGCATCATCGCCGCGTGCACACGCCAGCGCAAATTCCCGCAAAAGTCCGATATCGGTTCCGCAGAGCGCGATGTTTGCATGAGGGACTGCGTACTCGTTGCCATTGAAAACGATCGCAATCCCGCCCGCATCCCGCACACGCCCGAGCATCGCAAAGTCTGTGATCGAATCCCCGACAACGATCACATCTCCGGGCGTCATGCTGTGAGCAAGAGCGATCTCCTCCATCGCCTGGACCTTGCGTGCACCTCCGACCACTCGCACCTGTGAGAAGATATCGCCAAGCGCGGTCTCTTTTAGTTCGCCAAAGTAGAAATCATCCAATCTCTGAAACACCGCCTCTTCGTCACCGGTGCTGAGAATCTCATCCTCGATGCCGCGTATGCAAGCAATATCGTCACCTGTGAGTCTCCCGCGCAAATCCTCGAGGTTGAGGCGCGTACATGCGATATGATCTCTGGAAACGCCAAGCTCATCACCGATCTGGTAGGCGTGCTGCTCATAACTCGTCGAGATGATGTGCACATCCCAACCATCTCCTTTCAATCTCGCAATCAGGTCCTTTGCGCCAGGTACGATCCGTGCACGCGAGGAAATCTCTGTAATATTCTCTTCCCTGATCCCATGCACAAGCAGGAACGGGACGATGAGCGCAAGCGTATCACCTGGCTCGTAATTCTCGCGGCCTGCAAGTGCCAGTACGTCATCATATCGGCTCAACATCTCGAATATCGCATCTCCATTCTCGATTAAGGAGGTTACCTCGTAGGCATTGTCTTGCGGCGACAGCGGACCTTCCAGATCAAAGCATATGATGTTCATAATTGTGATAATGCATCAAAGTCGGTTCGACATTTTCTTGAAATCATTCTCGTTTTTCGCCATCAAACCATAAATTTCGCGAGATATCTCGATCAGATAGCCCCTGATATTAACAAATGGTATTGTACAACACTTAAAAAGCCCCAATCCGAACAAAACATGAGACTTGGTACGTAAAACTCTCAAAAACAGTGGCGGTAGCCACGGTTCTGAAATTGCTTTTTCATCGACAGTATAAGCACTGCGGAGCAGGTCATGTCTGTTTTTTAGTATCTTCTGAAATGGGTTCTCCTTTGCCATATCTCTATCCACTCGAAAGAAATTAAAAATCCACCAAAATCCTTCGATTAGACTTTTCAAAGACTCGTGGTTTTCTATCCGCATATATCTCTTACCTTTCCAATTTTCATACGGCGTGAATGTGCAATCTTCCAGGATGTTAGAGAATGCACCTATCACTACGGCTGATATAAATAATAATCCAAAAAATAAATCCGAAACTTCCAATTGGTGTATCTCCTTTGTGTCAGCCACCGATTCATTTCACCACAGCCATATTCAGACCGCTTTTTCGTCGCGTAATTTTATCAGCGCGAATACGCAGTAATTCAAGATATCCCTGTATTCAGACTCAATACCTTCGGAGACCTTTGGAGATCCTTCAGACTCCTCAATGCTGCGTATTCTATACACTTTAACGAGTATCTGGTCTGTTATTGACGGCAGTCTCATCTCTCTCCACGAATCCCCGTAATCTGCATTCTTTGCGACCACCAGTTCCCTGACCTCCTTTAAGATCGCGTCGTATTCCTCGATCGTATTCTTTTCCTGTGACATGCCAGCACCTATTTTATCCCGTTTACAACCTTAACCTTCTGACGATCTCGGGATTCTTCATCATCTCGCGTATTCTTCCAAGGATGACTAATGATATCAGTACCATGAATGCGCGTTTGGTCCCTGATTCGTCGGATGCGTCATCGAAAACACTTTTTGACACCTTCCACAGCCCTGATATCGGTATGATCATCAGTTCGCCCATCTTCCCTGTAATAGCGCTGTCCACAGCCCATAGTTCCTCTTCCAGATTCAGCGAATCTGCAAACACAGTCGGATCGCTGACCAGAGTATCCAATTGGTCTGAATATTCCCGGGCTCCTGCCACAAACCCGGCATCGTCAAAAGCGCCCATGTTCTTTGAGATGCAGATGTCAATAAATCTACTGTTATTTATCAAATCTGCAATATATTTGCAGGTCATCTCGCCGACATCGATCATATCATCGATCATCTCACTGTCCGCACCCTTTGCGTGCCCTATCATGTCGGCAACTGTGGTGCAGATGCTCAGGAGGTAGTGCGGGATGCAGAGATCACAGCCTATCGGGAGGTTGCTTATCGATTGGTTCACCAGATGTTTCAGTTCATGGAGGTGCCGTTGCTGCGCATCGGTAAGCATGGCTTTCGGAATCTCTTCTTCCGGAGCCTCTGTCGTCACAGCAGCAGATTCGAGATCCTCAGTATCTTTTGCCGCTTCCGCCACCTCTACCGTCGCTACAGTCTCTGTAATTTCCACTGCATCTACAGTCTCGTCCCAGACCACCTGGTACGCCTGCGTCATGGCATCTCGCACCTTAGCACTCGGATCGTCAAGATGGCGTTTGAGCGGCTCTTTTGCGAACTGCACAAAATTCCTGTTCTTTTGCCCGATGCGCCTGATCGATTGCGCGGCATTGGCGCGGACGCGATCATCAGTGTCGTCGAGAAGCACTATCAGATGTGGAATAATAGATTCATCAACCTCCGCAGACGCGCCCGCCATCAGGGCAGATCTGGCACGCTCGTCAGCATCGCGACTGTGCAATTGATCGATGGTATTCTCTTTTTTCCTTTCGAAGAGTTTGTGTGCACGTTTTTTAATAGATAGTTCCTTATCCTTCGATTTCATAAGTATCAGCGCGGTTGCAGCTATTAATATAATGACAATCAGCACAAGCGTCCCTAAAACACGATTTTTAGCGTTGTTTCGACCCTTCCAGTCAGCGTACATCGATTTCTTGGTGTTGTTCGCATCGCGTACAATATCTGAGATCATTTTCTGATGCTTTGTCAGATCGTCTAAGAAAAAATCGGTTCCATTTACCATCTCCACCATCTTCCCGTCTACCTCCAGAAATCGCTCGCCAAAAGTGGAAAGCACCCCATAATCCGCAACATCCGAACTTGCGATATCATCACTCAGCACATCGAGCGAGTCGCATGATGTGATCAGGCTGATGCGAGTTTTTTCAATCACCTGCGGCGACCCCACAAGAGTTTTGATGGTATCAATCTCATCAGGATCGATCTTTGCTACCGCATCCGCTGCACTCCTCCATGCCGCCGCCTCAAGAACGCCATCAACGATCGCTGCATCAGTCACAACCGTACCATCGTCTGCGAAGACCTCAATCCCCTTCCCACAGACGACGTTTTTATAACAGACAATATAGTAGTTCTCCGCACCCATCGAGACCACCGCGATGGTATCGATCGAGTAATCGAGCAGTACCTTGTTTGCATTCGCGGCATCTACGACCGTATCATCATCGATACTCCCGGTACCGCCTGCATCGGGCCCCCCTCTATCTGGTGTGACAACTGGCGTAGCAGCCGGTGAAGTGGTGGTGGTAGGTGCAGTGATAGGTGGGTTGTTCGGAGCGCCCGGTGCGCCCGGTGCATCTGGCGCATCGGGGGCTGTAGGATCATCAGGAGCGGCAGTCGCGCCACCCATGTTCATACCCCCGATGCATAGTGCGGCAATCAGCGCGATGGCAAGTATTGTTATAATCTTCATAGTATCCCCTGTTTCAGCCGTTTCACAATTTCAGGATTTTCATACATCTCCTTTGCATACTTAAGTAACGTGTCTGCGATCAATATCCGTATAGCGTGTTCGAGATCGTCTCCCGACCGATCCGCAAGCAAACTTTTTGCAATCGACCAGACTCCGGTTATCGGGATTACGCTCATGTTCCGCGTCCTCGATGTGATCTCCCTATCGATCTCGAGGAGTGCCTGCTCCACCTTCGGACTGGTTGCCGATACGAATCCGGACGGACTCGATACCAGGTCCGAGAGCCGATCGTAGTTGATCTGGCTTGCGTTGCATCCAGCTGAGTTCTCTGTACCAGCTCTGCTTCGTGCATACAGGTCGATATTTCGTTTGGAGACCATGATCTCGGATAGTTCCGTGCAGACCGACTCGATGACAGATATCATCCGATCAGTCACCTCTTTCGGTCCTACGTTCCCACCTATAAACTGGATTGCAGTCATCCCGCGCACATATTCGATCAAACGCTGTGCCACACTCCGGTAAAAGTTGGGGATGCACCGGTCATAACCTGATACCTCTCGATACCGGTTCTCAAATGCCCCCCTGACAGAGCGCAATTTTGCATCCTGCTCCTGATCAGGGCGGACTGCCGATGACAGCAGGATCGTTCCTTTGTCTCCCTCTACAGAGACCGTTCTACCCGCGTACAGGTTTGGGATACCGCTTACAATGACCGTGTGCTGCCCGCCACGATCCAGTGCGAACATAGCTTCTCCGGCAGCATCAGTCTTCCGGGTGATTGATCTGGTCTGTACCACAGCACCTGATATCGGTGTTCTCGACGCGGAATCGAGTACTTTCACCTTCACCATGACCTTCGGCTGCACTGGCACAGGTTTCGGTCCGGGTGGTGCAATCCCGGTATTGGGTTTGGCATTGGGCTTGGTAGTGGTTTTAGTAGCAGGTTTGGAATCGGTTTTGCCAGCTTTGCCAGCTTTGCCAGCTTTGCCAGCTTTGCCAGCTTTGCCAGCTTTGCCTCCGGTCATATCAGGCGGAGGTGTGTACTCCTTGTAGTTATATCCATAAGTGGTTCCGGTGGATCCGGTTGCAGATCTCCGGCGCATGAAGACGATGCCTGCCAGTACCAGTACCAGAAGCGCTACCAGGATATAAGACCCTAATCCGCGGGTCCGGGACACCTCTGGTATCGCAGGTATGTGATTTACCCCCGACCCCACCGCGGGCGTGGTGATCGCGACACTAACCTCATCGGTATCGGTGCATTCATACTCATCGGTTACGCTGAGCGTGACTATGTACGTGCCGGGATCGAATAGATGGTAGAACGTCTGCGCCTCAGAGATGGTGGTGCCGTTTAATATCCACTGGTAGGTCAGGTTCTCCCCGCTTGAGCGGGATGCGTCGAGTATGATCTCGGTACCCTCAAGTGCCTCGCGGTCCGCGCCTGCGTCTGCCTCGGGCATGTCCATGCTCGACCGTGTCGTGACCATGACGTCATCCGTACCTGATGCGCCATCGTTATCGGTCACCACAAGCGTTATGTGGCGTACTCCTTTAGGGAATATGTGCTCAAAGACCATCGATTCGTTGAGTACGTAAGAGCCCTCGAGCCATTCATATTTCACGATCTCGCCATCAGGATCTGTGGAACCGGATGCATCCAGCATGACCGCGGTTCCAACGAGCACTGTCTGATCGGACCCCGCATCCGCAATCGGAGGCTTCTGATCCACAGCAGTGACCTCGATTGCCACCCGATCAGTAGCAGTTGCCCCATATCCATCGGTCAAGGTCAGCGTGATGCTGTGCGTGCCGACCGGGAGAACCATATCGAATGATTGCGCAAGATTGAGGATACCGCCACCATCCTCCTTCCACTTATAGTACAGGGTATTGCCGTCAGGGTCGCTGGAGTTGGATGCATTGAAATGAATCATCGTCCCTTCCGGTACGGTCACGTCAGGTCCCGCGTCTGCGATCGGTGCGCAGTTGACCAGTATCTCGAGAGTATCTTCGCCGGTATCGCCAAAATCATCGGTCACCACAAGCGTGATATCATGCCTTCCGGCATCAAAGATCTTGTTAAACGATTTTCTGGTGCTGAGTTCCGCCCCGTCCTCAGTCCACTTATAAGACGCGATGCTGCCGTCGATATCCTTGGATCCGGATGCGTCAAGCTTGATGTCGGTATCTGGTAATATGACCCGGTCATCTCCTGCATCCGCAATTGGAGGGTGGTTCACACGCACGACTACAGTATCGGTGTCGGTGTTGGTGACGTTTGATACTGTCAGCTTGATTGTATGTGTGCCTATCGAAAATTTGCGGATGAATGATGCCTGATCGCTAAGTAGAGTGCCGCCCTCGGTCCAGTTATAGGTCAATGTGCCATTGCCAGTTGATCCCGAACCATCCAGCTCGACATCGGTACCTAGCGATACATGCTGATCATTGCCTGCTCTTGCCTCCATTGCCGATGCACCACTCATGAGGAGGAGCAATGAGGCGTACACAAAGAGTATACCACAAACTCTGCGCAGATGCGGCCCTCTGATCATAAGCAATCATAAGCAGTGTAATCACATAAACCTTCTTACACTTATAGGGCTGCCGATTTGGCTCTGGTGCTTATATCAAACACAAATGCGCACGTTTGGGAGAATCACACGAATTACTTTCATGTAATGTCGGACAAAGCTTGATAACTGCATCTCCTGCCGTATTCTCGACTCCGAGGTTATTATGAACTCTCACAGAGTACCGGACGTGAAATTTTCCCTTGTCTGGCTCTTCGGAAGAACCCCCCCACTATCTGTTGAGTATGATGAGTGCGGAAGAGGTTATGTTTCAAATGAAAGTAGGACACTTTATATGTGAAGCAAACCTTATGTAAAACAACCCATGTATCAAATAAGTGTCTAAAATGAAAAAAGAATTATTAATCTTGAAACGTAAAAAAGCAAAA
>PQXF01000006.1:98817-103843 GCA_003194445.1 Candidatus Methanogaster sp.
CGAAAAACATGGCAATATCAGGTGCTCACCCAGTTTAAAAAAGCACTTCCAAAGGAAGATGTATATTCGGTGCTCATAAACCAACTTTTCCAGGAATATCCCAAGGGATTCTATGTGCATCTCCCAAAAGAATCCAGAATCACAAATAAAAAGAGGATAGCAAAGTACGTAGCCAGATATATCAGACATCCAGCGGTTGCAAACACACGATTGTATCGATATGATGGAAAAACGGTAACGTTCTGGTACGGGGACCATGATGGCAAGAGACATTTTGTGACGATGACGGTGCGAGAATTCATTAAAGCGTTGATTCAGCACATTCCAGATCGGAATTTTAAAATGATACGGTATTACGGAGCATACAGCCGTGGAATCAAAAGAAGATACTCCAAATACTTACAGGTAAGTATAAGACAAGCGACATTTGATGATTTTCTTAAGAATCCAAACAAATGGGCGCCAACATGCCCAAATTGCGGCGAAAAAATGACATTCGTGTACTATGAGAAGGGGCCACCAAAGGAAAACGAAGTTTTTGGATGCAAATTACCTGATTGGAACCATCCGATGCTTAGCCAGAGCTACAACTGATTTGCACCCGCAGGGTGCTTTCTTGTAATCAATGTGACAAACGTGTCTGAGGAATTAATGATAACTTCGCTAATTTTCTTTTTCCCAACAACTATTTATTTTATGTACACAGAAAGAGCAGGAAAAATAAAATATGGGCTCGCATGGATTTTATTTCCGATTCTGATGTTGCTTTTTGGCCTTGATGCTAGAGACCTTGGGGATGCTCTCTGGCTGTTTTTGTGGCTTGCCATTCCCGCCATCGTCATTGATGTTATTTATGTGTACAAAACAAGATAAAAGGAAGTGGAAAAAATGCTTATCGTGGAAGTACTTGTAGCATCTACCGCACCCGTGGTGGTGAAATTTCTATTCGATCAGGTAAAGAATTATAGAAGAAGGGGTAAGAAAACGAAAGAGATGGAGAAATTTAAAAATACGTTGGAGCCTTTTAAGGAAAGATTGGAAGTTAATGAAACAGAGCTTATGAAAATAAAGGAGAATGCAGAAAAGCTCAGTGAGATATTAACAGAAAACGGTTTTGAAATTACAGATGAGATGTATCAGAAATGGACTCTAAATTTCCTGGATGAAAAATTAAGCGGCATAAAACAGGATAAACCCACCTTCAAAATAGAACTCTGGACCACTAAAAGTGCAGAAGGGATTGAAGGTGTTAGAGACATCAAGATACTTCCCAGAAAATACAGGATTGGTGACAGGATTGTCGTATACTTCAAGCCTGACAGGGATTGTTACCTTACACTATTTAACATAGGAACGAGCGGGAAACTCACGATATTATTTCCCAATTACCTATTCCAAAACAATTTTACCAAAGCTGACAGAATTCATGCCATACCGGGAGATGAATATCCTTTTGAATATGAATTGAGCGGTCCATCGGGTGTTGAAAAGATAAAAGCCATAGCAACCACTTCGGAGCTGAATCTGCTGGATTTTGAGTTCTCCAGGGAAGAATTCTTCCATTCTGTTGAGAGCGGTGTTGCTGCTCGGGATATCAGCATTGTGGCAAAGAGGATGGAAGAAGTGTCGGTTGATAGTTGGGCGGAAGTTATGTGCGAGTTTGAAGTGGAATGATTTTTTTTATTTTTGGAAAACCACACGCGCATCCACAGCCACCACCCCTCTTTCGCACGTCACAAGTGGGTTTATGTCGAGTTCGAGTATATCTTCCTTCGCAGCCATCTCAGACACCTTAATTATCGTATCAACTATCGCGCCCACGTCGCATCCATCCAAAATCGAGTGCCCCCTGATCTCCTCGGTCATCTCGAGCGCATCCTGCTCTGTAAGCGGAACTATCCGAAACGAGACCTCGTTTAGTACCTCAACAAAGACCCCACCAAGCCCGAACATCACGGCATGACCGAACTGTGAATCGAATTTTATCCCGATTACGATCTCTGTTCCACGCGGCACCATCTCCTGGACGAGAACTCCATCGATTCTCGCATCCGGAGCGTGTTTCTTCGCATTCGCAACAATCGTCTCGAATGCTGCTCCCACATCCTGCGCCCCCACATCGAGAAGGACGCCTCCGGCAGCGTTCTTGTGCGCGATATCCGGAGATGAGATCTTCATTGCAACAGGAAACCCGATCTCGCGTGCAAGCAGAAGCGCATCCTCCCTGCTCCTTGCCACAGCTTCCCTTGTTACTGGTATCCCGTACTCTGCCAGCAGTTTTTTCGATTCGTGTTCGGTTAGTATCTTCATCTCTTCTGCAAAATCCTTTTGTAACGCACCAGATTATTAAGTGCGACTACCGCACGCTCTGGCAGCGGATAGTTTGGTATTCTGTGCTCTTCTAATAGTTTTACCGCCGCCCCAATACCGGTTCCACCGATCCATGAGGTTACCACCGGTTTATCACATCCCTCTCTCACATCGATCACTGCCTCTGCCGGCAGGCACGGATCCACCATCTCGGCATGGACATATATCACCAAAAGAGCGTTTATACTCCGATCAGAGAGCATGATATCCGTAACAGCCTTAAACATCTCGTAGCTGCCGTCCCCTGCCGTATCCAGAGGGTTCGCAGGCGTCGCGATCGCCGGAAGCACGCTTTTTAGTATCCGAATCGTATCTTCCGACAGATCCGGAAGATGAAGTCCGAGGTCTTCACATAGGTCTGCTGCCAAAATTGCAGCACCGCCGCCGTTCGAGACGATCCCGATGCCGCCACCTGCGGGCGGAGAGATCGAGAGCGCAAGCGCAGAATCAAACAACTCCTCAAGCGTCCTTGCACGGATGATCCCTGCCTGCTTAAATGCCCCATCATAGATCCGGTCGGTGCCGGCAAGAGAGCCTGTGTGTGATAGTGCAGCCTTACTTCCTGCCTGAGATCTCCCGGTCTTGAGCGCGATTACTGGCTTTCCGATCCTGCTTGCGACGTCGATGAACCGCCTTCCCTGCTCTATCCCCTCGATATACATCATAATCGTTTTTGTGTGTTGATCAGCACTCAGATGCTCCAGAATGTCGGAATCATCGACGTCTGCCTTGTTCCCGACCCCGACGACGAGGTGAAGCCCCATCTGCTGGCTTGCCGCCCAGTCTACAAGCGCAAGTCCGAATGTTCCGCTCTGGGTCACAAACGAGATTCCGCCTTCCCCTGGCATCTGCGGGATGATGCTCGCATTCAGGTGGAGCTGCGTGTTGATGAAGCCAAACGTGTTCGGACCGATCATCCGCATCTCGTAATCCCTCGCAATATCGCGGACCCTATCCTCAAGTTCGGTGTTTCCAACCTCGCCAAAGCCCGCGGATACTATCACGACGCCCCGGACGCCAATTCTCCCGCATTCCTCCAGAACCGTGGGGACAATCTCTGCCGGAACTGCGATTATGCCGAGATCAACCCTACGAGGGAGGTCGAGAACCGAAGAATAGCACCTCATCCCCAGAACCTCGTCTTCGTTTGGGTTTACCGGATAAACCTCTCTTAAGTAGCCTCCCGCGATAATGTTATCTAATATCCGGTATCCCCATTTTTCACGATTCGAGGATGCGCCGATCACCGCAATTGAATCCGGTTCAAGGACCTTTGAGAGCATGAGGAAGGGGTTATATACATCCGCGGTAGCTCATCGCAGAGAGCACCCGTTCTTTTGCGATTATTTCAGCGGCATCTCGGGGATACAAACCCTCGCTGTACGTTCTATCGAGGATTTTCTTTGTGTTCGCTCTTATCTTACTCTTGATTTCGGAAAAAGCCTCTTTCTCGCTTCCGTGCCTGTGTTCGACCGCAGCCGCGATGACGCCGCCTGCATTTGCTATGAAGTCGGGGACCGATAGAACACCCCTTTCGTGAAGTGCCTTCTCGGCTCCAGTTGTTATTGCGATATTCGCGCCCTGAAGTACGAGCTTTGTATCAAGCGTGCCGACGTTTCTCTCATCGATGACGTCAGGTCTTGCAGCAGGAACGAATATGTCGCCCGGAATCGTTAAGAGATCCTCTGTCTTCAGCTTTTCCGCGTCTTCGTAATAGACGACAGACCCTTTCTCTTTCTTCGCCCGTATCAATCCCGAAACATCGATCCCATTCTTATTGTGTACAGTTCCACTTGTATCGCTCGCAGCCACAAGAATTACTCCCTTCTCTTCGAGAAATCGCGCCACGTTCTTGCCCACGTTCCCGAAGCCCTCGATAACGAGTCTTGCGCCATTCAAATCCATATCTATATATTCCTTCGCAACTTCCGCACATTCTGCGATCCCGAAACCGGTTGCCCCAATCTCATCGAGAGGAATTCCGCCAAGCACTCTCGGAAGACCGACAGCCCGCTTTATTTCATCGAATATATATGCCATGCATGATTCATCGGTGCCCATGTCAGGGCCGGGCGTGTAATCGTGAAGAGATTCGATCGCTCTTGCGAACGTTCGTATGAAGCACTCTTTATCCACAGTCTTTGGGTCTGCGATGATTCCGGCTTTACCGCCACCATGCGGAAGCCCTGCTGCAGCATTCTTAAGCGTCATCGCCCTTGCAAGTCGCCTTATCTCTGTTGTGGTGATATCCGGAGCCATCCGGACGCCGCCAATGGCAGGTCCTGCGGCAGCGTTATCGATTACCACGATCGCTCTTAATCTTGCGACGGGTTCGTAGATGTGGATTATCTTCTCAGGTCCAAGATCGTCAGTGTATTCTTCAAAGATTGTTTGGCTTACGTCCATGGTGTCAGATCCTCCTCTTTGCCCGGCAGTTCTGGAATTCTGTGGTTCTCTATCTTTCCCACCTTTCGGTGATGCCCCGGCACATCACCAAAAGGTGTCACGGTGGCATGACATACTCCATTCTCAGTAGTCGTCCGTCATTCAGCTTTATGCACCTCTTCGATATATCGTTACATGCTCTTTCCACCATAAGATTAAATTTCCGTTCATGTCTATTTCTGTTTTTATTCTGGCAGTCGAGGTAGATAAT
>PQXF01000006.1:105057-133722 GCA_003194445.1 Candidatus Methanogaster sp.
TTGGGACCAGTATCAATTTGGGGCACTGGGGGTCCGACCGAAAAATCCAGTAACACTGACCGGGATCCGGGATGCCCAATAGCGCATGTTCCAAACCATCGCCTACGAGATTATCTGCCAGATAGTGTTCACCATAATTTCCAGATTTTTATCGATCCAGGACTGGCGATTCTTCTTTATCCTCTGCCCAACGATCCCCATGAGGTTTTCGACGTGATTATTGTTGTCAGGTATCTGTATTCCTATTGTTGTCAATTCTGCGAAGAGTGTTACTTTATCAGCAGTCCTGAGAATGAATTTAGCAGTATTACTGTCTTTATTCCTTGATAACAACTCATTTGCTATTAACAGCAACTCTTTTTGAGTCTTGTCTATTCTCCATTCGAGCCTTGCAAAATTACGATCTATTCTGTGCTTTTTCACCGAGTTCTTCAGTGTAGAAATTATCCTGCTTATCTCTTTTTTGATCCTTATTCGCTCTTCCTTTGGATATTGCTCTTTCCACAGGTAATACATCGATGTTTTGATAAAATGATTCGTGCATTGTTGTATTTTGTATCCATAGCCTTCCAGATGTCGCTGTAAATTATCGTCTCCGTCGCAGATGGCATACATTTCGTCAGAAACGTTGTAATTTGACCGGATGTGGGATAAAACATCTGACCAACTCTTGACCGCACCCAGGTATAGTAGGAACTCTTCTCCAGTTTCTAAATCGATCCCCAACGCGCCTTTGATGCTATGGCGACCGTCGGTCCTTCTTTTGGACTTGGTGTCATCTATGATTATGGCATCGATCGTTTGACCGCCGTATTGAGAATAAATCGGATTTCTTGTAGGAGGTATATCACTTTCGTAAAATATCTTCTTTAACTTAAAAGAACTCACTCTAATCTCCTGTAAGATGTTAATCAGAAAAGATGCCTCCGAAAACGAGGTGACTGTACAGAGATACTTCCATGAAGGATAATGTATGGAATCGAGCAGAATTCTATTTCGATTGTGTAAATAAGGCACTATGAACGTTTTTTCCCCGCTTCATCGAGCGTTCTCTTTGCATGGAAGTCAAATTCAAAATGGGGTGTTTTGATATGCACTTTTTTGCTTCCCTTCCTTATTTCCACTTGTTGTGCCAGATCGTCCTGCAAACTGTCGAGATACTTCATTGCCGCCTGCCCGCAGATGTCTTGGGCAAGAATCTCCCGTTCGAGATCTCCTATGCTATCGACTGCATCATCGTCAATGTCAATTTCGAGGGTCAGTTTTCGTCTATGCATATGCAATTGAACTGGTGAGGTTTTTATTAAGACTTGCTACGAATTACTAAAGATTTAATACTGTGCCCGAGTAAAAACTGGTCCCAATATCTTTGATGGCCGGTGTTCTTATATTTACCGCTTTTGATAATGTCTTTCCCAGCTTCTTTTCGATAATAATGGAATTGTGGGTTCTGACAAACAGCATCGATTATTCCTCTTGGTCGTGCCATGGTGTTCACCAGGAGAATGGTTCTGTTGCACCCTATAATAAACTATCGTATACTAGGACACTACCCAATCTTTCGCGGACGTGAATCACCGAAACAGCGTTCGAATCCTTTAGATATTTCTTCCACAAGAACAACGTTAGTTTTTGATAGCATCCGGATTTTGTGGATAACCTCCGGACGAAAATTTACGATTTACGGTTAAAGATATGTGGTACGTGTGAAGAAAAGTCCATCAGTGTTCTAAAAGAACCCAGAAACGGGTTATAGGATTGTTGTAAAAGCTATATAGAAAAAACTATAGAAATGCATAAACTAACTGAGTTTGACTAATATTTCTCGATCTTCTTCGAGCATCTGCCGAATGTATTCGATATCTTCTTCTGTCATGGTTACACCTACGTTCTGAAGATCGCTTATTATAACGTTTTAGATCCCGCTTCACCACCGGATGCCGTGCTACGATATCTATTGCCTTTTTTCCGGTTCTACCGTCAACTGTCGTGGCGTGTGCGCACCGCCGAGTTCGGTCTATGTCACACGATACTGACCCGGACCCCATCAGCCCCGCGTCTATACCTGCCAAACTCAGAGCCTGCCAGTCCACTGCCATAAAACACCGGCCCATCCACACATGCACGCTCTCCCGACGGGTCGATGCAGCAGGCGCCACAGATTCCAAGCCCACACTTGATGTACCGGTGTAGACTGAACTGTGCATTTCCGCGCTGCTGCTCACCGAGCATCGAAAGGAGCGCGTACATCATCGGCTCAGGACCGCAGGAGCGGATGTATCGATCAGCCATCCCGCGATCCAGCAGATCGGTGACCCTTCCATGAAACCCGGCAGAGTCGTCATCGGTTGCGACCATGACCTCTCCTGCCGCCTCAAACCTCTGCTGGAACAGGAGTTCGTCGCTCGTGCGTGCGCCAAGCAGTGTCAGCACATTATACCCCATCCCGTGCGCCGCCTCTGCAAGCGTGGCAAGCGGTGCTGCACCGACACCTCCTGCAACGACCAGCACAGGATTAGTGATATCAAAACCCCTGCCGTAGGGTCCCCTGATGCCAACTGTGTCACCGACAGCAAGTTCGAAGATCGCGGAGGTCGCATCCCCTACCCGCTGCACCGTGATCATGTTATGGTCTGACAGTGACATTGGAACCTCGTCAACGCCCCTCACCCAGACCATGACGTACTGCCCTGGCGTGAACTCAAGCGAGAGATCGAAGACGAATGATCTGACCGATGGGGTCTCGTCTATGACATCGATGATCGTTGCGTTGGCTGGTTTCATAGTAGTCACCGGGTTATGGTGCGGTCGCTTTTGTGTATTACAACCTCTTCGCGGTTCCACACTTCAAGGTGTCGCGAGTTGGTTAATCACGTCTCACGCACACAAACAGGGGATCTAACCGCAGAATGCGTTAGCGAAGCCGTTGGCAGTACGCAAAGGGACGCGGAGGGGGAATAAATGGTTAAATTTTTGAACTCCGGGATGCCACTGATCTCCCGCCAGGCAGGTAGGCAGATCGCAGAATCGAACCCGCAAACCCGTTTACAGATCTGCGCGTCCGGCAGAAACTCGGGCCCATGCCATACAAGTCCTCTACTATTCATGATACCGTCGCAACATCTATAAGCGATCCAGCGATAACGGTATACCGGTGATTATATGCTTAAAGTTTATGCGAATGGTGATTTCGTGCCACAGGATCAGGCAGTGACCTCGATCTACGACCACGGCTTTTTATACGGCGATGGTGTCTTCGAAGGTATACGCGCATACAACGGGCGTGTCTTCCGTCTGGATGAGCACATCGATCGTTTATATGATTCGGCAATGGCGATCATGCTGGATATCCCACTCTCGAAGGGTGAGATGAAACAAGCTCTCCTCGAAACACTCCGTGTCAATGATCTTGTGGACGCGTACATACGACCGATCGTCTCCAGAGGGGTCGGCGATCTCGGTCTGGATCCAAGAAAGTGCCCGGTGCCAAATGTGTTCATCATATCACAGCCATGGGACGCGATGTACGGTGATCTGTATGATAAAGGGCTTTCTGCAGTCACAGTCACGGTGCGGAGGAATGCGCCGGAATCGCTCTCCCCAAATATCAAATCTCTGAATTATCTCAACAACATCCTTGCAAAGATCGAAGCGAACCACAAAGGTGGAGATGAAGCGATCATCCTTGATGTGCGCGGGAATATCTCGGAAGGGTCCGGCGATAACATCTTTATCATAAAAAACGGCACAATCTCAACGCCACAGGTCATGAACAACCTGCGCGGAATCACGCGTGCAGCAGCCATCGAGATCGCGCAGGACCTCGGCTATCCCTTGCGAGAGACCGATCTTGGTCTTTTTGACCTGTACACCGCTGACGAGGTCTTCGTGACCGGCACAGCCGCCGAGATCGCGCCGATCACGATGGTCGACGGGCGTCCGGTCGGCGATGGATCGGTCGGGACGATCACGAAAGAGCTGATGCATAGATTTGAGGAACTGACACAGACCGAAGGGACGCCGATATAGACGCGATTGGCTTCTCATATTATGGTGCTTAACATTGCCGGTGAATGCTGGAAGAATGATGGTCATTACTCGCTTACTACCGCGTGGTTAAGATCCGGGGGCTAAATCAGGGAATTTAACCACAGAAGATACAAGGGTTTGCAGAGGCTGGTAAAAAAGCTCTGCATCCTCCGCGGTTACTTTTCTTGCCAGAAAACATAAAATCGCAACCAGGGAATCAATCAACACATTTAAGCAGGTTACGATTTTTCGCTATTTTATGAGCGGGGGATGTTACATTCACTCCTGCACACTATACGAAAATCCGCATTCCGGACAGAAGTACATAATGATCTTTGCCCCTTTCTTGCTTTTTTTGACGGTCGTCTCCATCCATGTGCCACATACTGTGCATTTGTGATCGTATAGCGTGCGATTCCCATGATCCACCATCAACGATCACCTTTCATAGATACTAACCCTTTGACCAGCCCGAAACATCCGGTCAGCATCATATCGCCGTGCGGCGCCGCAAACGTGACATCATGCCTGCTCTCTTCTGCGATGTACCGGTTCGGTCCTGTAACGATCACCTGCGGCATGGTGTCAGGAATCTCCTCGATGTAGCAGCCATGCCCACCGCTCTCGAAGATCTCCTCAAACGTCAGCGTCCCGTCTGCAAGTTTATCGATGTAGGTATCAAGCGTCCCTATGTCCAGCTGTCTCGTATGATGCTCGAATACGCCTGTTATGCGCTCATCCATGAGTATTGCGCAGAGCGTGTGCCCGTTTCCGATATTGAGCACGATCTTTGGTTCGGGCAGGTCGTTTGCGCCGGATATTGATGCCATGTCAGGCACCGCGCCAAATATCGCTGCAGGTCCTGTATCCATCAGGACCAGCTTAAAATCTGCAAGCGTCTCTGCAACAGCACGCATACGCGTGAGATATTTAGGGATAGTCTCTCTGGCATATACAAACGACTGTAGATCACCTCCTTCCTGTATCAGCCGTTTGAGATGTTCAAACCTGAAGATCCTGTTGCTCTCTGTGCTCTCGCCATGATCCTGCACAGCAACCGCAAACGTCTCTGGCATATCCATCCCGAACAGTCCAAGCATCCCGCGTATCGCAGGTATATCGATATCCATTGTCTCGATTCGGATCGCGCCGGAATCCGCCTCTGCACCATCTGGCAGGACCGCCACGCCCAGACTGCGCACCCGGTCAAGATCGTCGTAAATTGTTTTTGCGGCAGTAACTGTTGCGTAAACTTGCAGCCCCGACTTCAGATGATCTTTTATTGCGCGAACGCACGGACCTCCACCCATCGTAAATCCGTCCAGAAAGATATCTTTGCGTTGATCTGTTGCATCCCTGATGCGCTCTGCCACTATAACAGTCCGGGACGGAAGCACCATCTTAAAACACTGCTCAACGCTCTTCTCGTCGTCGTAGACCAGTATGTCCTGCGTTCCCGCACCAACATCGATCGCAATGCACTGCATAGGTCAGTCAAACGAGATAGCGTCGTTGTCCATCAGCACTCGAAGGTCTTCAAGGCTCATTCGACCCGTCGTCTTTAATTTCTCCACTGCAACCTTGCACTCTTCCGCACCCCCCGTCTTCTGCCGGTCCTTCAGAGCGTCGATGTGCGCGGAGAGTTCTTCTCGTAGGCGCGGAACCGATGCCTTGTGCGCATCGATCGATTTGCTTATTGGGTCGATGATGCGGTACTCGTCCTTCAGCCGCGCATGGTACTGATTCGCCTCCTTGCGAGCAGTATCCAGCTCCGCATATATGCCGAGCAACTCGTCATGGTGTTGCTGCGATTCATCTGCAAGGCTCTGGATAGATTGGTGTATCTCATCGGCAGTATTGCGCAGTTCTTTTACCTGCTTGTACATCGGAACAAGTTCCGTGTGAATCTTGTCCGCGTCCCTGCTCGCGTTCAGCCGCTTGCCAAGGTCTTTTAACCGCTCATAAGTACCTATTTCGTGTTTCAGCGGGATATCTGCATGGGTGAACACATACAATTCATGTGCATAAGCTTTTTCGAGACTTATAGTGCGCATTCTTGCTATTGCGTTGGCTTTGTCGCGGTTGTCCTTCACCTGATTCAATTGTTCCCACTTCTGGTTTATCTGATCCTGCGCGTCCTTCCTTAGTTTTTTCAGGTCGACAATCTTCTGATTCGCCTCATTCCTATCCTTTCTGCAAACATGCGCCTTTTTTACACATTCTTTTACGTATGCATTCAGTTCATCGCGTTTTTCCCGCAGTTTGGTCACCGTTTCCCGGTGCACTTTAATTTCATCGATGGATTTCCTTATTTCGGTATTTAAATTATTTAGTTGGCGCTTAAGACCTTCAATATTGCTTTTTAGCTCCTTTTCAGTCATACTTTTAAGTTCACCGGACGCCTCAGTCATTATCACCATCTCCTGCCGCAATCTCTGCCTGTATCTCTCCCTGTTTACCTTCCCAGTAGCCAACCGCACTCTCGTGGCTCTTGATCCGGCTTTGCAGCCAGATGTAGCGTCCACGTGTCCCTTTCAACTGTTCAGCATATTCAACAAATGATCCATGATGCTCCTGGGACTTATCCGCGATGCCAACAAGTTCATTGTGGCATCTGTCGGCCTCTTCGGTCATCTCTTTTATCCGTGCGGATAACTGTTTGATCTGTTCACCGGTTTCATCGGAAAGTTTCACATCATCCACCTCTTCGATCTGTGCAGTGAGTTTTTTGATCTTTTCGACGATCTCGCGCTCTTTCTGGATCCCCATAACCGTCGTCTGAAGTCTCCAGTCCAGTGCTTCGATCTCCTTCTGCAGCTGTGCCATCTCCTGCTCGTTCTTCCGCACATCCCGGTTGATGTTGATCAGATCGAACATCTCGATCCTGGACTGCTTTATCTGGTGGTACAGTAGTTGCCGCTTCTCTTTTAGTTCGGCAACGCTTGCGTTGATCTCGTCCCGCTCCCGCTTCTCCTCGCTGGACGATTCTCTGAGTTTCGATACATGGGAATCGATATCTACGAACTCACTCTTGTAGGTCTCGAGAAATTGCTTATGTTTCGCTATAACTGCATTTACTAACCCCATTTCATCCCGGATGGTAATATTTTCGCTTGGAATCGTTACATCGGATGCTGTTTCGGTAGTTTCGTCGTCTTGTCCTATATCAAACACGTCCTGTCCCATCTATAATGTCTAAGGTGCCTGTGGCGAAGCCGGTATCGTCACCGTCTGTGCATGTGGCACGCCATCGACTACAATGATATTATCTTCGCTTATAAAACCATGTTCGAGTGCATGCGCGATAGACCGCTTGCCAACAATATTTACGATTCTCGCATCTTCAAGCGCATCTCCGACATCGGGCAGGGGCACTACCTCACCTTTGTAGAAGAACTCAGAGACCTCCAGCGTCAGCGTACCGTCGCTGAATGTCTGCCCGATCAACTCTTGATCGCATACTGCAACCAGCAGAGTTTCACCGGATATGTGAATCTTGAGGTATGTGATAATCTTCCCTCCGATGCGAACTAAACGCGGGCAATCGATTGATTCTGTGTTTCCACGTCATGATATAAATACCTATGTCGTCAGCCGGTATGTCGCCGTATGTGGCATGCTCACTTCCGGGTCACATAACCCAGAGTTCCATCCACCTCCACAAGATCACCGTCATGAAATGCCGTGAACGGATCCTCATTGAGGCGGTCCACGAGCGGAATATCGGATATGATCGCGCCAACAGCAACGATCGTCTCGGATGAGAGGTTGATCATAGCGCACGGAGCTACACCATTCTTCTTGAGACTGTAGATTATGTACGACCCGACAGTCGATCCCTTTCCTCGGGGGAAGAGGAAAACATGATCTGCAATCGAAACACCCTTCTTCGGATGGTTCTTCTCTATGATCTCCCCGGTATTCGGATCGATTCCACCAAGAAATGATATCGGTGTATCAGAGATCAGAATCTCGCCGGAAGCTACTCCTTTCGATACCGGATGCCCCGCAATCTCCATACTCGTGTTCATGCCCGTGTTCGTACTGGTACTCGTGCTCATAAACACTCCTCTATCAGACGCTTTGCCCATCCCAGTTTTTTCTTTTTAACATCATTTACATCCGGATCGTCGTAATCGAATCCGAAGAGCATTACACTTGCAGCACTAGAAGCAATTGCCAGGAATACACACCGATCCCCGTCAGAGAATCCGCCAAAGTTGTGGATATCGTCAAACGGCTCCGACTGTGTCGTGCCAAGCACCTTCCCTCCGAGCAATGGAACAACCGACCGGACCGCGGGAATGTTGTCGCCGTGCGCATGAACCACCATGAAAGATCCTCTTTTGCTTGCAGAGATGATATCCTCAATCGTTCCGTCCAGATCGGTCACGATCACATCAGGAATTATCCGGTTCGCCAAAAGAACGGTCGTTGCACCATCTGCCGCGATGATGATCTGATCAGGCATAATCGAGTCGACCTCTGATGCAAGCGATGGCGCATTCCCGCAGACCGCAACGTCCCTTCCCGATATGATGCCGCGAAGATCTGCAAGTGCGCCTGCTCTTTCGTGCAGCAGGTCTGCGAGGATGCGTGCGCTTGCCTCGTCTTCGGATCGGTTAAAGCCGAAGTCTGCAAGGATTTCTGTGTAGAGTGGCTCCCATTCGCTAAACTCCATGAATGCATGGATTGCCGTTGGTGTGGTTAAAGTTTTCTAAAATCGATAAGTACTTATCAAAACAATGTTGTGTTAGAATTATGTCTGGAGAGCCGAGAGATCAGGCATTGCAACATCTTGGAAAAGCCGAATCAGAGCTTGGACGTGGGCGCTACAGCGATGCACTCCAGACTCTTAAGACCGCAGGACGACTTGCAGATGAGGCGTGGGCGCCTGATATACTATCCGTCGTTATAGGAACTGTCGGTAGTGTTATACAATCGATAGGGCGGTACGATGAAGCACTAAAAAGCTACACGATTGTTCTGGATATTCAGGAAAAACTGGCAGAGCATAAACCTTTTTAACACCTGGGTTGCAACGACCCTGAACAACCTCGGAAACTTGCTTTCAGATATGGGCAGGATCGATGATGCGCAAGAGTGGTACGAACACGCACTCGAGATGTACGAAGAACTGCTTGAGGGCGACTCTGGAAATGTAACGTACCAGTCTTTGGAGATCATAATTCTGCTATTTCGTTTGGGATGTTCTGGTTTGGCTGATGCTCTGCTAACACGCACAATCCCAAAGTGCTTGACGAAAAATAAAGTAACAAAGTTATTCGGTGACCATCCACATCTCTGGCATTCATGTGATTCGTTTATTCGTGATCTACTGATGCTGTTTTTGTCCCGGTTTTATCACGAATGTGTGAATGTGTGAATGCCACGTATTTTGATAGGTTATTTTCTGGCAACCCCAAAGTATATATATGGGTAGTACATTGTTATTAAAACAAGAGCATACGAGGTCTACTCATGCCGAGTGCTGGATCGGAATTGCTGGATGCGCCGTTTGCTGAAATAATTTTTCGTCACAGGGTACAGTTCGATATGTATCATCAAGGAGGAAGGTACCAGCATTCTGGGATATTCGGGAGGTATAATTGATGAACAGATTCAACAAAAACATATTCCACCGAACGATATGCATTTTTTTATTGTTAACGCTCTGCATGGGGCTGTGTTTTGAAGCGACCGCGCTGCCCGTGACCATGGAAGTTGGGAAGTCTTATGATTTGGGTGGTGGATATTCTATTCAGGTCTTACAAACCGATCTCGATGGAGCGAGAGCTTGGTTTGAGTTATCTAAAAGGGGGATAGAGGTTGATGAGGTGGTTGGACGCGAAGGCGGCTCGTTTAACTTTGATGAAGGGGGCGATTTTCATTTCGATGCTTCAGTTTACATGATTGCTGAGAATGTGGTTGAGATGTCCAGTTATAACTGTCATGTAATTGATGAGAAAATTTTAGCAACAGGGGACGGTTGGGAGTTGGTTAGTGGTTATTCGGTTAAAGTTGTGCATATAGATCTGGAAGGAAACTGGGCTGAGTTTGTGTTAAATAAAGGTGAGGAAGTGGTCGATGCAAGTGATGTTGTAAGCACTGGTGCTTGGTTCAGTCTCGATGATGGGGAGATTTTTCATTTTGATACCATGCTTGATGCCATATTCAGGGGCGTTGATACGGATCTGGTTCAGTTGAAAGCCTTAAGCTGGAGCTGGAGTACACCGGTGCCGCCGGTAGAAGAACATAGCCCCCCAGCTCCACCTCAAAACTTTCAAGCAAGCCCCGGCGATGGCTTTGTAGACTTGAAGTGGTCTACACCACGTGATGATGGTGGCGCTGCAATCACAGATTACAATATCTATCGTGTTACGAAACCTGAAGGAGAGACACTGTTGACGACGGTTGGTAACCTGCTGACCTATACTGACAAAAATGTGATCAACGGTCAGACATATTACTACCAGGTCAGCGCTGTAAACTCAGCTGGTGAAGGCGCAAGGTCCGAGAGGGAAAGCGTAACACCAACACCTGGTGTAACAGTGCCATCAGATCCTCAAGAGTTAGAGGCAACTGGAGGTGATCGTGAGGTAAAGCTGGAATGGAAGAAGCCGGAGGATGATGGTGGCACTCCTGTAACTGGATATAAGGTCTATTGTGATACCACATCCGGAGGGGAGAAGACCCTACTGACGACGGTTGGTAATCTGCTGACCTATACCGACAAAAATGTGATCAACGGCCAGACATATTACTATCATGTCAGCGCCGTAAATTCTGTTGGTGAAGGAATAATAAAATCCAACGAGGCAAGTGCAACTCCAGAAAAAAGAATTGATTGGGCCGTTATAGCAGCTCTGATTGCTGCAGCAGCGACAATCGCTGGGGTGATTATCAATAACCTCATTTCCATAAAACGGCGATACGGCTCGATATCAGCAATTTCCAGTCCCAATGGTGCCAGAGTCTTCCTGGATGGGGTGTATAAGGGCGAATCGCCAGTAACAATGGACAAAATCCGGAAAGGTATTCACATTGTTTTATTCAGTAAATCCGGCTATTCTGATTGTGAAAAGAGGGTGGCAGTCAACGCTGATCAGATAACCCCGGTTCATTGCGACCTGGAAAAACCGTAGATGAAGCTTGTCCTCTCAGCAGAACCCACCGAAATCCCTGCTGATGGTAAATCGAAATTCGTGATAACGATACGTATGGAAGACGAAAATGGAACACCTGCTCCTACTCCTGAAGAGATGACGATCGTTCTTGAAACAGACATCGGGCTGATCGACACACCTGTCAGGATACCTGCCGGAGATGCAGAGACCAGATCCATCCTGACATCTTCCACAGCAGGCAGGACCGCAACGGTTAGGGCGAAATTCGGGACCGGGTTAGAGAGTAGCGTAGCGGTCAGGTTTGCATGAGTGAGTGGTGTACCGAAATATCGAAAGATCCTCAGGAGTTCGGCTGACCTGCCACCAGTCGAAAAGTGCCGCGGTGCATCGTTGTGCTGTGGTTGTTGATCTGGTTCGTGGCTTGCGCCCTGGTGTGGTTCGGCTGTCGGGTGGCAGTGCCCGGGCTGATGGTGCCTTCGATGTGATGCAGAGATCGTGCGCGGCATATCTGATGATATGCTGTCATGCAGGACATGCGGACGGCAACTTCCGAAAGGATAGGTGCCGCACAATAGTTGTAAAATAATCCCTGCACTGGAAAGCCTAAATACCACATAGCTTTCAGATTGTGCATCATGGTCTTTAAGAAGCGAACCCGTGTCGATCTTGCAAAGAAGACACTCCTCGAACACATCACCCCAATAAATCGGCGAGAACGCGTCCCAATAAAAGACGCGAACAATAGAGTCCTCGCAGAGGAGATCGTATCAGCAATCAACGTCCCGGATCACAGGCGTGCCGCGATGGATGGGTACGCGGTCCGTGCGGAAGAGACGACCGGCGCATCGCCAGCAAATCCTGTACTGCTTCGAGAGGGTGTCGATTGCATCCGCGTACATACCGGATCGCCAGTGCCTGATGAGATGAATGCTGTGGTCATGATCGAGAACATCATACCGGCAGAGGGTGGCGGGATGGTCGAGATCCGTTCTGCCGTACACCCGAACAAGCACGTCAGCATGGCAGGCGAGGATGTCTGCCATGGCGACACCGTCTTTGGAACCGGGCATCACCTCCGCGGGTGTGACATCGCAATGCTTGGCATGATCGGCATATCCCACGTACAGGTATACGCCCGCCCGAGGGTTGCGATCATCCCGACCGGATCGGAACTCGTCCCGATGCAGAGCGAACCGGGAAGCGAGACTGGCAAGATCCGGGAGACGAACGGGATTATGGTCGGTCTCTACGTCGAAAAATGGGGCGGGATTCCGGTTTACAAAGATATCGTCATCGACGATCCTGATCTGATCGAGAAGGCGATTCGCACGTCTGCAGACTGCGATGCAATCATCCTCTGCGGCGGCACCTCGGTCGGGGCGCGGGATTACGTGCCGGGTGCGATCGAATCACTCGGGAGCCTGCTGGTGCACGGCGTCGGTCTGAGCCCGGGAAAGCCTGCCGCGCTCGGTATGATCGACACGACCGGCAAGACGGGGGACGAAACCGGAGCACTACCCGCACTATCGCTGCCCGGATACCCGGTTGCATGTCTGATCGCTCTATTCGAGTTCGGGCGTCCTGCGATCTCAAAACTGGCGCGAATACCCCTGATGCCAAATCGCCTGGTGCGCGTACGCCTCGGCGCAAAGATCGCATCGAAGATCGGATATCTCACATACACAAGGGTGCAGGTCGATGCTGGTGTGGCGCATCCGGTCATGACGTCCGGAGCAGGCATCCTCAGTTCGGTAACAGGGTCAAACGGATTTGTTGCGATCAGGGAGTCATTAGAAGGACTTGATGAAGGTGACGAGGTTGATGTTATCTGGATCGAGTGATCCACCACCTATCCGGATCGTTAAGAAGGCTCGACGATGGCAACGATCTCCTTGATGGTGTTCCCGAGTTCTGCAAGCACCATGCCAAGGTTCGTGTCTGGTTCGGTCATCGCTGCAAGAAGCATCTTCTTACCCGCGCCCATCACAATCAGACGCCCGTGGCGCGACTCCACGATCATGCGGTTAGGCACCCCCTGATCCAATCCCTCTGATGTGATCTCCGCGGCTCCAAGCATCGTTGCTGCCATGGCAGCGAACGTTTTCGCATCATTCGGAGCATTCGCTGCGATCAGCACCCCATTCCGACTCACTATCGCGCTTACCTCGATTGTGGCCTTATTATGCAGGTCTGATAGTGTTTTGTCGAGTGCGTCCATCGTGGTCATGCGGCAGCTCTCCTGGATGATCCATCCGTCTATCCAAACTTTGTTTTGGGATTATTAAACTTTCGATACGGCAGGTGTCAGGTTACATGGTGTCCGGATAGGGAAAAATCGCGAATAACTGGCGAACTGTGCCACAACTACTCGAAACCCGCCTCCCTCGCTGGTAACTTTGCAGCCACAAGCGAACCACAAGCGAACCAAAGAATTTATATCACCGCCCCCCCTTATATGGAATCGCAGCCCGATGATGTAGCGGTCAATCATCTGGGACTCTGGATCCCAGCACCTCGGTTCGAATCCGAGTCGGGCTATTTTATGGAAATTGATGAGACAAGAGAACTGATAGAGAAATACGCGCTCCAGAATGCCGTGAAGTATGGAAAAACCCCACAAGCAGGCGCGGTGCTTGGCAAGGTTCTTGGAGCGCATCCTGATCTGCGAAAGGATGCGAAAGAGGTAGCATCTCACGTAGGTGAAGTTTTATCCGGCTTAGCAGGCGATTCCAAGTCATGGGAGCAGAGACTCAGGAAAATCGCGCCCGATCTCATCGATGAGATCCACGAACGCAAGCAGCCAAGCACCGGCCTTCCTGATCTCGAGGTCGATGGCGGCAGGGTCGCACTCCGGTTTGCGCCGAACCCGAATGGGCCTGCCACCATCGGGAGTGTGCGCGGAATCGTTGTGAACTCCGAGTATGCGCGCAGGTACCATGGCGAGTTTATAATCAGGTTCGATGACACCGACCCGAAGACAAAGGCGCCGATGCTTGACGCTTATACCTGGTACCTTGATGATTGCGAGTATCTCGAAACAGTTCCTGACCGGGTGGTGTACGCAAGCGATCACATTATAGAGTACTACGAATACGCAAAGAAACTGATTCTCATGGGCAAAGCTTACGTCTGCACCTGTCTGAGGGACGAATTCAAGCGATACAAGGATGCTTGCGAGCCATGCCCCCACCGGGATGCTGACGTGGATGTGAATCTTAAACACTGGGAGCAGATGCTTGATGGCGGCTATCATGAGGGCGGCGCGGTGCTGCGCATCAAGACCGATATCAAGCACAAGGATCCGGCAATGCGCGACTGGGCAGCGTTTCGGATCGTCGAGACCGCGCACCCGCGTGCCGGGATCGGTGGTCGGTTCAGGGTATGGCCACTGCTCGATTTCGAATCCGCAATCGAGGATCATGTTCTCGGGATCACCCATATCATACGCGGCAAGGACCTGATGGATAGCGAGCAGAGGCAGCGCTACGTCTATAGATATCTGGGATGGCAGTACCCGAAGACCATGCACTGGGGCAGGATGAAGATCCACGAATTCGGAAGGTTCAGCACAAGTGCAATTTCAGAGGCAATTTCAGATGGGATATATACTGGCTGGGACGATCCGCGTGTTCCAACGCTCCGGGCGCTCCGAAGACGCGGCATCACAGCAGTTGCGATCCGAAAGTTCATGATCGATCTTGGCATAGCTGAGACCGATATCAGTTTAAGCCTCGATAATCTCTACGCCATCAACCGCAAGATCGTTGATCCGGAAGCGAACCGGTATTTCTTTGTCTGGGAACCTGTGAGGATGGAGATTATAGACGGTCCTGATATGATCGCAACACCGAAATGCCATCCCGGGCGAGACGATCTTCGAAAGATTCCTGCCGGTTCCACCCTTTATGTTTGCAGAACAGACATCGAGGGTCTCGAAGCCGGCGATAAACTACGGCTCAAGAACCTGTACGATATCGAGATCATGAGTACCGAACCGCTGGTAGCACGATGCATCGGTGGCACTCACGAGGAGTGGTGCGCGACCTGCGAAAAGCCGCGGTATCAGATCATCCACTGGGTGCCGGACGAACATGTCCCGGTGGTGGTACATGCGCCGGACCAGACGTATGGGGGCGTTGGCGAGGCCGGAATCGTCGAAGAACTTGGAAATATCGTTCAATTTGAACGGTTCGGGTTCGTGCGAATCGATAGCGTTGACGCGGGACGAGTCGTTGCGTATTTTACGCATCGGTAGCTGCAATCAATCTTATAGTCTATGGAACTGAGGATCTGTTGTAACAACCCTGCTCTGATTCGTGGCATCCGTCCAAACGCTTGCATCCGCAATTTGATCTATTCTTGCAGGAATCCCTACTGATAAAATACGAATGATGCAAATCACACGAATTGTACGAACGCTATTCGATTATTCTGCGACTCGTCCTTGATCGGTGCAGGATACATCTTGTGGACCGGAGATGGTAAAAACTTATAAGTACCGGTGTTTACGTAAAGGTATGGTCTTTCTGATGTGTTACGCCTTCAAAAAGCGAGGAACGAGAGAATGAAGACTCCAAAATACTTTACAAAACTTGATCAAATACACGAACTAAACGAAGGGGCGCGAGTTGCACTTAAAAATGTCACCGAAAAGTTTGCTTTCCGTGTAAACGAGTATTATTTGTCATTGATAGACTGGAACGATCCTGAAGATCCGATACGACGTATTATAATACCAAATGATGGAGAACTCAATGAATGGGGGGAGTTGGATGCTTCCGATGAAAGTACATACACCATGGTTCACGGTCTGCAACATAAATATGGTTCCACCGCGGTTCTTCTCGTCACCGATACATGTGGCGGCTATTGCAGGTTCTGTTTCAGGAAACGGCTTTTTATAGATGGTTTTGATGAGGTTACCCGTGACGTGACCGAGGGGATCCGGTACATCCGTGAGCACGAGGAACTGACCAACATCCTTATCACTGGCGGCGATCCGCTGATGTTATCCACAAGACGGCTGGAAGAACTGGTAAGGCAACTTCAAGAGATCGAGCATGTTCATATTATCCGCATCGGCACCAAGATGCCGGCGTTTAACCCGTACAGGATCCTCGATGACCCGTCACTGCCGGAGCTGATAGAGAGATACAGCACCGCTCTAAAGAAGATGTACATAATGACGCAGTTCAATCACCCAAGAGAACTCACGGACGCGTCTACCGAGGCGGTTCACACCCTTATCAGGGCAGGCGCCATCATCGCCAACCAGACTCCGCTGATACGCGGGGTCAACGACGATCCCGAAACCTTGTCCACACTGTTTAAGAAACTGTCATTCATCGGCGCGAGCCCGTACTATGTCTTCCAGTGCCGTCCGACATCGGGCAACAGGACATTTGCCATTCCGGTCGAGGAGACGTACCAGATCTTCCAGCGATCACTTAAAGCTTGTTCAGGTCTTGCCAAGCGTGCCAGACTGATCATGTCGCATTCGACCGGAAAGATCGAGATCGCGGGGATGACGGACGAACACATCTTCTTCAGGTATCACCAATCGCCTGATCCTGAGCAGGTCGGGAGTTTCATGGTCTTCAAGCGCAATCCGGATGCCTACTGGTTCGATGATTATCACGAGCTGATTGCGGAGTATCGCATTCAGGATTCAGCACTGACCGCATCCAAACCATGATGGTGTGGGTCAGGGAATTCCGAATGTACCAAAAATGGGGCGATGTTGGTTAGCAAATCCGTTAATACCTGACTTTCGGTGAATTGAAATAGCCTGTCCTTTTATCGTCACGGAACACATTAGAATTACCAATGATAACAACGCGATTGAAGAACAGATGTTTTAGAAGGGTGGAACGTGCCATACTTGCATGACACTTTTTGGGCTGTAATTTACGTCTCACTGAAAATCGAGTTAATACTCCTAATCCGTGCAATCAGCGCTCATCCGTAGCTGCTGCAAATTTTAGCTACTGTCTGCGGGCAGAGCGGGCAACCGTTCATAATTAATCCGAACAACATCAACTTCTACGTGGATATATTCTTCAACTCCAAAAACCCCGTCTCTGTGCTCCACGTGACCTCTGTGGTTTTATTTCTTATAATGTATTCTTCAGATTATCTTATATATTGAACCACAGAGTGCGCCGAGGGGAACAGAGATTGCGAATTTTATGGTGAAACGGGCTGGCGTCCTATTTTTCAACTGAATCAGAAGGAATCAAAGAGCCCCACACAAAAGTCCCAAACCTTAATTACGACCGCATAGCAAATCATTAAAACGATGGCAATATCATGCGATCTTATCAGATTCAGGAGCAGGGGCTGGATCTACGTCGAAGGGTCCCGGACATGCCTCACCGACATCGAGCATGGGTTTTACGGGATCAGAAAGGCGGTCGAACAACTGATCGGTCCCGTAACAGGCACGGTCTACTACAATGCCGCAATCGAAGGTGGCATCGCTTATGTCCGCGGGGCGGTGAAGTCCGGCAACATCACCCGGTCTGATATGGGTTTTAGGGATTGCGTGGAGGCTTACACACAGCTTGGATTTGGGGATTTTACGGTCAGTGAGATCGATTACGGGTCTGCAAGAGCCACAGTCACATGCAAGGATGCATTTGAGGGGTGGGCATGGAAGCGGCATGGCGACGTCTCAAAGGCGTGCTATTACTCATGCGGAATCCTTGCGGGATTTATGAGAGCACTTACGGAAAGAGAGGATATCGAGTGCGTTGAGACCGAATGCATCGCGGAAGGCGCAGACGCTTGCGTATTCGTGATTGCGCCAGAAGACGAACTGGTCAGAGAGGGGCTGATGGTGTGACAGGGGGATCGGAGATCGGAGCCTGTGGGTTGGCATGTTATGTCTGTCTGTCAAAGGAGTCTGGCAGGTGTCCCGGGTGTGAGAGATCACAACATCTGCTTGTAGAGGTGGCAGGGTGCGAATGCCCGATCTATGAATGTGCCAGAAGACTGGGTGTGGCGAACTGCTTGCGATGTAATGTACAGTCATGCGATCTCAGGAGAGGACTGTCAAAGGGCTACTGCCCTGCATACACCTGTATTGTGGTTGCAGATGGTTGTCTCTAATTGGTAAAAGCTTATGTATTCACCAGTTCAACCACGAACCAGATAGAAGGAGGATTTGATGGATAACAAGATCGAGTATCTGCACCGCACATTTATGGGGCTGGGAGCAGCGATCGGAGAACTGTTCGGAAGATCCAGTCAGGAACAGACCAATCTCTTTACGTCGTACATCGGCACCCAGATCGGCAAACTCCTGCTTGAGAAAGGCATGGTTACCAGGGACACTCCGGTAAAGGAGTTGATCGGGATAATAGCAGATGAACTCGAGTTCGGAGGCGAGTACGAGATCGTTGAGGGTGCTGATATGGTTACGCTTGTGATCAAGGAATGTAATGTCTGTCCGAAGAAGGTTGGAGGACTTGCATTCGAGACCACGGTCTGCCCGGTACCTGGAATTGTGAGGGGTGTCATCGATGTTGTGAAGGGTACTCGAGGAAAAGGTTATGCGAAATTAAAGCCGGGGGATGAATGTAAGATAACAGAGTGCGAGATGCTGGGGGAGATAACATCATGACCGAAGAATGGCGTAAAGAGAAGGTGGATTATGTAGTCTACAACGCAATCTCTTATGCATTCGAGCGGACTGTAAAGGAGACGCTTGGAGCAGGTGCGCCGATCCTGCAGACCACGATGGTACCGCTTGTCGGCGTCGATCTGATCACTGCTACTGAAAAAGAGCTTGGAATCGAGTTTAAACCCGGAAAACCAATTCCAGAGTTCATGGGCGATCTTGCAAAGATGCTTGTCGGACTCGATGTTGCGGATGAGATTCACTGTATCCCGGATACTGATGGAAAGATAGTTCGATGTCGCGTAAAAAACTGCATCAACACGCTCGCACTCAAATATCTGCGCGAGAAGGGAATTACTTCGTGCGTTCTCTGCCCTCCTGGATTTTATGCAGCATCAGCAGCCAGGAAGGTCTTTGGCGAGGAATTCCAGATACGAATAACCAATGAAACATCAGAACTCGGGAACTGCGTGGTTACCTTTGAGTTGATCGAGTGATAAATGATAAATGATAATCGAGCAGGTGAGCAAAATGCCTGAGACTAAGAAAGATAAACTGGACATGGTCCTCGCCAGATTCGGAGAAGTCGGACAAATCAAGGCGGTCGGTATCGTTTCCAAGGAGGGATTACTGATCACGGCGCTCATGCCGCCTGAGATGAACGAGCGGATCGTTGCTGCGCTCTGCTCCACAATCATGGCGAGTGCAGAGACTGCAAGTACCCAGATGGGAACTGGCAGTGTGAGTGATATCCACGTAAAGACCGAGCAGGGCACGATACTGCTCCAGCCAGCCGGCGAGAAGGCAATTCTAATCGCACTGGCAGACTCTGGCGCGCAACTCGGGCTGATCATGATGGAGATCGAGACAAGGGCAAAACAGGTGCAGGAGATCCTCGAAGAGGTCTAAACATGGTAGCAGAGACCGAGGGCAGACGTAAAACATACATCCCGATGCTCGATGAGATGCTTGGCGGCGGAATGCCTGCCGGCACATCGATGCTGTTTACCGCGATGCCGGGCGTCGCATCCGAGGTCTTCGGATGCCAGATCATCGCGGAGCGCATGAGAAACGACAGGGACATCAGTTTTATATACACAAACACAAGAACACCGGTCGAGATCGAGCACGTATTCCACAGGTACGGCTGGGATCTGCGGTCATCTCTCGACTCGGGTCAGACATTCTTTGTCGATTCCATCTCCCCGATGATGGGGATGCCAGCGATCGGCAAATATGAGATCGATGATTTTAAAGAGAGTGAGAATGTGGTCGCAGAAGCGATCTCCGACATCACCGGGGGAACTGCTGTTATTGAGGATGTTGCAACGCTTCTCGATTCCGTCGGTGTTGACCAGACCTTCGATATGATCGAACGGTTAAACGAGGTGGCACGATCAAACGATGTGAACATGATCTACCTCTTCACGAGATGGAACTACGAAAAAGTGATGCTTGGAAGACTGTCCGGAATTGTTGACTGCGAGGTCAAACTCTTCAGCGTCGAAGAGAAGGTAGTCTACCGGCAGGTCTTTGCGGTCACGAAATCGAACTGGATCGAGGCATCAGGGACAAAGATCTTCTTCGAGATTCTGGAGCCGGGCGGGGTCCGGGTCTTCATTCCGAAACTACTGGTGACCGGACCGTATAATGCCGGAAAGACGACATTTACCCATGCAATCGCTCCGGATTCCGTTTCAGTGGAGCGACAGACCTTTGAACTATTTCCAACAACTGTCGGGCTTGATATCGGGCATATCGATTATAAGGGATTCTCTGCCGACGTATTCGGAACTCCGGGCCAGGAGCGGTTCGACCTACTGCTTGAACCACTCGGGAGGGAGGCGATCGGCACCTTCATCGTGATCGACTCGACGAAGCCAGAGACGTTTGTGCGGGCGAAAGAGATGATCAGGATGTGCCGTACAGAGGCGATACCAAAGGTAATCATCGCCAACAAGCAAGACCTTCCGAATGCCTTGTCGCCTATTGAAATCAAGAAGAGGATGTCGCTCTGGGAGGAGATTCCGATCGTTCCAGTCTCGGCAGCAGATGAACAAGGGCTTAGTGAGGCTCTGGATACTCTGTTCAGCCTCATATATGAGATATGATTCCAAAAATAGCATCCGGGATAGCCGGACTTGATGAACTTACCGGCGGACTGCCAGAGAATACTATGACTCTCGTATATGGTCCGCCAAAGACCGGAAAATCCATATTCTGCTACCAGTTCCTGCGGCAGGCAGTAGCAGGTGGTGATCTATGCTCGTATCTGATGACTGACTACACCCAGTCCCAGCTCGAACAGCAGATGATGGCTTTTGACTGGTTCATCAGTGATTATATCCGGGATAAGAAGCTGTATGTGATCGATACGGCATCAGGTTCAGTCGGCGCTATGCAGAAGGAGACTAAGAACATGGTGGTATCGTCCCCGCAGAATCCGACCGACATCGCAAGCAAGGTCATCCAGCAGTTGCAGGATATCTATCAGCAGACCCAGCAGTTCAGATCGATCCTTGACTCATCGACCACGCTATTTGCGTTTAACTCCCCGATCCTTGTCATCAGGGTGCTTAAGTCCTATATCATGCGGATCAAGATGGCAGGCGGAACCGGCATCATCACATATACAGAAGGCATAGCAGAGACTGAGATTGAGACGATGCTGAAAGCGAGCGTGGATAACATCATCCACCTCGATTCCGAGACGATCACCATCGAGGCGATGGCTGGACTCAGGCAGGAGTCGGCAGGTTATCAAATCACTGATGACGGGATATTGGTTGAGTGAGTGAGACTTTTTGATTTGGTCTGGTTGTAGCCAATACACAAAAGTAGAACGGTGCCCTGTGGGTGGATTTTAGTGATATAAAAATCCAACCTCATTTTGACCCCACAGTTTCAAACCATGATCCATTCGAGATTCTCTGTTACTCTTTTCCAATTTATCCTCTATAACATATAAGGACCAGTCCCACTCCTATCTTGCACTGCTTGGACAGGAGTTTTACATGGATGATCGGTTCTTTCATGTTGCATCAACTTAAATTCAATAACTTTTTTAGAATAACCTATATTTATTCATACCAATTTAATTCTATGAGCAAACATTTCTTCGATAAATGGATTCCATCCCTCTTTAAACTTATTCAATTCTTCCATAGTATATGGGAAGATATCAACTCCAACACCTGTATCTTTAAAAAAGTCCATGAAATATACAACCCTATCGAGAATCCTTTTATCGCTTTTCTTCAGTATGATCATAATATCGGCATCACTGCCAGGAACGGCTTCCGCAGTAGCCAGAGAACCAAAGAGAAATATTTCGGAGATATCATCATTCATCTTCATCGCCCTATCGGCAGACTGTTTCAATTTTCCGATGATACCACCGATATCAAGAGATATTACCTTCACAGAATCTGATGATCTTACTTGCATAATCTATCGCCTCATTTGCTTCTTTTTCTGTAAAGTAGTCCATAGGTGCGCCAATATCAAATCCATTGGGGTATCTCGCAGGTATATAGTATTTATCCAGTATTTTAGCTCCTTCCATCAGAGGTTCCGTATCAAATTCATTGCTTAATTTCTCTAACAATCCTCTTACGGAATGTCCCCATGCCACCTGATGCAACTCCTGATACAGTGCTTTCAACGCCTTTTCTGCTGCTTGTTGAGCAGAAAAACAAGACCATTCATAAAATTCTTCCACAAGATCCATTTTAGAATGTTCCAAATCTCTTTGTGCTTGGTTAAACCAATCTCTTGTTCTTCTTGGCATATTTCTTTCACCCAATTATTGTTCCGTTCTACTTGTGTTAAATGTGATCGATCTTCTGATAATGCCGTGGACTTCATATCACTTATCCTGTAATAGTTCAGCCAAGTATGAGCCGTCCTGCCTGTTATGCCGGTGGTCGATCTGATCTTTCCACAGTTCTTATCTCCCTTTTTTACAGATGCTGTAAGGATACAAATATCTTTACCCTCACAATCCCTACCAAACCCCCGTCCCCTCAACCTCCTCTTTTGCAGCTTTTTTAAACTTCTTTACAACCTCTGCAACCATCAATTTATGAAATACTTCATTTAATACAAAATCAGAAACACACCCCGTCATTTCCCCTTTATCCCTTCTGATGAAAATTCCTTGCACTCGTCTCCGAATACCGGATGTTCGAATACCGAATAAAGAAATATATTCGTATCGATATATACTCCCATCCCTGATGGCAAATCGCCGAACTTCAATCCCACACCTCAATCTCCATGATTTCATCCGCGATCTCTGTTTCAACCTCTACTTTTCCATGGAAATCTCTCATCGAAGCTTTTTTTGAGATCGATCACAATAATTTCCCCTTCTCTTAAGTCCAACTCCATGAGTGGCTTCAAAACCGCATCCTTGCATGCCGCTTTCATCCGCATGACCATCACCAGAATTAAAAAACCAAACGCGGTGTCGATGGGGATGCGTTCGGTCAGGTTCTCTGGTACCGCGAGTCTCATGCGACTCGCCTCTCCAGTCTCTCCCTCACTCGCCCTGATATTCCATGAAACCGTCGGTGTGCCTGAGAACTCCTGAATGGTACTTCTTTGCAGCCCTTGTCTCGCCGGTGCAGAGCGTGCAGACCGCAATCGGAGCATTGTGCCTCAGCCGCATCTCGGTGTTGCCGATCTCGATTTCAGGTGCATGAATCATCGCGTTTCCGAGTTCGGATGCGCCCTGCCCGGATAGACCGTTCGCCTCGATGATGATACATCTCGGGTTCGCCTCGATGACCCGCTCCCGAAAGACCTCCCGCTCTGCCTGAGATACGATATCGCCTTTGGTCGCGACCACCACATCGGCAGTGGTCAGGAGGGGACCAACCTTTGCCGGCGTATTCGGTCCGGCAGTCACATCGATCACACAGACCGCAACGCATTGATCTACGTAAGGGGCGCAGCGCAAGCATAGACCCGCGGTCTCGCTAATTAATAGGTCCGCGTTCTGCTCTTCTGCCCACGATAGCATCTCCTCGACGTTATAGATGGCGAAATGGTCAGGACACATATCCTTTGAGAGCGCAACGCGGACCGGCACATCGAGCCGGTTGAACCTTGTCTGGTCGTCTGTGAAGAGGCAATCCACCTTGACCACAGCCGGAGCGATGCCGCCACGTCTGAGGTATGCGATTGCATGCAGGAGTATCGAGGTCTTCCCGGATCCCGGGGTCCCGGCGATGATTGCGAGTTTCATTAGTGATAAGAATCAAACGATCAGTCATAAATGTGTTGGGTGTGCATCTGGATCAGGGATGTCCGCGGATATGGAAGCGTTCGCATGCTGCAAGAGATCAATTCCCGGCAACAGCAATCCTTAAGTAAAATGTTCCCCCTGCTTTGAATATGGAGATATGCGATGTCGTTATCGTCGGGGCAGGTCCTGCTGGCATCACAGCAGGGATATATGCCAAGAGAGCGCGTCTTGAGACAATAGTCATAGAGAAACTCGGTGTCGGCGGGCAGATCGTACTTTCCGACTCCGTTGAAAATTATCCGGGATTTCCGGAGATCAGCGGGTACGAATTGATGCAAAAATTCGAAGAGCAGGCAAAATCATTCGATCTCGAAGTCGAGGACGGAGAAGTGATTGCGATACGGGACGAGGGCGAGTATAAGTTGGTAGAGGTCGATGGTCGTGATTACAAGACAAGATCGGTCATCATCGCATCAGGGGCAAAGCCGAGCCGTCTTGGAGTGAAAGGCGAGGAGGAATTCATCGGAAGGGGTGTATCGTTCTGTGCTACCTGTGACGGGTTCTTTTTCAGGGATAAAGACATCATCGTGGTTGGTGGTGGAGATTCTGCGATAACAGAGGCGTTGTTCTTGTCAAAGATCGTTAACAAAGTGTACGTTGTCCACAGGCGCTCAGAACTCCGGGCTGCAAAGATTTTGCAGGAGAGGGCTTTTTCGAATCCAAAGATAGAGTTTGTCTGGAACTCGGTCGTCGAAGAGATCACAGGTAAGGATACTGTCGAAGGGGTGGTACTTCGAGATGTTGTGACCGAAGAACGCTTCCAACTTGCGGTCAGCGGCGTCTTCATGTATGTGGGTCTGGTTCCGAACACCGAATTTATCGATGCCGAGAAGGATGGGGCAGGTTTCATCCTGACCGATGATCGACTCGCAACCTCGATACCAGGAGTCTTTGCGGCGGGAGACTGCCGGACAACGCAACTCAGGCAGGTTGCAACCGCTGTCGGCGATGGTGCGCTCGCTGCGGTATCTGCGGAGCGGTATCTGGGCTGAACTGGCGCGGGAGGGGACTATTTCGAAATTGGCTTCGAGTGCGGAACTGTCGCGAGTGTCACAAAGGGCAATCGTGTACGCGAAAGAAATTTACCGGAAGAATCGGTTGTTGCTGGAGAAAGGAGTCACTCCGGAGACTAATAATGTGATGGAACAGCTATTCTCAGTGATAGAAAACTTTGTCGATCAAGCCAGATCTTTTAAAGCTACATTCAGTACAGTTAACTTCTTTTACAGCCTATTCATCTCGATGAACAGACGATGCTTCAATACAGGCGACTGTAGAGGCTTCTCTCCAATAAATCGAGCTAAAATGAAATATGGCTAGTAGATAACTTTGAAATAACTGATAATAACTATTAGCGGTAGCTGTCTACATTTTATCGAGATTTGGGTCAGTTTACGAATTTTGGTCATTGTTTTCGGTTCTTTGAGAAGAAATCCTGGTGAGATATTGGTCTCATGCATGACTTGTTTCGGCCATTTTCAGACTCAACCGAAAAAAATTAAAAAGTCTCGAAATTGTTAAGTAATAGAAGAACATCTTGGTAAAGAAATGAAAATCGAAGGTGAACTATGAGCATGGTCCGGTTGTGTTTGGCAGGAGGTGGACTCTGATGTATTCCGGCGAGACAAATTCTGCGTGGCATAAGAAAGGGGGCACTCTCAGCGATAAGTCCGCTCGAAAAGAATTTGGGATTACTCAAGAGGAGATTATTGATGCCATCCGGGACGGTAGGCTGCAGTACCGCACTAATAATGTGTTTGGGAACCCGTATCTGAGGCTGATCCGAAGTGAGGTTGAGGCATTCGTAGATGAAAAATACGGCAACGAATACCTCACGAAGAAAAAAACCAGGAATGAGTTGGCGCAGACCAACAAAGAATTGAAGAAGTTAAAAGCTCAAGCGGCATCTCTCGAAAAAAGAAAAACCGAGCTGATAGACATTCTCGATGAATGAGGGTGCCAACAAAATCATCAACATGACCGATCCACAGTACAACACAGGTGTTGGATATTTTAGGCTCTCTGGTAATTCGCGTATGCACGCACTTTTTCACTTTTCCGGAGGATTCGGTCATGGTGCGTCCGATTAAGCCACAAAGAGCACAAAAGATCACAAAGAGTTGTTATTCTTCTCTTTTGCCCCATATATATCTCTCTGTGGTTTTCCGAAATCTTATTTCGAAAGTATCAAAAAGTCTCCGGGATTTTGAAACACTTCCACGCGAGATACCAAGAACCATAAAAGTTCGAAACGACAGAAGATATATACATATATGAGTGAACACGAGCATGGGTAGGATTAAAAGTTTACCGGATAGCTTACAGATAAAAGGAGAAGAAGATGATTGAGGTCGCAGAAGTTCAACCGGATGGGCGTATATGTGTGCACGAACCTTGTTCGGATACAATGTTAGGTCGGAGGGGTATACAAAGTACGTTTGGGCATACAACGTTATATGAAATAATAGCCCATTGTATTTAAATTTTGTGAATTATTATGGCATACATATCTTTTCATGAAAAATTCCCGGAAATCGCAGAAAAGGAAACCAGAGTAATAACCGCAATTAACGATCCTGAATTACCCACTGGGAACTATGGTTTGCTTGAAGCCTACTGTAATGAGGCGGGTTGTGATTGTCGGAGGGTATTCTTCAATGTATATTCTGAAGGAAGAAACGAACTCGTGGCTGTGATCGCGTATGGCTGGGAAGATTCCAAGTTTTATGCAGATTGGTTTGGTGATAACGATCCACAGATCATAGGGGAATTAAAAGGACCCATATTAAATTCAGCCAGTCCTCAATCAAAACTTGCTCCTGTGTTGCTGGATAGAGTCGAGAAGTATGTTCTGAAAGATAAGTATTACATTGAAAGAATAAAAAGACATTATCGCATGTTCAAGGATTTGATCGAAAAAGAACATAGAGATGAAACATCAATAAAATCAGACACGAAAGTCAAAATGGAAACAGGGAGAAATGACCCTTGTCCGTGTGGCAGTGGCAAGAAGTATAAGAGATGTTGTATGAATAAGAAGACTTAGTTTCATAGTACATGAGTTTCGGCAATTTCCATTTAGTCGGCAAGTTAAATTAGAGAAGACTTATATACCATAATCACGCATATCTATTTGTGACTTCCCACGATCCACAGAGCCGGGCATCTAAGATACTTCAGATTATGAAAGATGTGGAAGAGTCACCCCTATCGATCAATCAATATTTCAAAGAGAAGAGAGCACCATTTAGCCAGGCGCAATATTATCTTTACAAAAAAATCTTAAAAGAAAAGGGTATGGAAGGCTTGTCTGACCAGAGATGCGAAGGAAATAACCTGCGATTTACCGATGACATGAAAAATTTTGTAATTGGGTTGCTTGAACGCAACCGGTCTATGACAACTACGCAGGTCCGGAACGCGATTAAAAACAGGTTTGAAATCACCATCTCCAACACAACCATCAAGGATTTCCGTAGAGAGAATGATTTGAGTTGGGTTCGTCGCAAGAGCAATCCTATTTCAATAGGTGAATCCGGTGCCGCTGAGATACCTATTGCTCTTGCGCTTGGAACCGGTTTGATCGATGCGATCACCGATTCGATCGCTCATTGCGTAAAAGATAAGAAAGAGTCCGGAGTGTTTGAGAATAGTGCACGATTGGAGAAGGACCATACTGATCTACGCTCAAAAGGTAAGTTCACTTCTGAATATAATAAGTCCCCTTCGGTATCAGAATCGAGATTCAAGTCATTAGATGAAAAAATAGGCAGTAAAAGGTTTGCTGCAATGGATATATTCTCATTATCCAAACACTCTATTTTGCGGCGCATTCTGGCACTTTTTTCGTTGCCCCTGGTTACTACGAACGGAAGAGCCGGAAGTATTGATAATCCAAGAGGCAATGCTTTGAAATACTTATGCGGCGTAAATTACAAAGCGTCAACTATAGATAAACAGATCAGGGAGTTGAAATACCTCCGGATATCAGATGATCTTATAGAAGCCACAGCAAGGTTTTGGATTGATTTCTGGGGCAGTAGAAACGGTTCGGATAATATTTTCGCCTGTTATTATATCGATGGCAACACTAAAGCACTCTGGTCATCCAAGCCATGCCATAAAGGCAAGGTAACAATGCTCGGCAGGGTGATGAACTGCTTAGAGCAGGTTTTTATTCATGATGGACAGGGACACCCCATCTATTTCCGGACATTCAATGGTCATGCCGATCTTGGGAAGAACTCACTTGGTATGATGGATAAAATAAGCGAATATCTCAAAGATACTACAACATTAGGTGATCAAATTACAGTAAACAGGATTTTAATACTGGATGGTGGTGGAAATGGCGTTAAAACTTTGCGTGAGCTCTCTGATTCGGATTATTACTTCATAACAATCCTGGATTCCAACCAGATCAATGATAGGAAGGTCAAATCCGTATCCAAGAAAAAACGATACGACTTTGGCGATGCATATCTGGTAGACTGCACTATAGAGCTTGAAGATTCTAACGAGAAGGGTTACATATTCGAGACAAGAGCGGTGCAAGTTCATTGGGACAATGGCAGAAC
>PQXF01000070.1 GCA_003194445.1 Candidatus Methanogaster sp.
ACTGTTCCCTCTCACCAATACCATCTACAGAACTGCTTAGACTCATAAATAAGAGATGGGTGCGAAAGTACTTAAAGGTGATGCAGCTTATTTTTCCTTGAATTTAGGAATAGCCGATAGTCATGTAAAACACCATTCTCCTTCGCTATATGTCTGGCAGTACGATCATCACTCATAAAAATCATCTTGCGGCTTTTTGCTATGGCGATGCAAGATGACTCGCCCATTCCGAGACGCTTCAAAAGATCGTTCATCGACTGATGTTCCGTACGCGAGCATATCGCAATGACTCGCAACCAACCGACCCCATCAAAAGACATTTCGTGATCGACATTTTCAAGGTACTGATATCCTCTGGATATTCCCCTTAAAATCTCTTCATGTACCTCATGAGTTGTATATACCACTCCAAACAATCTTTTGATTAGGTTCAATGCATCAACTGATGCAAAATTTGATAAAACTGTGGTGTTGAGAATAATATCCATTAAATCTCCTTCAACACATCTATTTCATCCAGTGCTTCTGAGATCGTTGCGATTCCGAGTTTAGGTTTGATGCCGCGCTGTATTAAAACATCTTTCATCTCATCAAAAGACATTCCGGCAAGTTCAGCAGCCTTGCCCAGCGAAATTTTATCGTCGGTATATAATTTGGCAGCTATGTCGATACGATACCCTGGTCGAGAGAGAAGGAGCTGCCTGAGCGCGTCCTTGAGCACTTCGCCCTCGGTGCGATATGCACCAATCTTGAGCAGGTACTCAAGTTCCAGACCAGAGAGATCCGGAACCGTTGTAGTGATCGTCTTCATGGAATTTCTGTTTGTGGTGTGAGGTACTTATTGTTATTGTTAAGCCTGATTGTAGCGTGCCTGTACACAAGCGTTCATGGGCGATCGAGCATGTGAACTGGCAGCTCGCACTTCACTCATGCGCCGCCCCCACAGCCCCCGCCCCACTGACCACCAGAGCACCCACCATTATCAGCCCGCCACCCACCAGCACGCTTGATGTGATCGGCTGGCTTAAGGATGATTGCGATAAAGACCACAGCGCTTGCCGGCTCCAGGAGCGCGATGATGCTTGCATTATTAGGCTCTGGCATACGCGAAGGCACAACTGTGGTAAAGTGTCAGACTCGCAAAGCCTTGTGGGAAGAAGACACCAAAAGAAGATCGAGCAGATACAGGTTCTCCAGCAGTACTCCGGATGATACGGCGAAAGAATTGGAACCAGTTTGTACCATCCCAAAAATAACCATTATTATATAGGAGAGAAGACCTAAACCCTACATGCGGAATATCAAATACAATAAACCACAAAATAAGGAATACGGGGTGAGTACATGGGTGTGATAAAGCTTGAGGTTCCGGATGTTGCGGCAGCTATTGGCGTGTTGGAGCCATTGCTTAAAAGAAAAAAGCTTTTGCTGGAGAGGAGCATCCTTGAAACGACGAAGAAGCTGAATGATTTTGAAGAGAGAACAGGAGTGAGCAGCAAGGAATTTTTTGAAAAATTCGAGGAAGGACTTGCCGGGGATGATCAGGACGTCATGATATGGGCTGCTGAGTATGAAGTACTTGGATTTCTTGAGAAGGAGCGCATCATAATCGAGAGGATGCTTGAATCATGCAGGTGATCGATTACTTCTCATAGATTCAAAGCCTTATAAAAAGCTCAATATTCGTTGAAAGCGCAGATGTTGAATATGAAGTAAAATCGAGAGGTCTCGGAATAGTTCATGGTATGATAGGGCTGGTAGATGGCTCTGCACTTCAATTTATGGAACTGGTAAACACACGAAGGGATAAAATGATTCGCCTGAAGTATAGATTTCATTTCATGAATACAAATGGCGAAATGGTTTTCAGGTATGATAACGCCCCTCATCATCCGGAAGTCGCTACACATCCACACCACAAACATGTAAACGGAAAGAAACTTCCAGGATTATCGAAAGAAGTTGGATTAGAGGATGTTTTACTGGAAATCGAGAAGATGATAAGCGCCTAAAAAACTCTAAAATCCGAAAGTTAAGTTTCCTTAACAGAAATTGGCTCTCCTCTTCGCTTCCCTTTTTGTCAATCCACTTCTATCGACTTGTACCACCAGAAAAGATGCACACGGCAGTTCAAGACCATCGAGGCGATCAGCGCACACATGGCTTTGCGTGATGATCACTTATGCCCGAGCCCCCACAGCCCCCACCCCACTGACCACCAGAGCACCCACCAGTATCAGCCCGCCGCCCACCAGCACGCTCGATGTGATCGGCTGGCTCAGGATGATTGCGGCAAAGACCACAGCGCTTGCCGGCTCCAGGAGCGCGATGATGCTTGCATTCTGTGCCCTGACATACATAAGACCGCTGAAGTAAAGCGTCAGACTTGCAGCTGTTGGAAGAAGACCCAGAAGTATGAGCAGATGCAGGTTGTCCAGCAGCACTCCGGAGGATACGGCGGTGGAATAGGGCAGGAAGATGATCATTGTTATGATTATCGCCCACGCTGCCTGCGCTGTTCCTGTATAGCATCCCTTCAGATATCTGGAGGTGAGGATCATGCAGGCATAGAGCAGACCCGATATCAGTCCGCACAAAAGCCCGATTGCATACATGCTGTCCATATCCTGGAAGACTGCACCGGGCTGGATTACGAGGATGACCCCCGAGAGTGAGAGTATGAGCGCGGATAGGCTGCGTCTGGTGACAGGCTCCTTTAATAGGAGGGGCGAGAGGAGGGTAACATAGATTGGGGCGGTGTATAGCAGGAGTACGGCAATTGCGACTGTTGTATGCTTAACAGAGATGAAATATGAGAGCATCGTTCCTGCCTGTAAGATGCCCAGTAGGATGACATACTGTTTGTTCTCCTTAAGACGCAGTTCACCATAGCCTTTGCCGCAACATGCAAAAAAGATTGCAATTGCAGTAATCCCGAAGAGCAGCCGGTAGAAGATGATGGAACCAACCGGCATCCGGTTTATGAGGCTCACGAAGATGCCGATTGTGCCGAAGAGGATGGCTGCGGATGCGACCTCTATGTGACCTTTGAGGGGGGAGGGGAGCATTATGATGTGTTAATGGAGTCGTCCTGGTATATAGATGGATGACATATCGGTTAGGTGGATGTGATTAACGAACCGATAAACGTCCACCCAGTACTCTTTAAAATACTCAATCGAACTTCATTCGTTCAAAGATCATTGCCTGCACTTACAGCACGTCCCGCAATCTCATGGAGCAAGAGGTTGATATGCCCCTTCACACCCCAATATCATCGATATGTCCTTGCACAACACCCTCAATCTCCCTTATGTCCTCAAGAACCGTGATCTCCTGCATCCGTTTCAGCCTGTCCGCGTTCTCGATGTCCACATCACGCATGTACAGGGTCAATTCCTTCCCATCCGGCAGTATCGTCGTAACAGCGCCCTCGTACTGGTCAGCAGGGTAGATGTAGATCGGTATTTTCGCTTTTGCCGCTTGAGCTACGCCGTTTGTGAGAAGCGAGTCTGCAATCCCGTGCGCAATCTTTGCCGCGGTGTTCGCACTCATCGGACAGACCAAAAAGAGATCGAACTTGCCCATCTGGAGCTGCCCCGCAATAAACGGCGAGTTTGCGCCGTGCTCGACACTCACCTTTGGAAACAGGTCTTTCAGCTCCTTCCAGAGATCGTACCACTTCATCACAAGTTCGCCGTTTTTTGAGAGATACACCTTAATATCCAGATCATAACGCTCCAGGAGATCCTTCATGATGGCAAAGGTCTCTTCGATCTGATCGCCACATCCTGTGATCCCCCATGCGATTCTAAGCATCTGTATCACCTATCGATTCCTTGATCATCCCTGCAACCGAGATTGTGCGGTCAATAGTCCGGTGCATACTCCTGATGCCGTCTGCATCCGCGCTGACGCCTTCTGCGCCCTTATCTTTTGACCAGAATGTGCCTCCGAGATTCGCACCAAATGAGCCGCCGCCGACAGGTATCATCTCGCTGATCACGTAGAAATCGAGGATCGATCTGATCGCAAGTTCCTGCCCTCCGATCCGATCGCCGCCCACAGCCGCGGCTGCCCCGACCTTGTTTCGGAGCACAGCCGGATCTCTGGCAACGATCGCACGGACGCGATCGAGCATCGTCTTGGTCTGCCCGCTCAATGTCCCCTGGTAGACCGGCGTTCCTATGAGGACGGCGTCAGCCCAGAGGAGTTTCTCGTATATCTCCTCCATCCCGTCCTTCTGGATGCAGCCCTCGCGCTTCCTGACGCAGAAGTCGCAGTGGTTGCAGAAGCCGATCGTTCTATTGTGAAGTGTTATGTACTCGGTTTGTGCTGTGTATTTCTGGCTGGCATAGTCAAGCGCATCTTTAACCACCTGATCGGTGGATGCGAGTCGCGGGCTTCCTGATATGCCGAGTAGATTTATGGTTCTCATATATTCCACCTCTTATATCATAAATACCTTTTAATCTTCATTGTTCCGACTAAAATCTCCCTGGATCAGTCTCGATATCAACGATAGCAGGTTTCTTCGCACCCATCGCTTTTTCCAGAGCACCCTTCAACTCTCCCGGCTCCTCCACCCTGAATCCAGCGCCCCCACAGGAGATCGCATACTCTGAGAAATCCGGATTGTTAAGTTCGGTGGCAAACGTCGGGTATCCCTCTATCATCTGTTCCGCACGTATCATCGCAAGCTCACTGTTGTTTAAGATTATCACGATGATATCCAGATCATTCCTTACCGCGGTCAGGAAATCGCCCATCACCTGGGCAAAACCGCCGTCTCCGGTGATGCAGACGACCTGCCTATCCGGAGAAGCCAGTTTGGCTGCAACCGCCGCAGGAAGACCGAACCCCATCGTGGCGAGATACCCCGACATCAGAAGCGTCTGCCGTTCCATCAGAAAATTTCGTCCGAACCAGAAGCCATTGTCTCCAACATCGATTGTTATGATGGCATCCGGATCTATAACCTCTCGCAGCACCTTGAAGATGAACGGAGCACGCATTGGCGACTCCCCCGGCTCTGCCTCTTTCGCAAGCTCGTCATGCCATTCTCTCTTCTCGGTTCTAACAGCCTCTGATATAGTTTGAGTTTCTCGTTCCCCAACGCTAGCCAGTAATTGTTCGATCACAACCCCAGAGTCCCCCAGAATTGCAATTTCTATCGGAAAACCTTTCGCAAGATTCATCGGGTCGATATCCACCTGAACCGTCCGTTTCCTCGGGATATTTGTCTTCTCAGAGAACGATGAACCGAAGACCAATAGTAAGTCGGAATCATCGACACATCTTCGTGCCATCGGGGTTCCGACATCGCCAAGGACGCCGAGAGAAAGAAGAGAGTCCTCGGGAACGATACCTTTTGCACGAAAAGTAGTTATTATAGGAGCTTTTATTCTTTCGGATAGCGTAATCAAATTATCTCGCTGATCCTTTGCGCCCCAGCCAGCGATTATCACAGGATGCTCTGCCTGTTCTATCAGACCCACCGCTCTCTCGATCAGTCCGGTATTCGATATCCTGAAATCCGGAACCCGCCCTTCCATTGGTTCCATATCTGCTTCAAGCGGTTCTTTCTGGATGTCGTTTGGGATTGCGAGGTGAGAAACGCCCCGTTCCACCAGAGCATGCCTCAAAGCCAGTGTCACAAGTTCGGTGGTCTGCCCTCCCGAGTTTATCGTCTTATTAAAGACGCAGAAGGAATTGAAGAGTGCGTCCTGATCAATCTCCTGAAAGCTTCCTGGTCCCACATACTGGAGCTTGACCTGACCTGTGATTGCTAAAACCGGTGCACGATCCATTTTAGCATCGTAGAGTCCTGTGATCAGGTTGGTTGCGCCAGGTCCTGCTATTGTCAAGCAGACGCCCACCTTCCCGGTCAGCTTGGCGTATGCGGATGCCATGAGTGCTGCCGCTTCCTCATGCCGCACCTTGACAAACGTCATCCCCTCCTGCCTGCGTATCGCATCCACCAGACCAAGGCAGCTCGTACCTGGAAGCCCGAAGATGTATTCCACGCCCCAGGAAGAGAGACCTGCAACTATCACATCAGAGACCGTTCTATCAGACATGACTTTTAACTGATGTTTTTGTGTTATTAAGTCTTTTGTGAAGTTCACATGCGTCCTTTTAAAGCCCACCCGCTCATAAAACCGCTGTGTATCAACCCATTTTTTTCTCGTCGTGACTTCAAGGGAGACGCACCCTCGTTTCTGTGCCTCCTCTTTGAGTCTTGATACAAGTTCTGCGCCGATACCTTTGCTGCGAACTGTTTCATGCACGACAAGTTCCTGAATCTCCCCTGCCAGTCCGACATGATGGAGCTGGGGCTCGATATGGAGACTTCCAAAACCAACAATAACCCCATCGCTCTCTGCGACGTAGTATAGCACGCTTTCAGAATGGAGATTCCTGATGAAGACATCGTGAAACGCCGCCTGTTCGAGTGGAAATCCCATAAGCGTTGTGATCAGGTCATAAACCGATCTTTCATCAGGTTGTATAGCCGGTCGAATCAGGGTCATGCTATATTATCCCAACAACTGTCGTGCGGATAACACTTTCCTCTGGGGTGTCCACCTCTTGAAGAGTGTTCGCCCCGTCATCGCAGAACACAACCGTTCTGACAACTACCAGGATTCCCGCACAACGGCGGATAACGTCACGTCCTCTGCTATGTGCCCGGCATCCGGGTACGTGTAGAGGGTGGTATTTTCGTCGCATCCGGGTTTGGCGCCAGGTGAACGGATGGTTGGGTTGGAGGAGTCGGATACACGAGGTATAGTACCAGAGGGATCAGGTCTCCGCGGACTCGTTTCCGGAGAATTATCAAAAACGTCCGCCAGATTAAAGATCGTTCGCGTCTGCTGGTGATACGACCATCATCAGTTGCGGCATCACGCCAGGAACGCACCCGGATAGGATATAGGATATAGTATGTGGTGATGGCGAGTTTGATGAGATGCGGATCGTCTGGGTCGCGGGTGGTTTTTGCAACTGAAGAACATTTACCATTTACCTTCCGTAAAATTGATATGGGGGTATCGCGGATGTATGATTGTATGAATGGAGATATCGCGGTTGGCAGCACAGTCCGATACGCTGGCACCGGTTCGGTCGGTGAGGTGAATAGACTGGAGGAGAGAGATCACGAACTGTGGATACATCTTGACAGCACCGGTCTCTGGTATGCTACAGCGGCACTCGAAGTTCTCGGAGGGCAGTTTGGAGTGAATGGCTGGGGCAGGAAATCGCCAGAAAAGAAGGAATGGAACCGGAAACTCTCACTTGAAGAACTGAAGAAGGTGGAGGAACGTAAAGTGGAGGATATACGTCGTGTTCAGGAGATTACATCCTCAATATCGGCTGGGGTTTTTGGATAGACGTTCATAAAACCACTATCATAGATGCCAGTACCACGGATCTAACAAATGCTGATTTACCCCGGGCTTACTTAGTCTTGACTTTCAAAGAAACGTAAATTAACCCCCCGATTTTCCTCAAAAACCGTTAGCAATCGGACTTGTTGCCGTCTCTCCATCTATATGACCTAACTTTTGATATTAGCATAATACCACGATACATATCGATTAAAGCAGATAACTATATATAGTAGTAT
>PQXF01000071.1 GCA_003194445.1 Candidatus Methanogaster sp.
GTGCATATCCCATGATGTGGATATCTATCTGATTCGTCTCAATTATTGAACACCATACCCCACAAAACACCGATACTCCGTGATGGTAGAAGGTAAGTCTATTTTGATTCACCGAAATTCGGGTAATATAAGAGGATGAAATATGCAATGTAAATTCAGTAGAGGTAATGAATGTATGATTTCAGGGAGAGGTCATATTAGTGGAATTAAATGCTCAGGTAACGAATATGACAAAAAAATTATCCATTGTGGATAATAGTTGAGTCAATAAGACATATTAGCTGAATGTAACATGGAACTACTAACATCGTCCTGATACCTCCTGCTATTGATGGTATTGATTCAGAGGTCGAGTCAGTTGGGTGATCAGAAGGGTTTTTTGGCGTGGACGGATGACTTGATGCAGGAGAAGGATGCAGAGGAGTATGTGATGATTGAACCAATTCCGGAAGAATTTGTCAGTCGCGAAGAGGCAGCCGAGTTCTGGGACACCCATGATACGACAGACTACCCGGACGCTTTCCAGACTGTAGACGCGGAGACTACATTCAGAGGTCGTTACTACGAAATTGAGATTGAAGCGGATGTGGCTGAAGTGCTCCAGGCGCATGCCCGGCAGAAAGACGTTACGGTCAGCAACCTGGCAAGCGATCTTCTTCGCCAACAGCTTGCGACCGCGTAATCACAACAACCCCAGACTTCGCCTAACGCTGTGTATATGCAGATCCGCACCTATTGACACCCACTCAACCGCACGACATCAAGCCCACGGATGCCCCGTGAGGCCGGCGCCAGTCTCGCAAGAGTCAGTTAGCGCCATCGCCCCGCACCACCCCCTGCCGCAATCCGCCAGCACACCACCAGACCCCCGCCCGCAAGCAGCAGCGCTAGACCACCCGCCGCCGCACCCGAACCCAGGAATCGCCCCGCGACGCCAGAGTCACACAAGCACCCGCAGGAGCGACCGATCACGAACAGATCATGGCGGCAGGGGATTTGGGCAGGGCGAAAGACATAATGCAGGAGAAGAATGAAGTAGGTATGTGAAAGAATCGGTATACCTTGACACGCTGGACTATTAGTGGACTCGACCAGTTACCAGGAGATAATAAAAAGTCTCCAACCTGACCGAGCATCTTCGATTATTTCAGTTGCTCAATCATGCCTTTAAGTACATTCAACTCACGAACCATCCCCTCCCGTGTCACCTCGGCAGGATTCTCCTTCCGCTCATACTTTGCTATCAGTTTCTTAACATAATCGAGTTCAGGTATCGTTGATTGGAACAGCGGCTCATACTCCGGCAGATCCGCAAGCGGAATTGTAACTACTTCACCTTTCTTCGTCTCTTCGGGAATTCCGTTTACCACCATGATATATGCACACCTATCGAATCCGAATCTCCTTGCGATGTTCCGAGAGGCTGCAGATACTTGCTGCGCTCGTTTTGCATTCATCCTCCTGTAAGCACCAACTGAGTCCTTGTACTCGACAAAGAGCATCGATTCATGATTCCAGAGCATGGCATCGTACTCGATCGGCTGTGCAAACTTGTGGTGCACCAGCACACCGAACATGGTGCCGCTGCACCAACCTGCGTTGAGGTGCGTTCGAAATTGCTTCTCGGTCTCAGGAATATCGGGCCGCGAGAGGAGGGTGTATGGTTCGCTTCTTAGTTCGATCATGGGATCACCAAAAGAATTATGGATTGCGGTGTATATCACTATAGTTTAAAAAATCAAAATGGAGGCGGTTGCACTCCTTGATTGATGGATATAAGGTACTGCCCTCAACTCCAACGACAGTTGCCCGTTTCCCGTGTTCGGCTATCTTTCGTATCAAGGGTATGGAATCCTTATCACCACTGACGATAATAACCTTCTTCTGTTTTTTAGCAGTTGACCAATCATCCAGCAACCTGTGCAGCGGTTCAATACGCTCATTCACCACTGCCGAGCTGCCTGTTATGGCGTATAGTTGTTTTTTCATCGGCGCTGATAATATTTTTCTGATACTATCAGATAACGATAGTTTATTCTGGGATGCATATTTAATAACTTTTAGATATGCGCTCATGGATAACCTGACTGATTTTGATACACGTTCAGCAAGTTTAAACGGTGTCCACTCAGCAGAGATGTCTCTCGCGGCCCCCAGAATCTCATTCGCACCGATGAAATCTTTTTGCTCGTATTTTTCAGCAATGATCTTATTAAGTTCGGACTTGCCTGCTACGCGAATATTTCCGTTGTCTCTGTAAGCGATTCCTTTTGTCAGATACGCTATCAACTCTGCGGATCTCTCAAACTTTGGGTCGAAGGTGGTCGGGATTGTTATACTTGATTCCATAAAATGTACTATTTTTTGTAATACTTAAACTTCTTGGCTTGTAAGGCTATTTGTAATTATTGAAATGTAATGCACGCCCCCCACCCTCCATCACTCACCCCCCATCAGCGTCGATACATCCCCGAGCGGAAGCCCGAGTTCCTTCGCCCGAAGCATCCTTCGCACGATCTTACCGCTCCGGGTCTTTGGAAGCGTCTCCACAACCTCAAACTCCCGCGGATATGCATGTCCTGCCAATTTGGTCTTCACAAACCTCTTGATATCAGCTTTCAGATCGTCTGTCGGAACATAGCTGTCGGCAAGTACGACAAACGCCTTGATGATCTCGCCGCGCAGCGGATCTGGCTTTCCAATGACACCCGCTTCGACGATTGCAGGATGCTCGATCAAGGCAGATTCCACCTCGAACGGACCGACCCGCTCGCCTGACGTATTGATCACGTCATCAGCCCTGCCGATGAAGAGGAAGTAGCCGTCCTCATGCTGTACTGCCCGATCACCTGTGAGATACCAGCCGCCCTCGAAGTACTCGGCATACTTTGTAGGATTCTTCCATATCTCAAGCATCATCGATGGAAACGCAGGCGTGATCGCGAGATCGCCTTCCGTGCCGTGCGGTACAGTATCCCCGTCCTCGTCAATTATTGTGGCGGTGATCCCCGGTATCGGCTTCCCCATCCATCCGGGTTTTATCGGCATCGACGGATAATTGGCGATCAGGATGCCACCTGTCTCGGTCTGCCAGAAGTTGTCATGGATCGGCAGCCCAAATGTCCGGATGCCCCAGTGCACGATCTCGGCATTCAGAGGCTCGCCGACGCTGCAGATATGCCTGAGACTACCAAGATCGTAGTTTTTGTGTGCATCAGCAGTTCGCATCAGCATCCGAAAAGCGGTAGGCGCGCTGTACCAGACCGTCACCTTGTACTGATCGATTACAGAGTACCATGCCGCAGGATCGAATCTCCCGCCATGAACCACGACCGATGCGCCGCACGACCACGGTCCGAGCAGCCCGTACGAGATCCCTGTGACCCAGCCCGGATCTGCCGTACACCAGTAGATATCGTCCTCATGGAGATCAAGCACCCATTCGGTAGTCACGTGTTGCCCGGCGATTGCAAGATGCCTGTGCACCACTCCTTTCGGCTTTCCGGTGGTTCCGGACGTGTACAGCATAAATGCAGGATCGTCCGGCAACATCTTCGCAACATCAAACGTACCGGATGCTTTTTCCATCCCTGCTGGGTAACTGATCTCGCCACCCAAAACATCGGTCTCATCCACTATGATTATCTGTTCGAGGTTAGGAAGATCGTCTTTTATCTCATACACCCGGCTTTTCAGTTCCGAATTGGTGACCAAGTATCTTGCGCCACTGTCATGCAGACGGTCGTATAACCCTTCTGATCCGAATGCCGAGAACATGGTGCCCGCGATCGCACCGGTCTTCAGGATGCCGAGAAAACTCACGTAGAGTTCAGGAATTCTTGGCAGGAATATGAATACGCGGTCCCCTTTCTTGATGCCGGATGATGTTAAAAGATTGGCAAATTTGTTTGAAAGATTGGAGAGTTCGTGAAACGTGTATGTAAAAGCTTTATCGTCCCCTTGCCAGTACAATGCAATCTTATCCTTCCGCCATGATCCGGCGTGCCGGTCCACTGCACTACATGCGGCATTTAACCTGCCGTCTTCGAACCATTCAACTTTTTCGTACGCATCCTTCCACTGGAAGGTCTTATGCGTCTCGTCGTAGTCCTGCAGGTTCGGAGTCGGTACAATTGTTGCTGGTTTTTCTATGAATTCTTGCATTTCATTCACCCACTGTTACTTGCATGGATATGCCCGCCGTGTCATTTATTGCTTTTGGTGCAAGATCGGAGACTTGCTCCGAAAATAGTCGTGCCACCAAGATAACCTCGGAGAATCGTGGACGATAGACGCTTTTGAATAGGGTTAAGTCACCTGAAATTCCCAGTTTACACCTCCAAATACGCAATATCGCAAGAATAAAATTTTACAGTATGCACTACCCTCGGAAGATAGTTCTCTCGAAGCCCGTGTCTCAATTGTAGAGAACTCTTTCACGACTGAGTTTCTCTTTCGCCCTGTCAAGTGGTCCTGATGCGATGTAAGCAGTCACCTGGTCCCTGTGAACGTCCAAGCCGCGAGCATTATTTCAAGTATCGGTTTCACGTTTGTCCACCTCAAGATTGATCCGCCAGGCTCACCTTTCGGAGGCGACATTCATGGGCGCATGGGCTGCTCGGGTCAGTTTGGTACTCGGGGTTATAACCGCCATAAGTCAATCGACCTCTTCTGCTCGTCTCATCCAAATCTGTTGCTTGATATTAAAATTGGGTGCGAGAGGCGGGTGCTATGGGCCCGAGAGAAACGAAGCCGCATTTTCATGCTCATGGGTGGCCCGGAGGGTCATGGATACTTTGTATATAGTGCCATCTTTCATCCCTCTGCCTCCAAGTTCAGTTTACAGCTCCTTATTTTCTAAACTTTGTATAATGTTCCACACCCCTCCACATCCACTCGCGCAGACCGCCCCTTGTCATCATCACCCTAAAGCCCCCATCCACCGACCACAAACCATTCCCAGTATGTCCAAAGCCCATCATTCCGCGATCAGTTCCAGTAACTGCCCATGAACCTGCCCGTTTGATGCGATCATGCTCACCCTCGATCCGATCGAGAGTTCGCCGCGAAGCCGGGCGCCCGCGGTGTCGGTGACAGACCCACCAGACTCCTCGATGATGAGTTTTCCTGCAGCGATATCGATCACCCTTAAGTACCTGCGAAAGTCGACAAAAGCATCAAGAACGCCTGCCGCAATATAGCAGAGTTCCAGCGATGCGCTTCCAAGAACCCGAATTCTCCGCACGGTTCTTCCGAGATCGGAGATCTTTGTCGAGTCTGTCCTGTAGGCATAAGCAGTTACGCTGAATTTTTGCAGTTCATCGTTTCTTGATACGTTGATGCATTTTTTATTGCGGTATGCCCCATTTCCCGCCTCTGCGTGATAGGCCTCACCTGAATACAGATTCCGGACGTATCCGAAGGAGATGTCAGCGAGATCGTATCCACCGATTGCAATGGAGACTGAATAAAACGGAATGCCAGCCACAGCATTAAATGTCCCGTCGAGCGGATCGAGAACGAGCGTAAAGTCGATATCGCTCTCGGTAACATCAGTTCTCTCAAGCTCAGCCCGCGTTCCATGAATCACTTTCTCGCCGCACTCCTCGCTGATGAGCAGTATCCTCCGCCCGTCCCCCCTCAGAACCTCGAGTGCGGCATTCTCTGCCACCTCGTCGATCTTCTTCGTGGGTGTGCCGTCAGCGCCGATGTAGAGTTCCTTTCCTGAGTCTGCCGTGCCGATTACGGGCGCGATCGCATCATCGATCGCAGCAGAGATATCGCTACAGAGTTTCAGCGGATTATCCATGGTAATCGGTGTGATGCATGAATATAAAAGGAGCGCGGTTCTAATACTAAAACGATGAAAGAGGTAACCGGTGGCGTGTGCGCTGTCCGCGGCGTGCGTGCGTATGGAATCAAGGAAGGTAAGAACGGGCTTGCTGTGATCACTGGAATCGGGAGCAGCGCATCTGCCGGGGTTTTCACGAGAAACAAGATCATTGCAGCTCCGCTCGTCGTCACCAGAGAGCATCTCAAAAGCCAGCAGCTATCAGCGATCATCGCAAACAGCGGATGCGCAAATGCGTTTACCGGGGAGCAAGGACTCTCCGATGCCGCCGGCATGGCAGGGATTGCAGCAGATAGGCTCGGAGTCCCGGTCGGGCTGATAGGTGTTGCGTCTACGGGCGTCATCGGCGTGTCGCTTGATATGGGGTGGATAAAGGATCGCATCGATTCCGTGATCGCTGGACTATCGGATACAGCGGAGGGAAGCACCGCGGCAGCCCGCTCAATCATGACAACAGACACCCGTCCGAAGGAGTTTGCGATCGAACTCGTATCAGGCGTCCGCATCGGCGGCATCGCAAAGGGATCTGGCATGATCTTCCCGGATATGGCAACGATGCTTGCGTTCATCTACACCGACGCCGATGTGCCCTACGAGATGCTTAATTCGTGCCTGAAACGTGCGGTGGATCGCAGTTTCAACATGATCGTCGTGGATGGCGATACCAGCACCAGTGATATGGTGCTTCTCACAGCGACCGCGGAGATGGGGATCAAGATGAAAACGCCGGATGAGCCGGGACTTAGTGAACCGGAATTTCAGGAGGGGCTCGACTGTGTCTGCATCGAACTTGCGAAGATGATCGCCCGCGACGGGGAAGGCGCGGAGAAATTCATCGAGGTGAGAGTTACCGACGCAAAGACGGACGGAGATGCGAAATTGGCAGCGAAAGCGATCGTCAGGTCACCGCTTGTCAAAACCGCGGTCCACGGGGAAGATCCGAACTGGGGGCGGGTGATCGCGGCTGCCGGGTATTCGGGTGCTGATCTTGATCCTGACCGGATCTCGCTTGCGATCACTGGCGTGACTGTCGTTGATCGCGGCGGGATCGTTGATGATGCAGTCGTGGATATGAGTGGAACGGATATCGAGATCGCTGTGGATCTCGGGCTTGGTGCTTGCGAGGCTGTTGCGTGGGGGTGCGATCTGACAGCAGGGTATGTGCGGATTAATGCTGATTATACGAGTTGAGAAGATGGATGGAAGAAACGAGACTTGGACACAAGCCCCAACCATGTCACCCCTCAATGAATTGCGGGGCATCCTTGGTGGTTGGACTTACCTTCTTTCATGCATCATTCCACAGGTACATTTTGAAAACAAATCTTTTTTCGCAAATGCAGGATAATGACAGATGATTGTGTTTTTCGATGTTTGTGTGAAAATAATTCAGAACGAGATATAGAGATGCATTCCGCCGAATGTGGTCAGATTATGCGGTTAACGGTTATGTTTCAAATGAAAGTAGGACACTTTATATGTGAAGCAAACCTTATGTAAAACAACCCATGTATCAAATAAGTGTCTAAAACAAGAAAGCACCCTGCGGGTGCAAATCAGTTGTAGCTCTGGCTAAGCATCGGATGGTTCCAATCAGGTAATTTGCATCCAAAAACTTCGTTTTCCTTTGGTGGCCCCTTCTCATAGTACACGAAT
>PQXF01000072.1 GCA_003194445.1 Candidatus Methanogaster sp.
CTGGGCGCCGTGAACCACGTGCCGTCAAACGGCGGCGTAAACCTTATCCGTTACTCACTAAACCACGAGAAGAAGCTCGTAACGAATTATGTGGAGGTGGGATATCCGCTTAAGGTAGTGGCATTGCTACATGACCCCACCTCTATCATATTCGGTTTCTCCCAAAAAAACCTAATTTTTTTAGGGTAGATTACTTATATACCTAAATGATACATCTAAACATATAAATCAGGATAACCCGATACAGGAGGTAACATGGATCATCTGGTTCACAGAATCGTGAGATGCACCGCAGCCACCATCGCAGGCAGGAAACCGGCAACGTTGATGAACCTTTCGAATGCCAACGGCGGGCTGCTGGACGCATGGGACCTTTGCAAGGCAGGCATCTTCGCAGGGTCTGAAATCGAGTATTATGAACTCAAAAGGACAGAAAGGAATGCGATCGTCCTATTCTTCAGCCGCAACCGGTTAGGTGAGGTCTTGAAGAAGCGATCAGTGAATAGATTCCTGCAGGGATGCGGATACGAGTCCGGTTCCATCGAATATACACTGCAGATGCTTAAGCACAGGTATGCCGCCAGTGGATGTCCCCCCGAGATCGGGATCTTTCTCGGCATTCCATTAAAGGACGTCAAAGGATTCATGGGGCTAAGTTCCCTTGAAAATACAAGATGTGGAATGTGGCGGGTGTATGGAAACCCCGTGGCATCCGAACGAATGATGGATGAATACCGCAGCGCACGAAACATAATCTCCGGACGGCTCTTCGCAGGAGAGGACCCCGCAAGCATCATCAGAAGCGGCGGAATCGGGAGTTTTGGATAACCCGACTTGATCCGGATCGTACGGCCCCTAAACAGAGACCCACAGAACCAGAACAAGAACGAGAACCGCTCCAAATCCTCCGAGCAGAAGATAATCCTTCCCGGAAAGCGCACCACCATAGTAATAGTACTCCCGGTCCCGATGATAGCATCTCGACTCCAGCGCATCAGAGAGTTCATCCGCTTTCTTAAACGATCTGCGCAGCAGCGGGACGATCAGCGCGACAAAACCCCACAGTCCGGTAGGTTTGCACCCCCTCGCCATCTGCGCTCTCGCAATCGTCTCTTTATCGCGCATCAGTCCGGGGATGAGCGCCATCGCCACGCCAACCATGAATGCCAGCTCCCTGCCAAAACCACCAAGCGGCTTCATAAGGAAGACGAGAGCGGTCTTTAACTCCGATTGCGAGGTCGTGTGGAGCAGTACCGTGGTGAATAGTATCAGGAGAATGAACCTTGCGACCGGAATTGCGGCAGCAACAACACCGCCGCCCTGCATCAGCAGATGGGCCAGGAATATCAGGGCAAAGAATACCGCCATCGGTCGAATCCCCTTTACGAGACTTGAGGCAGGGATGTCTGCGACGCGGATCAGTAAGACTGTGGCGACCGATAGCATCCAGAGTCCCAGCGGATCTGCCAGATAAACGAGAATACCGGTTCCAGCGGTCAGCAGCAGCTTCGTCCGCGGATCAATCCTGTAGAGAAGCGAATTTCCTTTCCGGTATGTGGCAAACATCGCTTCTCACATCCGGTCCCGGTACATTGCGCTCGTACCCTCGAACGCCAGGTTTCCAGCGGAAAGCTTCGCGATCCGATCTGCGACCTTAAGAACCTCCCCGATCCGGTGGGATATGTAGATAACGGTTGCGCCGCAGCCAGCCCCATCCCGGCCCACCATCCGCCTGACGGCATCCGAAACCAGTCTCCTCGATCTCCGGTCGAGTCCCGCGGTGGGCTCGTCGAGGATCACGTATTCTGGCTTCACTGCGATCGAGACTGCAAAAGCAGCGAGTCTCTGCTCCCCTGAACTGAGCTTAAACGGCGACTTTTCGAGAATACTCCTGTCAAGACCGACCTCATCTATCGCCGAGAGAACCCGCGCATCTAACACATCTTTCGGTAATCCCGCCTTCGAAGGTCCGAAAGCCACCGCCTCCCGGACGGTTCTCTCGAAGAAGAACTCTTCAGGATGCTGGAAGAGAATTCTCACGTTCCTTCCAGGTTCCGGGTGTCTTCCATCGATTGCGATACTGCCGGAAGTGGGCGTGTCGAGTCCCGCGATGAGGCAGGCAAGCGTTGACTTTCCTGAACCGATCCCGCCGACGATGCCTGTGACCCCGCCCCTTCCGATGGTGAGACTGACGTCCTTAAGCGCAGGAACCGCCCATTCCGTGTCAGGACTATATGTGTGGGTCAGGTGCCGTATCTCAATTCCATCACCCTCCCGGGAAACCCCTGATACAGGACCGGTTCTGTGATCTATAAATTCTCCGCATCTCTTTCCTTTTATTCGTTGTGGTCGAATTGATCTCATACAAGCGGTAAAATCTATCGGATTGTATCTCCTATTGATGTCATCTACGTCAGTCGCGGTGTTGTGCATCCAGTTGACCACTGCACTTTTTCCTTTTTTTCCTTCGTTTGTTTCGTTTGCGCACTCTGCGGTAGCGGCTCTGCCGTCGACGCTGACGTTAGAATCTGATGGCATCGCGATCTCACTGGAAAAACCGACGGTGCCCGATATCCTGCCGTCCGAGATCGCAATCACCCTGTGGCAGCTGCCGAGATCCTCCGGATTGTGCGTGATCTGTATGATCGAAGTGCCGCGCCTGGTAAGCTCAGAGATCCTCATAAGCACGTTTCTCCGGTTGCTGGCATCCAGCATCGAGAGTGCCTCGTCAAAGACGATACATGCAGGCTCCATCGCCATGACCGCGGCGATGTTCACCAGTTGCTTCTGACCGCCGCTTAAAAGACTGGCATTCCGGTCTCGAAGTTCCGGTATCCCAAGCATCCCCAGATAGCTATCGATCCGGCGGTCGATCTCACGCCCTGGAACCCTGATATTCTCAAGCCCGAAGACGATATCCTCTTCCACGGTCTCGCCGACCGCCTGCGCATCCGGGTTCTGGAATACAATGCCCACAGACCGCCTGATCGCAAGCAGGCTCTCGCGGTCGCTTGTGGACGCCCCGTCCACCGTGACCTGCCCCTCCTGTGGCAGCAGCAGACCGTTTAAGAGTTTTACAAGCGTCGTCTTCCCGGAGCCGTTGTCTCCTGTGATGCCAAGATACTCGCCCCTTCCGATACAGAGGTTTATATCCATTAAAACCGGTCTTTCCGGATACGAGAAGCTTATACCGGCAAGTTCAATCATCTGATCACCTGACCTGCCAGTCTTGATACGATCAACGCGGCAACCAGTTTGATAGAGTCCCCGATCAGGAAAGGGAGGACGCCGATCACAACCGATTGCGGGATAGATAAACCTGCGACAACGGATAATTGGAAGGCTCCCAGGAGATAGATCGCTGCAATGCCTGCGATCATAGCGCCGACAGCGGCAGGCGTGCTTCTGCCAAACGTTTCGGTGACCAATCCCGTGACGAATGCAGCAGGGACAAATCCGATGAGGTATCCGCCTGTCGGTCCAAGAATGACACCGATTCCAGACAAACCACCTGAAAATACCGGAAACCCAATGATCCCGAGCATCGCATACACAATCATGCTCATCCCTGCCCACTTGCTTCCAAGCAGCAACCCCGCAAGCAGCACAAAGAATACCTGGAGAGTGATCGGCACAGGGCTTGCCGGGATCGGGATTCTTATGAATGCGCCGATCGCTGTTAGGGCTGCGAACATGGAGGCATAGATCATCGGTCTTACACTGGTCTGCTCATGCATGGTATCGATCCGGTTGTTAACCTATTTTGTGATGGAGGTTGACAGTTGTATTAAGGTTTGCGGATCATCGCGGCGGTCGCGGCTTGTGGCGATCGGTGCAATCTCTGCCAATGGCTGCGTCGCTACGGTGGACTCAACTTTTTGTGCAAGGAGTCCCCATCCGAAAGGGTAGAGGAGGGGATTGCATATATTCACGCAGAAAAGTTCATTGCCGGCTCTGACCGGCACACCATCATGCTTTAATAGCATCGTGCCAAAGTTGATTTTAACATCCGCTTAGTAACATACCACTCGGAGGTAACAACAAGACAATGAGCTCAGAAATGTGCATCGTATGCGGACTTCCCAAGGAACTCTGCATCTGCGAAGAAGTGGCGAAAGAACAGCAGTGGATCACGATCAAGGTAAGGCGACGAAGATACGGAAAAGAGGTCACGGTCATCGACGGGATCGACTCACATGAGATCGATCTGCATGAACTCTCGACATACCTGAAATCCAGGTTTGCATGCGGCGGGACTGTGAAAAACGAGACCATAGAGCTGCAGGGCAATCACAAAGACCGTATAAAGGATATATTGATAGATAGAGGTTTTTCAGCCAGTCAGATTAAAACATAACCCAACATAACATCCTAACATGAAGCGAATCTATCTGGACCACGCTGCCACCACCGCGGTGGATCGCGAGGTCGTGCAGACGATGATGCCCTATTTTACAGAGACGTATGGCAACGCGTCAAGTCTGCATTCATTTGGCAGGGATGCCAAAAACGCGCTCGATGCCGGAAGGCGGACAGTTGCGGACGCACTGGGCGCGCAGGCAAACGAGATCATTTTTACATCGGGCGGTACCGAATCCGATAATCTTGCACTGAAAGGAGTCGGGAAGGGGCACATCATCACCAGTTCAATCGAGCATCCCGCGATACTAAACACATGCAAGTATCTAACGGACCTTGGTTGCGAGGTCACGTACGTGCCAGTCGATTCGGAAGGCATGGTCGATCCAGGCGACGTTGAATCCGCGATCACCGATGACACAGTACTGATCTCGGTGATGCATGCAAACAACGAGATCGGCACGATCCAGCCAATTAGCGAGATTGGCTCCATTGCAAAGGATCATGGAATTCTGTTCCATACCGATGCGGTCCAGTCGTTTGGTAAAACAGAGATCGATGTACAGAAGATGAATATCGACCTCTTGTCGGTCTCCTCGCACAAGATCTATGGACCAAAAGGGGTTGGCGCCCTCTATATCAGGAAAGGCGCCAAGATCAAACCACTGATGCACGGAGGCGGACACGAGTTGGGTATGCGCGCAAGTACCGAGAACATCCCTGGGATCGTTGGCTTTGCAAAGGCGGCATCGCTTGCCACCGAGCGGTTCGAATCCGATACCCGGCATCTGACTGGGCTTAAGGATATGCTGATTGCAGGCGTGATGGATTCCATCGATGACGTAATCTTAAACGGTCACCCGACAGAACGACTCCCGAACAATGCGAACCTCCGGTTTGCGTTTGTGGAGGGCGAATCGCTCCTGATGCATCTCGATATGAAGGGAATTGCAGTATCTACAGGATCTGCATGTTCTTCGGCATCACTTGATCCGTCTCATGTGCTGCTTGCACTCGGGATCGCGCCTGAGGATATTCACGGGTCGATCCGGTTCACGCTTGGCAGGGGGAACACTGAAAGCGAGATTAAGTATGTGCTCGAAGTGCTGCCAGAAATCGTTGGCAAACTGCGTGCCATGTCACCGCTTGCAGGGAGGTGATGAGAGGATGGACTACAGCGAGAAGGTGATGGATCATTTCGCAAATCCACGAAACATCGGCGAGATTCCTGATGCTGACGGGGTCGGGACAGTGGGCAATCCTGCCTGCGGGGACACAACCACGGTTTATATCAAAGTTTCAGATGGCAGGATCACTGATATCAAGTTTAAGACCTTCGGATGTGCCGCAGCGATCGCAACAGCGAGCATGGCGACCGAACTTGCGCTTGGAAAGACGCTTGACGAGGCGCTTGCAATGAGCCGGAACGATGTTGCTGACGCGCTCGACGGGCTTCCTGATGTGAAGATGCATTGCTCGAATCTTGCTGCGGATGCGCTTCATGCCGCGATCGAGGATTGTCTGGCGAAGTAAACTCTGGCACTGAGATGTGGGCATGGTTTGTGAAATACGCCAGGAATAATCTTCTCATACTCTTTTTTGCTGAGCCTGAAGCCAGCAGACATGAGGTCATCGATCGACCGCTTTAAATCGAGTTTTCCGCCCTCTTCCGCCAGTAACAATAGACCGATCGTTCAGGTTATCTTGATTCCGAGCGATCTTGCAATCCGCCTGCCGTCGTCGAGGATCAATAACGTATTCTTTTCTCTCGCAAGTACTATGGCTTCTAACTCACCTCTGTATAGCGTCGTGCAGAGAGAATCGACTGTAATTTCGTTTATAACCATCTCCATTTTTATCCAATCAGTGAATTTAACCTCCTTTGCACCGGATAATCCCTCACCATGCGTTACCACTTCATCGTAAACCTCTTGTGGAATATAAACATCTGAAAAGTATTCATTCAACAGGTTTAACTTTCCGATTCTTGAAAGTGTGATTGGGTGGTGTGGAATTGCAAACCGTGGTCATCATCTGCCCAACACTTCTTTAACGTCTCAAGATCTCTTTTCGCATCTTTTGCGGTATTATCTATCGGAATTCCCTTTTCATTCAATGGCAGCAGCATCTCCCACTTATTTCGCACAATAGCAACTTCCGCGGCCTTTCCGAGCGACAATGTACCCTCTCTGCACAATCCCACAGCCAGTAACTGTCTGATAAATATATCAATCTCGTCTTCTTTGACTTTTGTTGCCGTTAAGAAAGAAGACGGCGGATCGATTGTTGCTACCGTTGTTTCTATGAACCTCACCATTACGTCCTGTTCATGAAGTATATGCTCCCGCGTAAGTTTAAATCTTCCGGATGCGTGGAATCTCTGTTGCAGTCCCGGTATACGTTTCCGATGGTTACACATGACCGCTTTATGACACTGCTCACCTCCTGCGCAGGATACTCTTTCTTGCTATCGATCACAATCGCCATTCCGGTTGACACTTCTGCCTAATCTCTAATGCGTATTTCTTGAGGATGATGTTATTCTATCCATCTCTCTCGGTTCACACGCGCCCGGCAGGCAAAATCAGACCAACTGCTTTTTGGGGTGGGGGTTGTGCAGAGGGTGGCATGAGGTTGTCCGGATGGCATCACTTCAGTTCATCCAGCACCAGCACCCGTAACTCCGGTATAGTCGGTAGATGAGAATCGTTGGTCAAAAAGAACGAAGCACCCGCCCGGATTGCTGTTGCCATCTGGATGGCGTCTGGTGTGCGAACGTTGTACCTGGCACGCAAACGAGCCGCTTCTTCTGCGATTGCGCAGGACAGCGGGATGGTGGCAACGTGACTTGCGTTAAGTCGTTACCGAAAAATAAAGTAGCAAAGTTTATTAGACAAACCCTCGTATATACAAGCATGGATGATCACGCACAACCCACATCATGGTTGAAAGCCTTGTCCGGAGCGGATGAAGTTCAAGC
>PQXF01000073.1 GCA_003194445.1 Candidatus Methanogaster sp.
CGTTCGCCTGACGGGAGAGATTCGGAGATCTGCTTGAGATCTGGCTTACTTCCGAGAACCAGCGTTGCAATGTCTGCCGAGAGTTCGGGCGAGATGCATTTTATGGCGGAGTCGTACTGCATGTTGGGTGCTGACTTGGGGCAGGGGTTACTAAATGTATTGCTTGCATGCTTGCACATAACCCATGGCGGGGTGATGGGCCCGCTGCATGCGAGATGGAGCAGTGATGCAAAGCATCCGCCATAACCGCTCGCCCCCTCACGCCAGCCCACCACCCTCTGCCACCGCCCGCAACCACACAACCGACTCCGATCAAACTCCCAGACCCCCTCGACGTACAGAGCCGCACAAAAGTCATAAGAACAGCCCATTTCATCCACAACGCGAGACCGCTTCTTCGTATTCTCATGATTCCTCTCCTTCGTCTTGCAAGACGCGTACATAGAGTGCATCACGAATGTGGAAGCCTGCTACGTTGCGTAACTCATCCAAGTGATGCCTGACCGCACTCAACATCCCTTTATGCTTAGCTTCAACAAGGACTCCAATCAGCCCCATATAGCGCAAACCCAAATGCCGGGCGACTTCTCACCCCAAGCGCTCATCCATCAGGAGCAACTCAGACTCCATCTCTAACGCCAAAACAATGGCTTCGGATTCCCCTGCATCCAGTTCTTGCCGCAACGCACGTACCAGGAGTGGGTTGGTGACCGATTGTACTTTGATCCAGGTTGCAGCCTTCACTTCCACTGCTCCGGGCAGTCCTACACCTTCGATGACCACTTCATGCCACACCGCTTCCGGAATGAACAGTTCACCATATAACTGGCGAAGCAAGCCTAATTTGCCGATCCTAGCCAGGTTTATAAGTGGAGAAGCATTGCTTACAACGCTCATATTCGATCGAGTTCCTTCAATGTTGTTAGATCTTCTTCATAATCTTCCACGTCATAATGAACTGGAATTCCCCTGCTAGCCAACAACTGTTGGAATGCCCACACGGTCATGCCAGCCATCTCTCGTGCCTTACCGAAGGAGAGCCTGCACTGTTGAAACAGGGAGATTGCCAATTCATGTCTCAGTTCCTGATGGGTCATCCGAGACGCGTGTACCACTTCACGTGGTATTTCAATAGATATCATAGATGACATTCCTTAATCTCCTATTATATCCTCATTTATTTTATTGCTCTTTTCAGTATATCAAGTACATGAAAAGTCCTTTCTAAGCCTCGGTGACGCATATAATACACTAATGGCAGTATATCGACACCATTCTCCATTAATTTTTCTGTGCCTTTGTATATCCTTGCTTTTCCATTCGCCATGATTCCTATCGCCATTTCCCATAGTGTTGTAAGGATGCAAATACATTTGCCCTCACAATCCTACTAAAAACCCACACCTCCACCCCCATCGCATCAACCACCTCCCCCCCCCCTCTCACCCATAAACTCCTGTAGATCCTCGAAGCCCCCTCCCCCGAAACGCAATCATATACCATCGTCACGATCACCCCGCCCCCACACCACCCCCACTCACACCAGTCCACCATCCCTGCGATCACGAATGTCGCGGTGAAGCCCGGCGCACCCTTCTTCGCAGTTCCTGCCGTCGTCCCTTCCGCCGCCGGGCAGGAGTCGGGGGCATCCGTGCTTCGAGGTCTGCCCGGGCGTGGGTGTGCGGAGGGTGCATGGTCGGGTGTTTTACGGCAGGGACTTGCTGCCGATGGGCGGATCAGTCACCGCTATTATAGCCCCGGTTCACTGGTTCGCCGCTTGAATTTGCATTTGTGTGTCACGTGTGACGGCATCAGCCGGCATTCGCCGGACGCATGTGGGAGCTTATCTCATCTTATCCGGTTTCCGATACATCACATTTTCGCCGCATTTTCGCCGCATCTGCACTTCATTATTTGATGACATAGTGTGTACTCCTGCCAGCACCTTCTTTATCGATCAAACCAAGAGACCTCAATTTGGATAGTTCCCGAAGAGATGTATCATTAGAAACTTCAAGCAAACCTGCACACTCACCCGTTGTCATCTTTCCGTTCTTCTCGATGTAGCCAATTATTTCTTTTTGCCTCTCGCTTAAGACGTGTTCTTCTTCACCGAACTTTTCTTTTGTTGAGAACATGGTGACAAGAGTGCTATTTGTAGTAGATTTTATCTCTGGCATTTCAGGATTTAAAGGATGCTCGCTGTGTTCTTTAATAATTTTATCCCATCCTTCGCCCAATTCTTCAATATATTCGACCTTATCCAAAACTTTTGTAATTGTTGGATTTCTGGAGTATTGTTCAGAGGTTATGTTCTCCGGGCTGATCCATTCTGGCAAACCTCCGATGTTATAAAATTCAATTTTATCGTCAAATACTTTAATAATAATTTTACCACCTTGATCTTCATAATTCCTGTGACAAACCGCATTGGTAATCAGTTCTCTCACAGAAAACATCCCATATTCGGGAATGTCCTTTCTCCTAACCTCCCCCGGAACTAATTTTGACATCAGGGCAGTATGTTCAACAAGATAAGTATTACAATTATTGATTTGTTGAAATAATTTTTTTGTAAACTCTTTGTAATCCAACTTCTCTCCAAAGACTTCTTTTCCTTTATATCGCCCCAGAGCAATGTATGCATTTGCAAAGAATTTTTGGGGATTTTTGCCAAACAATAATATTCCTGCATTCGTTGGTTTATCGTTTTTGATGCACCCAAGCGATCTCAACAAATTTACCGGTTCACTCTCAATTATTTTTTTAGATGTTTTTCATACAAATAAATAAAGTCTTCTTTTACAAATTCCCAATCAATATCCTCTAATGTGGCATCCTCACAAGTTTGCCCATCCCAATATCCGCTCTTCTTATTAAGAATCAATTTTTCAAGCTCTTCCGGAGAAACTATCGGATTTTCAGTTCCCACCCGTTTATAGGCAATTCCCATCAGATAATATGGTTTATTCCCTCCTTCTTTCACCGTGACCTCAATCACGCGCTTTCCCAGAAGCTCTAATGCTTTCACCTCCGGAGTTATCTCTGGTTTTATCTTCTGTCTGATTTTTTGTGATATTGACTTCAGAGTCGAGTCAGAAACTTCCTGCCCAACGACCTTCCCATTATCGATTCCGAAGTAAACAGCCCCTCCTCTGTGATTTAAAAAACCACAGATGGATTTTAATGCTTTTTCTAATTGTGCTGTAGACTTCTTAAATTCTGTTGTTTCGGATTCTTCCTTTTCAATAATTTCCTTTGTGTCCATATATGCACCTTGTTAAACCGACAAATTCAATTCCCATCTTGACTGAATCGCACCTGACGTATGCATTCTGATCTGCAAACTCGAATGTGCCCGCACCGCTCATAACATCCGTAATCGCATCCACACCCCCGCCGATGCCTGACTTGCAGCCAACAGCACGCCGCCCGGTTGAGCCGTGTATCAATCGCCACCTGTCATCTCCGCCGCCGCATTGTGTTCGCGCATATCATGTCGTCCCATCCTTGGCACTGCCACTATTCCATCACGAGATTAAATTATTTAAACGCTGTGGTCAATAGTTCTAGCACCACATCCTCTGCCGGACAGGTTCCGGCGCAGGTCGTGCGGGCAGGGTCAGCACGCCATCACTGGCATTTGCTCACTGCATATTTCCGGAATCGGTCGGGATCTGGGAAGTTTCGGGCATACTCACAACAGGACGATTTCCTGTCTTCGTTATCCTCGTCCCGGGTTCGTCGCCAGACAAGAATCCCGCGATCATACCCGGCTTTGCCGCACTGAATATGTACGAATCGATATCGATCCCGAGCAGTTCGCGAACCTTGCCAAGCATCCCGCCTGTCACATCGGTGCCCTCTGAGCCATGGATATGGGATCGCACCGCCTCAAACGTCTCTGGCGTGATCTCCGGAACCACCTTGCCGTCTGCAATCACGCCATCGACCGCGGTCCCGAATCCGATGCGCGACGCGCCAAACTGTGTTGCAAGGTACGGCACGATCTGATCGCCTGATATGATCGATGCTCCAAGCGCGCTATCCATCACCACATCGCCATGCAGCACAGGCACGATGTTGCGGGCAAGCATCAGCGCGATCGGAGCGGTCTGCATCTCGATGATGCGTGCGGCATCTGCCACGGTGCAGCCGAACGGATGCACGGGCGCTGCCGGGACGTTATTTTCGATCAATGCATCGACAACAAGTTCGTTTAGCAACGTCACGGACCGGTGGATCTCGATTATCCCGGAATTGGTGAATCCATCCGGAGAATCGTGCTTTTTTGCCTGCGGATGCCCAAACGATCCCGCGCCGTGAATCAGGATCAGGGGGTTGTCTGCTGACGGGTGGTACGATGCGATCTCTGCGGCGCACCTCTCGATTGCGGATGGTTTCGGTGTCGGGGTGTCGGTCTTCTCTGTGAGGACGCTACCTCCGATCTTGAGGATAGTGGGTGGCATTGGTGAAGTGTGTCCTGTTTGGTTCTGGTGTTTGTGGTGGGTGCAGCCCAACCCCTTGATTTCAACTGGAGCCTTGGGTTCGGATGAGGTGCAACACTTTCGATGTAAATGTTGTTATCCCAACCCCTTGGTTTCAACTGGAGATCGGAGTTGGGTTTTGTGGTGCGCTGGTATTTCGCGGTCCAGGCGGTCGTGCATCGTCTACCCAAACGCAAATTTGAAACGTTTATCGATCGCTGAAGCTGACCTCTGCTACGTCGAAATGTTTTGGATCGAAGTCTTCACCGACCCAGTCAAGCAGTTCTTCATATTCCTCATTGTTCGGGTCTTCCAATACTTCCAATATGTCAGCATAGCCCCATAACCCGCCACAATCTTCAGGGGGGCATGCTCTCTCCCCCTTGATGCATATCGGATACGTGGCACCCTTTTCTCTTGGAAGTATCTTCTCCAGTTGTATCTTATGTTCCCAGTTATCACCGAAATCATATACATACCCTGCCGATCGATTCTTCATAGAAAAATATTTGGCTATCTTTCGTCTACGCTCCGGAAGAAGTTCTCTGCCAAAGTCTTCATCCGGGATTCCTATGCAAACCACTGAATCGGTTGACGGATCGACCATTTTAAACTCATGGAGATGGTAATCCTCCCAGCCCATAGCGTTCTGGATTGCGACATGCAGATCCCAGAACGTGTAGGTCTCAGGAACTTGTATTCGCCGCCAGATCGGTGGTTTAGCACCCACCAGCGTGATCTTGAACTGATACACCTGATCAAATTTCTTTTTCATTATGATTCCTCCTGTTGGGTATAACCACACGGTGATCTTTCATCCCAACTACAACAACTTGTTGGGTATGTCCATGGTGGATATACTTATAGAGAAGTGTATTTCTCCATACATATAAGTGTTAGATCACTGGTGATTCTTTCGTTCCTGAAGATATTGTAGCCCAGCTTTTGATAAAGATGGATGTTTCGCTCACTCTTGTGACGATCTTGCTGAAGTATCTCTCGATTTCAGTCATAAGTTTGGTGCCGATGCCATGATTTTGAAAGTCCGGATGAACTATGAGCCTTCCGATTAAACATGTTTCCTGCCTTGTACGTGCTCTTACAGAACCAATTATCCTCCTGTCGACTGAAGCTTTGAGGAAGACCTGGCTTTCAAAATCAGTTCTTATATCTTTAAGAGTTTGGGTTAATGGCGGAATGGTATAGTCATTGTAGATCTCTGCCTCACTTTCATAAGCAAGCTTTTGCAGATCTAATATTTCCTTTGCGTCCTTACTTTTTGCGCGTTTGATGATCATTCTGAAATCCCAATTCTCAATTGGGTGATAGTTCTGAGAAATACCACAGGTGCCACGAAGTTACGACTCCCTGCCCCGCCGCACACCTGCCAATCCGGCAAGTACTGCAACGAAGACAGCTATTTTAAACGCGGTGTACCATGATATCGATCCTGCTATCAGCCCCTCTGAAACAGCTCCCGGGAAGATGTCCGGGATTGTCCATGCCCAGAGCAGTTTCACCATCAAGAGCACGATCACGGCATATACTGCTATAAGCGCCAGAACGCCTGTGATTGCGATCCACCATGTTTTGTTCATTGGTTCATGCCTCCTTTTTTTATGAGTTCTGTGATTGATATGTTCTGTTGAATGGTAGGTAACGTTCTGAAGCGCCAGCGAAGCAAATCCGAGCGAAACATCGCAGGCACGAAGTCAGATACGCTTTGTTAGGTGATGTGCACGCATTCATTATATAAACTCACTCTTTTAAATGTTTGCTTTGCTCGAGTACTTCCCGAGCAACACCATCGGATATCACGAAAGCGTACTCATAATCTCCCAACTGCCTCTTCTCAAATGCCCTGTTAAGCTCTCTACCCATAGCTCTTGGGAAGTCTACCAAAATTCCATCGCGTTTCCCAGAAAAATCCTGCCCATCACAGAAAGCTCCCGCTAACCACGAGTTCGTGGTCTACACAACCGTTCGGTCAACCAGACCAGACGCGGATACTATACCAGACCCAGACACCGACGCAATTCTAATTCTCTGTCTTCGTTATAATGCTTCGCCCGATTGTAAAATTCAAAAATGGACTGATTATTAATAAAACCGGATCCTACATACAAGGAATCACGTATTTCTTTGCAAATAGCCGACTTTAGTGTGTACGCCGTGATAGAAACGACCTGTTTCAATAAATTCAAACAGTTATGCATGATGCATTGTAGTATGAAAAACGACGATCTCGCAACAAAAGACTTCGAACACGTTCGTATCTTGAAGACTTTCTTCATTCTATATCCGGTTTCGATGTTCCATCGTTTTCTATACTCTTTTGGAATCCTTTTAGTAAATTCCTTTACTGGATTGAATTTAATATTTGTAGCAAATACAAAGAACTTCTTGTTATCCTTTCCTTCTCTTTTTAAAGGATTGTAGTTCTTATTGGGCACGATAACAAGGTAGAACTCGGGGCTGCTATTATCCTTGAATTTGTACTTTATGACCCCAGGAACCATCCCTTCCGCTATTTCAAAGTCAAGAAGGATCTTTTTGATCCGATTATTCAGTATAGCTGGCATAACATAATTTATGTCTGCCGTATCGAGTGCTATGATTGAAGCACGATTAAAAAAACTCCAGGGTCCATCAATATCTTATCAATAGATATTCCAAGCTGATCTATCCGGTTGATAATGCCTTCTATCAGC
>PQXF01000074.1 GCA_003194445.1 Candidatus Methanogaster sp.
GCATATCCCATGATGTGGATATCTATCTGATTCGTCTCAATTATTGAACACCATACCCCACAAAACACCGATACTCCGTGATGGTAGAAGGTAAGTCTATTTTGATTCACCGAAATTCGGGATAGATTTCTTTTGTGGCATCTTCTACAGATAGTCTCATATTAGCACCGTCTTGTCATCTTATGTTGTTTCTTTTATTAAGTCCTGTTGGCACCGGGTGGGTCGCCCGTATAATAGCGTACACATCCTGAATAATTTCGGGTCTCTGGCATCATTCAAGCATCTGGTAATGGTTTTGTTTTGTAGTGTGACAAAGTCCGGATACGTTTCGCGCAAATTCCCAAAGGGCCACAATTTCTCTTGGGTCCATTCGACGGTTTAATCCCTTTATACCCACGACTTTCTGATAACAATAGGTTCCCTGCAAACTATCTGATTGCAAGATCTGCAACGCTTACCTGATATGAGATATGTTTTATTTCCACAGTAGTTGCAAGCACTATTGAATTTTATAGTGAAATTACTATACCAATTAGATTTTATTGCAGAATGTGAAATATCACAAAAGTCGGTACGCAAAAGCGCGCAGATGACTTACACAGTCTTGAAACTCTGCACCCCACCCCACATATCCTCCGCGGTGTTATATCAATAGATTTTTAGATCGTGCCACAAATTACAAACCATGAAAACCCACCTGATAGCCGGAACCTGCGAGATCGCAGACATCAACGGATTCCTCCAAACACTTGGGGGTGTCGCATCCGGATACGGCATCACGGTTCAGGCGATCGACGCCAGCAAAACAGCGGGCAGTGAGCATATCCTCGCAGCAGCAGAGAAAGCGATCCGGGCGGTGCAGCGCCGCGACAGCATCTCTGACGATCTCGGCATGGAGATACTGCTCTACGCATCCGGGAACCGCCAGATCAAGAGGGCACTATCGATGGGTGTCAGAACCGGTAGGAACGAGCTCGTTCTCGTCGCAGTCGGGGACGAGATACCGGAGGGGGCGATACGTGAACTTGAAAATCTCATTTTGGTGGCGGATGTTGCCGGGTACACGCGCGAGAAACGGGATGCGATCACAACTTTTTTTAGCATCACCGAGACCGAGATTGCAGCGGTTGGCGAAGAGAAGATCCCGCAACTCGTACTCGAGCGGGTGGCGCTCATGGGGCTCTGGAAATGACCGGATGGCACGAATCGAGTAAATCACTGGATTTTTAGACAGTGCCTGACCGGATATCAGAGACTCTATACTCCAATCAACGATGGGACCGCTGCGATTTGAACGCAGGTGTCGGCGTCCCGGACGCCGAAGGATGGACCAAGCTACCTCACGGTCCCACGGTAACGATCAATAATACGGCGAGAATGCATCAACCAGTTCGACATGGGTCAAGAACATCCTCCGGCAGCAGTACCGTTCGATTCCGAGATCATCCATGACCTTTGCCGGATCTTCCAGTTCTGTGCGCTTCTTGTACTCCATCCATGCGCTGGATATGACCTTTCCGCAGGTGAAACAACGAACAGGGATCATAAATGATCACCGGTAAGATTTCTGTCTCCGCGCTCTGGCACCGCGACCGCCAAACTTCTTTGTCTCCTTGGCTCTCGGATCGCTGACCAGCAGATTCCGGTCATAGTCGATGAACGTCTGTTTGAGCGACGGATCGTTCGTCCATGCCAGGAGTCCGCGGGCAATCGCTGTTCTTCCGGCATCCGCTTGTCCCATGATGCCGCCGCCGCGTATATCGACACGGATGTCGATACCATTGGTAACATCGCCAGCAAGCATGAGCGGCTCTTGCATCTTGAGTCTTGCAAGTTCCGGCTCCCATATCTCAAGCGGCTTCTTGTTGATGCGTACCCGCCCTTTACCTCCCGAGATGGTTGCGCGGGCAACTGCGGTCTTCTTCTTGCCTGATGAATTGATGACACTGTTCATTTGATATTGGTATTTCTGGTTACGTGATATAAAGATATCCCAGTGTACAGGGCTATCCACAATCCAACTGGCCCGGGTAACTTTGCGCCCACCCGGTAGGCATGAGATTTATTCCTTCGGCAGCACGATGTGGAAAACCGTTCCGGCGCCGATCTCGCTCTCGACCCAGATCATGCCGCCATGCGCCTCGACGATACCTTTCACGATCGAGAGACCAAGCCCTGAAGTACCTGTCGTGTGCTGCATCGAACCTTTCAGTTCATAAAACGGTATGAATATGTTCTCAAGTTCGCTTTCGGGGATGCCAATACCAGTATCGCTGACACGGATATGCACATCGCCCACCTGGTACTCGGCAGTGATCTCGATAGTTCCGGGTTCCGTGGTGAATCGTACTGAATCGTCAAGCAGGTGCCGCAGCGCATAAGCGATCCTTGCCAAGTCGCAGGATAGTATTATGTTATCAGGAACGTTCACCACAATCTCATGCCCTCTCGAATCGGCAAGTGGTTTTATGAGCCGGACCGCCTCATCCACCAGATATATGAGCGATGAGTTCTCTTTCACGATATGCAACTGCCCCGATTGGATGTCAGAGAGGTTCAGCAGGTCGGTTATCAGACCGATAAGGCGGTCCGTATTACGGTTCATGATCTTTAACTTTGAAGTCTGAAGCTCTGTGAACTCGCCGAGTGTTCCGTCGAGCGCAAGTTCGAGATAGCCCCTGAGCGTGGTGAGCGGGGTCCGCAGTTCATGGGATGCTATACTGATGAATTCGGATTTCAGCTGATCCAGTTCCTTAAGTTCCGCATTCACGCGTTTTAGTTCTACAGTCTTCTCCTCGATCGCATCGGTATTCTCCTCGAGAACATCCGCCATCCGGTTAAATGCAACCGCAAGTTCCCCGATCTCATCATCGCGTCTCGCATCCACGCGCTTTGTGAGGTCTCCGTCCGCAATCGCCCCTGCGGTGTGAACAAGTTCGGAGATGGGCGCGGATATGCTGCGCGCGAGGATGCCTGCTATAACAAGGGAGAGCAGGATTGTAACGACGACGGTGCCAATGAGGGGGATGCCGATCGCGGTCGCAAGTCCGAGCGACAGCAGTGAGATGAAGACAAACCAGATGGCCAATTTCCTGTAGATGCTAAACCCCATTGCGTACATTATTGATTTGATAGATATTAAACATTTATGAGATGGCAATACGGTCGTGCTACTCTTTGTTGACACTCTCCCGCCCGTATAAGGGTTTATATGGGGTGCGTTCTGATTTATCGTGAATGGAACGCGAAGGGTTTCGCTATAATCGGTATGCGGTTTTGTTGCCGACTGATCACGTACGATCTGTAAAACGTCATCGAAATGTGGAGCATTGCCGTTGGCAACAGCGACAAAGCCAGCGATGGTGTACCTGTAGCCAAACCGAACGCGAAAAACGCGATTGCACTGGCTACGAACTTAAGTATGAGGTTTGGTGGCTTTGATGACAATGCGCTGAAGAAAAATAGCAACATCTAATTATTATAATCTATGGAGTTGAATAACAATGAAAAAGGAGAAGTTCGTTTCAGATCCTGTAACTGAGGCGATGCACAAGAGAGCAAAGGAGCTTGGAATCAGAACTGTCTGGGAGCGATATAAGGAGAACCATGCCCGTTCGAAGGATGCGCCATTTCAGGCGACCTGTACGACCTGCCAGCAGGGACCCTGTGTCGATGTGAAGCGGACCGGCGTCTGTGGAATGAACAGAGATGTCATCATCGCAAAGAATCTCGTCTCGGAGACAACGATCGGCGCATCGGCGCATGTAGGGCATGCACGGAGGATCGCAAATATCTTAAAGGGCGTAGGAGATGGATCGATAAGCGGATATCCGATCATCGATCATGAGAAGCTTGATAGCGTGTATGAAGGTCTCGGATTGGATGGAGCCAGGACTGATCGTGAGAAGGCTGCCTGGGTCGCAGATGCAATCATGGATGACCTGTCGAAGTTAGATGGTGCCCCGAAGATGCTGCTCTTCAAAGCATCGGAAGAGCGTAGGAATCTGTGGGAGGGAGAAGAGATACTCATCGATGGTGGATGTCCTGAGATCATGGAGGCACAAAACCGGATCGCAATGGGTATGGATCACGATATGGAAAACTTGCTTCTTGGAGCATGTCGATTAGGGCTTGTGGATGCCTACTGCGGGATGTATCCTGCAACAATGGTTCAGGATATTCTCCTCGGCGTTCCGAAGGCCGGGCAGGTAAAGACGAACCTTACCGTAATAGAGTCTGATATGATCAATGTGGTAATTCACGGACATATTCCCTTCTTACCAGACGTTGTTGTAAGAGCTGCTGAGGAGTATAACGATGATCAAGGTCATGAGCCAAAGGTCAATGTTGTTGGGATGTGTTGTACCGGTATGGAAGTTCTGATGCGAAGAGGTATTAACTTCGGAGGGGATATACTTCAGCAGGAGCTTGCAATAGCAACAGGCGCGATTGAGCTGGTAGTTGCGGATATCCAGTGTACACAGCCTGCAATCGTTGATGCAGCCAAGCACTTCCATACAAAGATCGCAACGACTGACCCGATGGCGAAGATGGAAGGGACGACCTATATCGAGTTTGAGCCAAAGCGGGCTACCGAGATCGGCAGGGAACTCATAAAGATGGCAGTTGATAACTATGCCATGCGGGATCATGCAAAGGTTTTCATCCCCGATTATGAGCCGCATGAGATGATGTTTGGTTTTTCCACCGAGCAGCTCATCGAATCTCTGGACAAAGTGAAGCCCGGCGACCCGATAGGTGCTCTTGTGGATAATATAAAGAACGGGAATATCCGGGGGATTGCGGCAGTGATCGGATGTGTCACCCCACGGGACGATTATGGCTACAGGACAGTGGAACTGATCAGGGAACTCATCAAGAACAACGTCCTTGTGGTTCTTACAGGTTGCGTTGCGACGATAGCATCGTACTGGGACCTCTTGAAGCCTGATCCCGCGTATCCGGGTGTCGGTGAGAGCCTGGCGGCTGTTATGGACGCGATAGCGAAGGCGAACGGACTTGAGGCGGTTCCTCCATGTCTCTTCATGGGTTCATGTGTCGATAACTCGAGAATAGAGGAGGTTCTGAATGCAGTTGCAGATTATCTTGGCGTACGGATCGATCAGCTTCCGATAGCCGGCTCTGCACCCGAATATATCGCAGAGAAGGCAATTCCCATAGGGTTCTGGACGGTATCTTTGGGAGTCTTTACACATATTGGGGATCAGCCGAATGTTGCAGCGAGCAAGCGAGTGGTCAAATGGCTGACCGGCGATGTCGAGAAGATATTCGGTGGAAAGTTCTATGTCGAAGCTGATCCGTATAAATCGGCTGAGAAGCTAATCGAGGTAATTGAAGATAAACGTAAATCTCTGGGGCTATAATAGCTAAAACGGATGCGGATACGAAGACTGATGCCACCGGGTGCCCCGCAATTCATTACGGGGTGATGTGGTTGGGGCTTCGGAGACTATCGTTGTATGCGCGGAGGTCGGGATTTGTCTCGTGGTCGAAATGGTTTTGGGGTGGGTTGGAAGAGTTAATATAGGAGAAGATTGAAAGGAGGTATGGGGGTAATTGAAGTGTGTCCAAAAAGATATATGTGTGAATCAGGTTCGGATATAACACTGAATAGGCAGGATATACGAAGCAAGTTTGAATATACAACGTTATGTGCCATTGATGCTGAAGGTGGTTTTTAATGAGCTATGAGAAAGAAGTAAGATTTGGTAAACCAGAGCCTCTGCCAAAAAATAGAGATGCAGTAGAATACCAATTTCCCTTTACTGTTGTAGATTCTTCTCTCATAGGATCGCCAGAAGAAGAAAGCGAGACAAAACAACACAGTGTCAAGGTATGTATCACTGGAGTTCTTGTCGCTTGTTGGAGACTTAGTCGACCAGATCTTGTAAAAGTTCTATTTGAATATGGTAAGCGGCATATTGCTGAAAAATTGGAAGGCGGCACCCTAAGTGACAAAGAAGAACTTTATCTTTCAACTTCTAATTATCCAGACGAATGTCCATTTGACCCTTCAATGATTTCAGATCCGAGTCAAACAAGTATCAATGTTACAAACCCAGAAAAAAAGTCTTGATGCAGAATCAACGTGAAATCCAACTTACATCTTCCATATTGGGGCCTCATATGAACATCAATAAAGCTATGAATGACCTAAAGCATTCAATGGACAATCTTGAGGGCAATATCGGATTATTTCACGAAGGGAATATAGCTGCCTACAGAGTTATAGCCGTACAATTATGGATACTCCTTTGCGATGGGCCTCTAGTTCCCAGAGTTCTTCAGGATGTAAAGCTTCATCCCCTACAGGGTTACATAACAAAAGAAGAGGATGAAGAATTGAAAAAGAAATTCGGGCATTCAATTAAAGAAGGTTTAGTTTTTCAAATGCCTGCTATGGTTAGTTTTAACGGCAAAGGCGGGTCAAGAATAGAAGTGTTATTTGACGAACGTAGGCAACCCATTGAACTCGAAGAATGGCTTGACCAAGATTTATTCAATCAGAAAATTACTATCCGCCAACTAATAAAATCGGTGAGACATAAAGAGGCTGCACATTCTGACAAAGATTACGATGAGACCCTTAAGTTTAGCAAATCAATAAAGCTAGTTGATGAAGATATTCACATTAAATTTGTTGTCGCTATAGGAGAATATATATTAAAGATTCTTAAAAATGAAATTTCAAAGAGGGAGACCAACGTCACATAACGGTGTAAAAGACTACGTTTCGTTCCGTCCAAATTTGGCTGCGCTGAACTTCTTTTACACCGAAACCGTATATGCAAAAAGCACTTGAAATAAAACTGACATTCCGCACGTATATATTAATTCCACATCATTTTTATTGATAGCGGGTTTAGGTATCTAAAAAATATTATTTTTTTGTTGTGAATATATAGGGGCGTACGTTACGGTTGGGTTTGCTATGAAAGTAGGACACTAACACAGCCATATTTATCTAATTATGATTAATTATATATAACATTTTTGATTGTAAATGCCACTGATTTAATCTCTTTCAAAGATCCATCATCTAA
>PQXF01000075.1 GCA_003194445.1 Candidatus Methanogaster sp.
ACCATTTATTCCTTTCTCTTTATATACTTTCAGATAAGTTTGATATTGACGCAGACTGAATGGCGTGTCATGAGTGGAAAAATACCTTCTCGCCGACTGCTTGGATTCCTTAACATCAGTTATTACACCAACTATCAACCGTTCCCTCTCACCAATACCATCTACAGAACTGCTTAGACTCATAAATAAGAGGTGGGTGCGAAAGTACTTAAAGGTGATGCAGCTTATTTTTCCCTGAATTTAGGAATAGCCGATAATCATGAAATAGCTGCTTCTCCAAACAATCAGGAATAACGCCAACAGTACAATTATCGGTACCGTATATATATATTCATATCCAGCATTGATAATATTCTCGCTTCATCCTGTAGGCTAATCCCTCCAAAAACGATTGAGAAAAAACGAGTAAAGGCAGAGAAAAAAACAAATGGATAGGCATAAATGGATTTTGTTTTTTCGATGATTACCAAAAAAATAATTGCTTGGAGTATATTAAATGCTGGTCCTCCTATGCTAATATATAAATCATGAGTTTTGTCAATGTAGTATCCGCTAAGAGCAGTTGCATTGTTTAAACTTAAAACCATATCATTTCCCAACATCTCACCAACAATCCAATGCCCAAATTCATGAAAAAGGTATGTTAGAAATGCGACAGGTATAAACAACAAAGCAACTCTCCAGTCTATTCTGCTTTCTGTTAAATCGTTCTTTATTCTGTCTGTAAGAAACTTAATCTTATTCATTCTTTTCTCCATTAAAACACTCTACTTTATTGTTCTGCAATGGGGCACAACTTGTTTATTCAGGTGATACCCATTGCCATCTTCTACAGATATGCGGCAGAAGACCCTGCTACTTGCAGCAGGGAGGAAGCCGCATCAACATCTGCCAATTCGTCGATAGTTTGATAGGGTCTGGTAAGCACACCGAATACGGATTTCAGGATATCTACACCAAAGTCCGTAAGTTCATAATAAGAGTAGTCTCTCTTGCCTTTGGTATATTCAGTATAGTGGGTGACAATGGCGCCATTTCTTAATTTTTTCAACTCGTTTGTGAGTACCCTCTGGTCAAGTCCGAGAGTGGTCTTGAGTCGACTAAATGTGAGTCGCCCGTCATGTTCATACAATGCGACAACTATTGCGCACCGATTATCATTGCCAAATGCTTTGAATGCCTGTCTGACTATCAGCGGTATTTGGCTGGAATACTCTTCTACATTTGTCACATCAATACCTCCTGTGCACGTTAGTGGAGTGAACAAATGTTCACCTGTACTCTATTAAGTTTGCCCACGCTTAATAAGTTTGTGATGCCATGCCAAATTTAATCGATGACGTTCTTGGATACGAGATTGGAACAGAGATCGAATGGTCCAGGCAGAAACTACACATACTGATTCTGGGTGCGTATAAACCAGAAAACGCAAAAAAGCGTTTAGGGAGACTTCGTAATTGTTTGATTGAAAGAGGCTATAGCAACACCTACATTGTAGCAGACTATCCGGATAATAATAAATCCGATGAAGATTGGAATATATATTGGGAAAGAAAATCTAATGAGTTAATGCTACATTCTGATTTGAATTTGTTTCTTTTCTTTGCAAACTGTAGCAATGAAGGGGTCACAGACGAACTTGCGCATTTCTGTAGCGAGAGGGGGGAGTTCTCGGGGTGCTATGTTATTTGCGAAGATAGCTATGTGGGTAACATATCAACACGTATCAAAGCAAAGGTTATGCGGTGCACTTTAGCTAATACCAAGGTCGAAGATGGTAATGATGCTGAACTTTGTGATGCTGCATACGCTTTTGCCGAAATGATAATTGCCAGACGCGTTAAAAATCTTTAAACTGCTGAGAGATAGCTTTTGAAATCCACATCATCTAATCCAAAAGGAGTGTAAAAATTGCCGACTTTCGAGCGACCGATCACCCACTCTGTCACTATCACATTTCCTGTGGAATATCACGAAACTCTGCGGTCATGCAACGATGAACGATGTCATGGTTCACGATGGCAATGTTCTCGGGGTGCCGCGCAGGCAGCATGCGAGATCGAGAACGCTGCACGATGCGGATGGAAGTCGATGGCTGATCAGAACTTCGATATCTTCTCGATATGCACATAGAACACCATGCCGCAATTCCCGCATAGTCTGATGCTGACCGGATCCTTTCGCGTCGCTCCAACCTCCAGACTTTTCTCACCGAGTTCAACGGTCTCTGATCCACATCTCGAACATCTTGTATCCATGATGTATAAGTCCACATGATGATACTTTAAACCATCGGCAACATAGTACGGAGTTGAGATGTACCGGAGAATCCTCCTTGCTGTCGATGGCAGTTTCCATGCAGAGGCAGCTGCGAGGTATGCCATCCATCTGGCATGTGCCTGTGGCGCGGAACTGTTTGTAGTTCATATGGGCGAGTCTGCTGCTGGCAGGGAATCGGTCGATCGGGTGGTATGGTATGCAGACTCCCGGGGTCTGGATGTGCATGGCATCGTCGAGACCGGGGCAGTCGTTCCTGCAATCGAAGCCATCGTCAGAAGAGAGCAGATCGATCTGACAGTCGCATCGCTCAGGCATTTCTTCAAAAAAACGATAATCAAGGATCTCATGGCATCACTCCCATGTTCATTGCTTGCGATAAGAGTCGCGCATCTCGGAAGACTGACGCATCTTAAAAAAATTCTCGTTCCTGTGATCGGAGGTATGGAGTCTGACGAGCGTGCATACTTAACCTCAAAACTCGCTAACGTTTTTAAGGGGACTGTTACTGCGCTGCATGTCCGGATGGTCTCACGCTCCGGATTCATGAGACTTACTCATGAGAAGAAGGATATCGCACGGGTGCACGCGAGAAAAAGAGTAAAGGAGTTTGTGGATACGCTCTCCTCGTACGGTGTAGCCGCTGAGATAAAAACAGCCATTGTGAGCGATGCAACCGATGCGATCGTCAGAGAGGCGGCAGCAGGAAAGTATGATCTCATCATATTGGGGGCGAGCAGAAGAGACTTCCTCAAGCAACTTATCAGGGGAAATCCTGTCGAGAGAATCCTCGAAAAAGCACCATGCGACGTCATCGTGTGGCGTCCGGTGAAGTGATTGCAATGAACATCAATGAACTGCCGACCGATGCTGTCTATGCGCAACTCGGGACATCTCCAGGTGGGGTCGGTGACGATGAAGCAGACGCACGGATACACCAGTTCGGATACAACGAGATTAAGAAAGCCAGAAAAACCCCTCTAATATATCGATTTTTAGCCCAGTTCACCCATTTCTTTGCGCTGTTGCTCTGGATTGCCGCTGGGCTTGCGTTTCTCGGTGAATATCTCGATCCGGGCCAGGGCATGTTTCATCTTGGCTGCTTCGTCGTCGCGGTCATCATCATCAATGCGATCTTCACATTTGTACAGGAATACCGTGCAAAACGTGCCGCAGAGGCGCTTCAGAGACTCCTTCCAAGTTTTGTCCTGGTGATCAGATCAGGAAATGAGAAGAAAGTCAATTCGAGAGATGTTGTGCCGGGTGATGTCGTACTACTCTCTGAAGGGGACCTTATTCCTGCCGATGCACGCGTAATCGAGCAGTATGGACTCAAAGTGAGTAACACTTCCCTCACAGGCGAGTCAAAGGCTGTGAAACGATCTGCTGAGCCAACCTTCGAGGAGGAGTTCGTTGACAATCCAAATCTCGTCTTCGGCGGGACCACGGTTGCGGCAGGGTCCGGAAAGGCGGTCGTCTTTGCAACCGGCGCCAGCACCGAGTTTGGAAGGATCGCTCAACTGACACAGACCGTTTTACCAGAACCAACCCCGCTCCAGAGAGAGATTCACAAGGTGACTAGGATCATCGCAGTCATCGCAACGATCATGGGGCTTGTTTTTTATATTCTCGGCGATATCAGGGGGAATGCTTTCTGGATCAACTTCAGTTTTGCGATCGGGATCATCGTTGCCAACGTTCCAGAAGGACTTTTGCCAACGGTCACACTCTCGCTTGCGATGGGGAGCCAGCGGATGGCGAAGCGGAATGCGCTTATCAAGAATCTGAACTCAGTCGAGACGCTCGGATGCACGACCACCATCTGTACCGACAAGACTGGAACGCTCACAGAGAACCAGATGACCGCAAGGAAGATATATGCCAACCGCAAGGTATTCGAGGTCAGCGGGACTGGATACGAACCAGAAGGAGATTTTTACCGGGATGGGACGATACTCACAGATCAGGAGATCGAAGAACTGGTCCCCCTCCTGTCTACAGCCGCGCTCTGCAACGATGCGTCGCTTGTCGAAGATGGTGGCATACCGGGAATCCTTGGCGATCCGACAGAGGGTGCGCTTGCAGTGGCAGCGCAGAAGGCATTTGACATAGACGCGAGAAGGAGTGAGAATAAGCGGGTTTCCGTACTTCCATTCGACTCTGATCGGAAGAGGATGACCGTTGTAACCGAATCAGGTGGGAAAAGGGTAGCATGGGTAAAAGGAGCACTCGACAGTCTGCTTCCGTGCTGTGACCGTATAATGGCAGGTGGCGAGACGATCGAGTTGACAGCAGAGCTGCGCGATGAGATCACGGAGACGTGTGAGTCGTTTGCACGGGGCGCGCTCAGGGTGCTTGCATTTGGATACAGGGAGGTTGGATCAGGGGGTTATTCGGTTGAAGATACTGAAAAAGATCTGATATTTCTGGGGCTTATCGGGATGATCGATCCGCCGCGCCCCGAAGTATCTGATGCGGTAAGAAGATGCAAGGATGCCGGAGTGAGGATCGTTATGATCACAGGCGATGACAGCGTCACAGCATCTGCGATCGCAAGAGATATCGGGATTATCAGCGATGATCCGGTCGTGATCACGGGCTCGCAACTGAAAGATATGAATCATTCCGAACTGGTCGAAAGGCTTGAAGCGGAGGAGATCATCTTCTCTCGGATGACACCTGAGCACAAGATGCGCATCGTAACAGCGCTTCAGGAGCGCGGCGAGATCGTTGCGGTCACAGGTGATGGCGTCAATGATGCGCCCGCGCTTGCAAAGGCAGACATCGGAATTGCGATGGGGATTGCCGGAACCGATGTTGCAAAGGAGTCGGCTGACATGATCCTGATCGACGATAACTTTGCATCGATCGTTTCTGCTATTGAGGAGGGGAGGGGCGTCTTTGATAACATCAAAAAGTTCGTAACATATATATTTGCAAGCAATATCCCAGAGATCATCCCCTATATTATATTCGTCATGTTTCCGGCATCGGTCGGTTATCTTGTCCCGCTTACGATCATGCAGATCCTTGCCATCGATCTTGGGACTGATATGCTCCCGGCACTCGCACTCGGAACTGAGAAGCCGGAACCGGATGTGATGAATAAGCCGCCAAGGTCTCCTGACAAGCGATTGCTCGATCGCGCACTGCTTGCAAGGGCGTATCTGTTTCTTGGACCGATTGAGGCGCTTGCAGCAATGTCTGGCTACTTCTGGATGCTCTCGAAGAGTGGATGGGCATCTGGTGCCCTTTATGTATCCGATATCGCATACCGGAAGGCGATAACCATGGCACAGACCGCTATCGTTATCACGCAGGTCGCAAATGGCATAGTCTGCAGAACAGCAAGAGGGGCTGTGCACAGGATCGGGTTCTTCACAAATCGATTGCTGCTGGTAGGAATTGTGGCTGAGATTGCGCTCCAGATATTTATCATCTACCATCCGATCGGAAACACCATTCTAAATACCGCACCGATCGATATCTCGGACTGGCTCCTGCTTATTCCGTTCGCGGTGTTCTTATTTGTGGCTGAGGAGGCAAGAAAAGCGGTCATGCGGCATGTCAGGAGAAGTGGTAACCGATGAGCATGGATTTGGTGATATCCCTCGATCCGGCGCCGGTGTCCGCGTCTCTGATCGATTTTATATGCGATGACCGTGCCAAAGCATAATTGATGTTCAGAACAATCCTCGTGCTGGATATATTCGATGGCGTCGTGGTACATGCGCTCAGGGGCAAGCGAGAAGAGTACCTGCCAGTAGCGGATTTCAGTTCGGTCTGCGAAACATCGGACGCAGCGGAGATTGTAAGAACGCTGCGCCCGACAGAGGTGTACGCTGCCGACCTCAACCGGATCCGTGGAATTGGGGACAATTTCCAGGTCATAAAGAACGTCTCAGGATACGCTAAGACGATACTCAGTTGTGGTGTTGCGTCCGCGGAAGACGCAGCACTTGGGCTTTCAATCGCTGATACGGTCACCATCGGAACCGAGAACGCCGATTTCGACGTTATCGGAGAGTCATGCGAGACGTGTGACGCAAGCCGGCTGCATGTCAACATAGACCTGATGGACGGCAGAATCCTCACAAACATTGGACTATCGCTCACTCCGCTGGAAGCGGTTGAGGGATTGAACGAGTATCCGATCAACCACCTGATCATCATAGACCTGACGAAGGTCGGCACAAAGTCCGGTATCGATCTCGATCTTCTCGTAGATGCGGTCGCGCGCTCGGATCATCCGGTCATCTTCGGTGGTGGCGTGCGGGATATGAATGATCTCGATCTGCTGCGTGACATCGGGGTTGCAGGTGCGCTGGTTGCGACCGGCGTGCATAACAGGGTGATGCCTGTGGATATACTGAGTGGTGATTCGGATTCCTGGCACGGTCTGAAAATCAAGTAATTTATGCATCCACTTCGAAGAGCATCGTAAACTTGACTTTCAAACATGCACTGAAAAACACCATCATTCGATCCAATAACTGTATGACCTATCAAAACATAAACCCGCTTGCCACCGATTTCTCTAACTTACCATAAATTCCCCCAGATCCAGCAAAGAAAATAATCGAGCTTGTTTCACATTCATCTCTTCAACCACCACCATA
>PQXF01000076.1 GCA_003194445.1 Candidatus Methanogaster sp.
AACACGCCGTATTCAGCACGTCACTTATCGATTGTCTATTGAGGACGGGGTGACAAAAAAGGAACAAAAATGGCAAGGTTTTGGGATGTGGAACTCACCCGGATATGGAGAGTTTTCATCACCCCACGCCAAACCCCCTGGCGTTCCCAGATCTCCAAAATCATGGGCACCAGACACGATATTCGGATCAGCACCAATCGGATGCGAAACGCCAGCACCAGAGCAACTTCAGAACCCTCGCATCTTACGATAAGAACTCATTTAAGCGATCCTGCCCACGCTTATCTTATGGAAAACCCAGAGCGACAGAGACAGAGCCCGATTCCGGAACTGGTCGTGGGAGTTAAGAATCTCGCAGCAGCCTCGGTGTGCAAGGACCATGCCGACGCAGTCTACTTCTCGCTGGACAGGTTCAGTCTTCGGGCACGGGCGCAGGATATCAAAATAGACGACCTCTGCGCTTTTGTAGAATCTGTGAAGGGTTACGAGCTGCGGGCATACATGGCTGTCAATACCGTGATCTACCCGGAGGATCTGCCAGCAGTCGGGGACGTTCTCGATGCAGCAAGCAGCGCGGGTGTGGACGCGGTCATCGCGTGGGACCCTGCCGTGATATGCGCGGCTCTGGACCGCGGTCTTCGGGTGCATATTTCCACACAGGCAAACGTGTCCAACGGAAGAGCAGCCGAGTTCTACGAGACACTTGGTGCAAGCCGCGTGATACTGTCGCGGGAGCTTAGCATTCACCAGATCAGGGAGATTCGGGAGCAGACCGGGATGGAACTTGAAGTCTTTGTGCATGGCGCAATGTGCCAGGCAGTTTCAGGTCGCTGCTACCTCTCAGCGTACCTGCTCGGAAGGTCTGCAAACTGCGGCGACTGCGCCCAGCCATGCCGGTGGCAGTGGACACTTACCGATGATCAGGGGGCAGAGGTGGAACTGGGCGGCAGATACCTGTTAAGCGCAAAAGACCTCTGCATGATCGAACACCTGCCAGAACTGGTAGGTACGGGCGTTTGTGCCTTCAAAGTGGAAGGCAGGCTACGGAATGCCGGATACACGGCTGCCGTGTCGGAATGCTACCGTGAAGCGCTGGATGCCTGCCGGGATGGTTCGTACACTACCGAGCAGGCACAGGAATGGAAGAGACGGCTGGAACTTGCATACAACCGCGGATTTTCCACTGGCTTTTATTTCGGAGTGCCCGGTCCGGAAGGGCTTGGCTACGAGTCTGATATGAACGCGTCGCCGGTACAGCGGCAGGCGGTCGGTGTGGTTCTGAACTATTACCCAAAGAGGTGCGCTGCGGCTGTGCGGCTGCTCGAACAGGGTCTGACTCTCGGGGACCGGATCATCATCGAGGGCTCCACCACCTACCTTGAGCAGGAGGTTGAATCGCTGGTCATGGCCGGGAAACCTATTAGAGTGGCAGAGTCGGGGCAGGAGGTGGGTCTGGGCGTGCGGGATCGGGTCAGAGAAAATGACCGGGTCTTCAAGGTTGGACGGATGCCCACTCCTTAATATCCATTCAGCTGGACGGTTATCCTGTGACTGCGCCTTAGGACATGGGCTCCCTGTCCTCTGGAGCCGCTTCTTTCGCCTTTTCTTCCTCGTACCGGATATTTGTCCTGTAGACCGCGAGAAGGAAACCGTACAGGGCAGGTCCGACTACGATGCCTACCGCACCGAGTACAAAGAGCGGTGCAGCAAACGATAGAATGGTAATTACGGGGTGTATCGATGCACCCTGCTTGGCAAGGCGGGGGCGGATGATGTTATCAGGGATCACGGTTAAAAAGATTACTCCGAAGACCAGTACAGCCACACCTGTCGTGTACTCCTGAATCACCAGATAGTAGAGTGCCATTGGAGTATAGACCATGTTCGCCCCAATAAGTGGGAGCAGCGCAACGATAGCTATGATGATGCCCCAGAGGAGCGGATACGATATACCGAGCAGGAAAAATCCGATTGCTGCAATGGCTCCAATCAGCAGACAGGTGATGAGATATACGTTGAAGAGACTGTGATAGATGGGTTTTAACTCATCAAGGAACTTCAAGACTAGTTCTCTTTCCGGTAAGAGGTATGTGACTGTATTTAACGTGTTCTTGCCATCGATCAAGAGATAATAGACGAGCAGTATAGCGACAAGGAACTGCATAATATAGATCATTGTTTTGGTGGCAATTTCTGTCAACATGCCTGCCGCGAGTGAGAGTATATCCGGTATAATACGTTTGGCAAAATCTTCGAATGCTTTGCTCACCTCTTCTGTGTACAGGGATGCGTCCGGGACATATCTTCCTACAACGCCGCTTGCGTATATCAAAAAGTTGTTTATCGCATCTTGAGGGGCATAATGAGATCCCATGAGAGCTGCCACCTCGGTTGTCAATGCGTCGAGCACCACGATGAGACAGATCAGGAATATGGCAAAGACCATGAATAGGGTTAGCAATGCCGAAACTTGCTTATTTTTGGTGATGCGAAGGAGATATGCGTAGAGCGGATACAGGAGATAGGCAACTAAGAAACTCCACAGTATGGTTACTATGAATGCCTTTGTGACGTATAGCACCGCAAGAGCCACACAGATGATCGTCGCACTTGCAATCAACTTAAACTTCCTACAAGAGTCCATTTCCAACCACGTTTTGCTTCTGCGACTATATAATCTTATCGGTATGGGCGCCTTTTGGGGTGCACATCAGTCTCCTTCCGCGATTCAGTCCGTTTCCTCAAGCGGCTGCGCCAAACCGGTACTTCACCATTGAATTGACCGTTTCCGAATGCGAAGCATCGCCGAAGGCATAACGAACGCACGTGATAATTTTTTAACCAGTCATAAAAGGCTTCCCAGAGCAAATATTGCATATCGTACTCCCATAGCCCCCTTGCTTCTGAATCACTGGTTATCATCATGATTTCATCCGGAATCTCGTTCACTCGCTTTCGATCGTATCCGCGTTCTATTGTTTTGTAAGAAAAACTGCTGCTTATGCCCAATTTCTCCCGGAATAGAAGCAAGAACCTTTCAGCCGACCCATTTGACGATTCCGGATACGTTTCCAACAGTAGAGTTTTTGCGATGTTGGCAGGATCGGTTGGTGACCTACCATTCCCCTGTTTTCTGGGTGGCGTTCGTTCTTTTATTCGTTTATCAGCAAGGTCTACAAGATCCCGTATGTAGGGATGCGATTGTGCCAAGTGCATTGGTCAGAGCATTCTGTGGCGGCACATGGTCGAATTTGCAGAGATGGATTGCGGAGTGATGGTGTGGTTGGTTGGATAATAATACTCCCAAAGCCGCCACACACCAAACATTTATAGGTGCATCGCAGCATACAAATCCTTGATGAACAAGGAGGCGCTAACACTCCAGGTTATCGAGATCCTGAGCAAAGCCGGTTTTGCGATCTCGGATCGGTGCAATATCCGACCTCGAAGTTTCGATCTGGCTGCGCGGCGATGTAACATCCTGTTGTTACTCCGCGTACTCTCGAACATCGATGGGTTGAGTGCCGAGACCGCGCGGGAGATGCGCCATCTCTCCGGTTTTCTGGATGGTAGTCCGCTTGTCATAGGGAGCAAGTCGCGCAATCAGACGCTTGCGGATGGTGTGACATATTTCAGATACGGCATCCCGTCGATCAATCCCGGTACGCTACGCGATTGCTTTATAGAGGGCGTGCCCCCACTGGTTCATGCCGCACCGGGCGGACTCTACATCAATATAGATAGCGAACGCATGAAAAGCATCCGTACCACTAATAATATCTCGCTTGGGGAACTTGCATCCGAACTCGGGATATCGCGGAGAACGGTCAGCAGGTATGAGGATGGGGGGACGGACGCATCGATCGATGTGGTGCTCCGTCTCGAAGAGATCCTCGATACCGAACTGGTCTGCCCGATCAAGCTACTCTCGACAGAAAGGGACATATCCAAACAGGATCGTGCGCCGGAACCGTCAGAACAGTCCGAACCGAATGAAGTTTCGTTGCTGCTCACACCGCTTGGATTTTTCGTATTTCCTGCGAAACAGGCACCTTTCAATGCCATATCCAACGATAGCAGAGATAACAACACTATGCTGACCGGGTTTAGCACGTACAATCGGACGATGGTTAGAAACGCCCGTTTGATGAGCAGCATCTCATCTGTTGCAGGAACTAAATCCATGTACATTGTGAAAGGAGCATGCAGACACACGCAGATCGATGGAACCGTACTGATCGAAGAGAGTGAATTCAAAAGAATCGATGACCTTGATGATGTCATGCGACTCATTCAGGAGAGGAATATCGATAAAGGAGATACAACATGAAAGCAATCAAGATAATGATGATAATCCTTCTGGCAGTTGCCGCGTGTGCGTGCATCGTGCCAGACGAGCAGGAGGTACCGACATCAACACCAACGTCCGCCCAGACGCCAATACTGCCGCAGGGCATCGCAGACGCGATTCCCGCGGAGAATCTCCCCGGGACGTTCAAACTGATCGCACTGGTCGATGAAAACACGCCCGGGTCGATGAACATAACAGAGGAAGCAATGTCAACGATCGCTGGAAACTTAAGCGTCGGAGAGATTAAGGCAGTTCAGGGGGTCTACGACTTCGAAGCTAAGACACACTCAGTCTTTGTAACCGTCATCGAGTGCACCGATTCGATGAATGCGGCAAATGCCGTCGAGAACTACAAGAACAATCCGGATTTAAAGAATCCCCCGTCGCAGACAGTCTCTCGATTCGGGAAGGTGACGTTTAACGAGCACGAGGCGACCGAGGTTCGGAGGAAACCACAGGGAGACGGTGGCATTAGATACGGATATGTCTGGTCGAACGGCAACCGCGTCTTCATCGTTGAGCCCGGGACTGATAGCAGAGTGGAGAGTATGGAACTGGCTCAAATGACCCTATCCTAAAACAGGAGGCTGCATGAAGAAGACGATTGCACTACTGATGGTACTGCTGCTTGCTTCCTTTTCAGGATGCGTCGAAGGTCCGGAAGAAAGCGCGATGAAAGAGAACGAGGCAGGAGACGCAACGATGACGCATCTTCGTATCGGATACCAGCCAAGCACCCACCAGATCGCAGAGATGGTTGCAATGGAGAAGGGGTGGTGGAAAGAGGATCTCGCAGAGTTCGGGATCACAAAAGTTTCCGACAGCGAGTTCCCATCAGGTCCGCCAGAGATGGTTGCTATGATGGGCGGTCACCTCGATATCGCGTACGTTGGCGCTGCGCCACCGATCACTGCGATCGCGCAAGGGCTCGATGCGAAGATCGTTGCTGCTGTGCAGACCCAAGGGTCCGATCTCGTACTCAAGCCAGAGATCAACTACACCACGCCATCCGACCTTAGCGGGCTTACGATCGCAACGTTCCCGCCGGGCTCGATTCAGGATACTGTGTTTCGGAAATTCCTGATGGACAATGGCGTTAGTTTCGAAACTGATGGGAAGAAAGTTTCTTTGCTGGAATCTTTTTTTAACGCGCTTAAGAAGATATTTGGTGGCAAAAGTGATGATCGGAGTGATTATGTTGTGATCAAGGAGATGGGACCCGGTGACGCGATGGCTGCGATCACAGCAGGAGCAGTAGATGGCGTCTTCCTGCCGCATCCGGGTCCGGCAGTGATCGAGATGGAGGGTAATGGCAGAAGCGTCGTCGGTTCAGGCGAGATGTGGCAGGATCATGCATGCTGCTGCCTGCTCGTAAGCGGTGAACTGATCAGGGAACACCCCGAGATGGTCAAGCAGATCATCAGGACGCACATCAATGCGACTGAGTATCTCAAAGGGAACCAGAATGAGTCTGCCGAGGTATTTGCAAATAAGACCGGATACGATCTCGACAAGGTCAAGTATTCTTTCGAAACGTGGGATGGTGCATGGATCAGTGATCCACGCCTTGAGATTAACAGCACCCTTGAATTCGCAAAGGTTCAATACGATCTCGGAAATATCGACACGATGCTTACCAAGGAGGATCTCTTCGATACAAGGTTCTACAACGAAGTTACAGGGGAGTAATCCCCTTTCTGTTTCTTTTTTTACGCTACCTGAAAACCCAAGTTTCACCACAAAATTCGCAATCTCTGTGTCCTTTGTGTCCTCTGTGGTTCAACCTATGGGCTAATCTGAAGAATATATCATGAGAAATAAAACCACAGGGTGGGAGTTTTTGGAGTCGCAGAATCTGTCCGCGAAGAAGTTAATTTTATTCAGGTTAATTCTACTTTGTCACATTGATTTTTCTCAATGGATTGACTCAACACATCGACACTAATATCTTAGATCACCAAAAAGTCGAGTACACTCGATGTATGTGTATCTCATTATATTTAGTTAGTAGTGAGAATAAAGTTTCATGATATTCAGAATGAACCAGGGATATTCAGAAAGAATACATGCAACAAACCACAACTCAGAATGGAGAAACTGTACACATACAGCCCCCTTGCAGATGGTCATAACACCAGAAATAACAAGATCTAACGTGATTGGCCAAGCTATCAATCCATTTATCCGTGTTGTAGAGGTTTTTGTGCCATATCAGGTATTGGAATATAGATATGTCAAAATTCCCGTACAAATAGATATAACACAAGAA
>PQXF01000077.1 GCA_003194445.1 Candidatus Methanogaster sp.
GCGAACGCGGCTAAATAATGCGTCGGCATTCAAATCCTTCCGAAGTTTCACTTTTCTTTTGCTCATACGTGCGACCATCCATTAAGTTCCAAATTTGCTAAACATTATTTGGAATTGTTCTTTGTATGTCTCTATGTTGCACATAAATGTTTACGAAAGCATAGAGAATCGACCCCTTGTCCGCATGTGTTTATAGGCCTAACGGGAATTGCTGGTCTTTAAGTTAAGGAAGACAAACCGTAGGGGGATTGTTTTACCTCCAAAACATAGCAATTCATCACCTATTGGCCAGCCGTGTGCCGTAAATGCCCAAAGGCAATAATTATCAATTCTTATCTGTAAGTGGGCAGTCATTACGGTTCCTCCCTCTGCTATTGCAGATGGCATCACTTTCATCAGTTTTGTTTTGTATATTTTCATTTTTCCTCCGAATTAAACGGGATGAGCTGTTGTAATGCTTCCTGCATAATAAGGGCTTAAAACGATTTGTAACTTATTGGGACCAGTATCAATTTGGGGCACTGGGAACCAAAATTATTATTATTATCTATATATTGAGATGAAAACCGATGAGATCATTAGAAAAACAAGAGGTTCAACATTTCCTAATTTGTCAAAAGATCAACTCAATAGTTTACCCATACCCCTCCCACCCCTCTCCGAACAACATGCCATCGTAAACCGAATCGAAACCCTCTTCCACCGCACCAGCAAAGTCGAAGAACGCGTCGCTGCTGCAACCTCACACGCAGACCGTCTCACCCAGTCCATCCTCGCAAAAGCGTTTCGTGGCGAGCTTGTGCCGCAGGATCCTGATGATGAGCCAGCGTCCGTTCTGCTGGAACGGATCAGAAAAGAGAGAACAAGACTGGAAAAGAAAAAGAAGCCACGTAAAAGAAGATCAAAAACCATATCAGATCCCAATTGAGCAATACGATGAGAAAAATCACCGACATCCTTGACATAGACAAACCGCGAGAGAAATTGATAAGAAGAGATGTCTCAACGCTCTCCAATGTTGAGCTACTCGCAGTCCTGATCGGGAGGGGCGTTTGGGGGAGGGATGTTCTTCAGGTTGCGTCAGAGGTTGATAGGCGGTTTAAGGATGATCTGGACCGGGTCGGGTTTGAAGAACTTGTTGAGATCAATGGTATCGGGGCGGTGAAGGCATCGCAGATTCTTGCCGGTTTTGAACTTGCCCGCCGGTACTCCGGGAAGAGCGACGTCAAGATCACATTTCCAGCAGATGTCCTGCCTTTTGTGATGGAGATCCGTGATAAAAATCAGGAACATTTTGTTTGCATCTCCTTAAACGGTGCAAATGAGATCATCGAAAAACGGGTGGTCACAGTGGGGATTTTGAACGCGAATCAGGTGCATCCGCGAGAGATTTTTTTCAGATGCTATCGCAGAGCGCGCCGCATCGATCATTCTGGTTCATAATCACCCATCAGGAAATACCGATCCCAGCCACGAGGACATCGCAGTAACAAAGCGGTTGGTCGAGGCAGGAGAGATTTTGGGGATCAAAATCCATGATCATATCATCGTATCGAAAAATGAGCATACGAGCATGAAGGAGCGGGGGCTGTTGTCGTCCGAGTGAAGGAGTCTGATGAAGAGCTTTCAAGATCAGATATATGCCAATGGTGCGTTGGCAAATGTCATCGGAGCACGCCCGGTAACGGCTCTGCCGTCGATGCTTACATTATTCTGCACACATCCCATACCCCTACGCACCCATCGCCTCCGAGAGCATCTCGCTCAACTCGCGCCTCAGCGATTCCCCCTCCGAAAAATCCCCCGCGGTCGTTATGATGCGCAATTCCTGCGCCGACGTGCCCGACGAGATTAAGAGGCGGAGGTTGCCCCGTGCGTCAGAGCGCAGCACCTTTGCCGTGGTCTTTCCTCCGGCGGCCCCCTTGACACTGATAACGGTGGGAATGATCCGCTTCACCTTCGGATGCCATGCTACGATCTCTGCCGCCTTCCTTCCGGTTCTGCCACCGATTATGGTGGTGTGCGATCCGCCGAGTTTGTTCTGGGACATAAACATCTTATTGTGCAAGATCACACATCAAGAAACCCTGCACGATACCATGCATGTTCTGGTTTCCAGACTTAAATCCCGCCTCATGCGCCTGCTGATCAGCACAGCCGACAGACACACGAGGATCGCAATAATGTCAGTAAACCATTGGCTCCTTGCGCACAGGGGTCTTCGCGGCACAGCAGCCATACCAGATCCGCCAGTACTCATATCAACGACTGACGCACTTGCAGGCGTCCTTTCTGATTCAGACTTGATCTTGTCAGCGGCGGCGCCGATTGGCACGGTTCCGTTCACAATCGGTATCGGTATCGCAGAGACGCTTATCGCCGCGTATTGCGTGAGGTCAACGAACTCGACCACCGCGGGAGGAAGCATCACGGTCCGATTCGGGTCGACCTCGTATTTGAATAACACCTCTGCGCTGGGGTCAAGTACCCTCAACACAGAGAATGCGCCACTGTCTTCAGTGATGGTGATACCGCGCACCGGTATCGCTCCGACCGGTTCACGGTCCAGTCATACTCATCTCTAGGATTGTAGACATGCGCGCCTGCCGTGCCTGTCAGTATTGATACCAGCACCATAGCGATTGGTATTAATCTACCCGATTTCATTACGACCACTCCAATGCCATACCTGTACTACATCGCATATAATGATGACGAAACCTTTATGAAATCACAGACTACAGAAGGCAAGATATGATAATGAAATCGGAGGAACAGTAGATGGCGACCGGACCGAGATACCGGGTACCATTCAGACGGCGCAGAGAAGGCAGAACAAATTATCACAGGCGCCTCAGGCTGCTGTTATCAAAGAAGCCACGTATGGTGGTGCGCAGAAGTGCACGACACATCAGACTACAACTCGCAATCCCTGAAAAAGAGGGCGATATAATCCTCTCATCGGCTACATCGATTGAACTTGGGAAGTACGGATATTCCGGATCAACAGGAAATACCACTGCAGCATACCTTGCCGGACTATTGTTCGGGTATCGCACCATCAGCAAAGGATTTACAGAGGGCGTGCTCGATATGGGTCTTCAGGCATCCACCCCCGGTTCAAGGGTGTATGCGGCGCTTCGTGGCGCGGTCGATGCAGGCATGGACATCCCACACGATCCGGTGATATTCCCGTCCGATGAGCGAATTCGCGGAGAATTGGTGGCGGCGTACATGGACGTTGACCTGCCGTCGATCTTTGAGGCGACGAAGGCACAGATCACATCTGAATTCGGAGGTGCATAAATGGACGGAGAATGGATACCGCAGACCCAATTAGGCGCCCTTGTCCGCGAGGGCAAGCTCACCGATATCGACGCGGTCTTAAACTCAGGGCTTCCACTCAGGGAAGTAGAGATCATCGAGGTGCTGCTTCCTGACCTTGAGGAAGATGTGCTGGATGTGAATATGGTGCAGCGGATGACTGACTCAGGGCGAAGAGTCAAGTTCAGGGCTGTATCAATTGTCGGGAACAAGGATGGATACATTGGATTCGGACAGGGCAGGGACAGGCAGGCAGGACCTGCGATACGCAAGTCGATCGCCAATGCGAAACTGCATCTGACCGGGATCAAACGTGGCTGTGGGTCATGGGAGTGCGGCTGTGACGATCCGCATTCGGTGCCGTTTCAGGTTGTCGGAAGGGCAGGCAGCGTTGGCATCGAACTGAAACCTGCACCAAGGGGACTTGGAATCGCATCAGGAGCGACTGCAAAGAAGGTTCTCGAGATGGCTGGCATCAAGGATGTCTGGACCCGGTCATGGGGTCTAACCCGGACCACGCTTAACTTTGCAAAGGCGACGTACACCGCGCTGAAACAGACCAATACGATGCGCACCGGGGGCAGATGATGTACGCAGTCGTCAGGCTTCGCGGAGATGTGCGGGTGCGCCCTGAGATACAGGACACCTTAAAGATGCTCCGGTTGCACAGCGTCAACCACTGCGTGGTCATAGAGGAGACCCCGCATTACAAGGGAATGGTTCGGAAGACGAAGGACTATATCGCATGGGGAACTGCGGACGCAGAATCGCTTACAAATCTCTTATCACTTAGAGGTCGGATCGAAGGCGGAGAAAGACTCACGCAGGAGTACATGGACGAATGTGAACTTGGTTCCGTATCTGACTTTGCAGAGAAGGTCTGTAGCGGTGATGCAAAGCTCTCGGACATCCCGAAACTAAAGCCGGTCTTCAGACTGCATCCGCCGCGCAAAGGGCATAAGGGCATCAAGAAGACCGTTGTCGAGGGCGGCGAACTTGGATTTCACGAGGATATCGGCGCGCTGCTTAAGAAGATGCGGTGATGCGACAAAAATCCCATAATTGATCTCGCAACTTTGAGGGTTTTGTAGGGAAACCCATAATTAACACCCGCCAGAAATAACATCTCATGCCAGGAAAAACCCTGTTGTGGGATCAAACACTGTTCAGGCGGGGCGAACTTTTTGAATTCGATCACGTCCCTGAGCATTTCGCACACCGGGATTCGCAGTTCAAATCGCTCATCTTCGGAGTGCGCCCCGCGCTTCAGGGGATGCGCCCGCTCAACATGCTATGTGTTGGTCCGCCTGGCACCGGGAAGACCACGGCAGTGATGAAGGCGTTTGAGGAACTCTGCGAACATGCACCCGGCGTGATCACTGCGCATGTCAACTGCCAGGCGAGCCAGACCAGATACACGATATTCTCACAGATATTCCATAGCTTGATCGGACATGCGCCGCCTACTTCTGGCGTTTCGTTTAAAAAAATACTCGATGAGATTGCAAAGTATCTTGTGGGTAATGAAAAGATACTGATCGTGGCGCTCGATGATATAAATTATTTATTCCACGAAAAAGAGGCAGATAACGTACTTTATTCGCTGTTGCGTGCTCACGAGACACACCCGGGCACGAAGATCGGCGTAATCGCAATCCTAAGTGACGACAGTCTGAGTTATGTCTTCGATCCAAAGGTCGGATCGATATTCCTGCCGGAAGAGATCCTGTTCCCGAGGTATGCGTGGGACGAGATAAGAAACATCCTCTCTGACCGGGCAAAACTGGGATTTTACCCGGGCGTACTCTCTCCGGACGTTCTCGATGTTATCGTCGATTACACATCAGAAGCCGGCGATCTCAGGGTTGGGATTGACCTTCTCAAGCGATCTGCGCTCAATGCCGAAGAGCGGGCGGACACGAGCATATCGGAAGACGATGTGCGGTTGGCGCACAAGAAATCCCGGATGCTCCATCTCTCGCGCATGATCGCATCGCTTGGCAGTGGCGAACAGGCGATCCTTATAATCCTTGCAAAGAGGGCTGAGGCGAAGGAGCAGGCTATAGGGAAAGGAGGGGATAGGGAATTGGTGGAGACGGAGCAGACAGCAGGCGACCTGTATGCTGCCTTTCACGAGTCGACAGGGCTTGGATACACAAGGTTTCACACAATGCTTCACAAACTTGCAACACTGCGGCTGATCGATGCAGAGATCGCGACCGAGGGGGTACACGGCAGAAGTCGCAGAATTACGCTCAAGTATGGTTTCGGGGATGTGCTTGGTGCCATGCAACCGAGATCGCTGTGATGACAAGAGCATCGGCACTATCACCCATGAGTTAGGGACTCTAAAACAAATAGTTTATCTCACTGTACGCCCTGAAGTCAACGACCCCTGACTGCAAGTCGGGAGCATCACGGGGCTGGAGGTCAAGCAGTAGGATTATTTGTGAAAATCTTGTAATAATTCCTCAGATTTTTTTCGTACATAATGTATTTGTGTCTGAACTGATAAGTCCTTTGTCTCTTCATAATGTTTATCACGTATCTTTCTAACCATTTCAACCGTTTTTATTGACATAAGTCGTCACCTCCATTGGGGAATATATTGATAATGTCTTATATCCTTTTTCAAGATTCACAGCATTAAACTGTCGAATTTTATCATAATGTACAATATGGCGAAAATTCCAACTTACTAAAATATCGACATCTGCCACCGTTGCCATAACGATATGTCGAGCATCATCCCTATAGTTTGAAGATAAAATACCACGATCAATATATATCTCAGCAAGCTCTATAGATTCGGCATCCAACTCGAGAAATTCATGCTCACAATTTCGAAACATTTCATATACTTTTTTTACTTCATCAGGTGCATCTCCAATTTCTGCATCTGTAAGTGAGGAAAGAACCAAAGAAAATACACCCAGTCCGAAGTCTGAAAGAAGTCCTTCAGACCATTCTTTGAATTCATAATCACAACAACCTCCAATTACAGAAGTATCAACATAAATTCGAGTAATTTTCATAATGTTTTCATCTCAAATATAAGTGATCTAAGTTCAATACATTCAATTAGCCTATGTAGTTCTCATGATGAGGCGAATAAAACTCTCCAATAAATTTAGGGTATGTGTTTAGCCGCTCAGTTTCGCCCTCATCATCTGGAGACTATTGAGTCCCTGCTGTGCCCACGTTGCCAGCACTGTCATAATCCGCTCGTGAATTGACGTCCCTTTTCTATTACGCAGTGTC
>PQXF01000078.1 GCA_003194445.1 Candidatus Methanogaster sp.
ATTGTCTCAAAACCCGCGCGAACGCGGCTAAATAATGCGTCGGCATTCAAATCCTTCCGAAGTTTCACTTTTCTTTTGCTCATACGTGCGACCATCCATTAAGTTCCAAATTTGCTAAACATTATTTAGAATTGTTCTTTGTATGTCTCTATGTTGCACATAAATGTTTACGAAAGCATAGAGAATCGACCCCTTGTCTGCATGTGTTTATAGGCCTAATGGGAATTGCTGATAAATGCTGAGTTTTCTATTGCTCAGTACCTCACTTAATACTCATTTAAGTTTTTGTATAAACAAAAATAAACATACCTTGTACAGGACACTCGGCAGAAGAGACCCGGGTTCTGGTACTCTGTGATTCGAGGTTCTCGCATTCGAAGTGGTTTGGTGTGTGCCAGCACCTGCCAGAGTGGATGCAGGATGAGATGATCATCTGCGATGGCGCGTGGTCAGAGGAACTGGTGTGTGAGTGGGGTTGAGAAGAGTTCGCACTGATTTTATTCGGCTTCTCGCTATTTCATATATATAACTGGAGATCGAGGAAATCAAACCGGAGGTCGAGCCATCGTTTCACCGTACTTCCGGCGATGTCCGAACCTTTAATCATACTTCGCAGTGCGTATGGCTTCACAGATCGCTGAATGCAGAACATCTTCGGAGGCATTGTGGTTAAAACCATTGTAACGCAGCCATTAACCCGGATTACGTGGATTAAAGGCGACAACGGCTTTACATTCCAATAGCGGATTATTTTCAGCAGTCATGTGTACAGGCGAAGATTCGGTGTAGCCTGAAAGTAACATCAGAGTCCTCGAACAAACAGAACTGTTCCGAGCATTTTAACACGATACAAGGGGTATTTATGATCAAGTGTCAGTTACGCCGCAGTTTGGTAGTTTGGCGGTGGTCGCATACTCGAAAGGTTTATAGTATCCCTTATTATAGTAATTCGCAACCATTCGACCAATTGGTCACTGGCCTGGTCTTAGGTGACGCAGGTCAAAACAAAACATAGGAGGAATTGAATGGACCCCGCAATGGGTATGGGCCTTGTAGCCCTCATGGGTGCGGCAGCCACGGTAGCAGGATGCAGCGAAGACCTCGAATCAGATATCGGATCACAGAGCAATCCGAATTCGCAGGTTCAGCTGGCTGCACAGGTTGGCTATCCGCACAGAATATTTAACAAAGCTATTTCTGGTGAACCACCATCCAATGCGATGTACTGTGCCGTAGGCGCAGGTGTTGCCATGGTACTGATGAGTGAGTCGGTGATGAGTGCATCGCCGCTTATTGCAATTGCGATCGGCGCATTCGTTGCTGCGCTCTTAAACGGCGTCTTCGCTACCACTTCGTATATGGGAAGGAGCGCGAGTCAGACCCGGTTTAACCAGTATGTGTATATGGATGTATTGCGTAACCAGATCCTTTCACTGATGGGACACGCATACATAACGACGTTCTGCATCGTTTTGCTGTCGTACGTTATGTGGAATCAGCACCTGATCAACCACCCGTTCCCTTTTCCGGTAATTGCACTGATCTGGGGACTCTGTGTCGGTGCGATCGGATCATCCACTGGTGACGTACACTACGGTGCGGAGAGAGAGTTCCAGGACTTCAAGTTTGGAGCTGGACTGAACGCTGCTGACTCGGGTAACATCACCAGGTATGCAGAGGCAGGAATCAGATCTTCGCTGGACAACGCATGGTTCTGCTCGAAGTTCGGAGGACCTGCAACAGGCATTGCTTTCGGGATGGTAGTATTCCTGGACAACTGGCGATCAACAGCATTCGCAGAAGTCCTCAATGGATGGGGTGCTGTTCTCGTAGGATTGGCGATCGTTATTCTGCTAGTCATCTACAACCGGCAGATTGAGACCTACGCCAGGAAGAAATACGGACCGTATCCGGAATATGCAGGAGATATAGAAGCATGACTGAAATTAGTGTAGGACTAATGCTTGCAGACCACTGGATCTCTATCATCGGGATCATCATCGGTGGTATCTGCATCGCAGTCGGTGTTCACTTCGTTCCGGTAGGAGGCGCTCCTGCCGCTATGGCACAGGCAACCGGTATCGGAACAGGAACCGTGCAGCTCGCTGCTGGTTCAGGACTCACAGGACTACTTGCTGCAGGATATATGTACATGGTCCTGTCAGCAGACGGTGCATACGTAGGTACGTCTCAGATTGCTCTGATATGCGCAACTGGCGCTGTTGGTGCGATGATCATGATCTCGGTAACGATGCTTGTCGGAAACTGGGTCTACATCTATGGTGTGGGCGTACCGCCGGCATCAGCGAAGAGAGACTACGACCCGATCACTGGAGACTCGCAGGCGCCGTATGTCGCGGCAGGAACGGTCGGACAGGGGCTGCCAACGGTATGCTTCGTGAGCGGTACAATCGGAGGTCTTCTCGGAGGTCTCGGAGGATCACTTGTCTACTGTATGCTGATGTGGGTGAATGGCGATCCCGCAATCTCAAGCATATTCGCGATAGGTGTCTTTCTGGTGAATGCGGTGCTGCCGTCATACAACATCCAGGGAACGATCGAGGGATTCCATGATCCGAAGTTCAAGCGAGTGCCAAAGGCAATTCTTGCATGCTTCATTGCATCGCTTCTCTGCGGAATCATCGCAGTAACAATCCCTGGAATAGCAGCGCTTGGAGGTGTATAGAATGTCAGCAGGAGGACCAGGCGGCGAAGCAGTATCTGCGGAGACCGCAAACCAGGTTGATATAAAGGGCATCGGTGTAGGACTCGTTGGAATCTATATTGCAGGCATCTCAGGAATACCGTATCTCGCATTCCTCGCGGGAATCGGTGCGATATTTGCAACCAAGATGGGTGCTGATGCTGTGCGCAGGGTATGCAGCTACGGTATCGGTACCGGTGTTCCATCAATCGGAATGCTGGCTCTTGGTATGGGTATCATCTCAGCGATGTTCGGGCTCGCACTCGGAAAGATGTATAATGCAGTCTTCATCGGACCGATCGTTGGTCTGGTGCTCGCGCTTGTGATCGGATTTGTCGTAGGAACGCTCGCAAACAAGATCATTAAATTAAACATCCCTGTGATGGAACGGTGCTTAATGGAGATTGCAGGGGCAGGTGTTCTCGCACTCACCGGACTTTCTGTTATGATTGCAGGAAGCATGGACTTTGTGGTGATCAGTGAGAAAGTTATTACAACCGGATACATCGCACCAGTCTTCATTCTTGGTGCGCTCGGCATTCTGCATCCGTTCAATGCCAGTCTCGGACCTGATGAGACTCAGGATCGGACGCTGGTACACGCATACTCTTGCGGTGCGATTGCAATGGTGATTGGCGGACTCTGCTCGATCGCGGTCATTGACTCGATCGCGGGAATGATCTCAATCGTCGTAGGACTTGTCATCTGGTATGTGACCTTCATGGGATTCGTAAAACTCGTGAAGCGCGACGCTGGCGCAGGCTATGTCGGAACAGGACTACTTCCACCGGGGGCGATGTAGATGGATACCGCACGAACAGTGCCCGAATTCCACATACTCCTTGACCCGATGTCAGGAGTCGTTGCCGAAGAGAGAGAAGATTTGATTATGTTCTCGCTCGTTCCGATTCAGGCACAACTGGACATACTCGAAAGTGTTGCCGACGATCTGATGAACTCACTTGAACCGGATAAGGAACTGTTAAACACCTATCCCGGACGAGAGGAGACATCACAGATTGCAGGAGTGTATGCGAACCTATTCTATGGTCTCATTATCGGACTCATAATTGCATTCATGGCAATGATGGCAATACTTGTAATGAACGGAGGGATCTAAATGGCAAAATCAGCTACAACTGATCCATGGCCCCCGCTTCCCGGAGAGTTTGAGATCGGAAACCCTGAAAACTGCGTCGCAGTCACCACCTGCGGATCGCATCTGAGCGACTTCCCGATCGGGGCAGGCGCATCGATCACAGGACCAACCAAGACCGAGAACATCGGAATCGAGAAGCTGGTAGCAAACATCGTATCAAACCCGAATATCAGGTTCCTGATCGTGACCGGAATGGAGGTCAAGGGTCACATCACAGGACAGGCGATAACAGCGTTCCACCAGAACGGAATTGATCAGGATGGGCGGATCATCGGGTCGGTGGGAGCAATCCCATTCATCCAGAATCTGGATGATGACGCGATAAAGAGGTTCCAGGAACAGATCGTCGAGTGCGTCGACTTAATCGATACCGAGGACGAGGGAAAGATAACAGCTGCGATTAAGGCGTGCGTTGCAAAGGATCCCGGAGCACTCGATGTTGAGCCGATGGAGGTCAAGATCGAGGAAAGCGGCGGCGAAGAAGAGATCGCAGGATTCAGACCGATGGCTGCCGAGGTTGCGACAATCCGCGCACGGATCAAAGAGATCGAAACGGTGACAATTGCCACAGGCAACATGAACAAGTTTGCAGCAGGTGTCTACGCAGCCAAGATCGAGGGAATCATGATCGGTCTCACGATAACGCTGATCCTTCTCGGGCTTACTATAATGGCGAAAGGGGCTCTCAGCTTTCTTGTAGGAGGTGCATGATATGCCAGAAGAGGAAAAGATCGAAGAGACCGTCGAAGAGACCGTTGAAACCGAAGAAGTTGTTGCAGAGGAAGTTTCTGAAGAATCTCCCGAGGAAGAGGCGGGAGAGGCGATAACTTATGGTGTCGGTACCCCGATGGTGATTGAGCCATTCATGGAACCATTTGAGGCAGCGGTTGAGAGTGTGCGACGTCGTGCACAACTGATTGCACGTAACCAGAAATTGGATTCCGGTTTCACGGCAGGTGCACCGCTCGGTGTCGCAGCAGGCATATTGTTTGCCCTCATACTGGTTCTGTTACCGTTGCTGTGGATGAAGGGGTGATTAAATATGGCAGAAGAAGGACAGATCATCGTTCCACATGTCGTCGTTGACAGGGCTGAGTACACCGAGGTTCTGCGAAGGCTGGACGAGATCGACGAGAAGATTGAGTTCGTAAATTCCGAGATATATCAGCGGATCGGAAAGAAGGTTGGTAGAGATATTGGCATACTCTACGGAATAGTGACAGGGCTTGTGATAGCGTTGTCTTATGTAATCCTGACAGGGATAACAATATAAGTGAGGTATTGATATGTTCAGATTTGATAAGGAACAGAAGGTCTTCGATTTAGGAGGCACAACGATAGGCGGTCAGCCAGGAGAATATCCGACCGTGCTCTTCGGTTCGATGTTCTACAACAGGCATAATATCGTAACGGATGAGGACAAAGGAGAATTCGACAAGAACGCTGCCGACAATCTCTGGACGGCGGCAGAAGAGGTCAGCGACATCACAGGCAACCCACACTGCAACCAGATCGTCGCAGAGACGAATGAGGCGATGCAGAGATATATCGACTGGTTCATAGACGGCTATGATGAGCCGTTCTTAATTGACTCTTCGGCAGGCGATGTCCGGGCGTTTGGTGTTAAGTATGCAACCGAGATCGGTGTCGCAGACCGCGGCATCCACAACTCGATAAACGCAAGTATCCACGATGATGAGGTTTTAGCGGTCACAGAGTCTGACCTGACATCTGCGATCGTTCTTGCATTCAATGCAACCGAAGCTGGTGTCAAGGGAAAGATCGAGATCCTTGAGGAAGGCGCAGCAGGAATTGATAAAGGCATGCTTGAGATCGCTGCGGACTGCGGCATCACGAAGCCCTTAATCGACGTTGCTGCGATGCCGCTCGGAGCAGGCGCGGGCGCAAACGTACGCGCAGGCGTTGCTGTAAAGGCACGGCTCGGGCTTCCTGTTGGCGCAGGTTATCACAACTCAGCGTCTGCATGGGACTGGATGAAGACGTTTAAGAAGGAGCACCGCGATGTGTGGCCACCTGTCGACATCGGAACCAACCTGATTGCAGGAATCTCGGGAGCCGACTACTACCTGTACGGACCGATCGAGAATGCAAAGATGATAGCACCTGCGGCTGCGATGATCGACATCATGGTTGCCGAGAACGCAGAGGAACTCGGGCTCACTGTGCAGGATCCGAACCACCCGTTCAAGAAGCTGATTTAAAGCACGTGAAGATCCTCCCACCTGTGCGTGGGGGAATCTCTTTTTTTATTTTTCGCAAACCATAAGAAAGACTCTTTGACGAGCGATTTTTTTTTAGGGTTTTAAAGTTTGAGTTACAGAGGGTGTAACGATGGCAAAGAAGAGACGATATCGCGGACATTTCTGTAAGGTATGCGGGAGCATCCTGCCAAACGAGAAATTCTCTGGCAAAGGACATGCGGCTCATATCTGCAAGAAATGCGCAAGGAAATCAAAGGCGCAACGGTCCGAAGAGATTATTATCACTCGCATTTATAATGCACTTTCGTAACCCAACCTCTCACGGGACAACCGAAAGATGGCACTGTTCAAAAATCTAGTGATAGCCGAACATTATACCTCAGTCTCACATCATTTTCACCATGTTGCAGGTGGTAAAACCATTTCATGACGAGTTTCATATCGGCTTTCCATCGTAATCCGCG
>PQXF01000079.1 GCA_003194445.1 Candidatus Methanogaster sp.
GGACGCGCTGGAGATGGTTCCAACGCAAAAAGTTCTTGATTGGTGCACGAAACATCTTGGGCAATCGGTTCAAGCTAAGCGAAGAAATGCCTTTGCGTCCAGCGATAAACCGGAACAAAAATGGGATTAATTTAGTGGGGTCGGATGAACGCCTTTTCATCAGCCCACTTTATAAGCAGACAAACGAGCGGATTCGTAGAAGGGTTGAATAACAAGATTAAGGTGATTAAACGTCGTTGTTATGGAATTTTTAATGTTAAACATCTATTTCAGCGTATACATCTTGATATAGAAGGGTACTCCTTATTTACTTGATTTATCATGGAGATCGATTTCACGGGAATTACAAAAGAGCCGGAGATTTTACGAACGTGTTTTTTTGGGATTATGGATGGCACCGGCGTAGATAGCTTTGCCGCAAGCAATCTCGAATGCAGTGAATGTCAAAACACCAGAACATGGAAGATTTTATACGATATCAGATCGAACAGCCGACCAGATGCTCGATCTATACAACCTCCTGCTGGCAGAATTCGGACCCCAACACTGGTGGCCCGCGGAAACCGAGTTTGAGGTGATCGTGGGCGCGCTTCTGACCCAGCAGACCCGGTGGGAGAGTGTTGAACAAGCGATTGCGAACCTGAAGGAGCGGTCGCTGCTGACACCAGAAGCTCTTGCAGACGCTGATCAGGGCATAATCGAGGAATGTATTCGGTGTACCGGATTTTACAGGCAGAAGGCAGAGCGGCTCCGGTTACTATCGCAGTATTTTGATCATAACGGGATAACCGCAATCCTCAAACTACCGGTCGATGAACTCAGAAGTGAACTGCTCTCATTGAAAGGGGTCGGACCTGAGACTGCCGACAGCATCATCCTGTATGCTGCGCACAAGCCAATCTTTGTGATCGATGCATACACAAAAAGGATCTGCGAGTGCATCGGAGTTACAGGCGGATACGAGACGCTGCAAAGGCACTTCGAAGACTCGCTACCACGGGACACACATATCTACCAGGAGTTTCATGCACTGATCGTTCTGTACGGAAAACAGTACTGCACAAGGAAGCGGTGCGACGAGTGTATCATCGCGAGAGTATAGCGGTACGCCCGCGTACATCCTCGACATTAAATCCTGTTCTCGATGCAACCTCGCTGGCGGTCTCGGTTGCGTTTGCCGGAGCATTTCGAAGGATCCTTATCTTGATCTCACTCTTCCCCTTCATCTGCTCCTTGATCTCGCTTACGACTTGATCCGTGACCCCACTTTTTCCGATGTTGATGAGCGGTTTCATGGTAGTGGTTTCACGCCTCTATTCATATCAGTTTCCCGATCTTCTCTGTGGCTTTCACCATCTCAACAAGAACCAGACCAAGTCCTGCTTCCGGTGCCGTCATCACCACAAGGAGCGCCTCTGGACCTGCGCCCATACATATCAACTTCCCGTCGTCGGACTCCACGATCACACGGTTCGGGATGCCTTTGTTAAGTTCGGTTGTCGCGGTCTCTGCCGCACCGAGCATCGTTGCTAACATCGCAACAAACGCCTCAGGATCCCCCATGTTGTGCATATCCGCATTCATGAGCAAACCATCTCTCGTTGCCACAGCGCTTGCCTCAACATCGCCAACCTTCCCGAGATCGGCGAGTACTTTCCCAAGCATCTCTGATGTCGATGATGCCGGCATTTTACCCCACCTCCATAACCATATCTATCAATGTCTCGAACGCCTCGAATACGCCTTTTCCAGTGGCTGCGACCGCTGGCATGACCAAAACAGTCTCTGGCATATCGAGCTTGTCCCTGATATTTTCCGGCGTAAGCGCGCCATCACAGTCCTGCTTGTTTGCGACGATCACAACCGGCAGCCCAAACGACCTGGTGATCTCGAGCATCTGTTTGCCGCGTGCGAAGTCCTCGGCTCTGGTCGAGTCCAGAACAAGGAAGACTCCCATCGCCTCTCCACCGAGCAGTTTTATGATCGGATCGAACCGCTCCTGGCCCGGAGTTCCGAAGATATCGGCAGCAAATCCTTTGTAATCCACGTGTCCGTGATCGAGTGCTATGGTTGTGCCGAGCCGGTCCACAGATACTGCCCTGTTCGAGAGCGCATGTACGAACGTGGATTTGCCCGCGTCAAACGGTCCTGTGACCAGAATCTTTGGGATGTACGCACGTACACCGCCCGGCTTTAGAATCTTGAATAATATGTATTTCCGGACTGCATCGGTCCAGTTCGCTTTCAACACTCCAAAATACTGCCCAAAAATAACGTTTCCGGTAATCCCGCCAACGGAGATGGTAGAATCAAAAATATCTTCTTTTATGGATAATAACGTGTCATCGGAATATGGCCACGCCGTAAAATTGTAAACCATCGCATGGTCGTAGAGCATCGCATACTGGTTCCACTCCTCAATGGCATCGAGTGTTTCTGACTCCCCGCACAAGTCCATGATCGTCGAGAGCGATTCGAACACGATAACGCCAGGTTCGCGCAGGTCTTCCATCGCATTCTTGATGCACTGTGTCAGACTCCTAACATCTTCGGGGTCAGCCACAACATACCGTTCATGCGAATCCGCGCCGATCAATCCGGAGAACACATCAATGATAGTGAATCGATCTCCGTACTCATCAGCATCCCATCCGAACTCGCTGAACTGTTCTCTGATCCTGTGCGGCTCGGTACTCGATGCGACATAAACACCACTTGTTCCGTTTGACATGGCATGACACAGGCTTTGCATCCCGAATACGACACCCTCAACTCCGGGATATGTATAATACACAAGCGTTTTCCCTATAGGGACTCCACCATATAAGTAATCGTCCAGTTTCGGTATTCCAGTCTCTACCATCTACGCTTACCCCTGCAGCACTATATTCGCGCCATCGATCTCATAGTCAAACCACGGCGTTGGTTTTGGCGTAAACCCAACAGCCCGTATCTGATAACCCTCCTCACCCTCCCTGATCTCGATCATGCCATCGAACAACTGTTTCAACGTCACGATGGTCTTCTCATCATGCATCCCCTCTTCGATCACGTATATGCCAAGCGCATTTGCTGCTTTCATGCGACCGGTGAAGACATGCAGGAACCGAAACACGGTCTGGAGGTTGGAATACATCAGGATCGTAGATAGTGAATTGATGCACAGCCTCGTCTCCCTCAATTGCATCTCCATCCAGAAGTGCTCAAGGAACTGGCTGATCTTGACGCCGATGCCGGTGAGATCGACCGGACTTGATGCCATCTTGATATTATCGGTATCGTGCGCTCCAAATCCAAGAGTACGCGTGACACAGTCCACAATCCCGATACGGTCCATCGGGATGTCCGGATCATAGTGTTCGAACCACTCGAGTACGTTGTCTCCTGGCTCGCGCGTTGAAACGATCACGGCAGCATTGGCATCGAGTAACCCCTGGCATACGATGACATTTGCGATATCGTCCTTCCCGCTGATAGGAGGTCCGATCATCATAATATTTGTACCGTTCTTTATATCCCCGATCAATTCGTCCAGTCTGGAAATCCCGAGCTTGTATGTCATATTAAACTGCACCCAATTCTTATCTTGCTCAATTCCTTGTATGTTTAGGTATAAAAATACATCTGTGTACGCAGTAGTTCCGAAACCCCCTACTTCCGAACGAGAAAGACCTATGAAAGAAAGTTTCACATAACTCCAAATAGCTTTTGAGCTCCAATCTGATAATATCTTGATAAAGTTTAGCCCATTCTTGATAATCTCTCTAAAAGAACCATTCTTATATCGTATTTACATGGCAATCTCTATTCGGAACTACACCCGTTCGGAAGTACTGGTACGGGAGTTGTAAAGTTACACGGATGTTGACAGAGTTTCAATCAGAATTTTAATCAGATCCATGACTTGCTGAGACTAAATAGGAGGTTTAACCATAAGGCTCGCGGAGCGCCCCCTTTGCGTTGCCAACGGCAAAAGCTCTCGCATTCCGCGGTTAAATTCCCAGCTTTGATCCATGCCTTCCGGCGCCGTGATCATGACCTCATAGTATTTAACAATCGAACAACGTGACAGTTCAGGTTCCTACGAGACAAGTGAGTGCTTCAGATCCACAAACTCTCTCTCGACCTTGATCCCATGCTTAATAACATCCTCTGCCTTGCTAACGATTCTTTGAACCGTGCCGACCGGGATATCACGCCCGCCAAGCCCGATCACAAATCCGATCACGGGAATGCGGATGTCACTGTTGTAGAGGGATGCCTTGATCTCGGTGCATACCGCACCCTCTCCCGTGCCAAGCGAGATATTCTTGTCAAGCACGCAGACAACCTTTACGCCTGCGATCGCCTCAGCAATCTCATCGGCAGGAAACGGCCTGAATGCACGGATCTTCAAGAGTCCGACAGGGACGCCCTTGCTGCGCAGGTCATCAACCGCATCACGGAGCGTTCCGACTAATGACCCCATCGCCACGAGAATGATCTCTGCGTCGTCTGTCTGGTATGTATCGATCAGGTCTCCGTAATATCTGTCAAAAGCCGATTCAAAACTCTTTGCCGCGTCCAGTATCTTTGATCTCGACCGATCCATCGCCTGCTCGACAAGATACCTGAAATCCATGTAGTACTCAGGATCCACGAACATGCCAAATGATTTCGGATCGTCAGGATCGAGAATGCTCACTGGCTTAAACGGTGGAAGATACTCATCCACGGCTTTCTGGTCGAGGAGGTCTACGGGTTCGAATACGTGCGAGAGTATAAATCCGTCCATGCAGACCATGACCGGAAGCGAGACCTCCGGGTCCTCTGCGATCAGGTATGCCTGCACGGTCGTATCAACGAGTTCCTGTACATCCTCGACATACAACTGGATCCATCCGGAATCCCGCTCTGTCATACTGTCCTGATGGTCGTTCCAGATGTTGATCGGCGCCGACATCGACCGGTTCACGATCGTCATCACGGCTGGAAGCCTCATGCCTGCCAGATTGAAGAGTACCTCGTGCATCAACGCAAGCCCCTGCGAGGTGGTTGCCGAGTATGTCCGTGCACCTGCTGCACTCGCCCCGACAAGTGCGGAAAGTGCTGAGAACTCGCTCTCGACGTTGATGTACTTAGAATCGATTGCGCCATCGGCAACGAACTGCGAGAGATCCTCAACGATATGGGTCTGCGGCGTGATCGGGTACGCAGATATTACATCAGGTCTGCATATTGCAGCCGCATGTGCAACTGCGTACGAGCCCTCGACGACCTGCCTTCCACTCTTCAGTTTTCCAGTCATTTCTCCTCCAGAATCATCTCTATGGCATCCTTCGGACATTCGTAAGCGCATATTCCGCAGCCCTTACAGTAATCGTAATCGGCGATGAAAGTCTCCGAATCGGCTCTCTTGTGCACCACACCTTCAGGACAGAACGTCTCGCAGGTGCCGCATCCGTTGCAGAGTTCCGCATTAAATACCGGTATGAAAATCCGCCAGCTACCGGTCTTGTTTGCAAGACTGGACTGCGGCTCCCCGATCGGTGCGTGTGGAATCATGATTCCACCACCCTGTCGTACGCGCTCTGTACAGCGTCTGCGTTCTTCTCTCCGACCTTTCCAGGAAATCTGTCACGTACCGCATTCTTAATCGACTCCGCGCTGACCTCTCCACTTGCGCCTGCAAATGCGCCGAGCATCACTGTATTCATGATCGGTTTTCCGATGATATCAAGCGCTATCCGTGTTGCATCGATCGTCTTGACCGCGGCTTTTGTCTCGAGGGAGAGATCATCCGGGTTACGCTCGGTATTGATTATGATCATACCATCCGCCTTCAGTCCGCTAGCAACATCGATCGCTTCAATGAGCGTTGCGTCCTGCACGATCACATAATCCGGCTCGTAGACCTGACTGCGCAGTCTGATTTTTTTATCGGAGAGCCGGACGAATGCCATCACAGGCGCGCCCCTCCGCTCCACGCCGAATGACGGGAATGCCTGGCTGTACATGCCGTCCTCGAAAGCCGATATCGCAAGCAGTTCGGCAGCAGTGACCGAGCCCTGCCCGCCGCGACCATGAATTCGGATTTCTTTCATGACTTATTACGTCATTGTGGTGGTGCATAAGTTTATCGTTGACATGGATGTTTGCGTTATGGGGTGACTGGGTTATAATTCATAAGATTTCAGGTATTCGGAACATGGGGGTGGTGGACGCGGTACTTGGATCGGCCCCAACCGCGCAAACACTTGCAAAAAACACTTCCGACCACGCCGACCGCTGCGTACTCGCGATAGCCTCTCAAAGTCACGGACCGGTCGGATTGGAAATCCGGGGCATCTTGGTGCGGGTGCATGAGGCATCCTATTGTTTTTTGTTTTTTTAGCTTTTACCGACAAAAATAAGCATGAAACCCACCTTTCGGTGATGCCCCGACACATCACCAAAAGGTGTCACGGTGGCATGACATACTCCATTCTCAGTAGTCGTCCGTCATTCAGCTTTATGCACCTCTTCGATATATCGTTACATGCTCTT
>PQXF01000007.1 GCA_003194445.1 Candidatus Methanogaster sp.
GTATGGGACATGCCTGTAAGTTTTACAACTTTCGTGATTCCGCCCCACCCAAGTTCAAGCGCTTTAGCCGCTGCAAACCGCCGTGCTTGAACTTCATCCGCTCCGGACAAGGCTTTCAACCATGATGTGGGTTGTGCGTGATCATCCATGCTTGTATATACGAGGGTTTGTCTAATAAACTTTGCTACTTTATTTTTCGGTAACGACTAAGTCCGTGACCGCGCATCGGTTTGTCGATATACATCGTGTGAAGGCTTGGAACATCAAACCCGGTAAGCCACATATCCCTGACGATAACCAGCTTAAGCGAGTCGGATGGGTCTTTCATCCGGTCCCCAAGCACTCTACGCCGCTGTTTTGTTCGAATATGCTCCTGCCACCCCAGCGGATCGCCTGCAGAGCCAGTCATGACGACTTTTACAAAACCATTATCATCGTCTTCGTGATACCACTCCGGCATCAACCGGACGATCTCATCATGAAGTTTTACACAGATACGCCTGCTCATGCAGACGATCATGCCTTTGCCGTCAAGCACTTCGAGGCGGTTTTCAAAGTGATCCACGATATCACGGGCGATAGACTGTATGCGCGTCTCACTCCCGACGATTGCTTCAAGTCTTGCCCATTTACTCTTCAATTTTTCTTTCTCGTAAGTTTCCTCGCCTTCTGTCACTTCTTCGAATTCAGGATCGATTTTTGGCTTTTCTTCCGGTTTTAATTCGAGTTTTGCCAATCTGCTTTCGTAATATATCCGCACCGTCACCTCGTCTTCCACAGCCTGCTCTATGTCATAGATATCGATATAATACCCAAATACTGTCGGAGTGCTTCTATCCTCCTTCTCTATCGGAGTTCCGGTAAAACCGATGAATGAAGCATTGGGCAGGGCGTCTCTCGTATGCTTTGCGAAACCATCGATGAAATCGTACTGGCTCCGGTGCGCCTCATCAGCGATGACTGTGATATTTCTCCTTTCGGAAAGCAGGGGGAATCTGTCGCCTTTCTTTTCAGGAAGAAATTTCTGTATCGTTGTGAAGACAACACCGCCAGAGGCAACTTTGAGAAGATCTCGCAGATCGCCCCTCGATTTTGCCTGAACTGGTTTTTGCCTGAGCAATTCATGACAACGGCTGAAAACGCCGAATAACTGATCATCCAAATCGTTTCTATCAGTTAATAGAACAACTGTTGGATTATCCATGCTAAGTACGAGTTTTCCCGTGTAAAAAGCCATCGTAAGGCTCTTTCCAGAACCCTGTGTGTGCCAGATCACGCCGCAACGTCGGTCTCCTTCCGGGCTTGACGCCGCGGCTGTTGCCTCAACTGCCTTATTGACTGCATGATACTGGTGATAGGCAGCCAGTTTCTTTGAGATCCCCTGCTCCGTATCTTCAAAGACCACAAAATGCCGTATCAGGTCGAGCAATACTTTTTTGCCAAGCATCCCTCTGAAGAGCACTTCAAGCTGGGGCACCGCCGATGGGGCAGTCTCTACTCCGTCGATTGTCTTCCACGGCATGAACCACTCCCTGCCAGACGTTATGGTTCCAGCCCGTGCCTCCGTTCCATCGCTTACGATCAGGATCTCGTTGTAATGGAATAGCGAAGGTATCTGAGCTTTGTAGGTCTCGAACTGGTTGAAAGCCGTCCAGATGGTTGCGTTCTCGTCGGCAGGGTTTTTGAGTTCGATTACGATTAGCGGGAGCCCGTTTATGAACAGGACTATGTCGGGTCGTCTGTTATTGTTGTTCTCGATTACGGTGAACTGGTTTACTGCCAGGAACTCGTTCTTTTCAGGATTTTCAAAATCAAGGAGCCAGACCTTACCCCATGCAATGCTGTCGTCGTCCCTGCGGTATTCGATGTCAACACCCTCTACTATCATCTTGTGGAAATTGTGGTTGTTGGTGATGAGATCCGGGCTTTCAATCCTCAGCACTTTTTTGATGGCTTCTTCCCTTGCAACGATCGGGATGTCGGGATTGAACCTGTCGATTGCATCTCTTAACCTTTCGACTAATATTACGTCAGAATAGGCATTCCTTTCGGGTGTTCTGCCGTCTGGGGTGATATCCGGACCGTGGAGTGTGGAGTAGCCTAAGTTCGAGAGGATCTCAAGTGCGACTTCTTCGACTTCGGATTCTGTTATTGCAGAGGTCATAACTGATGGATTCTATCAATTTCCGGTATTTTATCGAAGTCGCTGTCAAAGGAGAGTATTCTCTTGATCCTCTGTTTTTTCATTATCTCGACGGATGCCGCATCAGCCAGCGATATTGAGCCGTCGTACATAAGAAAGGTATCCACTGCTTTTGTGAGGATTCCCGCATCCATAAATGTTATTTTGCAGTTGTCTGTAAAATATTCATAAAGAATCTTGCCTGCCTTTCCGCCTTCCAGCGACCCCACCAGCGTGACGCTTTCACTTACGATAAGGTCGGATATCATCATCGGCTCGTTAATTTTTGGAACGAGTTTCAGTGCGTCTTTATGCCACTGGTCTCTCTCTTGATAGGGCGATAAAGTATGAGGAGTCTGCGAAGATCATTTAAGTCCCTTCTGGATCACCTTCTTGGATTCAACCGCATCCCCTCCGGATTTTACTATGCCTACTATATCCTGCAAGGTTCTTTTTTTTCTTGGCTGTACCAGTATTCCCTGCTCGGTATCTATCCATTCCATGACATCCCCTGGCATTATTCCGTGGGCTTTTCTGATCTTTGCAGGTACAACGGTTTGGTATCCTTTTGAGATTACTGTTTCGCTAAGCATTTTATGTTCACACAATTGTTTTTGTTTTCAAGATATTTAGTTGTTTGGGTGAGGTCGGGAGGAGGGGTGTTTCACGGGCGGGTATTCTATACAAAACTTTCGATATAAAGGTCTATGGCTTCTTTGATGTTCGCCTGCGCTTCTCCAAGGGTTTCTCCCTGAGAAGTCACGCCGAGTACGGGACATCTCGCAATGAAGAATTCGTCTTCTTTGTGATCGATATCAGGAATGTTCTCATATTAGCTTCCGGTTCTGTTGTGAATCAATCCTTCACTTTTGGCTCTGATACTCGGACGCGCCCACTCTCGATGAGAATTTGTTGCAAATCGTCTGTGGAGAGCGGACATTCGATTAAATCGAGCATTTGCTGTTTACTGGCAAGCCCAATCTGTTTGCGCCGTTCAGCCATCAGTCCGTCATTGAATTCCTTCTCCCCATGACTTGTTCGAGTGCGAACTGATGTTTTTTTGCCATCAAGGTAGTACCAGAACAGGTTGTGGTGAGTCCTATCAGAAACAAAACCCTTCCTCTCGATTGCGGCAATGAATTTGGATGTAGGATAAACAGCCATTTTTAGATCTCCTCGACTCTAACAGAATCTGCCTTGAGTAGATCACGAAGTTCAATTGCGTCTGGTGTCAGTTTTTCATCCGGTTCATCTATCAGACCCTCGTATAGGAAAGCGAACTCTTCCCCAAGCTGGCGCAGTGCTTCCTGCCGATCCTCTGAAAACGCGTGTAAGCCATAGCGTGGGCACTCATACACCCACAGGTTATTGCGATATTCCGGAGAGCAGATTACGGGCTCCCTGAGGATGAAACGCCTGTCATTGAAGTGGAATGACGATGTCCGGAATGGCGAGAGGTCTATTGTTGAGACATCCAGCACTTCGTCGATCTGGCGAACCGCCCCGTCATCGCCCAACTGCGCCCGCCCTTTAACTTCGACAATAGAGCCAGCAACGAGTTGTGTAATAGTTTCCTCTATCTCAGTAGGATAATAACACACAATTTCCCTCTGTTGGCGGCGGATAACGATATGTCGCCTACCTGCAAGCACCCGAATCTCCACAAGATCTCCGCTTATGGTTTGGACCTCTACAACATCATCGTCTTCGAATATCTGTTGAATGAAGCTTCGAGATTCGGAAGTAAGGCGAGCATAAGTCTTTCCGGATCCATTTCCCAGAGACACCCAGAAATCGTCAGTATCGCGGGGACAAAGTGCTTCAATAGACTTTATAGCACGAAGACGCGCCCCACCATCCGGCATGATCGAGACAAGATTTGAACTATCGCCCGCACTGATGGATACCGTTACCTGTCGCAGCGTATCAAGCGCACGCAATCCTTCATCAACTTCTGTTCCCGAGAGCGTGGTCTGCACCGATGATGGCGGCGGGATCTCTGCTACCACGGTAAGACTGCCTTTGCGGGACTCGCAGAAGAGCAATTCACACGATGCAATGATGCGCTTTGACCAGTTGCCACGCTGCGCTACCGGACCTCCTGACCGTGCCAGCGCCACGTTGAAGAGTGTTTTCTGGAGTGCGTTTAGTTTACCGGCGAGTGCTGCAAGAGGGATTTTTCCATCCTCGACATCCGGACCGCCGATGGTTAGGGTTAGTTGTCTTTCGGTGTTGGGCATGTTTGGTCTCCTTTGTGGGTTGGTCGGGTTGTGTTTACGATATATTGCTTCTGATAGGGGATTTTGGGGTGGGTTCTTTGAGTTCGGACTCTGTGAATCTGGGCACGTTACCTCTGTTCACCTGATAAGAGTCCCCATACATTCCTGTAATCCGAGCCGGACAAATGAGAACCTTCTGGCCGGATATGTTTCCAGTCGTCTTCGTCCATGTTCTTCAAAAACTCTCTCGCTTCACGTACGCCGGCTGTATCAGCCGCTTGACCGAAGTTCGCTCTAAACTCCCTGCCCAAGTTTTCAGCGACACTTCGCGGGGCGAAATTCATTCGCATCAGAACAGCCTCCTCAGTCTTCACTCCATGGTAGATCATCGCCGGCAGGGTATTGATCCTCCGACATTCACTCTCGGGAAGTGAATCGAAATCGACGCCCGACATCTGGCTTAATGCGGAAAGTCCCCATGTTCCAGTGTTAACGAGATTTCGATAAATCGCTTTACAGGCATCAGTAATAGCTTTGGTTTCATTGCCTTCGAAAAACTGCCGCGCAATGCTCTGAATACTTTCTCCTGAAACCCATGCATTGGTAATATTAGCGATTTGCTTCTTTTCAATGCCTTCGCCACCAATCTCTGTAAGGGATTTTAATTGCGGTACCTTTAGCATTACGCCAAATAAATCAGCCAATCCGCTTCCAGAACCAAATAAACTATCCGGGGTCCAGTCCGCTGCTGTAAGTTTTCGTTCCAACTGATTCAAGCCAGCAAGAGCTTTTCCTACACCTTCAGGTGAAAAACCAGTCATGTCTGCCAGTTCTACCTGTCCCGGATTATCAGCCAGTTTTCTTGCGTAGTTTCTTGTAGCATCCAAAAGAGCATTTGCTTTTTCTTTACCGTCTTGGGAAGAACTTAACACCCCATAACCGTAGGTGTTTCTAAGTAATTGATCAGTATCAGCAAGAACGGCGTCGAGATTTTTCTTCTCATTCCACAGGTGAGCGACATAGCATCGGAAATCATCCCACTGCTCTTCCTGAATGACAGTACTAAGATCGTTGAGATTGCCCGCCTTTTCAAGCTCCTTCAACATGTTGACAAGACGAGATACCAGCTCTCCTGTTGTCTTGCTAACATATTCAACGATTTTTTCTGGATTTTTACCTGCTGCAAGACCTACCACACCGACACTATCATGCCCCATGCGTCCGGCACGACCTGATAGATTCCAAAAATCCCTTGGTTTCATTTCCTTGCCGTAAGGCAAAAATCGAGAAGATAAAAAGACAGATGAGACTGGAAAGTTGATCCCTTGCGCTATTGTGGTGGTAGTGCAAAGAACACGCAGTTTTCCTTCCTCAGCCAACCATTCGATTAGCGCCCGAACTTCATCGGAGAGTCCGGCATGATGTACACCGACACCACGGAAAAGCATTTCGACAAGTTCAAAATCAGGGCTGATTTCAGTCCTTAAAAATTTTTGTACCAACTCAATTTCTGAACAATCCGAAGATATTGGTTCCAAAGTCTCACTAATCTTTCGCGCCATGGACCAAACTGAGTCAACGCGAGTCGCAACAGCAATACTGGTTCCTCGTTCCGACATAATTTTCGCCATTGCCGCAGTTTCCAGACTTTGATTGAGTTTACTCTTTGGAATTTTTAGTGGCTTAACACTCCCAACCAAATGTTCACCTTCTAAATGGATTGTTTTTGGGGTCGTTGTTAGTGTCTGATATTTCAACCTCCAGCCTGCACGGACTGAATCATCTGGTTCTGCTTGGAAGATTCCTACGATGCGTTCGTTTGGCTTCCACGGTGTGGTGCCCATACTGATCGTGCGCCCAGCGTTCACATCGTGCGCCAGCCAACGAGCCAGTGTTTCCGCCTTCTCGACATAAGGCATCAGCAGCAAGAAATTGGCGGAACTCTGATACTCTTGCTTGATAGTTGCAAGCAAAAGCTCTATGCGTAGTCCCCGCGTCTCGTCTTCTATATTGTGTGCCTCATCCATCACAATCAAGGCAAGCGGACGCGATACTTTCTTGTTTCGGATCACTAACTGGAGCTTTTCCGGTGTGGCTACAATAATATCAAACGTTCGTCCACCGTCATGACCTGACAGAAGGTCATCTTCAAATGTGTCAATCTCTACCGCACCGGTCAGTTGCTCGACCTGCACACCAATGGGCTCAAAATCACGCCGCAAACGGCGAGTAATCTGTGCAGTCAAAGCGCGTGTTGGTGCTACATAAGCAACCCAGCCGCGAGGTTCGGCATCGAACTGATTTAGTGCCTGTAATATCCTGAACTGTGCAAGCAGTGTTTTTCCACCGGATGTTGGCATTTCAACCACAACCGCCGTGCTAGCTTGGTCCAGCAATCCCTGTTCCTGTAATGCGGTTCGCTGTGGAGGCAACAGTTCAAACAACGCTTGCTGTTTTGTGGCATTTTTAACAAATTGTGCCACTCGCGAATTGACCGCTCGGGCAACCCACCAGATTGACCCGGCTACCATCTGCCGGGAAGCGACGTGTAACCAGCGCAACAAAACTTCCAACTGGGCATCATGGGCAGCGGTGGCTGCCTCGATCCCCGATTCAAAGTGCTTGTCCAGTTGTGTGGCGATGTTTGATGGTTCACCTTGCAACATATAAACAGACAGAAGCTCAGTGCTCTTAGCCCAATGGTATAATGCTACCAAGCGCAATGCCATGGCTCGGTCACCCGCATTGGAACCATTGTTCAGCACACCGGATTCATAGGTTTTCTGATCTTCCCGCAGTCCGATGATGGTGTAACGAATATTATCCAGATCATTCCACCCTTTTTTACGAAACAGACTGATCCAACACTCGAATAATTTGTATAACAGTCGCCGATCCCATGGAACATCCGCCACCGAAGGCGCAGGTATGTTCTGCTCATTTTCGTTGTACCAGCGGCGTAGGTCTGACCAGCGATCCCCGCAATAAGCCAGTGCGGAAAGGTGAAGAATGTGGAAAATAGACTCCCCATTTTGTTCTGGCAGGTTGAAGAGGCGACGAATTTCAAACGCACGCCATGCGCCTGCCACACACTGCTGCCGGAGTTCATCATCTGTACTGGTCGGGTTCAAAACTGCACCCAATCCCTCGATGGCTGCCATTTCATAAGCCATTGCCAGACGGCGCAACAAATCAGAATCATAGTCAGGCTCTGCAAAGTCGATCTGCATTTGTCTGCCAACTGCATGTTTGACCAAACGAGCATCAACTACTTTAAGACCTCTGTCACGTTCGACTTCTCCTACCGCCAGAACGGCCCAGTGATTATCTACTTTACGAAGGGAGTCGTTATTGATCATCGTGTGCCACCCCCGCCCTCATCGCCAGCACCTTTTCACCCAGCGAACCGATACTGCCAGACGGCATATAAAGCGCCAGCAGTTCAATCGACATCGGTTGTGGGCAGTCTTCGCCTAATTTGCCTACTCGTGCACGTAAATCGTCTTCATGCGGTTCTACATCGCGCAGAAGCACTCCGAATAGCCCGACATCTGCATTATCGGTATTGTAACGCTTAAAGGCATTGATAAACTTGTCCTTCCACGATGCGTTTACTGCACGATGCCACAGGTATTTTACCAGATCATCACGGATGCCGACCTTGTCCCGTAAATCCTCAAGCTGCTGCTTAAGACCGGTTCTGCCATACATCGCCCCAGGTGGGTATTTATTTTCGCTTGAAGTCTTGACTTCCCCAAAGGCAAAACGTTCAGTCACTCCATCGCAATGGATACCCACTAGATCAGCACCTGGTAAGCTCGAACCGGATTTCCGTTCATCTCGACCATCGGGCCACGGAAATGTGCAGGTGCGATGGTGCGTAAGATATGATTCAGCCAATGCTTCACCCACACGCCATGACTCATGTTCCCGGTTGTTTTCGAGAACTCTTTTTACGCATTCTGGATTAAATTCCGTGCTGGGCAAACCCGATAATATGTTTGTAAGATCAGCCGTCCCAGCGTCATCAAATATTACTTCAGCGACCGGACCAGCCAAAGCAGACTCCAGTTCACTTGTTGTGTAAGACATGCCGCAACCAGTGATTGGCGCGGTACCAAGTGTGTATTCGACGGTTCCAGTTGCCAGCATCATTCAATGACCTCCACCAGTTTATCCACATCCGGTACGCGCAGTTCGCCGGACATCAGTTTTGGGAGGAGCGCATCGCGGATTGCTGCGATGGCACGGGATTGATGAATGTTTGAGACGATCATTTCAGTAATTAGATTGATTTTGATGTTAAACGCTTCGACGACGTTTACAATAGGTACAATGATTTCGTATTGAGCAAGATCCTTCCAATTCGCTCTCGGCATTTTTGTACCAGTAGAGATTGTATCTGTGTATTGTATCACTTCATCGCTAGACATGTGACCAAGCACGAAACCAAACCACGACTGGTGTTTAGGCACAATAACGAGAATGTCTGTCGAACATACCCCGTCGATTGCGGCGATGCCAACCTTATGAAAATATGGCCTTAACTTACCGAATGGTATCTCTCCACTCTGGAATTGGAACTTACCACTGGTTACGTCACCGACACACCCCCATTTTCCCAATGCAATACTCTTTCGTGGCATATGCTCAAGACCAACATACGATGTGTCTGCTAATATCGCTGAAGGCTTTACACCACGTCGTGGGTTTTCAGCAATATCTCCTATTGTTCCAACCCCCCACCCCTCCGGCACCTCTCCCATCTCCGAATCCACCATCTCGCCGCCGCTGGATCTGTACGGCTTGCCGTCCTCGTTCGGGAACTCGAAGTCGACGAACCAGTGCTTGAAGATCGCCTGCCCGATCTGCTCGAGGGTCGCGTTCATCTGGCGGTTGAGCTCGATCTTGTCGTCTAAATCAGAAAGAATTTTTGCGATTGCTTTTTGTTCAGTAATTGGTGGAAGCGCAATTATCAGGCGATTAAAAACATCATTTTGCACCCTTTGTCTGCCCGATGTTCCCACCATTGATTTTATTGCCGTGTCTCTTACTTTAGGCAATCTCGAAAGATAATAAACGAATTCATTTGTTGTTTTAGCGTCCTTTCCAGAGAGTACTATAAATTCAGTCGAACCAAAACCAACTTCATCCTCGTTGAGTATATCGACAAAAGCAGTCTTGCCATTTTCCAAACACGGAGTTATTCTTGCCATTAAAGTATCTCGGTTTTGAAATTTTGAGCCGCCCTTGAATTCTTTGACGAGATGGGTTTGGATTTTCTTATCAAATTCCTTTAAATCTGCCATAGAAACATATTTTGCTTCTGTTCCTTTCCTAAGGCTCCTCTTTGGATTCACATTCACTACATCAGAAAATATATTTGGATTCCACTCTACCGGAATCCTTTCAATTCCAGTTTCTTTGAATCCTTGTTTTCGAATCATCTTTTTCCACCAAAAATAAACTTATCATCGATTTAATATTCATCTTCATCTTAGTCAGATTTTAATAACAAATATCCAATAGCTAATAATCCAAGAAACTTCAACGCTTGCCCTTGTTTTTTACTTTGAACATTACGAACGATGAATTGATACAACCTATTCATTTCTGCTAATTGCTTTGTTGGGTCGTGGAAGTTTAGATAATTAACACCTTCCAACATACCCGTCGGTTTCGTAGAATCCAGTAAGATTGGAATGACATATTTATTACGCGACTTTGCTGCCCCTATCTCTTGCTGAACATAGTTTGACTCTACAGCAGATTCACTAAAAAATACAAGAAAAATATCCGCATCTTCAATCTTTTTGATAATTGTTTGATTTACTAACGAACCAGGCATAATACTTCTTTCTGCAAAAAATATATTCACACCTCGTATAGTTGAAATTTGATTAACTAACGGTTGGATTTTAGCAGAATCATTCGTACTGTAACTTACAAAAATATTAAAATCTCCAGCTCCACCTTCTTTTTTCCATGCTTCTTTTTTTGTCAAAAATTGTGCATACCTATTTTCATCAGCACTCATTTATAACAACCTCCCGATCTCCGTCTCCTTGAACTCCGCACCAGAACCCATCCCCCGCTTTCCCGCATCATCACCCGCTCCTATCCGGCTCGCCCGCCCCTTCACCTGCCGACCACCTCCCAGTGCCCACCCTTTGCCGGACCGATTCGTGTAATAATGTTGTTCTTTTTCAATTTCGCAATCTGCATCTCAATTGCCCGTGATGATACACCAAGCTTTTCTGCAATCTCTTTTGCACTGATCGATGGATTTTCTTTGATAAGCAGAATGATTTTCTCCGAAGTTTTCTCCGAAGTTTTCTCCGAACTTCTTCTAGGAACTTCTTCTGGGAACTGGTTCCCGGTAGTACCCACGAAAGCTCCCTCATACTCAGGGCTTCTGTAAAACACGGTGGAAAAACCGCCCCTTTCCTTCCTGAATTCCACCTTAACGTCATTCTCTGTGCATTCATCATATATCCGCCTGATGCCTGTACCCCACCGCTCAACATCCTTGCTAAAATAAAGGATCTCAGAGATTAGTGGGTTCCGTTGTACCGATTCGGCATCCCCGTGGATATAATCCGATGGCTCAAACCTTGCAGTGAATTCCCCGGGATTGTATATCTTTATCCGGTCCTTGAATATCGCAACTTTGTTGCTCTCAGCCCTAAAATAATCCCTGTGGCACAATGAATTAACAAGCGCCTCCCTTAGGGCATCAACCGGTATCTCAGGAATCTCAACTCGTTTAAAATCCTTAAACTCCACCCTCCAGTTCATCCTCTCAGATATGTACAGCTCGCATTGTCTCAGGATGTCAAACAGGGTGCCCCTGAAGACCTTGATGTCAAGGAAAGTTGTCTTATTAGTACCCGCAAACACCGCAACCTGAACCTCCAGAGGATTGTCCTCACAAAAGAGAACCTCAGCAGCATTCAAAACCCTGTTGTCCGAAATGAGCTTAAGCTTCCGTAATGTCGTCTTAACATCCTTAAAATCAAAATTGATCCGTTCCACAGACTGTCCCTTTCCAACATATCTTTTCAACAGAGCTTCGTCTATTTCTGAGACTTCGACGTCAGAATATTGATTATCCCAGCGCAATCCGGATTTATTTCTCATCAGGAACAAATTTTCAAGTTCCCTTGCAGATACTTTCCTATCATCATCGCCCACCCGCATATACGCCCTGCCGTACGCGAAATATGGGGATTCGTTACCCTGAAATATAACGCGGACACAGTCCTTACCGTCTAATATAACCCTGCTGATCTCCGGATATATCCTCGGCTCAATATTATCGGACACTGTCTTTGAAACATCCCGTATCGTCTGCTCGCCGACATCCTGCCCGACAACTGTTCCATCGTTCTTAATCCCGAAATATAGCTCACCCTTCCGGTGTTTATTAAGAATAGCAGCAATTGAAATGATGGCTTCCTTTAATTCCGATGTGGATTTCTTTAATTCCAATGTTTCATTTTCTTCAAAATCCGTGTTTGAATCCATATTTTGCTGCCTCAAGATATTCTAATCTATTCCATCATATCGCTTCTATCTCATAATTTCTCTTCAGTTCGTCAAGAAATCCCTTTTCCAGATAGATCATGATGAAATATTCCTTTGAATCAACGTCTATCCCTCGTATCCCTATTTCAAGCATATCTCTGACGACCAATTCATCATATAAAATACCAAATAAATTCATATTTTTTCTAAATATAATCACGAAATAATCTTTCGCAGTCTCATCGATCAAATTCAATACCGTTTTAAAATCTTTATCCGATCTGATTCTGGCAAAACTAACACCGGCGTCTAACATGGTTACTTCAGTAAGGACTCCATTGTTATCTGCCCAACTCATGATGTTTCTAATATTTGCCAGACGATCATCCTTCAGTTTATAAAATACATCTCGTCCCATATTATTTGCAACCAGTTTATAGTGTCTTTCCTATCCCAATTTTAAATGGATTATCAAATCAAAGTTCGTACCCAAGCCCCGCAAGATTCTTCCGTATATCCTCTTCCAATCCACTCGACTTCTCAAAATGCCCGGAAAGTTCCGTAGTAAGCCGTTTCATCTTCCCATCAAATGGCTCGCCATCATCTTCCACCGCCTCTGCGCCTACATACCGCCCCGGAGTCAGGATGTGTCCGTGTTTCCTGATCTCATCGAGCGTAACCGCTCTGCAGAACCCGGGCACGTCTTCATAGTCTCCGCATTCCCCACCTTCCCCGCGCCATGTGTGATATGTGGACGCTATCCTCCCGATCTCCTCATCGGTAAGCTCCTTGTGCCTCCGGTCAACCATAACGCCCATTTTCCGGGCATCGATAAACAGAACTTCGCCACTCCGGTCCCTGAACCTGTGGTTCTTCTTATCCCGCGTAACAAACCAGAGGCATGCAGGAATCTGTGTGTTGTAGAACAATTGACCCGGCAGAGCAACCATACAGTCAACCAGATCCGCTTCGACAATCTTTTTCCGAATCTCCCCCTCCCCACCAGTGTTAGAAGACATAGAGCCGTTAGCGAGCACAAATCCGGTTATCCCTGTTGGCGACAGATGATATATAAAATGCTCTACCCATGCAAAGTTGGCGTTTCCTGTAGGCGGGACTCCGAATTTCCACCGTACATCGTCTCGCAGAAGTTCGCCTTTCCAATCGCTGTCATTAAAAGGCGGATTGGCAAGGATAAAATCTGCTTTCAAATCTTTGTGTGCATCGTTTAAGAAACTGCCAACATTATTCCACTGGACATTCGCATCGATCCCGCGAATCGCAAGGTTCATCTTGCAGAGCCGCCACGTTGTCTGGTTTGATTCCTGCCCGTAGACCGAGATATCACCAATTCTTCCGCCATGCGCCTTTACGAATTTCTCACTCTGGACAAACATGCCGCCAGAACCGCAGCAGGGGTCAAAGACCCTGCCTTTATATGGCTCGATCATCTCAACAAGAACCCTGACAATCGATCTGGGGGTGTAGAACTGCCCGCCCTTCTTCCCTTCCGCATCTGCGAACTGTCCAAGGAAGTATTCATAAACTCGCCCCAGGATGTCCTTTGATCTACTTTCATAATCCCCAAGACCAATCGTTCCGATGAGGTCGATCAACTCCCCAAGCCTCTGTTTATCAAGGGCTGGTCTCGCATAATTTTTAGGCAGAACGCCTTTTAAGATAGGATTATCCTTTTCGACCGCATCCATCGCATCATCGATCAGTTTGCCGATATCAGGTTGTTTCGCAGCGTTCCGGAGGTGATCCCATCGAGCAACTCCTGGAACCCAGAAGACATTCTCTGCCCGGTATTCGTCAGGATCTTCCGGGTCGGCTCCAGCAGCAGAATCTCTGACTAAGAAGACGTGTTGCTCTTCGAAAGCGTCGGAAATATATTTAAGAAATATTAAACCGAGAACAACATGCTTGTATTCGGCAGCATCCATGTTGTTTCTCAGTTTATCTGCCGCCTGCCAGAGTTTCTCTTCAAAACCAAGATTTGCCCCGTTTGAACGCTTATCCTTAATTTTAACCATATTTACACCTTGATACCGTACGTTTTAGTCTATTGTGCTTGCACAAATATAGGTTGTGGTTGCTTCCGCGGACGATTCCACGATTACACAGTCTGCCTAAAAATGCGGCATATTCGGATCACAGCGCATAGCCAACTGCACCCAGGCCCACATCCGCGATCATCGCGGTAAAGATCACTGCACGGCACAAAGCCGATGCGACATACCCAATCGTTGCCGCAGCGTCCATCATCGCCAAGGTGCAGCGGGATCGCGCGGTCAGGACGCTCGGGAGGGAAGTCGGGGATTTCGGCAGTGGGTATCCATCCGATCCAAAGACCATCCGGTTCATGCGGGAGTGGTTCCGAGAACACAAGAGTTTTCCGGAGTGGGTGCGGCATTCGTGGAAGACTACGAGCAACGTGGTAGCGGCGGCAGCGCAGAGAACGCTGTGATCGGACGATCGATTGTTACGCGGTACCTTAGTATGGCGGGTGTGGCGGTCGGGGTGATGTCCCTAACCGAAGATCGAGACTTTACAATTTCTTCCGGTCGAGTTAAAAAATGTCCGGATCTGAACACCACGCGTTAGCACTAACGAGATACCAACAATCTTATCACCCCCTCCACACATTCATATACGGCAGCTCGGATATGAGTTGCAAAAAACAGTCAGGAGGGTAGCTATGAACGGATATATGGAAAAGATTCTGGATGTAGATTTGAATTCCGGCAGACTCGCTGACCGATCTATCGATGAAAAAACCGCACGTAAGTTCCTTGGAGGTAAGGGGCTCGGGCTTACGATCATTTATGACGAGCTAAAGCCCGATGTCGATGCGCTTGGTCCTGATAACATCATCGTCTTCGCGACAGGACCTGCAACAGGCACCAGTTTTCCGACCGGCGGCAGATACCATGTGATGGCGATGAAGTCCCCGCTCACAGGCTCCGTTGGAAGTGCGAACTCGGGCGGCAGATGGGGTCCTCTCTTAAAGGCAGCCGGGTACGATGCTGTTGTTGTGAGAGGTGCATCGGATGCGCCGGTGTACCTCATGATAATCGATGGCGAGGCAGAACTGGTGGACGCTCCAAGATTATGGGGGAAGACTACATTCCAGGCGACCGATGAGATTGTGGCAGAGGCAGGACAGAAGGCATCGGTCGCATGCATCGGACCTGCCGGCGAGAATCTGGCAGCGATCTCGTGCATCGTCAATGACAACTACAGGGCAGCAGGCAGGACCGGCATGGGTGCTGTCATGGGTAGCAAGAAGTTAAAGGCGATCGCGGTATACGGCACCGGAAAGGCGACGGTTGCAAGACCGGATGAGATGAAGGAACAGGTAAAGAGCGCTCTACAGAAGCTAAATGAGAACCCGGTCACCGGCACTGGTGGAGGGCTTCAAACTTACGGAACAGCAGTGCTCGTCAATGCCTTAAACGAACAGGGTGCATATCCTTCGCGGAACTTCCGGACCGGATATTTTCCTGATGCTGATAAGCAGAGTGGCGAAACGCTTGCTGAGAAGTATCTCACCGGAAAGAAGGCGTGTTGGGGCTGTCCGATCGGTTGCGGCAGGTCCACATCAGTCCCGGATGGTGCATTCAGCGTGACACGCGGAGAGGGACCGGAATACGAGACGATATTCGCATTCGGGTCGGACTGCGGAATAACAGAACTCGATGCGATCACGAAAGCCAACCACCTCTGCAACGAACTCGGGCTCGACACCATCTCCACCGGTGCGACGATCGCATGTGCAATGGAACTTGTGGAGAATGGAAATATCCCTGAATCGAGACTCCATGGCCTCAATCTGGCGTTTGGAAACGCAGGCGCGATGGTGGAAGCAGTATGGATGACCGCATACCGTGCAGGGATCGGTGATGACCTTGCTTGCGGATCGCGGTCTTTAGCAGAGAAATACGGGGCACCCGAACTATCGATGACCGTGAAAGGTCTTGAAATTCCTGCGTATGATCCGCGTGCCATACAGGGTATCGGTCTTAACTATGCGACCGCCAACCGCGGCGGCTGCCATGTGAGCGGCTATACAGTATCGCCAGAGGTTTTGGGGCTTCCTGAGAAGCTGGATCCATACACGACAGAAGGAAAAGCGCAGTGGGTCAAGACGTTTCAGGATTTCACATCGGTTGTCAACTCGTCAGTGGTCTGCCTCTTCAACACGTTCGCGCTTGGACTGCCCGATTACGCGGGAATGCTCTCATGCATCACAGGATGGGACATTGGCGATCAGGAACTGCTGATGATCGGCGAGCGGGTGACCAACCTTGAGCGGCTGATCCTCAACCGGTACGGATTTGATGAGAAGGATGATACACTACCCAAGAGACTCACGAGCGATCCGATGCCTGAGGGACCTGCCAGCGGTCGGGTATCGCAGCTCTCGACAATGCTTCCCGAATACTACGAACTCCGCGGATGGGAGCATGGCAAGCCCGGATCAGAGAAATTAAGGGAACTTGGACTTTCGTAGGCGGCAGATATACATCGGACTGTATCAGGGGGGTCAATCGTCCGTAACGATCCAGACCCCTTCCATGACCCAGTTCTCGCTTCCCCGACGTAGGATCTCCTCAGGGACCGCGCTAATCGCTGCGATCGCTTCATCCTCTGTCATCCCAAAGACCCCCCCAAGCGCGATCATCTCCCTCGGTGCCCGGAGGTCGTAGATCGACTGCGCATTGCTCGCAAGGATCATCGGCGCACCGTACTTGCGTGCGAGCTTGAGGTTGTGCCTGAAATTCGTGAGTGCTCGAACCCGCGCCCTTCCGCGCATCCTGATTATTGAATCGAGATTGAACTCGATTGCCACCCGGTTTTCAGATGCAAACCGCATGAGCACATGATTCAGCCGCTCGTCCGGATGCGATAGGATATCGACAGCAGGGCTCTCGACTGCTGCACGGTTGATCTTCTCGTTTCCGCCATGCACAGAAAGCACAGAGACGCGGGGACGGTATCTCTGGATCATCTGCCTCAGGTGGTGCGGGTTCTTTGCGACGATCTCGATTCCCGAATAGACCGCGATTTTGGGATGATCAGTCATCTCCGGTTCCTGCGGATGGTGCGGTGTGTGATTCGTGATCGCGATTCCCGCGTAGCCGTATCCTGCCGCAGTCTCTGCCATCGCCTCTGGCGAACCTTCACATTCGGGCGCGGTGTGGATGCTAAAGTCGTAGAACTTTCTGGTGCGGATCGTCATCTCTTTATCCTTCTATTCACTATTTTCGCTACCTTTCGTCGTAATTTCCTCACATACTGGTTTCTGCTGGTATCCTGAGGGGGTCTGGTATGCCCAGCGGTACACGTTTCTAACCATAGTTTCGTTGGTGTGCAAATCCTCATCGATAACAAAATAGTACTTATCATACAATGTTGAGTTTGAATAACCGAACATTTCACACCCGTAACCCGGATGCCATGCTAATGATAGTGTCGAGCAGTTAAATTCTTCTTTCTCGTATTCTATTGCATCATACCCACTCAGCCAATCTTTTGCTGTATCTGCCAAGGCATCCTGTTGTTCCTTTGACACGTTCCCTATGCGCTGTGCTATGTAGGCGGGTTGTGTTGCAAAAGGAACTTCCTGTATACGTAATACTCCTTTTCTGTCTTCAAATACATACGCATCCACATACACACCAGGTGAAGCATAGATTGTCCACTTACCTGTCTTAACTGCTTTTATCGTTGCATTAAACTGATATCTCTTATCTTTTGAAAGGGTACTCCGATTGGTGGGCAGATTATTTTCTACAAATACAAATCCTTCCGGAAGTACGATACCCTCGGACACATTTACTTTCAGATCTACCGACGGGGCAAGGACGTACACGAAGCTCACGGTCTCGTTTAATACGGGTCCTTTTGGAAAACCAGAGAAATGAAGATTGGCTCTGATCGGGAGATGCGCTATGACCGAGTCGGTTACACACTCTTCTTTATCACTCGTCAACTCCGGCACGAAGACCGTCAAAGACAAGACAGTAACGGCCAACGCTAATGTAACAAAAACTGCGATTAATACTAACAATATTTTTATACTTCTATTCATAGTTTTCACCTCCTTTCACCGTAATTTCTTCGCATACTGGTTTCTGATGGTATCTTGATGGAGTCTGGTATGCCCAGCGGTACACGTTTCTGATTTTGGTTTTGTTGGTGTGCTGATCTTCTTCGATGGCAAAATAATACTTGTCATACAGTTTCGAATTTGAATAACCCAACATTTCACAACCATAGCACTTAATATTAACATTGTGGATCCTTGATGCAGGCCATGATATTATCGTGCAGTTAAATTCTTCTTTTTCAGATCGTTGTATATCATGTTCATTCAGCCAATTTTTTGTTATATCCATGAAAATATCATGATGTTCCTGCGTTATATTCTCTTTAAGACGGGATCTTGTGATGGGTTCTTTAGCTTTCCAAACTTTTTGTATCCATACCGTCGACACCTCGCCTCCGAATGCAACATTTACATTTGCATATACGCCAGGTGAAGCATAAACCATCCAATTTCCAATATCAACTGTTTTTATCTTTGCACCATACCTATATTTCTTGCCTTTTTTAAGCGTGATCTGACCGATTGGCAGATTATTCTCCACGAAAACGATTCCTTCCGGAAGAATGAGACCTTCTGAAACGTTTACTTTCACATCCACCAATGGATTCAAGGTGTATGTGATATCTACAGTCCGATTTAATATTGGTTCGTCAGGAAAACCAAGATCAGCTCTGATCGGGATATGGGATATGACTTGGTCGGTTACGTACTCTTCCTTTTCATCCGCCAGACTCTGCACAAATATGGATAGCAGGATGACGATAGAAATCACAACCAGTGCCAGTGATGCTTTTGTGATTTTATTCATCGTTCACCCCTTTCACCACAGCTTGCGAAACCATCAGCGCATCAAGTGAGGTAATCACCCCATCCGAATTCACATCTGCTGCAGGGTCACTGTTGGTGCCGCAGGCAGCCATTTGCAGAATAAGCAGCGCATCCGCAGCCGAGACTTTTCCATCGCGATTGACATCACCCTTCAAAGGCACATCTACCAACTCGCTGTGCGTATTCATCCCACCTGTGCCGTTGACGACGGTCAAAGTTGCATTATAGACACCTGCCCGGTCATACGTATGGGTCGGATTTGTTGATGCATTATAGATCTCATCCGGCGTCCCATCGCCAAAGTTCCATCGCCATTCGGTGATATTATCGCCGAGAGACGGGTCTGTAAAGGATACATTGGTGCCGGACCCATGAACAGTGTATGAGAATAAAGCGTTCAGTGGAAGAGTTGCAAGTTCGGTTCTTGGTATTCTCATATTTTTGTCAGGAACTACCTGTTTACTCATGGTAGAATTCGCCCATGATAGAACAAAGGATGCATTACCCATGGAATGATGATACCATATCGCAAAATCGTGCCAGCCTTTGCATAGACGGGTGCTGCTGTTTGCTTCTGCATGGTCGCTGAATATGCGGTTGGAAAATATGTCGGTGTGGTTGATCTTCATACCAACAGTTCCCTCTTCGCTCGCGACGTAGAACGTGTATGTGTCGTTGCCTGGTATGTACATCTGTCCGCTCCATACCATCATCCAGTCTGCACAAATATAGCCAGCAGGATGACGATAAAAATCACAGCCAGCGTCAGTGATGCTTTTGCGATTTTATTCATTACTCACCCCATTGCATTCGTCATAACCTCTTCACATACTGGTTTCTGCTGGTAGCCTGAGGGGGTCTGGTATGCCCAGCGGTACACGTTTCTGATTTTGGTTTTGTTGGTGTTTAAATCCTCGTCGATAACAAAATAGTATTTGTCATACAGTTTCGAGTTTGAATAACCTAACATTTCACATCCGTAGCACTTAATATCAATATTATGGATCCTTGATGAAGGTCTTGATATCATAGCGCACTTAAATTCTTCTTTTTTGTATTCATGTGCGCCATATTCTATCAGCCAACTTTTTACTTCCACCATCAGATTATTTTGTTGCACCTCTGAGGTAGTCCCTCTAAGACGATATCTAGTGAGGGGTATTGTAGCATCCACAACTTTGTAGATAACTGCTGATGCCCGGTCTTCAAATATATTCACATCTGCATGCACCCCAGGCGAAGCATAAACCATCCAATTTCCTATCTCAACTGTTTTTATCTTTGCACCATATCTATACTTCTTGCCTTTTTTAAGCGTGATCTGACCGGTTGGCAGATTATTCTCCATGAACACGAGACCTTCCGGAAGAACGAGACCCTCCGAAACATTTACCTTTACATCTGCTGATGGTGTCAAAGTATAGGTGATATCCGCAGTCTGGTTTAATGCTGGCGCAAAGAAAGTAAGGTCAGCTCTGAGTGGGATGTGAGCTATTACCGGATCGGTCACATACTCCTTCTTTTCATCCGCCAGACTCTGCACAAATATGACTAGCAGGATGACGATAGAAATCACAACCAGTGCCAGTGATGCTTTTGCGATTTTATTCATCGTTCACCCCTTTCATCACAGCTTGCGAAACCATCAGCGCATCAAGTGAGGTAATCGCCCCATCCAAATTTACATCTGCTGCAGGGTCACTGTTGGTGCCGCAGGCAGCCATTTGCAGAATAAGCAGCGCATCCGCAGCCGAGACTTTTCCGTCGTGATTGGCATCACCCTTTAAAGGCACATCTACCAACTCGCTGTGCGTATTCATCCCACCTGTGCCGTTGACGACGGTCAAAGTTGCATTATATACACCTACCCGGTCATACGTATGGGTCGGATTTGTCGACGCATTATAGATTTCATCCGGCGTCCCATCGCCAAAGTTCCACCGCCATTCGGTGATATTGTCGCCGAGAGACAGGTCTGCAAAGGATACATTGGTGCTGAACCTATGAACAGTGTATGAGAATAAAGCGTTCAGCGGAAGACTTGCAAGTTCGGTTCTTGATGTTCGCATATTTTTGTCAGGAACTACCTGTTTACCCATGGTAGAATTCGCCCATGATAGGGCAAAGGATGCATTACCCATGGCATGATGATACCATATCGCAAAATCGTGCCAGCCTTTGGATAGACGGGTGCTGCTGTTTGCTTCTGCATGGTCGCTGAATATGCGGTTGGAAAATATGTCGGTGTGGTTGATCTTCATACCAACAGTTCCCTCTTCGCTCGCAACGTAGAACGTGTATGTGTCGTTGCCTGGTACGTAGATCTGTCCGCTCCATACCGCCATCCAGTTATCTACATTCACATCGGGATATGGGGAACCCATGCCCCAACTGAAGTTCAACTCTGTCGTCACTTGTCAACTCCAGCACGACTACAGCCGATGTCAATGCAACCAAAACAAGGAGCAGTACCAACAATATTTTTTATACTTCTATTCGCCATTTCTGCCACCTTTCATCGTGATCTCTTCACATACAGGTTTCTGCTGGTATCCTGAGGGGGTCTGGTATGCCCAGCGGTACACGTTTCTGATTTTAGTTTTGTTGGTGTGCTGATCTTCTTCGATAACGAAATAGTACTTGTCATACAGTTTCGAGTTTGAATAACTCAACACTTCGCATCCATAACACCGAATATCCGGGTTTGCCGAGATTATCGTGCAATTAAATTCTTCATTCCCATATTCAACTGCACCATATTCCCGTAACCAATTTTTTGTAATATTCATTAAAATATCCTGCCCTTCCTTTGATACTTTCGCCCTAAGACGAAATCGGGTGAGTGGCACTGTAGCGTCAAAAACTCCCTGTCCAACCACCGACGAGATAGCACCTTCAAATACATTCACATCTGCATATACGCCGGGTGAAGCATAGATTCTCCAAATTCCAGTCTTGACTGATTTTATCTTTGAATTGAACGTATACTTCCGGCCTTTTCTAAGCGTAATCTGACCGGTTTGCAGATTATTTTCTACAAATACAATACCTTCTGGAAGAACGATACCCTCTGAAACATCCGCCTTCACATCTACTGAGGGGGTTAGGGTGTATTTTAGGTTCATTAATGCTGGGTCGTCTGGATCAAAAGAGAAACGGAGGTGAGCTTCGAGAGGGATATGGGCTATTACCGGATCGGTCACATACTCCTTCTTTTCATCCGCCAGACTCTGCACAAATATGACTAGCAGGATGACGATAGAAATCACAACCAGTGCCAGTGATGCTTTTGCGATTTTATTCATCGTTCACCCCTTTCATCACAGCTTGCGAAACCATCAGCGCATCAAGTGAGGTAATCGCCCCATCCAAATTTACATCTGCTACAGGGTCACTGTTGGTGCCGCAGGCAGCCATTTGCAGAATAAGCAGCGCATCCGCAGCCGAGAGTTTTCCATCATGATTGGCATCACCTTTTATAGGCACATCTACCAACTCGCTATGCGTATCCATCCCACCGGTGCCATTGAAAACGGTCAGAGTTGTATTATAGACGCCTGCCCGGTTATATGCATGATCAGGATTTGTTGACGCATTATATGTTTCATCTGCCGCCCCATCGCCAAAGTTCCATTTCCATTCGGTGATATTATCACCGAGAGATAGGTCTGTAAAGGATACATTGGTGCCGGACCCATGAACAGTGTATGAGAATAAAGCGTTCAGCGGAAGACTTGCAAGTTCGGTTCTCGGCGTTCGCATATTTTTGTCAGGAACTACCTGTTTACTCATGGTAGAATTCGCCCATGATAGAACAAAGGATGCATTACCCATGGCATGATGATACCATATCGCAAAATCGTGCCAGCCTTTGGATAGACGGGTGCTGCTGTTTGCTTCTGCATGGTCGCTGAATATATGGTTGGAAAATATGTCGGTGCGGTTGATCTTCATACCAACAGTCCCCTCTTCGCTCGCGACGTAGAACGTGTATGTGTCGTTGCCTGGTATGTACATCTGTCCGCTCCATACCGCCATCCAGTTATCCACGTTCACATCAGGATATGGGGAACCCGTACCCCAACTGAAGTTCAATTCTGTCGTCTCAGTCCCGAGTTTTACCAGATGCGCACCAGTTACATCGTAATTGTAATATTCGGCATGGTGGCACATCAGGTATATCGCGCATTCGGGATCAAATTTGAAGCCATACGAATCTGCACCTGAACTATCGCAGTACACTATGATGCGACCCATTTCGTCGCGGATAGTTATCGGCTCTGCTGGCTCATGTCGGAACTCAGGTGTACTTCCCCAGACCGGCAACCCAGGATATCGCTCGCCCGCATATATCGTGAAATAGTCTCCGGGACCCATATACACATAGTCTAAGTTTACCATGATGCCGGATATATTCCCAAGCATACTATAATAAGGTCCGATTTTCCAGTGTTTGTAATAGTTAGTAGGTAGATATTCGCCTGATACTTCCACACCTGCTTCCATAAAGCCTCCTATCGGGACGAATTCCCAGGTATCAAGAGGTCCGTAGACCTTTGTCTTGTATGGCATAATGGTATTTTCCCAAATGCATATCAGTACATCTTCAAGAAAAGGAAGTGTATTCAATGAAAGCGAGTTTACAGACCTTTTTACAAAATCGTCAAATCGCCCACCAGTTTCTTTGGTTTGGCGTGCTGCTTGAAAGATGGTTAAGATCTTTGTAGCTTTTGCAGTGATCTTTACACCCGGATGTTTTTCGAGTTTGAGAATAAGGTCAATAGAAGTCATCATGTCACTCAGCACGCTCAATGCCTCATCAGTTAGATCATCTCGCTGCATCTGCCTCCCTACTTCGACCTTCATTTCTCTCAGGAGTTGTATATCTTCAGGGGTTAAACATACCGGCACGTCGCCAACATAACCACATACAACTTTTGACGGAATATTCACAGTAATATTGGCAGAGACCTCATGAGGGTCGCCACGCATCCAGTATGCAGTAAGTGTAGTTTCCCCTGAGAGGTTTATGTTGGCGGTATCCACATATACGTGAAAATCGAGCGTACAAGGCGCGTCTGCAGAGAGCGTAGGAGGATTGGAGACGCACACCCCGCCTAAAATTTGATCGGAAGGTCCATAAACTGTAACAGGACATTCGGGACTCGAATCTACCTCCGGAACAACAGTGCAGCCAAAGGAAATATATCTATTTCCATCGGCATCCTTACGTATCGCTGGCGTAGCTCCATCCGCCGGATAGTCAATAGTGAGCCTTGATCCGTACCTACAGAACGTCCAGACATCACTTTCGGCAGTTAATCCGAGTTCATCTATTGCGACCACTTTCCAATAGTATGTTTTATACATCTCAAACGGGCCACTAAAACATGGATACGGCATGTTTTGGAATATCAGGTCCATCGAGGATGACGAAGTTCCCAGATAAGCGTTGTATTTGACGGTACCATCTCCGTTTGGGTCTCCACCGGTCCATGATAGTTCCGTACTTGCACTCGCGCCTCCGGAACCATCAGCTGGCGAAGGGTTAGATGGCTTGTACGGTGGTTTGTTTGGAGTACCTATCAACTTTATATAAGTGATATTGACATGTCCGTTTACATCAGGCCATGGATCACATGAACCGCCATGTGGATGACTGCTGTAATCAGCATCTTCATATACACAAACACGATATTCGTCGCTCCAGTCCAGGTCGCTCCAGAAATCGCCAATGTCAAGAGATTTTGTTGTCCATGAGGAGTATTCTTCAGGGGAATGGTAGAACTCCCAAGTCCCATACCATTTTCCATCATGTTCATAACCGAAGCCGACCTCAATCCCCGCATCGTCACCGTCATCAGAATATGATTTGAATCTGTATTTTAGTTTTGGGTTATAATATCCATAAAACGGGTTTTCAGAGAAGCTGTGGTACATCGTTTGTGCGCAGGTATACATGGGAAATTCCTCAATAGACCACCATGTATACGGTAAATAGACGCTACCTTCATCCCATCCCATCTTCAGTTGGCCATACCAGGGGTGCCATCTCCCGTCAAACGGATCAGTGCTGAAGTCATCTTCCATATCACCACCTCATCAACTTTCCCTGAATAGCTGCTTGCCTCCGTCAAACCATGAGTTTGTATTTCGGTAATTTCCGGCGGCATAGCTCCAAAGCAAGTTTCGCATTCTGCGTCGGTCGTGTTCATGGCTATCGCCGGCACCGTCGGTGCGCATATCATAAACATGCTTATCATGAGGATAAATCCAGACTTCGTTATCACTTTATTCATCTCAATCACCTGATATTTCTATGCTTCTTGTCATTATCTACTCGCCCGCACTCCGGGGCAAGCAAAAGCACAGGATACAGGACGTTGCTCGAAAAGCGGCACAGGATTCTGATATTTCGGTATATCGTTTCATGGTGGGTATCTCCGGAATGTTATTTATCACACCAGTCTAATCACATAAATACATTTTGCTCGGGCAACCGGGATTTGCTCCGAAAATAGTCATGCCACCAAGATAACCTCGGGAATCGTGGGCGATAGACGCTTTTGAATAGGGTTAAGTCACCTGAACTTCCCAGTTTACACCTCTAAATACGCAATATCGCAAGAATAAAATTTTACAGTATTGCACTACCCTCATACGGCACAATCGAATTTTCTAGTGATAGAATAGGATACTCCCTCCCAAAAGCTTTTTAACCATGGGAGGGAATACGTGTATTGGCTATACAATGGCAATTCTAAACTGCACACTATTAAACTTTGCCCATGTGGGCATACTCTACCCAATCTTCGAGAAGTACTCGAATGACTTCGAATACACCACAAACGGAATATTCAGGAGAATTGTGTCACCAGACTGTCCGAAATGTGGACATCGGATGAATCACAATGGATACAACGAGCATTGCAAAAAAGGACTTGGTAGCGTAAAGATCGGGAGATATCTCTGCCCTATTTGCAAGGAACCGCTCGAAGAATCTCGCAGCTGCTGGGAACAACTGAAAACCGACTTCTTCAGTGTCTTGGAAAACATTTACCAGCGCTTGTGGATTCAAAATGTATCATATGATGGCATATCCGCGGTGATGGAACTCATATTTCCCAGAGGAAGAGATACTATTCACAACGATTTCACGGATTCAGTCGAAAGTGCGTATATCCCGCCAATAGAGGATATTCAGATCATTCATTATGACGAACAGCATCCAAAAATGGGCATAACCAGAAAATTTTCGCCTGACATTACTGGACGGTGTTACCGGTAGACCGATAGCGGACGAACTCTATGGTGACAAGAGTCCTGATACCATTACAACCTTTCTTAAGGCACATCTCGACCCAACAAAGAAGACTTTCGTTGTAACTGACCTTTATTCAAGTTATCCTGGAGTATTCGGAAAATTCAACGGATGAGAACCTGATTCATCAGTTGTGCCTCCTTCATCTGAACAAGCTGATAGTGGGCAATTTTCCGAAACACGGAACCATCGAGCAGGAATTGATTAAATACCGACTGTTAAACATTTTTTACAACAGAGATGCGGAGATTGAGGTTCTGGAAGGGATGGCAAAAGAAGAACAGATGATGATCCTGAAGGGCGACGTGAAGTATATGGCGTGGCTAAAAAGTAATATGTCTATTTTCAGGCAGTCTGTACACGAACGTGAACTGAAACGTAGACGTAAGGACGAAAATCTTGAGCAGAGGACATTTTTCGAGGCTGTGAAGGTGTTTGCTACGTTGATGGTGGAGATAGATTCTTTTGATGCAGTTATACAGAAACGATTGAGGATGATTGAAAAGAATTGGAAACATCTCACAGAGTTCTATTTCGTGGAAGACGCGCCAGCAACTAATAATTTGGTCGAGAACTACTATTCGACAAGTCTGAAGACGCATAGGAAGAAGCAACTCAGAACTGAGAGAGGGATTAGGAACCAGATGAAACTATCAGCGATTAAGAGGGCAGGAGTACTGGGTAAGTGCGAAAAGACGCTTCTGGAGGTATTTTTGATGTTTGTGCCGTTTCTGGATACTGGTTGAAGATTATTAGTCGTGAATCGTGAATAATGTGTGGGTGTCATTAGCAGTGGCTATCGATTTTTGACTGGCGTGCATGCAGTTTTCGTGGTTTTATCGGGAAAACGTGGTAAATCTGGTCTGGATTCTCTGGTCTGAGACTTTCATTACATACTGATGAGGGAGTTTAGGTGGATGTGGTGGGCGGAAAGTATGGATATCACTAGATTTTTCGACAGTGCCCCCTCATACGAGGGTGGCTTTTGCAGCATCTTAAGATAACTCTGGCCTATCTTGGCAACAGGAGAGAATATCCACTATCAAGCAGATGCCTCGACCTTTTGGATACTGTAGCCCATTCCTTCCGGTTCTTGAATCATAGAACACTTCCTCGCATCAGACTTTCGGTTTTGAGCAGCTTCAGCTCCAAGATCCTTATATGGCTCACCCGTGGACAGGATATAACTCGATTTTCGGTGAAACGTAAATTACAGCCCAAAAGGTGTCACGCAGGTATGGTACGTCCCACCTTTTTAAAACGTCTATTCTTCAATCGCGTTGTTATCATTGGTAATTCTATATGTGTTCTGTGACTATAAAGGGACAAGTTATTTCAATTCACCGAAAGTCAGGTCACCGAAATTCGGGATGTAAACACAGTAACTTCTTTGCGAGCATTCTCGACTGCGAATGAAAACATCTCACATTTCCAAGCGCTAATGGATGGACCTTATTTGCTAAAACATTAAACGCCTGAACTAATTCATCCTCGTGGTGAATTCCTACATCATCTTTGATCAAAGAGATGAAAGCCGTGACATCCTCAACACGTATCCCCAATAGTTCATTTGGATTTCCTGGATTGAGCGGGTTGTACTCATTTCTAACCGTGGGATCAGTTGGGCCCAACATACCCATTGGATGTATAATAATTGAATTCGTTCCAAGTGCGGTTAAAGTAGCGGCACTGAATGCCCGGTGAGGAACAATAACATTGAATTCGTCACAATGTTCTCTAATTAACGTTACAAGCCTCCATGGAACCGTACCATCACTGCCATTACTGTGCAGAAAAGGATCAATTCTTGTTTCTTCTTTCAGCGTAGCGATTCTTCTTAAATGCTCGTAGATAATTCGTATGGAATCCATTGCCATGGGAGTTTCAAGACCGGGTCGTGTGAGGGTGACGTAACTGATAAGATACGTACCTCTCTCATACTATATATCTCGAATAAGCCAATATCTGTCTTGTTCTGTCATATCAAACCGCAATCACGTTCTTTGTTGTTGCGCCCTTGTTATGTAACACATCCTATGACGTACCATGGTACAAAAACCTACCACCGACAGCCACGGTACGTTCCATTCGCTGCAATCAGAACACTATGACATAGAGCAGGGACATAGAGCAGGGCGATGGTCACACCTTTCCCCGCACCATGATCAGCCGGTTGATCGCATTCACAAGCGCCTCGACCGATGCCAGCACGATATCCTCTCTCGCGGCACCCGCGCTCACGATCCTGCCTGTTTCATCCTCTACCGCAATCGTCACCTCTGCAAGCGCGTCAGAACCGCCTGAGATCGCTTCGAGTTTGAAATCGTGTAGACGTATCTTCCCCCCTTCGCCGAGCAGATTCCGTACGGCATTTAAGGCAGCATCCACAGGACCGACGCCGATGTTTGCCACAACCTTCATATCCCCACCAACAATTGCCTTCACAGACGCAGTCGGCGTGATTATATTTCCGGTCATCACCGAAACCTCCATTAGGTCGATGAACTGCTCTTTTCCGGAGACCTCCCCGAGAATGGACTCGGTGACGGCGTAGAGGTCTGCATCGGTGACCGGTTTGCCCTTGTCTCCAAGTTCCTTGATCCTTCCAAGTATCTCTGCCAGTTGCTCCTCGTTTGTTACGAATCCTGCCAACTCGATCGCCTGCTTCACAGCGTGCTTGCCAGCATGTTTCCCGAGAACGATCCTGCGCTTCTGCCCGACCATCTCTGGCGTCATCACTCCTGGCTCGAATGTGTCGGTACGCACGAGTACGCCGTGCGTGTGGATGCCTGATTCATGCGCAAACGCATTCTCGCCAACCACCGGCATCAGCTGTGAAACCCTTACACCGGTATACTGCTCGACCATGCGCGAGGTCTCGAAGAGGTATTCGGTCATAACATTCGTCCTTGCCCCATAAATCGTGTGCAGGGTCATCACGGTCTCTGCAAGATCCGCGTTTCCCGCGCGCTCTCCAAGCCCGTTTATCGTCACCTGAACTTGAGTGGCGCCTGCTTCGACTGCTGCGATGCTGTTTGCAACCGCAAGCCCGTAGTCGTTGTGGCAGTGCACATCAAGCGGAAGCGACACCGACTTCTTGATCTCTTCGATCAGCCGGTACATCGCAGACGGCACCATCACGCCCACGGTGTCAGGGACGTTGATAACATCGCAGCCTACCGCCTCGACGGCTTCACATATCTCGATTAAGTAGTCCACATCGGTCCGTGTTGCGTCCATCGCTGAGAACATGCATGTCGCGCCGTGATCCTTGATGTACTGCACCGCATCGACTGCAAGACCCACAACCTCTTCTCTCGACTTGCCGATGGTGTGTATCCGCTGGACATCGGAAGTGGATACGAATGTATGTACCATGCCGACATCGCAGTCGAGGCACGCATCGATGTCTGCCTTTATCACTCTTGATAGTCCGCATATCGTCACGTCCATTCCGGCTTTCGCGATTCTTGCGACCGCGTCCTTCTCGCCTGCCGATGCGATCGGGAAGCCCGCCTCTATGATATCGATGCCGAGTTTGTCCAGTTGCATTGCGATAGCGAGTTTCTCTTCGAGAGAGAGCGATACGCCAGGCGTCTGCTCACCGTCACGCAGCGTGGTATCGAAGATGCGCACGCGTACGTCGTGGAGTTTTTCAGTGCGGTAAAAAACGATCCCTCACATTGATTTCTGTCATTTAAATCCTCCGGATGTTGAGAGATGTTGGTTTGTCCGGTCAGGATATAAAATCTTTGGTGTGGTGTGTGGCGAGTCCATCGGGGGCATTCACTTTCACCCCGCTCTTAGATTACTGATTTATATATGTGGGGTTGATGTGTATATCGAGGACTTGCACAGCCCTACACGATTCTGGGCAGCCCTGCATCACCCTTCCCCTCTTTTTATTTTTTTGGGTTGTTTTAGCTACCGCGTGGTTTCGGAAGTGCAAAGGCGTTATCTGGCACAATGTTTTGTGTAGACGCGAATTCACGATAAATAGCGGTTTCGAGAACACGCGCCGGATGTGTTGGCAGCTCATGTTTATGTTATCTGCCATACAAAGGAATATCAGTCACCCACGGGGCTGTAGAATGATATTGTGAGAGAATTGACGTATGCCGCCTAACAACAACGAAATCGAAAAACGGCTGTGGGAAGCTGCTGATGAGATGCGAGCCAATTCGAAGCTGAAAGCATCTGAATACTCAGTTCCGGTGCTTGGGATGATCTTTCTCCGTTACGCTGACCACAAATTCAGTAACGCTGAGAAGGAGCTTGTCGGAAAGGAAACAGGTCGCAGGCAGATCGGCAAGCTGGATTATCAGGCACGAGGTGTACTCTACCTGCCCCATGATGCACGTTTTCAGAACCTCCTCCTGCTTCCCGAGGGTGAGAACATTGGCATGGCGATCAATAACGCTATGCGGGCAATCGAGCGCGAGAATCCTGATCTGAAGGATGTTCTGCCAAAGACATATAACCGCATGGAGAACGCCACGTTAATCGAACTCTTAAAGCTCATGGCATCTATCCCGATGGACATCGAAGGCGACGCGTTCGGAAAGATCTATGAGTACTTTCTGGGCAAGTTTGTCATGAGCGAGGGGCAGAAGGGCGGCGAGTTCTTCACGCCGACCACGCTTGTCAAGCTCATCGTTGAGATCATCGAACCATATCATGGCAGAATCTTTGATCCTGCTTGCGGATCAGGCGGCATGTTTGTCCAGAGCGCCAGACACGTTGCGAAGCGCAGGGCGAACCCAAGTGCCCAGTTAAGCATATATGGTCAGGAACGTGTCGCAGAGACCGTCCGTCTCTGCAAGATGAACCTCGCTGTTCACGGTCTGGACGGTGATATCAGACAGGGCAACACATACTACGAAGACTTACACACAAGCTGCGACAAGTTCGACTTCGTGATGGCAAATCCACCATTCAACGTGAAGAAGATAGATAAGGAGCGGATTAAAGACGATCCGCGCTTTCCTTTTGGCATGCCCAAACCAGACAACGGCAATTACATCTGGATTCAGGTCTTCTACAGCGCACTGAAAAAAAGCGGTCGTGCAGGATTTGTGATGGCAAACTCCGCCTCTGACGCCCGCGGGACTGAACTGGAGATCCGCAAGGATCTTATCAAAGCAGGCATGGTGGACGTGATGGTGGCTGTTAGCTCCAACTTCTTCTACACGGTCACGCTGCCATGCACACTCTGGTTCCTGTACCGTGGCAAAAAAGAGACCGATCGGGCGGATAAAGTCCTGTTCATCGATGCACGGCACATCTTTACACAGGTTGACCGCGCCCACCGCGAGTTCACTCCTGAGCAGATCGAGTTCCTTTCTAACATCGTGCGGCTCTACCGGGGCGAGGATCCGGAGACGACAAACGGCAGTGCATCGAGGATGGGTGACACGTTCCCGGACGGCACGTACAGAGACGTGCCGGGGCTGTGCAGGGTGGCGACACTCGACGAGATCGAAGTGCAGGGGTGGAGCCTGAACCCGGGACGGTATGTAGGCGTGGCGGGGCGTGAGGAGGACGACTTTGTCTTTGCCGAGCGTCTGGAGGAGTTGGATGAGGAACTGGAGATTCTCAACGTCGAGGCGCGGGAACTGGAAGCGCGGATAGCTGATAATGTGGCGAAGCTCCTGGAGGGTGTGAGCGAATGAGCGAAATGGCTCTGCCGCACTACAAACGAATTCGACAGACACTGTCTGGCAAATCAAACCAGTCATGTTGCACCCTGCCGACACATCCGGATAACGAGAGTATACGGAAACTTTTATCCAGCTTATTGGGACAAACAAAGACTGCAACCGTATGTTGTAAAAAATTGGTTGGAGGGAGTAGCGAATGAGTGAGTTGGTTCCGGATGGATATACGATTCTTCTAAGCGATATTAAGCAGCGTATCCGCACAGCACAGTACGAGGCTCTGAAAACAGTCAACAAGGAACTGATATTGCTTTACTGGGACATTGGGCGGATGATTGTTGAGCGGCAGGAAGGCAGTACATGGGGAAAATCGGTGGTGGAACAATTAACAAAAGACCTGCAAGCCGAGTTCACTGGAATCAAAGGATTCTCAGCCCAGAATCTGTGGTATATGCGGCAGTTCTACTACAACTACAGTGACCATCCAAAACTCCAACGAATCGTTGGAGAAATTGGCTGGGGTCACAACCTCACGATTTTGAATAAGTGCAAAGACTATCTGGAACGTGAGTTTTACATCCGCATGACCCGGAAATTCGGCTGGAGCAGGGACGTACTGGTCCACCAGATCGAGAACCAGACTTAGTACCAACATATCTACGACTCGTACTTCGGATCGGGTCAGAGTGTTTATGCGCCTGCCGCTCTCGCAGCTTGAAGCGTCAGTGAACCGATCTGTGCAGTCTCTGCCTCTGGATATTGAGTACCAGCATGGCGTATGTCCGGGTTTTGCGGTAACCAGCGACTGCTCGCAGCCCTACCGCCCTTGCAGTAAAAACAGATATACCATGACCGCACCCAGATTAACAAACCATGAAGATCACGATCGTCTCCCCTGAACTCTACACGTATGGCTCGATGGTGATCGGCGGAATCCTTCAAGACGCAGGATTCGACGTAACGCTCACCAAAAATACGGATGTCAGCGCGGATACTGACATAATACTACTGAGCCTATACTCGACACTCCATCTCCTTGACCGCGAGATCAGGGAGTTTACAGAGCAGAGCAGCAAACCGATCTATGTCGGCGGTCCGATCAGCGCGTATCCCGACATCATTCTTGGAGAACTGGATGTGGATGGCGTTATCATCGGGGAAGGCGAGGAGTCGACGCTTGAACTGCTAAACAACGGAGTTTCGGAAGATATCTCCGGAATCGCATTCAGAAACGATGGCGAGATCGTCCGGACCGAGCCCAAACCTGCAAAACTCGATAGACCGATGCCGCTTATACCGGATGATATCAGCGACCAGAGTATCAGGGGCGCGAATGTGTATATCGAGACGCACAGGGGTTGCATCGGAGCATGTGGCTTCTGTCAGGTCCCGGCGTTCTTTGGAAGGAAGATTCGGAGCCGTGAGATTGCGGACATCATCGCGGAGATAAAGGAGTTTAAGCGGTGTGGCGTTCGAAGAATCGCGATCAGTGGCGGAACGAGTTCGCTGTACCAGTACGACCCGCATGAAAAATCGGTCAATGCGAGCGCGTTTGTCGAACTGCTGCAAGCGATCGCAGAGGTGATGGGAGGAAGAAATGTCTCGGTTCCGGACATCAGGGTTGATTATGTCAATGAGGAGACGCTCCATGCGATCCACGACTTCACGATGGGCTGGGTCTATTACGGGATCGAGTCAGGAAGCAACAAGATGCTTAAGGAGATGCGGAAAGGGGTTGATGCGGAGAATAACGTTTATGCGATCGAACTGGCGCAGCAGTGCGGCGTGAAGGTTGCAGGAAGTTTCATCGTCGGCTATCCGGGCGAGACTGCCGAAGATTACCAGTTGACAAAGGACTTAATCGAGGACACGTTCCTGGATGATGTCTTCATAAGCATCGCAGAGCCGATCCCGGAGACTCATCTTGCAGATCTCGTGCTAAAAACAGATGATTCGGAGAACCCGACGTTTATTACACATACCGGCGAGTACAAAGCGCTGAAACTGACAGAGAGCGAGACGCGGTGCTTCGATCTCACGCTTCATGCCCAGATGTGCAAGTCAATGCCAGGTCTCCTGACCGATCAACTGTATCAGGCGTGTCTCGATGACGCCAGACAGCAGGGGCGCGATGTGCGTGCGGTAACGAGGCTGCTGCAGAAGTATCGCGGGAAATAACCTGCGGCATCCTTTCATGCCTTCGCTTTTTTCCGGATTCCAAACTTGAGCGCATCTCTCGGACATGCATCGATACATACGCCGCAAGCAAAGCAGTCGGGTTGCAACGTGTCACCATCCACAATCGCTTTGATAGACGGGCATGGTGACTTTAAAATACATTTCTTGCAGTCATTGCACTTTCCCCTATCAAGACGCACACGGAAGATGCTTACCTGCTCAAGAAGCCACGTCAGGAGACCGACTGGACATACAAGATAGCAGAACGGGCGGTACACAAATACTGATGCGACCAGAACCGCGCCAACCAGAACTGCCAGCACCGCTTCGAACTGCCAGTCGAAGAGCTCGAACGGATTTAATATGTTCTGGTACGTATAAAGATCGTAACCTGTTGTCAGAATCATGATTAAACTGATGGCAAATAGCGAAATCCGGATACTGTTCGAGATCTTAAACGGTAACTTGATCTTCTTCCCGGGTGGCACCGGAATCCTGTTTATGATCTCTTGCAGCGCCCCAAACGGGCAGACCCATCCACAGAACAGTTTCGCTCCGATGAGCGACAAGCCGCCGATGAAGGCGAGCATCGTTGCTTTCTTAAGCGTGATCGCACCGCCGGTTGCGAGAGCCGTTACCGGGTCCACCACTGCGCGCAGTGGGTTTGGCTGGTGCATGATCACCAGCACTCCGAAGAGCACAAAGACGACGCACATCAGGAGAGTTCGGATGTTCGGATTGATTTTGATCGTTTTTAGAAGTATCAGTCCTGAAAGTACAGAAATTCCTCCGATAATGAATTTTATCGAGGATAACCCTGCCAGAATGGATGAAACATCGGTGTTTCTGCTGCCACCTATTCCACTGCCGTCGCCACCCCCTCCTCCCCCTCTTCCTCCACCTTCTGCCAGAATAGGAGCATAAACGAGGATTGTGAGAAGAGTGATGCAGAAGACTGATAGATAGATCGTATTTCGTTTCATATTCCGGTCCTACTATATATGGCGATTTCAGTGTTCAAAAGATTTTCGATCCTTGAAAAATAAAAAAAGTGCGCGGCCATTCCACGCACACAGTACAGACTTATCGATTACGCCCTTTACCTTCTCCACCATTACCGCGACCGCTTCCATCTCGCGGCGGCTCATAATCGTCGTCCTTTCCGTTCGGGATGCCGTCGTTGTCATCGTCTCTGCCGTTGGCGCCGAAATTGTCACAGACGCCATCGCCATCAGCGTCTACAAACTCCATGCCGCATCCGCATCCACCGCGTCCACGTCCGCAGTCGCCGAGATTGTCACAGACGCCATCGCCATCAGCGTCTACGAATCCTGGGCGTATGCCGATATTATCACATATCCCATCGCCGTCGGCATCCACGTATTGGGCGCCGCCAGCGCCGCCACCCTGACCGTACTGGGCAGCAGCAACTCCTATGGAGAGTGCGACCAGTGCAACGATCAGGATTCCAGTCATTGTTCTTATCTTCATTTTGTTTTCACCTTGTTCGAGTTTAGCCCATCCGGGCAATACTCAATCAATGGTGTGCATATATATAATTATTCCAGAATTATATCCAAATCTCGCCAGAATCATGCCCAAATTCAGCCCAAAATGGGATGCAGACCTTATATTCTAACGCAAGCGTCGACGACAGAGCCGTTACCACTGAGTGCGCAGGGGGTTGAACACGGTCGCGAAACTCTTGCGCCATCAGCGTTGCTTTGCAGACCGCTGTGATAAATCACTTTATTTTCAGACAATGTCCCCTATAATCACGCCAAAATCATACCCAAATTCATTCCGAACTGAGGTACAGCAGCACCAGAAGCGCCATAAATTCGAGTATGTCCGGTATCACGTCAAGCGGCCCAAGTACGCACATCCGACGCCCGCACGCGGCAGCATGCATGCATGGAGTCGACATGACCGCCTGCAAGAACAGGAGGGACGCAAATATCATCAAGCCCAACGTGAACTTCGATTTGATCTGTGCGTAACTTCGGACATAAATAGCCAGCAATAAAACCAGCAGCACCACGTTTGCTGTGGTCATCACCGTCTTGACATTCATTATGAAAACCGGATCGTACATAGATAGTTGCATGTTATAGTCTCCTCACTTGAATTTATTCCCAATTTTCTCCCAGATCTCTTCAAATAGCGCGTAATTCTCCTCCATCACCGGGGATAGAAAATACATCGCGCCATAGCCGTTTCCTGTGGCTGTGACCACGCTGTTCTTGGAAAGAACCTTCAGGTGATACCTTACCGTCTTATAGTCCAGTTCCAGCACCTCTGACAACTGGTTGGCATTGTATGGGCGGTCACGCAGCGCATCGATCATTCTGGCGCGGTTAACTCCGCCTTTTGTGCCTGCGATCAGCCACCAGAGTACGCGCTCCATGGCATAGAGTTGGAAGGCATGTTTTATATCACAACCGATCAGAACTCTGGACAAGTCCCATAGCCGTAAATAATAATCCCGAAGAACAATGGTGATCCGGATGAACGAACTAAGTACACTCATACTAGAACTGCGGCAGATAGCGCTTGATAGCGGCGCAAACGATCTGCGGCTGATCGCAACCGATACCATAAAAACAGCGGCATGGGTGCGGCTCAAATGCAGATACGGATGCAAGGCGTACGGCAAGCACCTCTCGTGCCCGCCATACTCGCCAACGCCAGAGGAGACCGGAAAGGTACTTCTGGACTACAAAGATGCCGTGCTCATCGAGTTTGTTGGGCTTCCGAAGGAGACAACAGTCGATCCGAGGCATATCCACCACTATCTCTGGGATCTTATCCTGCAGATTCAGGATGTGATCTTCAACCTCGAGCGGCATGCATTCCTATCCGGTTGCTACAAGGCATTCGGATTTGGAGCGTATCCATGTTCACTCTGTGAGACCTGCCTACCAGAGGAAGGCGATGTCGATTTCCACACCGTAAAGCGGCTCTGCAGGCATCAGGACCGGTTGAGACCGTCGATGGAGGCAAGCGGCATCGATGTGTATGCCACCGTGCGTGCGGCTGGATTCGAACTTGACGTGGTTAGATCGTTTGACGAGACGATCAAGACGTTTGGGCTGGTACTGCTTCGGTAGCCAGAACTTAATAGAGAACCTACAAAAAGAGCGCCCCAATCCAATCTCCGGAAACGACCCCCTCCCCAATCCCTACTTTTCTTCCGTTTGCGATCGCAAGATCCCAAGCCCACCTGCCTCCTGATCACGAGGTTACGCCTTTTGGCGGCGTCCCGTGAGGAGATCGTGTGCGGTGGCGAGATCGCAGGCAAGAGGGCACTGGTCATGGAATTTTCATAGTGGCATTCTGTCAAACACCATCTTCTTGATGAAACTTGCGAAACGGATCGAAAAGTGGTGAAACTGTCTGTCAAATACCACCATCCAAAGCCAGATCATACGAAAAGGTTATGTACTGTGAGTGCCAAGATGTGGTTGATCAATTAATTTATCGATGCAGCTTATGGGATTTGAGTAGTTCAGTTCTGTGCGCTTTTCTAAGTTGGTTGGTTTAAACTAAGAAGGAGGAAGAAAATTGTTTAGAGGAGAACAATCCTACGATGCACCAGTTGCCGAAGGCACGGAGTATGATGTCACCATAGAAGACATTGCCAGAGAAGGAGATGGCATAGCCCGTGTACAAGGCTTTGTGATCTTTGTGCCAGGCACAAAGATCGGAGACAACGTCAAGATCAAAGTTGACAAAGTCATGAGACGGTTTGCAATCGCGTCTGTACCAGACTAAGCTATAAATCGTTCAGAGTTTAATACTAAGTTCCGGGCGTGCATCCCATGTTGCTGAACCGCAATGGTTCAACAGGCGGCGCACACACCCGGAACAATTTTTTTTATATCGGGTGTGGATCGATCCACGCATTACGCAGATTATGGACGACCGATTGTTTTTTTCGGCTGCGCAACAATAGACTACTTTTGCAATCAGGTTACTTGGAATCCTGTGAAAAAATACAGCCAAGCATCTCTTTTGTGAATTCAAACGTCCCTGTGATCCCGACCGACTCAGGAAGATCCCCGAGTCCCGCCCTTATGATCAGATCGCCTATCTCGTGATCGATAACCTTTGCGATCCCGAGTATCGATGTCGTCGGGCGCGGATTCACATCCACCACATAGAGTTCGTCGCCTGCAACGATATCGACCCCAACATACCCTCTGCACCCAAGTACATCTGCCGCTTTTGCGGCTGTATCCATGACCTCACCCCACCGTGGTGTCTGGTAAGGCACAATCCCGCCGTTGTACTCGATGGTCTCGGTTCCGATCTCGACCATCTGCTTGTTCACAGTGAGAGCAAGCGCGGTTTTGCCGATGATCAGGCTCGCGCTCAGGTGTTCTCCCGGTACAAGTTCGGTTACGATGAAATCATCGCTCAAATTAACTTTTCCCGATAATGCCCATCCCTCTCGGGCTGTGACATCGATGGGTTGCTCCTGGCGATCCATTACGATCGAGATCCCTTCTGAAGCACAGCCTGATCTCGGCTTGATCACGTACCGCGCGCCAGCACCTGCGCCATCCGCACAACAACCACCTGCACCCATACCCACATCATCGATGACCCCGGGCACAGCGATGCCGTTATCCGACAGGATGCGAGAGCAAACGAGTTTATCGGCACAGTTTCTCACGGACTTGCTCGGGCAGCCGAGATTGATCGTGCTTTCTTCAACGATCCTGGTTAAGTCAGCAAGAATCTCATCCGGTGCGATCACGATCCCGGCATCGCAGGTATGCGCAATCCGTTCGATCGCTGTTGCGAAGCCGTCATCATCACAGCCATCATCGCACACGACCACATCTCCACTGACTCCCTGAACCTGCTCCCGGGCAGGATACCGCACCAGATGCCTGCCTGCCGCGAAACTGTTCGCGAGAGTTGCGAGCATCGCGCACCCTTCACCAAGTATGTCGGGGTCCCCCGTTGCGACCGCGTACTCGGCGACCATGACCTTCATTATATGATGCCGGTTCCGTAACCTGTGGCTAATTTTCTCGTCTCGATTCTGCCACACTCAGGGCATTTGAGTTTCGAGTCGTGTCGAACCATCGCGGTCCTGCAGTTCGAACAGAGTGCCTTCATGACGCCCATATCCGGCTCTGATGTGTCAAGGCGCATGTTCTTGAGATCGACTATCTTTGCTTTCAAGATGTCGAAGATCCCGAACTCGTGCGCGATTTCCTTGACGTAACCCCTCTTGACGTTGGATACGTGGACGACAGCAGACCCAACATTCGGGATCTCCCGGTCGACGACGCCCTTTGCACCGGCGATCGTCACCATCGCAAGCGAGTCACGCAGTCCCACGATCTGCCCGATGACTATATCCCCTTTCCGGAGGACTGGGGGCGTGTTCGTGCACGGGATCACGGAAACCGACCTGCGAACAGTATTGACTCTGGTAGTTCCTGCGATGGCTGCGTAGACGCCGCCAGTCTTCTCATAAGTCTGTGCGCCGGCGCGGAACTCTTCAGTGGTTCCTATGAAATCGCCCGGAAGCACAAACTTGTCAGAACTATCCGAGGTGCCATTACTAACGGTGTTATCGACCGTGGCACTATCCGTACCCTCGGTAATGCTCTGCTCTTCGGACTGTGAAGCCGATGAATCGTCTATTGTAGGCGACTCATTACTATCCCCGGCATCTTCGCTATTCTTCGCTACCTTCCGTAAAACGGTTCGTTTCTTTAGTTTAATATGAATCCCTCATTTATATTCAATATTGTTTAGTAGGTTCGAGCCATCAGCGTGACCACTCCATCTCTTCCGCAGACCACACAGTGTCCTTTCGTTGCTGCCTCTGATCCTGCTGACCCGACAGGGACTCCAAGCATACGAAGCCCGGTCACATCTTCTATCTCATGTCCACAATCCGGATCCTGACACCAGCATAGCCGCAAAATCCCCTGCGCCTCAAGCTCTAACGCCTCGTCAAGTGTCTCACAGTCAAATATCCTCGAATCGAACTTCTGCGATGCAGCAGTGTACATATCAGCAAGCATTATGTCCATGCAGTCCAGTACCTCGCCAGCGATCCGGTCGATCGGCACCGATCGTTTATCGGCAGTATCCCTGCGCACCATCATAACCGCGTTCTTGGCAATGTCTCTCGGACCGATCTCGATCCTTACCGGCACGCCTTTGAGTTCCCATCTGTAGTACTTGGCGCCGGGATGCTCGTCGCGGTCATCGACCTTCACGCGAAGTCCGTGACCGGTAAGCGTGTCGCGCACGGATGCGCATGCGCTCAGCACCGCTTCGTTCGAATCGCGGTTTCCGAAGATGATCGGCACGATCGCAACCTGCACAGGCGCGATCTCCGGAGGCAGCACAAGCCCGCGATCATCACCGTGAACGCTGATTGCGGCAGCGACGCTCCGCTCCGAGATCCCATAGCAGGTCTGGTGTGCGTACACCTGCTCGCCGTCCACATCCTCATAAGTGATCTCGAACGTCTTTGCGAAGTTATCCCCGAGGTGGTGCGCGGTTCCTATCTGGAGAACCCTGCCATCCGGCATCAGCGTGTCGACCGCAAGCGTGTAGTCTGCGCCAGGGAACTTATCCCACTCGGGGCGCTTTGAAACGATTGTGGGGACGGAAATCCGCCTGTAAAACTCCTGGTATAACTCAATCGCCCGATCCACATGTTTTGCTGCGTCATCCCAGTCGGCGTGCACGGTGTGTGCCTCCTTAAACGACGTGATCTCGCGCAGACGGATGAGCGGGCGGGTGTGCTTGGTCTCGTACCGGAACGTGTTCACGATCTGGTAGAGTTTTAGCGGCATGTCCACATGAGACCTGACCCAGAGTTTGTACATCGGATAGATCGCGGTCTCGCTTGTAGGTCTGAGCGCAAGCTTCATCTCAAGCGGGGTTACGCCGCCGTGTGTGACCCAGTAGACCTCGTCCTCAAATCCCTTGATATGCTCTGCTTCCTTCATAAATTCGTTTTCAGGAATCAGAAGCGGGAACAGTGCCTCCTCATGACCATCGTTATCCAGAAGTTCTCTGATGATCGAATAAATATTTTTTCGTAGTGAAAATCCGAACGGGGGCCACACATAAAGCCCCTTCACCGGATACCTGATGTCCATGATCTCGGCAGCGGCAAGAAGTTCGTGATACCACTCGCTGAAACTCGACTTCGGTGGAAGTTTTGGTTGCTGCACATTTTTCATTGGGTGAAATTATGGGTGGTGTGGACATAAACCTTGTGGGGGTGGATATGGATATTCGCTCATGGGGTGTGAATCAGCATCTGACGACAAGAGGCGGTTTTTCGGGGAATACTATTCATGGCAGGTAACAGCAGATGGGGGCAATACCGGACGAATCAACAGGCAGTTGAGTAATCGCCCTTTTTATGATATGTGCGCTATAAACCAAAACCCTCCAGGTCGGACAACTTGGCATACTCACCACGGGCTAAAAATATCATCCATTGCTCCGGTTGCACTATCAATGCCTGAAAACTTGGGTCTCCACATGCCCACCTTCAGGAGCAATTTCAGTATTAATAATATATGGAACTGATGACTCATCGGCACCCTGGGACGATGGTGATATGGCTTGGGACCGGGAAACGGTCATATATATAGACGAAACAGTGAGGTATTGGGTAGCCTCTAACAACTGCTCTTCATCGCCAGAAATCATTTGGGAATCGAATAAATACTCACAAGATGATACCCGGGTGCTGCGGGATGTATATGGCAAAGGGAGGGGTGGAATGGAGGTAATACTTTACGCCATCGAGGGTGGAAGACATGCTTGGTCTGGTGGTTATCAATATTAGCCGAAAGGATTGTTAGTAAAATAAATAAGGATATAGATACGAATGAAGTTATATGGAATTTTTTTCATAGCAGCCAAACGCAGGTCAGACATTCGTCTTCTATCTATATTGCCACCGATTTCAAATCATAGAAGTGTCATCATGCAGCTGGATATTAGATCGCCGTAGACGACGGCAGCCACAAATCCCGCCGTGATCGGGATCATAAACGGCAGTCCGGGCGTCACCCAGACACGTTTGCCAATCAATCCCCTTGATGCGAACTGCTCCAATCGTTCCAGGACCGGATCATCGATATCGATGCCACGTCTTGTGAACTTCTTCTTAACCTCCCCGCCTTCACATTCAAAATCCTCGATCAGTCTGACGTGCCGGTCCTTCAAATCAGATATCCTGCACTTATATCCTACAACCAGGTACCACGGTTTTTCCATGATCTCGCGCGCCGATAATGTGCAGAGGTTGTATGTAAGGATTCCGAGCGGCACGACGATGGTTAGCAAGACTGCATTCGCAAGCGTGCTGAATGCGAAGATATCGAGAGGCGGTACGCCGCTTAACGGAAGCCTGAATCCGAAGACCGTCATATCCGGAAAAGCCGGAAAGATAAACGATAGCGCGATCAGCGCTTTTGCATCCGCGCCTCCGAATGCGCCGAGCTGGAACAAGATGTACACAAATACGTAGATGCCCACAACCGAGACTGTCATAGATATAATGTATCTGCTCCCTTGCGCGAGAGCGTCTGCGATTACAAGTGGCAGGGCGGCAACGAAGACCACGCCCCAGAGTTCATTTGGCACGGTTCTGGTCTTAAGGTCACATCGGCATGAGTACAACAGGAATGCCAGACAGATAAAGAGTTTTATCAGATCGATCATACGCCCACGTTATATGGATTTAACCTGAACCGTATTTTATTCTTTTGGGTGCGTCCCGGTTTATAGGACGCTACCTGGAGATCGAAAAATCCATCACGCGTCTCCCGGAACCGCACCCATCAACACCCTCCACCTGGCAATGTCCCCTACTGTCATCACATCGACCGATCCGGCCCTCCATCTCGAGATGTGCGTTCGCGCATCGACCATCTCATAATCAATATCCCAGAGCCCGAAATCGATTTCTTTTCCTGTTTCGTTTCACGAACTCAATTTTAATCGCCGAAAGACCTTATCGGTATTATATACGGCTTATCCGCTTCGTGTTTCACGATAACCTCCACGCCGTAAACCGATTGTATGTTATCAGCGGTCAGCACCGATACAGGATCACCTACATCCCGGATGCTGCCTCCGTTTAACATTATTATACGATCTGAATACCTTGCAGCAAGATTGAGGTCATGAATCGCCATCATCACAGAAATCCCCTTCTTGCTCACCAGTTCTCGCATTATCTCCATCACCTCGAGCTGATGCTTGATATCAAGGTTGCTTGTAGGCTCATCGAGCAGAACAATCCCGGAATCCTGTGCAAGTGCTCTTGCGATTAGGACCTTCTGCTGCTGCCCACCACTGATCTCGTTAAAGTCCCGCATCGCAAGATGCTTGATCTTAAGCATCGTGAGAACCTCTAGAACCCTGTCTATGTCTTCTTCGCTTGAACGCCAGCCCAGATGCGGTCTTCTTCCCATGAGAACGGTGTCAAAGACGGTCGCGGGAAAGACTGTTGAAACGCTCTGTGGAACGTATCCGATCCCCTTCGCAATCTCCATCCGGTCCATGGTCTCCAGATCCTGCCCGTCCAGCAACACGGTTCCGTGCTCTGGCACGAGGATCCGGTCGATGCACCGGATGAACGTGGATTTGCCGGCACCGTTCGGACCAACAATTCCAAGCACCTCGGATGAACCGAGTTCCATCGTTATATGATCAAGGATCCGTGCGCTCCCGTAACTGAATACAAGGTCTTTTATCTGTAATCTCACCAGTACTCCCTCCGCTTTCTCACGATCAGATAAAAGAAGAACGGGACGCCAATAAACGATGTCATCACCCCGACAGGGAGGATGACCGGCGGTATGATACTTCTGGAAACTGCATCTGCTCCGACAAGTAAAACCGCGCCGACAAGCCCCGATGCAGGAAGCAGGAATCTGTTATCGCCTCCGATTACCATGCGCGTGATGTGCGGCGCAACCAGCCCGATGAACATGATCGTACCTGTGAAGCAGACGACGGATGCGGTCACGAGCGATGCAAGAATCATCGTAACCATCCTTGTACGCTCGACATTCACACCAAGACTCTTTGCTGTCTCATCGCCCGCACCCATCACATTGAGGTCCCACGATCTCCACATCAGAAGCGGGATGCAACATAAAAGCACAATTACTGACATGGTCAGTTCGTCCCACGATGCCCGGTCAAGCTCGCCGAGCATCCAGAAGATGACTTCCTTGACAGCCTCTGCCTCACCAAAGTACTGGAGAAGTGCGGTCATCGCAGAGAAGAAATACCCAATCGCAATGCCGGCAAGGATCATGGTCTCCGGTCTGGCTCCTCTGTGCCGCGCAATTCCGATAATGATGGCTGATGCGATCAACGCGAAGATGAATGCGTTTACCACAACCAGATACCTGCCTCCGGCGATGCCCACATCGAGCAGTATCCCGAGCGCTGCGCCAAAACCGGCAGCCGATGCGATTCCAAGCGTATACGGGCTTGCGAGTGGATTTCTGAGTATCCCCTGCATAGTTGCGCCTGCAAATGCAAGCCCCACGCCTGCCGCGACCCCCATCAGGATGCGCCGTAACCTGTTGTCCCACACAATCGCCTTGATCGCTCCTACATCGATCGTCTCTGTCGGACTCGGAGCAAAATGCGCAGGCAGGAATTTGTGGAGGATAGTAGCATAGACATCCGCGGCAGGAATATCTGCCGATCCAAGCAGGGCTGATACGGCTGCTATGAGGATCAAGAGGATCAGGAAGACCACGATGAATAGGATCTTCCTTCCGATGAACCGTGTGTACTGTTCTTTTATTTCAGATGACATTTCACCTCAGGTAGGGTACACGAAGACACGATCCTGCACATCGACGTCCTGAAATCGTTCCATGTACTCCCTGTGTATCGCATCCGGGTCAAGGTCTGCAAACATGTCCGGATAGAACCACTGTGCCATATATACCACGCCAACAAAGTACCTTGGTCCGGTGTAGATGTCTGATGTGAGTATGTGTACGCGGTCGTTCTCCACTGCTTCCATATACTTCCATCCGGGGCGGCTCGCAATCTCGCTTAACATAATTGCAGGTTCTGTTACATTCTCATAACTATCCTTTGCTGACTTGACCATGACATCGGGATTTACAGCGATCAACCACTCGGAATCGATCTTCGGATACGACCCTGTGAGATTGCAAGCGATGTTTCTGCCGCCTGCCGCAACACACATCTGATCTCCGCCGGTGCCACTTGAGACCGTCTTGTAATCAGAATAACCCTCTATGTACACATCTTGCCTTTCGGAAACTCCTTTCAGGCGTTCATCGATCAGATCCATATAATGCTGGTAGAATCCGATCAGTTCCTCTGATTCTTCATCCTTCTCCAGAATGTAACCGAGTCTCGCAACCTCGTCGGTCATATTCTCAGGAACATAGAAGTTCAGGCGGATAACCGTGATCTCTGTTCTTTCGAGCTTGTCTTCGAGTTTCTCAACGCTTGGCCATTTGCCATACGCAAGCACGATGTCAGGGTTAAGTGCGATTAACATCTCGCAATCAGGATCGTTCCACTTTCCGATCGTCGGAAGCGATGCGAACTCTGGAAAGAGCGCATCCTCCGCAAGGTCTGTGCTGATCCCGACCACGCTCTGCCCTGCGCCAAGCGATCTGATCACTTCGGTTCCATCACTTGTAAGGGGGATGATTCGATTTATTGGCTTGTAGATGGTTACATTCTCTCCGTTTGCGCACAGAATCGTTCTCGGGTAATATAGGTGGATGTGAGCGGATTCTCGCAAATCCTCAAGATCAAGGGCACTTCCTGATCCGCCAAGATATGCGAAATCAAGATAATCAAGAATCGAATCTGTGAGTTCTGCTTCTGATATTATGCGATCTCCATCCGCGTCACCCGGGATCGGTTGTGCTGATGCAAGAGCGGAAGCGGAAAGAAAGATCAGGAGAAGAATGGCAGTCGGGATCATCGCCTTCATGTATGCCGCCTCCCTATCATATATACCGCAAGCACCACCAGTATCAGTGACACCGCTACGAACCCGGGGGTGCCGTGTTCTGATGATGGCGATGATGTCTGCGTGGGTTTGTGCGCAGACGTCCCTATCTCGCCTCCGCCAACCATTCCACTCTCATTGCTCAAGAGATCGACCCATATTCCAGTGATGTCGTCAGGCTGCCCTGATGACCGCACCTGATACGTAACCGAGGTCTCATTGGTCACAGAAAATGCGATTTCATCTCCTGAAACCCTGACCTGATCTTCAGGGTGCGTTGTGCCGAGATATGTAACGCCATCCGGAAGCGTCTCCACGATCCCGCAGATCGTGATGTTGTTTGTGGTTAGCGTCACACCAAACTCATCCGGTGCAACCTCTGAGACTGCACGATCAACACCGACATCACATAAAATCGGTGGTACCAATATAAGCATTGCAAACAATGCTGTTATATATATCCTCATTATGTATCTCCTTCATCCAGACAAATCATAACGTTCTACTACTATTATTACGGATGATTATACTACTTTTGTTGCGGGATGTATTTTCATCATATCCCTCTCATTAACCAACACCTTCAGTAATATAAACTTTGTGTTCTGTAAAATTTTGTTCATCGCAAGCATCCAGCCGATTGAGAGCTCCAACGTCACAGCCACGTTTCACCCCAGAACCGCGCCCATCTTTGCCTTCCACCCGGCGACCTCTTCTACCGTTACCACATCGATCGATCCAGCCCTCCATCCCGGGATATGCATCTTTAAGCCCATCGACCACCTCGGGGTCCGCGTCCCAGAGCCCCTGCTCTGCCGCCTCAAGAAGCCGTCTTCCGATCTCATCGAGCGCGTAGGGGTTATTCTCCTCGAAGAACTGGCGCATCTCGTCATCAAGCACGAACGTCCGTGTGATGTCATCGAAGATCCAGTCATCCGTTTAGTAACACTTTCTAATACTTTTAAGATTTAAATTAACATTTATTATATTATTATAACAGTATTTGTACAAATTTGTGGCAGTAAGCTGTAGATTTTTGGATAATACCCCATTTACTAACCGATTTGGAGGGATATGGTTGGGACAAGACTTATATAATGTTATGCTGTCTGAATATATACCGTAATATCAATACTATGGATATCTCGAATTATTTCGAGATTAATAACATGTAGATAGATATAGGAGGTATAAAATGAAAAGAACGATATCTTTGGTATGCATCGCTGTTCTCATGATGGTTGCACCTGCGCTGGCAGCTCCGGATCTGAGCGTGACTGACATTCATGTTAATTTCGGAGATGAGCGCAGTGATGATATAGTCCGGGTCTACGTCAATTGCGAAAATACCATCTCTGCGGTCGTACAGAACGCAGGTCCTGATGAGGTAACAGATGGTTTTGAGGTCTGCTTTGCGGCGGATGGTGCCGTGATCGGTTGTGCGGACATGACAGGCGGTCTTGCGGCAGATACGAACACGACGGTCAGCATCGACTGGACTCCGACATGCGCGGATTATCCGGTTACACCAGGGTTCCCGCCACAGTCACTCCCGCTCACGATAATAGTGACTGCTGACTGCAACTGCAGTAGCTGTCCGAACTGTATGGATGATGGAAGCTCCGGAACGATAGATGAGACTAACGAGACAGATAACACACGGTCACTGGTTATTCCGGCTATTCAGGAGTTTTCCGGATACGATGTCATTGGCGGAGTTGTGAACAACGGCTACATGAGCAAGAACTTCGACTGTGACACCACAGAAGAGCCACTGTATCTTGCCGGGTATTTCGACACGGTTGGCGGAGGTATGACAGCTAACGTGAGCGGCACAAAGATCAGCACCTTCGCTACACAGGCGACCGATACAAGGGTTCACCACATCGATCTGCCAGATGGTGCAGCGGTGCTTGGTGCGAGACTCTATGTGCACTGGTACGACGAATGGGACAACTATAAGACGCACCCGACCGGATGCCTTGCAAATTTAAGTGTGAACTTCAATGGAATAGACCTGATGCCCGAAGTGCTATATTATGATTCAAAGGGATTCGCAAAGCATCAATCACCGAAGGGGTGTTCCGTATTCAATATAACATCGCTTGTGAGCGGATCCGGCGACTACACGGCGATTGTCAAGAACATCGAACCAATCGGATGCAACAACACCACGCTGCTTGGCGAGGTACTTGGCGTGTTCTATACGGGTGCACATGGCTATAGGGTTCAGCTATGGGTGCTGGAAGGAACTGACTACCTCATGGCAGCAGACGAGACACACGGTGACAATAACTATTCTATCTCGCCAGAGATGGCAACATCAACGGTAGCGCTTCCCGGGGAGATCGATCTGACTGACATCATCGATACAAAATTATCCACGTTCGTTATACAAGGGATGGCAAATGGATCTGACCTGCTCGTCAATGGGGAGGTCATCAAGACCGATGCATGGAATACGTCCACAGAGGCGTATCCGGGAAGCAAGATAAATATAGAGATAACCTCGGTTCTCTCGGAGCTACTTTCAAGCAACAACAGCATGGGATTCCGTGACAATGGTAGCGACGGTATGCAGGCAGCCTGTGCAGCTCTTATGGTTGTGCATAGGTCTGAACCGATGCCGGGCGACGTCAACGGTGACGAAGTTCTGACAACTGCCGACGCTGTGCTGGCGCTGCAAATGGCTGTCAGCAGCGAGTACTCAGGCGTTGCGGATGTCAACGACGACGACGCCATCACATCGATTGACGCACTGATGATCTTGCAGGCGGTAGTTAAGAACATCGAGCTATAAAACGCTCGATGATCTATTTTTGTAACTACTCTTGGTACCTAAACCACTATCGGGGAACTTCACACCAGGGACATGGGGCATACTGTAACCAAACCGGGAATTTAACCGCAGAGTGCGCAGAGAGGGAATAAACGGTTAAATGCTTCTATCGTTCCTCCGCGCCCTCCGCGGTTATTTTTCCTGCCAGAAAGTACAGGATCGCAATCGGGAGACCAGTCAGCATACCTGAGTAGTTACCTATTTTTTTTATTCCGTAAGACTTTGCACGTAACTAACATCCGCTGATTGAGGGATCCCACTTCACACCACATCTCATCCCAGAACCGCGCCCATCTTTGCCTTCCACCCGGCGACCTCTTCTACGGTTACCACATCGATCGATCCGCCCTGCATATCTCCGGTCACATCGCCCATCCGCTCTTCTATCCACCCCTCCATCTCGAGATATGCATCTTTAAGCCCATCGAGCACCTCGGGGTCAGCATCCCAGAGCCCCCGCTCTGCCGCCTCAAGAAGCCGCCTTCCGATCTCCTCGAGCGCGTAGGGGTTATTCTCTTCAAAGAACTGGCGCATCTCATCATCGAGCACGAACGTCCGCGTAATATCATCGAAGATCCAGTCATCGACCTCCTGTGTGGTCGCTTCCCAGCCATAGACGCGCCCGATCCGCTTCGAGATGTCGCCTGCGCCCTTGTAGCCGTGATTCATCACTCCCCGGATCCACTTCGGGTTTAAGAGCTTTGTCCGCACAACCCGCCGCAGCTCATCTGCAAGCGTTCTCACCTCGACCCGGTTCACGTCGCGGGTATCTCCATAGTACGCGGAGACCTCGTGACCTGAAACCTCCCTTGCAGCAGTGGTAAGCCCGCCGTGCGTTCCAAAGTAGCAGCAGCACCCACAGAGGTCATATTCGTCCGTAACCGTCTTGTTAAACGTGAGATCAACTGTGCGGAGTTGAGATGCAAACTTATCATGAGATTCCGCGCCGAATACACCTTTCCCATACTCGTACCCGTTCCAGTACAGGTACACATCGGACAGATCCTTATCCTCCTTCCAGGCAGATGCATAAACAGCGAGATTTACGCCGTTTCCGTACGTTCCTGGCTTGCTTGAGAATATCCGTGCTCCACCGCTACCGGCAGTTCCGGTTCCGGTTACATCCCCTGCCTCATCCACATCTTCATCCTCTGCTTCTGCCCCGCCTGATGCATGTTTCTTGATGTAATTCATGTCATCTGGCTCATCAAGTACAGAGATCTCCCGTATTGCTTCATCAAGGAACTCTACGCAGTTATAGAAGCAGTCCCGCGTGATTCCGCTCACCCTGATCGTGACATCGATCCTCGGGCGACCGAGTTCCTCAAGCGGGATGATTATGTATCCATTCACCCGACTGCCGTCCCAGACCGGCTCTGCGCCTACGAGGTGCATGATCTGCGCAAGCTGCTCCCCGTCCGCCCACATAATGTCAGATGCCATCCAGTACATCGCGATATTCTCCGGAATCTTGCCATGCTCTTCCACGTACTTGGCAATCACGCCGTCTGCAAGTTGCTCCCCTATCCTCCACGCTGCCTTTGTCGGTATCTTGAACGGATCGAGCGAGTAGAAGTTCCTTCCTGTCGGGAGAATATCAGGTTTCCCCCTCGTTATGAGTCCGGATGGTCCAGGCTCGATGTATCCGGCATCAAAGCCGTGGAAGAGCGCACCGATCTCATCGGATGCATCGATCGCCGAAGAGATGTCAGAAATCTTGTCCCTTACCTGCGAGATTGCAGATTCGTTCGTATTCTTCAATCGATCTCCAAACACCTTCTCAAGAATCTCAAGACCGGACGACTCTCCAGACATCACATCTTCTAAAAATTCATGTATCAGTTCCTTTCCAAGCGCATCAGCCTCTGACAGGACATCAACCGGAGCTTCGGATATCTCAACATCCATGCCCATCAGGTCAAATACCGCTTTTCGCAGTTCCGAATCGTATCTGAGTATCGAGTTAATCAGCTCAATCTTCCTGTCGCCCTTTGGGGTCTCGCCGAATATATGCATCCCATCAGGGATCTGGCTATTGTAGATGCGGGTTATCGCCCCGTGTGCGAGATCAACGATTCCCTCAAACGCTACTCCATCTTCCACCAGTTTTTCAAGTTGTAGCTCTTCGGAGAGTTTTGTGCTGATCAGGAGGTCCTTGATGACATGCTGTGCGGCATGGGCTCTTCCTTTGTCGGCATCTTTTGTCTTATTATACTCTGCGATCTGGTCTTCCAACTCCTTTAACTCGCCATAGACGCCGCTTCCGGTCATAACAGTCTGCATATGATCGATCAGCGTCGCATAACTCCGCCTCTTTGCAATCGTGCCTTCAGGGGGATTGTCAGAGTTGTAGATGTACAGGTGCGGAATATTTCCGATCGCAATGTCAGGATAGCAGCTTCCTGAGAGCGCAACTGACTTTCCTGGCAGGAACTCAAGGTTTCCGTGCGTTCCGACATGCACGATCACGTCTGCGCCAAACTCGTCTTCGAGATACCGGTATGTAGCCATGTACTGGTGCGGTGGTGGGATCTCCGGGTCGTGCAGAATCTTGCAGACAGTCCCATCGCATCGCGATCCGGCACATCCCCGCTTTGGCTGGATGCAGACCACAGCATTTCCGTATGTAACGCCGGTCACAACGATCTTGCCATCGTAGACCATCGCAGCGGGAACGCCGTCCTTTGCTTCGCCAGGAGGGTTTCCCCACACCTCGCACATCCGTGCCCTGACATCGTGCTCAAGTGTGCTAAACCATTCCGCATACTCCGCCTTCGTAACCATCGCAAGGACCCCTCCCTTCGCAACGATCTCCTCGATGGTGGTCCACCGAAACTCTGCGATCGCCTTCCTGTCCAAGATGGTATCGATCAATTCCTTGCCGCTCCCGGGTGGATCGACCGAGTACCCGCTCTCTTTCATGCAATTAAGTATCCTTGCAACGCTCTCAAGAGTGTCGAGATGAGCACCAGCACCGATGGTCGCCTCCAGGCTTGCGCACGGGCTGTTGTGCAGAATGAATGCAACTTTTCGCTTCTGTTCTGGTTTGTCCTTAAGTGCGATCCATTTCCTGATCCTGTTCACGACCTTGTTCACCCGATCCTCGATTATGGTGTGCCGCTCAAACTCGGTTCCATACTCTTCTCCGGATGTTGCAACGCCGATTATTATCGGTTCGATCACACCCTCGAACTCGGGCATCGCAACACTCCAGCCGATCTCGGTACTGCTCAGCCCAAGGACATCTGCCCCCCACTCTTCTTCGTTCGCATGGTACGACATCAACGGATGGAAGACTGGCACATCGAGTCTTTTCAGCACCTCCACGGATCCTGCATCATCATCTCCGAGATTGAAGACCGACTGGAGGTTTATGAGCGCATCGATCCTGCCCATGAAGAACTCTTCGATGACCTCCCGATCCGGTCTGGAACCAAGTTCGACATCGCCAATCCCGTGACAGAATACCGGAATTGTAAAATACTCCTTTTCAAGTTCGCGGATCAATGAATTTACGATTTCAAGATCTTTATTTTCCCAGTATCTCCGGTTGAACAGGATGCCGACGGTATTCTTTGACTCTTTGGGTTTATACCACTGTAGATACTCTTCGATCTCATCGAAAGTCCTGCCCGCATCAGGGTGATATACGCCCTGCCACATCACCTCTTCCGGAGGATTGTAGACGTAATCCAGACCCAGGACTTCAAATCCTATGTACTGAAGCATGTTTTTTATATTTGTAAGTCCGCTATGGACGTAATAGGCGTTGACTGTTGCTGTAATCTTTAATGAAACGTTTGAAAGCTGCCAGAATGCCGGATCGTAACCAAAAGAGATTATCGGGATGTTCGGGTCTAACGTTTCGATGACGTCATCCCAGACCGCATCGTTCGTGGGACGGAGAATTATAACATCTGCGTGCTCAAACGATTGTGTACATCGCTTTCGCTTCTCATCGTCCTCAAGATCTCGGGCAGACCATGCACTGATCTCCATTCCAAGTTCCGCACATGCCTCGGCAAGCAGTGCTATATCGCTGCCCCATGTTATCGATGTTATCTTCATATCAGCACCACATCGAATGGATATCAACGAGCATCTCCTGCTCAGTTGCAACGATATTCCGAACAGTCCCGGATGAAAGATCCTCAACCGAATAATACCTGCCGCCAGCGTGCTCTGCAATATCCTTGCAATATCCAAGCTGCATCTTCACAAACGATCTGCCAGCAGATTCGGTATCAAGAACAACTACGTGAACCCCTGCAGATCTCGCGTCTTCTGCGATCCCAAGCAGTTCTTCTTTGACCCCCGCGTCCCCGAGTGCTACATTCGCACGCCCGTCCGAGATCAGAATCATTATCGGAATCGTCTCCTCGTTCTTCTTTAGCTCTGCACGTAGCAGTTTTAGTCCTGTGCTTAGACCTGCAGAAAGTGGCGTCTTCCCGCCCGTCGGGAGATCATGGAGCTGCTTGAATGCAAGATCAGCGCTTCGAGAAAGTGGGAGCACCACATCAGCATCATTGCCGCGAAACGCGACCATTCCCAGCCGATCGCGCTGCTGGTATGAGTCCAGAAGGAGCGAGAGCACTGCACCTTTTGCACTCTCCATCCGGTTCGACGCGCCCATCGAGCCTGACGCATCCACCACAAAAAGGGTTGCGGTGGATACCTTCCCGACCCTGATCTTCTCTCTGATGTCCTGATCCCTGATGAGGATGGCTGCCGCCCCATCCTCGCCGGTACACCGGTCACTCTGGTGCGGCGCAGCAGCGCAGATCGTGCCGTCGATCGCGACATCGGTGGGTCTGCCGCTGGGCAGGGTGTGGCGTGCATATCTGCCACGGTTATACAGCGCAAGCGTTGGAATCCTTCTCCCTGATGTCTTTCTGCGGTACGTCCTGTCTCGCTTCTGCTTCGGCCTCACGGCTCCGGCATCGATCGGGCTGCCGATCTCAAAGACCGACTCCTGCGACGTACCCTCTTCATCCCCGGAACCGGGCGGACCCTGACTCTCCTCCCTCCCCTGTTCATGCTCATGTTCCTGCCCGTGCTTGTGTTCATGCTCATGTTCCTGCGTGTGTTCGTTCTCGTGCTTCTCTTCGGGTTGCTCGCTTTCCTCGCCCGGTTTCTGCTTCTCATAACTCTTCTCTTCCATCATACGGTCGAGTTTCTCGGTATCGAGTTCTGGCGGCTCAAACGGTTTCTTTCGCATCCTGTGTGGCAGCGCAAGTTCCATGGCTTCCTTTATGTCACCGAGCGTGACCTCGGTACGGCTGTCGAATGCCGCAATCGTCTTTGCGGTCCGCGTGACAACGATCTCTGCCCTGTGCGTCCTGACGCCAAGTTCGATGCACATCTCGGCAGTGGTTCTCAGGAGATCGTCGCTGATCCGGGCGTCCGGAAGAATCGTTTCTGCATTCGATATCTTCTCGCTAAGCTCCCTCTGTGAATCCTCGCAACTCTCCCTGAACCCCTCGGGATCGGCATCAAACTGCTCTGCAACCTTCACGATCGCAACACGCTCGTCCACGTCGCTTAAACTCTCGACATTCGCCTGTAACCCGAACCGATCCAGCAACTGCGGCCGTATCTCACCTTCCTCGGGGTTCATCGTCCCGACGAGAATGAACCTTGACGGGTGGCTCACGCTGATCCCTTCCCGCTCGACCACATTCACAGCCATCGCAGCCGAATCAAGGAGAACGTCTGCAACATGGTCGTCGAGGAGGTTGATCTCGTCGATATACAGGATGCCGCGATTTGCTGCGGCAAGTATTCCGGGTTCGAGTGCACTTATCCCTTCCTTTATCGCTTTCTCGATGTTAAGCGTGCCAACGACTCGATCCTCAGTACAACCGAGCGGCAGATCGACGACCCGCCTCTTTCTGGTCACGGTATTGAGTTTTCCACCATCCGCCGCTTTCTCGTAGCAGATATCGCACATCTCATCAGGGTTATCAGGATTACAATTAAACGGGCAGTTCCCTACCACCTTGATCTCGGGAAGCAGTTCTGCAAGAGCCCGAACCGCTGTTGACTTCGCGGTCCCCTTCTCGCCCCGTATCAGAACGCCCCCGATCTTTGGGTTTATGGCGTTTAGTATCAGTGCTTTTTTCATCCGCTCCTGTCCGACAATTGCTGTGAATGGCAGTACCTGTCTTCTTATGTGGTGCATCCCTTTGCCTCCGTTTGACCGCTCTTGCGAGACCGGTCTGTTTGTTATCAATCTCGATTGCCAGTATCGTATTTTATGACGGTAATAGCAAAGGTAACACTGAAGGGTTACTATTTAACAGTTTTGTGGCATCAGCCCAACCCCACCCGGATTCCGGGGCGGTCCCGCAATTCAAAACTGCAATAAAAAGAATCCTTTATAGGGGGTTATATAAAAAATAAGCATCCGATTTCGAAAGATGTCAGATATCCACTTGTGAAATCGCCTCGGTCATTCAGGAAGCAACTCTGACAGGTCTCCGTAAAATTTGAGCAGCAACTGGGTCACCGGATTCTCCTCGTCCAGCGTGAACGTGCGGATCTGTTTCCCAACCTTCTTTTCGGTGATGATCTCGATTGCAAGCAGCGGTTCGATAACTCGTGAAACACTCGAATGCGATAGTCCGGTCTCCTCTGCGATTCCTGATAGGTAGGTGTATGTGCTCCGGTTCTTTATGAGATTCTCAAGAACGATCATCTGCGCCGTCCTCCCGAATGCTTTTTCAAGTGCGCTCATAGGTCTAAGTATGCGTCCATTATTTATAAGATTACTCATTTTTGAGTTTGGTATGGCGTTGTTACAGCACGTCTTATAATCAATCGGCAGACTAGAAAAACGGGACGGACGAGCCTGTAAACTTGATCAGGTGTTTGGAACCGCACATCTTTAATTTAATTGAAGAGTTTTTCGGTTCCTCCATTTTTTGGGTCTCGAAAAGATTTATACAGGCTCTCCTGCGCATGTCCTGGTATATACACTATGGCATGCGAACAGATTGTGGTGCGGGAAGGGGGTGGGGCGTAGGTGCAGAGATGGTGACCCCGAGTACAGCAGAACCGATGGCATGGGTTGCGCAGCACAACCATTTTCGAAGATCTGAAAACATGCGCGTCAGAACCCAACACTAAATAACTCGGTAGCCACACCAATTAGCAAGATGCACAAACCATCAAACCCCCTCTCCAGATACCATCACGTCTCTGCCGGAACCGAAGAGGCACGATTCTCGACTGCAAAGAACTTTCCCGCCGATTTCGACCTCGAAGCACCACTAAGCGATCTCTGGAGCATCCACGGCGATGCGATGGGCGACTTTAATCGAGCGTACCGATTGGATATGTCAGATCGATCAGATCGATCAGACCGACCGGAAAGAGAGAAGAAACCGAACGGAAGATCCCTGCTCGATCTCAAGATCAAGATCGCAGACCGGATGCTTGAGAATTGTCACTTCTGTGACCGGAGATGTGGCACAAACCGGAAGAAAGGGGAGAAAGGGTACTGCCGACTTGGTGCGGTCTCGAGATACTCGTCAGAGTTTCTCCATTACGGCGAGGAGCCGGAACTTGTGCCATCGCACACGGTCTTCCTCTCAGGCTGCGTCTTCTCGTGCGTGTACTGTCAGAACTGGGAGATATCTACCCATCCTGATCTTGGAATCCCGATCCTTCCAAAAGACGTTGCAAGAATCGCTGCAACAAGGCGTGGTCTTGGCGCAAGGAACCTGAACTTTGTGACTCCGACGCCGCATCTTCACACCGTACTGCGCATTCTCGCCGAGATGAGAGTAAACGTCCCGATCGTGTGGAATTCGAACATGTACCACTCGGAAGAGGCTGCAAAACTCCTCTGCGGCGTTGTTGATGTTTACCTTGGAGATTTCAAGTATGGAAACGACGAATGCGCAAAGAGATACTCGAATGCCGATCATTATTGGGATACTGTCACGAGAAACTTCCTCTACGCTTATGGAGACTCAGAGATCCTGCTGCGACAGCTGGTGCTTCCCGGACACATCGAATGCTGCACCGCACCGATTATTGATTGGGTGCATGATCACATACCCGATGTCAGGTTTAACCTGATGTTCCAGTACGTCCCAGCGTATCTGGCACGCCAGTATCCGGAGATTGCCAGATCGCTCACAGAGGGTGAGTGCGAGCAAGCGGACAAGTTGCTTGCCGAGAGCGGGGTCTACAGTGATTGACAGTGGTTCGTATCGCATAATTTTAAGTACTCCTGCCACGGATTCATACCCATGAAAGAACAGACCGAAGTCAGGAATCTCAAAGAGGGCAGATATGTGATCATCGATGATGAAGTATGTACGATAAAATCTATCTCGAAATCGAAGCCCGGAAAACACGGGTCTGCCAAAGCACGGGTCGATACCATCGGGCTTTTCGATGGACAGAAGCGGTCGATCGTGCATCCCGTAGGCGCCAAGATATTCGTGCCGATCGTCGAGCGGAAGAATGCACAGGTTCTCTCGGTCACAGGCGATGTCGCACAGTTGATGGATATGGCTGAATACACCACATTCGAACTCCCGATTCCCGCGGAGTACAAGGATCGCGTGGTGGAAGGGGGCGAGATCCAGTACATCACAGCGCTTGGCAAGATACGAATCGATATGCGCTGATGTTCGAACGCTCTGTCTTTGCGGATGCAGTCTCTACTTATGAAGACGCTCGCTTCGTGATATTCGGCGTGCCCTTCGATGCCACCTCCTCGTTTCGACGCGGAAGTGCTGATGCGCCTGATGCCATGCGGAAGGCGAGCTACAACTTTGAGACGTATAATGATTTTTACGGCATCGATCTTGCTGACATTCCCACGCACGATCTCGGCAATCTCGATCTTGCTTATCTCGACCTTGGCCGCGGTCTCGATGATATGCTGTGCATGACAGGGGACGCGGTCAGGGGGGTTATCAGGGACTCCAAAGTTCCTATTGTGCTTGGCGGCGAGCATACGCTGACCTACGGCTGTACAAGGGCTTTTTCCGAGGTATACGATGATATCGGGATCATTATCCTTGATGCGCATCTCGACCTGCGCGATGAGTACCTCGGGGCAAAACAGTCTCATGCGTGCGTTTCAAGAAACATCATCGACGATCTGACCGACCGGTGCGTCCTGATCGGGGTAAGAAGCGGATCAGCGGAGGAGTACCGGTATGCAAGGGAGAACGGGATTATGTGGCATTCCGCAGACGAGGTCTCTGATGCGAGCATGGAGCCGGTGATGGGGCAGGCGATCGCTGCATTATCTGATCACGGCGCCCGCAGGATCTATCTCTCCATCGATGCTGACGTGATCGACCCGGGATACGCACCCGGTGTCGGCAATCCTGAGCCGTTCGGGCTCGATCCGCGGGATCTGCGTGCCGCGATACGGATGGTTGCGCCGCATGTATGCGGGTTTGACATCGTCGAGATCAGCCCCGGGTACGATCATGGGGAGAGCGTAATTCTCGGCGCACGGCTGGTGCGGGAGTTTATCGCGGCAAAGAGCACACGGCAGAAGGTGGGGGGTGGTTTGCGAGTAAGATGATACAAGGCAGAACCCCCCATTACTTGTAATGCCTCCAGCGCCGACGCTTGCGTTAGCGGGGGGGAATGCCGCCAATGTACCGTTAACAGTTAAATACGTTTCCAGCAATTATAACCTACCCCACAAGGTTGAAAGTGTTGGCAGGATGTCTGCTGTGTGCACCTCCTCCCCAAAAGGATGATTAACATCATGAAAACGGAAGCAATGGAACAAGACAAATGGTCGAAAGATCGAGAACGCTGCACGGATCATTCCCTTCCGCGTGGGTGTGATCGTATCTCGTGGGCATGCGGGCATGCGGACAATCGCGGTGGCTTGCGGGCGATAAGACAGAGGGGGTTGGGGGCGGCTGAGATGCGGAACAGGGTATAGGGGGTGGAGAACATGAGGCGAATTGGATTTCACGATAGAGATAAAGAGATGAAAGAGATCCGGGATATTTTAGATGCAGAGCCGTCACTTATCACTTTTGTCTACGGGCCGATAAACTCCGGAAAAACTGCTTTGATCACTCATCTGATCGAAGAACTCCCAGAGGACTACGTCGTTTTCTATGTAAATCTTAGAGGAAAGTTCATATCAAATTATGATGACTTCGTCCGTGCTCTGTTCAAGTTGGATCGAGAGAAGAAAGAGTACAAAGAGATATTAAGGACGATATCAGAAGTATCGCTAAAAAGTTTGAAATTTACAGGAATACCAGTAACAGAAGGTGTTCTGGACTTGTTTTTCAAAGAGAAGACTTATGATGATGTGTTTGAGTTTTTAGAAGATTATTTCACAGAGATAGCGAAGAATAAGGTTCCGGTGTTGATCGTGGATGAACTGCAAAAGATAGGGGATGTCAGGATTAATACGCATCTGATTTACGAACTCTTCAATCTGTTTATTCGATTGACGAAGGAGCTGCATCTGTGTCATGTCTTTGCAGTAACGTCTGATTCGCTCTTTATCGAGCAGGTTTACAGCGAGGCGATGCTGGAAGGGCGATGCAGGTATCTGATGGTGGATGATTTTGATTACGAGACTGCCGCCGCGTTTCTTGACGGACACGATTTTACAGATGATGAGCGGACGATTGCGTGGGGCTATTGCGGTGGTAAGCCTGTGTGTCTTCTGGAGTTGATGAATACGAAAGACGATCGAAAAGGAAAGGCAGAAGAGATGTTTAAAATAAGAAAGGGACAGATAGAAGAGGTTATATATTCACTAGAAGCTAATGATAAGAAGATGTTTGATGCGGTGCTGGGCATTCTTTCGGAATTTATTGTGAGCGAAAAGACTACATATAAATATTTAAATGATGAAATTAAGTTTTTGGTCAGAAAAAACATCATTTTTGCAGATTCGGTGAATAAGGAATTGGTACCGCAATCACAACTGACGCTGTCTGCGATGCGGGAGGTGATGCGGGATGTGTAGAGTTGAGATGACTTCTGGGCTGCTGCTTTGGAATCGCATCTCGCGGGCGTGCGGACGAGGGGTGGCAGCATGACCTGCGTGCGGCTGGTAGCTGCGGCGCTCGTGGTAGTGCTTGCGGCGGCGGGTGTGGCTGCGGGCGCTGAGTGGGATGTGTATCCGGGCGGTTCGATTCAGGATGCGATTGATGGCGCAGGGCCAGGAGATACAATTTATGTGCATGATGGGGCGTATGTCGAGAATGTGTGTGTGGACAAGCGGGTTACGTTGATCGGTGACGGTGCGGATGTGGTGACGGTGCTGGCGGCGGATGCGAAGGATCACGTGTTTGAGGTGACTGCGGATTGGGTGAATATCTCAGGGTTTGCTGTGAGCGGGACAACTGGATATTGGACTGGTGTTATTCGCCTCAATAATGCTGACCACTGCAACATCTCTGAGAACAACTGCTCGAACAACCGGTACGGTATCTTCCTCCACTCTTCGAGCTACAACACGCTCATAAACAACACTGCAAACTCGAACATTGTGGATGGCATTTCCTTGTACCATTCGAGTAACTACAACGCGCTCACAGAGAACAACTGCTCAAACAACCGGTGCGGCATCTGCATAGACTCTTCGAGCTACAACACGCTCACAAACCACAATGCAAATTCAAACGACAATGAGGGCATCTATTTATCCTCTTCGGGAAACAACAGACTCACAGGTAACAACGTCTCGAACAATGGTGTCGGCATCTCGTTAGGTGGTTCAAGCAACAACAAGCTCACTAACAACACTGCAAACTCGAACAATTACAATGGCATCTACCTATCCTCTTCAAGCCACAACACAATAACAGAGAACAACTGCTGCTCAAACAAAGGTGATGGCATCCACCTATATTCTTCGAACAACTACAACACCCTCTCAGAGAACAACTGCTTGAATAACGGTAATGGCATCTTCCTGTATTCTTCGAGTCACAATATACTCACAAGTAACACCGCCTCGAACAACTGGTATGGTATTTGGCTGTATGCTTATTCTTCGAGTAACAATACGCTGACAGATAACATTTTCATAAATAATGGCTTCTTTGTCGAGTTTTCTTATCACAACACTGTAGAAAACAATACAGTAAACGGTAAGCCTCTTGTGTACCTTGAGGATACAAGAGATTATACGATTGCAAACGCTGGACAGGTAGTACTTGTGAACTGCAATAATATTACCGCAGAAAATCTGAATTTAGCCAATGCTAGTGTTGGCATCGAGCTATGGGGGACCGACAATAGCACAATATCTAACAACAACTGCTCGAACAACGGGTACGGCATCCGTCTTGATTATTCGAGCAACTATAACAAGGTCACAAACAACACTGCAAACTCGAACAGCATGGACGGTATCTTCCTATACACTTCTAGCAACTATAACATACTCACGAGTAACACCGCCTCGAACAACTACTACGGCATCTCTCTATCCTCTTCGAGCGACAACACGCTCACAAATAACAACTGCTCGAACAGCGACGACGGTATCCACATTTGTTATTCGAGCAACTGCAACACCCTCATAGGTAACACCGTATCGGGCAACGACCACGGCATTTACCTACTATCTTCGAGAAACAACCTCATTCACCACAACAACGCCCTCAACAACGTACAAAACGCATATGATCACTGCACCAATCAGTGGAACTCCACAACCACTGGCAATTACTGGGATGACTACACCGGCACCGACAACAACACAGACGGCATCGGTGACAACCCATACCCGATCCCGGGCGGCAGCAGTGTGGATCGATATCCGCTGATGGTGCCGTGGAGCGACACACCACAGAAAGGTGACCTCAACTCTAACGGCATCCTCACCCCTGCAGACGCCGCAATCACACTCGAGATCGCGGTCGGCAGCCGCCCGTGCAATGCAACAATGTTTGCCGTCGCTGACGTCAGTGAAGACAACCGCGTCACTTCTCTCGACGCGCTCATGATCATGCAGGCGGCGGCAGGGGCGATCAGTTTATGATGAGTGATGCTTACGCGGCAATCCGGATGTCTCATACTTTAGTCAGGAGTGACGATTTATGAGTATGAAGATACATGGCTGGACCGGAAACATTGCAACGATCGATCTTGATTGCGGGACGGTCAGGCAGGATAAACTCTCGCAAGAGGTTGCAAGAGACTTTCTTGGCGGAAGAGGGCTTGGCGCAGCCATCCTGTGCGAAACAACAGACCCGAAAGCAGACGCGTTCGACGCCCCGCTCATACTCGCAGTGGGTCCGCTCACCGGCATCGCACCGATGTCAGGGCGGCATTCGTTTGTCACGAAATCACCGCTCACCGGAACTATCGTCGACTCGAGCGGTGGCGGCTGGTTCGGGAGTGAATTAAAACGCGCAAGGGTCGACGCGGTAGTCATAAACGGGCAGTCAGAGACCCCGGTGTATATCAGTATCAATGATCACGACGTGCGCATCGAGGATGCATCCGATCTCTGGGGATTGAACGTACGCGAGACTACGAAGCGACTGGAAGCGCATGGCAAAGTGGCATGCATCGGGCGGGCGGGCGAGAAGTGCGTCCGGTTCGCAAACATCATGAACGACTACGTCCATGCATGTGGACGCGGCGGTATCGGCGCTGTGATGGGACATGCGAGATTAAAGGCGATCGTGGTGCACGGAAGCACCAAACCAAGCATTGCAGATGAAGTAGGATTTGAAGAAGTGAACAAGGAGATCTCACGGCTGCTACGTGCAAGCCCTCCACTAAAAAGCCTTTCAACGTACGGGACGCCGTCGCTTGTAAGCCTGATCAATTATCTCGGATTGATGCCGACTAAGAATTTCAGAGACGTCCGGTTCGATGTCGAGTCGATATCTGGCGATTACATCGAGGAGAACTACGAACTGAAGCGACGTTCCTGCTACAAATGTTCTGTTGCATGTAAACACATGACAAAGAAAGATATCGAGATTCCCGAGTACGAAACGATCGCTATGTTTGGTCCTGATTGTGATAACGATGATTTTGATAAAATCGTGGATGCAAACCGGGTGTGCAACGATTACGGGATGGACACGATCTCGTGTGGCTCAACCATCGCCTGCCATCAGGAACTGCGCGGAAAGACGCACGGATTACCGGAACTGGCATCCATGATCGGGGAGCGGGAAGGGGTCGGCGATGAATTGAGTACGGGATCGAGAGAGTATGCGGACGCGGTGGGCGCAGGTGACGTAAGCATGTCTTCGAAAGGGATGGAGATACCAGGATACGACCCACGCGGCGCACTCGGGCAGTCGCTTGCGTATGCAACCTCAAATCGCGGCGCATGTCACATGCGGGCGTATATGATTGCGCCGGAGATCATCGGCAAGCCGAAACTGATCGACCGGCACACCTTTGCAGGAAAGGCAGGGCTGCTAAGCATCTTCCAGAACCTCTCGGCTGCGATGGATTCGCTCACAGTCTGCCGGTTCTCATCCTTCGCACTCTCAGCGGAAGAGTATTCGAGCATCCTGAGTGTGGTCACGGGAATGCGGTACACCTCAGAAGATCTGCTGCGGGTGGGCGAGCGGATATGGAACCTCGAGCGGATATTTAACCTGCGTGCAGGGTTCACACATGCGGACGATACGCTTCCCAAGCGTTTCTTCGGAGATGGCGGCATCGACCGCGGTGAATTCGAAGATGCGCTCTATGAGTACTACCGCTTTCGCGGATGGGGGCATGATGGTGTGCCTGCCGGGTGGAAACTCGAGGAACTCGGTTTACAACCGGATTGGTAGCCCTCGACCAATCGAAAAGCTTTTAGGGGGGAGGTCGGTCAGAAGATATGTGGGATGACGAATGTAGATATGAGAAGATGTAATAAAGCGAAACCCGTGGTATACACGGGCATCGTTGCCGTATGTGTGATTGTTAGTGTTGCCACGTTTACAGGATGCATCGGGGAAGAAACCGCCACAACCGGAGTATCAGCAACTCCAACACCAACCGCGTTTCTAAAAACCGATCCGGACAATGCAACGATAGATAAAACGCCATGGATGAAGATCATCTTTCAGGACATTTTCTTTTAGTTTCAACTATAAAACGCTTTGGTACACGTGCTATGGTGGCGCTGACGTCGAAGAATGTCTATCCACTGCCTGTCGCATCGAGGACAGATTTCGAAAGCTGGTGAAGAGTGGACCATGACTGCCGATCGGGTCTGTGGGATTGCTGATGAGTGTCTGGCAGATGGTGATAATGTCAGCGCTCGCGAAGCGTAATCTCCGTGCATCAAACTATTACCGCACCGCCAACACGATTGGCACGATCGACACAATCAGCACTAAATGAAAAATCTTCCCGCGAATACCAGCAATTCGCGAATGTCTATAAGTATGATGAACCCGATTATCACATAATCACTCATGACAGCGAAAACGATACCAGAGATCAACGAACGAATCCGGGATGGCAGCGTCTGCGTCCTCACGGCAGAGGAGATGACCGAGTATATACGTGAGCACGGCGCAGGAAAAGCGGCACAAGAGGTCGATGTGGTCACGACCGGCACATTCGGGGCGATGTGTTCATCAGGCGTATTCTTAAATTTCGGACACTCTGATCCGCCGATCCGGATGCAGCGCGTACACTTAAATGGCGTCGAGGCGTATTCTGGCGTAGCCGCAGTCGATGCATATCTCGGCGCAACACAGCCGTCGGATTCGGACGAATCTTATGGCGGCGGGCATGTAATCGAGGATCTGATCGCAGGGCGGGAGATCGATGTACATGCCGAATCATCCGGTACTGACTGCTATCCGCGCAAGATACTGGATACCAGCATCACGATTAATGATCTGAATCAGGCAGTGATGCTAAACCCGAGAAACGCGTATCAGCGGTACGCTGCCGCAACAAACTCGACGAAGCGCACCCTGCACACATACATGGGAACGCTCCTTCCGGGATTTGGCAATGTCTCATACTCAGGTGCAGGCGTACTCTCCCCAATCTCCAATGATCCGGAGTTCAGGACGATCGGCATCGGCACAAGGATATTTTTAGGGGGTGCGAAGGGGCACGTGGTCGGTAGCGGAACCCAGCACGATCCTGATAACAGTTTCTCCACACTGATGGTCTCAGGAGATCTCAGGGAGATGGATACGCGATACATACGCGGCGCTGTCTTCCGCGGATACGGGATCAGCATGTATGTCGGGATCGGCGTCCCGATACCAATCCTGAATGAGGAGATCGCAGCCGCAACAGGGATTAGCGACTCCGAAATCAGAACGAATATCCTGGACTACGGGGTATCGGGACATCCCACTGTGCAAGAGGTAACTTATGAGGAGTTGAGGTCCGGAATTGTAGGCATCGATGGAAAGGAGGTTCGGACTTCCCCGCTTTCGAGTTTTCATATCGCACGGACGATTGCGGATGAACTCAAAGCGTGGATCAGGGACGCCGAGTTCTTTGTGAGCAGTCCAGCAGAGCAGCTGCAAAGACGCGGCACAGTAAAGCCGATGCGAGAGGTTCAGGGGCAACTGCTGGTACGGGATGCGATGTCTGAACGTGTGCGCACTGTCAGCGTACATGTAGAGATCAAAGAGGCAGCTGAACTGATCATCGAGGGCAAATTCAATCACCTACCAGTGCTATCGGAGGACGGAGTCCTTGTCGGGATCGTCACCTCCTGGGATATCTCAGAAGCAGTGGCACGCGGGTACACCGGCACCGTCGGGAGCGCAATGACCGGGCGCGTGGTCACAAGCAGCCCTGATGAGTTTGTCGAGATTGCAGTCAGGAAGATGGAACGGCACAAGATTTCAGCGCTTCCGGTGATCGATTCGAACCGGAAGGTCATCGGGATGGTTACGAGCGGGGACCTGAACAAACTGCTGGTGCGGAGATGGTGAATAGGGGAAATCATCTTTGTGGTGCTATGACGTGTTTTGAAGATGAGACCGGCCCCAAAACCCTGATCCGCGCCTACCCGATAATCTTATAATGATACAGGACTTGTGTGATGTTGGGTGATTCCCAAATGGTCAGTGTAAATAAATATGGATACCGGGCATTCAAGGAGATGCTTGATTGCACAGAGGAACTCGATATTGGAGTATCCGAGTTAAAGAACGGAGCAACCATCGTCGACGCTGGCGTGAATGCGACGGGCGGATACGGTGCTGGCATGTATCTCTCAAGGTTATGTCTTGCAGATCTCGCAGACATCAAGTACATACCATACCAACTGGGCGACTACACAGTCCCTGGCATTCAGGTTGCAATCGATGATCCGGTCATCGCGTGTATGGCATCGCAGTACGCGGGCTGGAGAATTATCGTTGGAAAGTACTTTGCAATGGGCTCCGGACCTGCGCGTGCGCTTTCGCTGGATCCAAAGGAACTCTATGATGAGATCGGATACAAGGATTCTTCGGACAAGGCTATCCTCGTACTCGAAGCGAGCGAACTTCCGGATGAAGAGGTCACCGACATGATCGCAGAGAAATGCGGCGTCGATCCAAAGGAACTCTACATCGCGGTTGCGCCAACCTCTTCGATTGCAGGATCCGTGCAGATCTCCGCGAGAATCGTTGAAACAGGGATACACAAGATGCATGATCTTGGATTCGACATCACAACGATCAGGAACGGATTTGGTATAATCCCGATATCACCGGTCGTTGGAGATGACACCAAATGCATGGGCTCGACCAACGACTGCATCATATACTGCGGCAAGACGTACTACACCGTCGATTATCCGGATATCGACGAACTCACCGACTACGTGAAGAAGGTACCGTCAGAGACGTCCAGAGACTACGGAAAGCCATTCTTCGACACGTTCAAGGCGGCTGGCTTCGACTTCTTCAAGGTCGATGGTGCGATGTTTGCGCCTGCTGAGATCATTGTTAACGATCTCAAGAGCAAGAAGACGATTACAAGCGGCACCGCTAATCCGCATGTGCTGATACAATCATTTGGTATAAACAAAGTATAGATTGCCCGAAATACTTCGGGAATCTTTTTTCTTTTTTGGATTCTTTGTAACTGCTCGAGATCTGTTGATCTGACTCCTGGATTGTGATCCTCTGTTCTTTGCAACTTTCAGCAGTTGCACGATTGGTCTCGAAGTTAGCTTCGAATGTGCATCCGTGATCTCCGATCCAATGCCCAAGCAAGTTGGCAGCCCAGACCCCAAAAACATTATATGTTCCAAAACCCAAAACAGATGACAGGGAGTAGCAGCAGGGAGAGGGGTTCATGGGACAAGTTGGCACAGTGGGTGATGCCTCCGGGCATCAGGACTCGAACGGCAAGAGCACAGTCTCATACAAGATCGCGATCTCGATCCTTTTTGGGTTACTGGGGTTTGCTGTAAACTTTTATCCTGTAGACTTTGTATTTTACGGCACGTATAAAATGAGTTTTCTTTTCGGGCTTGTGTTTCCCATGCTGATCACGCTTGCGTGGGGCTGGAGGTATGGGCTTCTGTCCGCGCTCGCTGGCGGCTGCCAGACGATGTGGATACTCTGGATGCCCGGAAGCGGTTACGGTCCATTCGTATCTGTGCCACCGTTTACACTCTGGATAGTCTGGCACGGATGGTTCTTGCGTACCAGATACAGCATCTACATCGGGGAACTGATATTCCGCATATTTGATACTGCGCTCCTATACACCGTATTCAGATGGGTATTTACCCTAAACGTCCCGCCTGCCAACACATACATGCCGCTTGCGGTAGCGCATTCAATCGTGTTTAAGGAAGCGGTAAACGGGCTGTTGATCGTCTTTATCGCATACGGGCTCCTGCACTCAAACCCTGTAAGGCAGTTTTTTAAGCTGCCAAAAAGTACGGCAGACCCGCGCATCTATTACACCTATATAAGCGCGGTCATTCTTGGCGGGATACTGATCTTCAGTTTCATCGGCGAGAGATATATATGGGGGCTCTGGGGTCCCGAGTTTCAATACGCTGCCCGCATACTCGGCTCGGTACTGTTGCTGTTGCTCGGGATTCTCTGCACATACAGCGCTGCCAAGGTCTTTGCGAAGAGGAAGACCGAAGAACTCATCCATGCGGAAGAAGTGCTTCGCGAGAGTGAGAAGAAACTCTCGCAGATCATCGACGGAAGTTCGGTGCCGACATTTGTGATCGACAGCGAGCATACCCTGACACACTGGAATAAGGCATGTGAGAATATAACCGGAATCCCTGCAAGCGAGATTGTGGGAACCAGCAGGCACTGGTCGGCATTCTATCCGGCAGAGAGGCCGCTCATGGCTGATCTTGTGGCAGATGAGCTGCCGGAGGGAGATATTGTCAGATACTACGGTGATACATATCAGAAATTCACACTCATAGATATGGCTTACGAGGATGAAGATTTCTTCCCTGATCTGGGCGAGGATGGAAAATGGTTATTCTTCGCAGCAGCACCATTGAAAGACTGTCATGGGAATGCCATTGGCGCGATAGAAACGTTTCAGGACATCACCGAGCGGAAGCGAGCGGAGGATAATTTGAAGCGAACCGTAGCCGACCTGAAGCGTTCCAATGCCGAACTCGAGCAGTTCGCGTACGTTGCATCCCATGACCTGCAAGAACCGCTTCGCATGATCTCCGGTTACATGCAGCTCCTGAAGCGGCGATACGAGGGTAAACTCGACTCCGATGCCGACGATTTCATCGGCTTTGCTGTGGACGGCGCGGACCGGATGCAGGCGTTAATTGGTGACCTGCTTGCATTCTCGCGTGTCGGCACGCGTGGCAAGCCGCTCACGCCGACCGACTGCGAAACTCTTCTTGGACAGACACTTTCTGACTTAAAAATATCTATTGAAGATAGTGGTGCAGCGATTACGCATGACACCCTCCCGACCGTGATGGCGGATGGATCGCAACTGGCTCATGTCTTCCAGAACCTGATCGGAAACGCAATCAAGTTTAAGGGCGAGGAGCCGCCGCGTGTTCACATCACAGCAGAGCAGAAGGGGGCGGAGTGGATATTCTCATTTGCGGACAACGGAATCGGGATCTCCCCTGAATACTTCAAGCGCATCTTTGTGATATTCCAGCGCCTACACTCAAGGGAAGAGTATTCGGGAACCGGCATCGGTCTTGCCATCTGCAAGAAGATTGTTGATCGGCACGGCGGCAGGATGTGGGTGGAATCAGAGCCAGGGAGGGGTTCGACGTTTTACTTCACGATTCCGGCAAGGAGGGGGCGGCAATGAATGCACAATGTAAGTCCGTAGCAATTTTCAGCATCTTCCTGCTTCTTGCCCTCTCTCTATGCAGTCAGCTTTCGTATGCACAGGAAGAGCCAGCAAAACGAGTGCTTGTGCTGAATTCGTATCACAAAGGTTTTGCTCAGACCGACGCTATTGTAAAAGGGGTAGAATCAGTCTTAAAACCCGAAGAAAACGAGATTGAGCTCAAGATAGAATATATGGATTCGAAATCCACAAAATACGATAGTTCGTACAAAGAAAAATTATGTGAGTTATACAAGTATAAATACGGCAACCAAACATTTGATCTGATCATATCTTCTGATGATAACGCATTCAATTTTCTCCGTGAGTATCAACATGATCTATTTCCAGGTACGCCAGTCGTGTTCTGCGGCGTAAATAATCCCAAAGCTCCTACTCTTATAGATCCGGAAGAATTTACAGGGATTATTGAGCTTCAGTCGATAAAAGAAACGATAGACCTTGGTTTAAAATTGCATCCGGAGACCGAGCAGATAGTCTTTGTTGTTGACAACACACCTACGGGAAAATATCTCTGGGGTCAGATACAGGAGAATTTCAAATATTACGAAGATGTCAGGATGACCCGTCTTGATGAAAGTTTATCCCTGGAGCAGATAGAGGAGGAGGTGAGCAATTTATCCGATGATACCATAGTGCTTTTCGGGACATACAATCGCGATAAGTCGGGAAGGTATTACACATACGGAGAAGCTGCAACGTGCGTATCCGGAGCAAGTGCACGGCCAATGTATGGCTATTCTGTCCAGGTTTTGCCTTATGGTATCGTTGGTGGTAAACTCTTTGGCGGTTTTTATCATGGCCAGGTCGCAGCAGAGATGGCAAAGCGCATCCTTGCAGGGGAAGCGGTGCGGGACATTCCTGTAATAACAGAGCCGCAGACCCAAAACATGTTTGACTACAACCAGATGCAGCGGTGGCGCATCAAGGAGTCTGACCTGCCCGAAGACAGCATTATCGTCAATAAACCATACTCATTCTATGAAGAGAACAAAGGGTTGATCCGGAGTGCAATTATAATTATAATCTTTCAGGTGTTGGTCATCATCGCCCTTCTTGTGAACCGGTCAAGGCGCAAGGCTGCAGAGGATGAACTCATGGAGAGTGAGGATCGGTTCCGGACGATCTTTGATTCGATCAATGATGCGGTCTTTATCCATGACACAGAGACCGGAGCGATCCTTAACGTCAACAACACAGCATGTGATATGTACGGATATACCCGCGAGGAACTCCAGAGACTCGGTGTGCAGGCCATAAGTATGGGCGAAGCGTCGTACAGTCGGGCAGATGCTGTCGAATGGATGAAGAAGGCAGCAGCAGGGCAACCACAGGTCTTTGAATGGAGGGCTAAGCACAGATCCGGATATCTATTCTGGGAGGAGGTGAGTATGAGGAGCGCGGTCATTGGGGGGTATGAACGTGTGCTGGTGGTTGCGCGTGACATCACAGAGCGCAAGCATCTGGCAGAGCAGATGGCGCATCTCAACCTTGTGCTTCGTGCGATACGGAACGTTAATCAGCTTATCGCAAAGGAAAAAGACCGGAACAAACTGCTTCAAGGCGCTTGTGATAGTCTTATTGAGGTATGCGGCCACCATAGCGCATGGATCGCTCTGCTGGACGAGTCCGGCCGGCTTGTAACGACTGCCGAAGCAGGATTGGGCGAGGCATTTGAACTTATGGTGAAACGGCTGGAGCAGGGGGAGTTGACCGGATGCGTACAAAAGGCACTCATGCAATCCGGGGTAATCGTGATAGATGATCCTGCCACCACCTGCACGAATTGTCCTCTTGTGGACCAGTATGATGGCAGGAGAGTAAAGACCATCCGGTTGGAACACGGGAACCGGGTTTATGGTCTGCTTTCGGTTGCGGTCTCTGCAGATCTCGCTGTAGATGAAGAAGAGACGTCCTTGTTCTCCGAAGTAGCCGGAGATCTTGCTTTTGCCCTGCATGCCATCGAACTCGATGAGAAGCACAAGCGTGCCGAAGATGCGCTCCGGGAAAGCGAAGAGCGTCTCAGGGTAAGACTCGATTACATCCTATCGCCTGATAAATCCGTTAAAGATGTTTCTTTGACCGATTTAATTGATTTGGAGGAGCTCCAGCAGATCCAGGATGCCTTTGCCACTGCAAACGATGTAGCATCCATAATCTCAGATATTGATGGTGAGCCAATTACAAAAGCAAGCAATTTCTGCGACGTGTGCAAGATCATCAGGAGCACAGAAAAGGGGGATATGAACTGCGTAAAGTCTGATAAAATTCTTGGGGGGAAAGCAAAGGCACTTATGAAGCCAACTTATGAAAAATGTCTTAGCTGTGGTTTTGTCGATGCCAGCGCTCCAATAATTGTTGGAGGTAAGCACATTGCAAACTGGCTGGTCGGTCAGAGCAATGCGATGAGTGTCGATAAGAACAGAATTGAAACGTATGCAAAGGAAATTGGTGCTGATGCGGGTGAAATGCTGGATGCTTTCGGAAAGATGCCTGATATGTCGCTTGCAAAGTTCGAAGAAGTGCTTGATTTGTTATGGCTCATCGCGAAAAAACTCTCTGCTCTTGCACACAACAATTTAGTATTAGCTAAGGATGTTACCGAGCGCAAGCGTGCCGAAGATGCGCTGCACAAGAGCGTTTTGGAGCTTAAGCGTTCCAATGCCGAACTCGAGCAGTTCGCACACATTGCGTCCCATGACCTGCAAGAACCGCTTCGCATGGTATCGAGCTATATGGAGCTTATGAAGCGGCGATACGAGGGTAAACTCGATTCTGATGCCGACGAGTTCATCGGCTTTGCTGTGGACGGCGCGAACCGGATGAAGACGTTAATCAATGATCTGCTCGCATTCTCGCGTGTCGGCACGCGTGGCAAGCCGCTCATACCGACCGACTGCGAGACTCTCCTTTTACAGACACTCGCCAACCTGAAAATGTCCATTGAGGATAGTGGTGCAGTGATTACCCATGACCCCCTCCCGACCGTGATGGCGGATGGTTCACAACTGGCAAAGGTGTTTCAGAACCTGATTGGTAACGCGATCAAGTTTAAGGGCGCGGAGCCGCCGCACATCCATATCTCAGCAGAGCGAAAAGAGAGTGAATGGCTCTTCTCGGTGACTGATAACGGCATCGGGATATCCACTGAATACTTCGACCGCATCTTTGTGATATTCCAGCGTCTGCACGGGAGGGAAGAGTATTCGGGAACCGGCATCGGTCTTTCCGTCTGCAAGAAGATTGTGGAACGGCACGGCGGCAGGATGTGGGTGGAATCAGAGTCAGGAAGGGGGTCGACGTTCTACTTTACGATTCCTGCGAAGGGTGGAGGGTACAATGAAATATGAAATCTCAGAGCTTGTCAATATCGACAAGGTTCAGGTCCTTGCTGACAGTTTTTGTGAGGCTGTTGGAATCGCATCAGCAGTAATAGACTTAGAAGGGAACGTAGTGACCAGCTCGAGATGGCAGAAGATCTGCACGGAGTTTCATCGAGTGAATCCTCAAACATGCCGCAAATGCATTGAAAGCGACACGATCCTTGCAAACAGGCTCACAAAAGGAGAGGGATATGCTATTTACCGATGCCGGAATGGCCTGGTCGACGCCGCTGCGCCCATCCTCATCGATGGCGAGCACGTCGCAAATTTCCTGGTCGGGCAATTTCTATTTGAACCTGCGGATTGCGAATATTTCCGCAAACAGGCTCGTGAACACGGTTTTGATGAAACAACATATCTTGAGGCGTTGTCCGGAGTTCCTGTTATTGCAGAAGACCGGATAAAGCCGATTCTGGAATTTCTTGTGGGATTTGCGGAATTCGTAGGCGAGATGGGTCTAAGCCGGATCAGGCAATTAGAAGATGCAAGCGCTCTTGCCGAGAGTAATGAAAAATACCTTGAAGCCATCATCAAAACATCCCGGGACGGGATATTTGTTGTTGATGCCGATGGAAACTTCAAATTTGGCAATGATGCGACGTTTGAGATCCTCGGCTGGCCAATGGAAGAACTCATTGGCAACCCGCTTATGAAAGTGATACCACTTGACGTCCATGAATTCATATTGCAGCGATGGGATGAAGTGCAGAGAGGAGAAGGGGGACCTTATGGGGTTGACATCGTTACAAAGGATCGTGAGAGGAGATCTTTGTTTGTCAGCCACAGCCTTATGGATATTGTCGGGCAGAGGAAGTACTGCGTCATTATAAAGGACGTAACAGAGCGAAAAGCTGAGGAGGAATCGCTGCGACAATCAGAGGAGAATTATCGCACCATCTTTGATGCGGCAAACGATGCCATATATATACACGACATAACGTTCGGCGATATCATAGATGTCAATCAAAAGATGTGTGAGATGCATGGCTGTACGCCAGCAGAGGCCCGGAGTCTCAATGTGGGGGACTTTAGCGCAGGCGAACCGCCATACGCTCAGGAAGATGCGATGCAGTGGATCAGAAAAGCATCCGAAGAGGGGCCCCAACTCTTTGAATGGCGGTCAAAGGACCTGTCAGGCAGATTGTTCTGGACCGAGGTAAACTTAAAACGCGTAGTAATCAAGGGCGAGGATCGTTTGCTTGCGATAGTGCGGGACATTAGTGAGCGCAAAAGCACGGAGGAGCGGCTTAAGAAGTACCGAGAGCATCTTGAGGAGTTGGTTGAAGATCGCACTGGCGAACTCCAACGTGAAATCGGCGAGCGCAAGGTTGCGGATGAGAGAACGGCGCACCTCAACCTCGTATTGCGTGCCATCAGAAACGTTAACCAGCTCGTCACAAAGGAACCTGACCGGGACAGGTTGCTTCGGGGTGCTTGTGACAACCTCATCGAGACATGCGGTTATCACAATGCATGGATCGCTCTACTGGATGAATCAGGGACTCCCGTAACGACTGCTGAAGCAGGACTGGGTGAGGCGTTCGTGCCCATGATCAAACGACTGAAACATGGAGAGTTGGTCGAATGCGCTCGGAAGGCATTCGCACAATCAGGGGTAGTGGTAATAGATGACCCTGCCGCCACCTGCGCGGACTGTCCCCTCATGCAACGGTATGATGGCAGAAGGGCAATGATCATCCGGCTGGAACACGGAGGAACGGTTTATGGTCTCTTTTCTGTTGCGGTCCCTGCAAAACTTGCTGCGGACAGGGAAGAGCAGGCATTGTTTAAGGAGGTCGCCGGAGACATTGCTTTTGCCCTGTACAATCTCGAACAGGAGGCGGAGCGGGGGGGCGCGGAAGGTGCGCTGACAGAAAGTGAGAAAAAGCTCTCGCAGATAGTCAATGGGAGTTCGACGCCGATCTTTGTGATCGACAGGACGCACACGGTCACACACTGGAATAAGGCGTGTGAGAACCTGACCGGTGTTTCTGCAGAGGAGATGGTGGGAACCAGAAGACAGTGGTCACCTTTCTATTCTACAGAGAGACTTGTTCTGGCTGATGTTATAGTGGATGAATCGACAGAGGAGGAGATAGCCAGATACTACGGCGGCAAGTTCCGAAAATCAGCTCTTGTTGATGGGGCTTACGAGGTTGAAGATTTCTTCCCTGTGTTTGGCGATAAATGGCTTTTTTTCACTGCTGCGCCAATAAGGGATGCCAGGGGTGATATGACCGGGGCGATAGAGTCCCTGTGGGATATCACAGAACACAAACGGACGGAGAAAGCGCTGCGTGAGAGCGAGGAGAAGTACCGGGTACTGTTTGAAACCGCTAAGGATGCTATATTCCTGAATGATGAGACTGGAAGGTTTATTGATGTCAATTCCGCGGCTTGTGAATCACTTGGCTACGATAGGGAAGAACTGTTAAAAATGAGCAACAAGGAGATTGATGCAGACCCGAGAGGATACGAGGCGTTTATGAAAGTTCGGGATGGGCTGGCGAAAGAAGCGGTCTTTGAGGTGAACCATAAGATGAAAGATGGGACGCTTGTACCTGTGGAGGTCTCAGGGAAGGTCCTAGATTGTGATGGCAGTAGAATCTTCATGGCGATTGCCCGTGACATCACTGATCGCAAACGGGCAGAGAAAAAATTGAAGCGAGTCATGGCGGACCTGAAACGCTCAAATACGGATCTGGAGCAGTTTGCTTATGTTGTATCACATGACCTGCAGGAGCCGCTACGCATGGTCTCTTCTTATGTGCAGCTTTTATCGAAGCGTTACAGTGGCAAACTCGACTCTGATGCCGACGATTTTATCGGTTTTGCCGCGGACGGGGCAAGCCGGATGCATACGCTGATCCAGGACTTGCTCAGATACTCGCGTGTTGGCACGCGAGGCAAGCCGCCCACACCGGTTGCTTGCGAAGATGCGCTTAACCATGCGCTCGCCAACCTGAAGCTGACTATAGAAGATAGCGACGCAGTGGTGACCCATGATCCGTTACCGACGGTTGCGGCTGATTCCTCGCAGCTTGCGGAGCTCTTCCAGAACCTGATCGGAAACGCAATCAAGTTTCGGGGCGAGGAACCGTCGCGTGTTCATGTCGCTGTAGAGCAAAAAGAAGACAAATGGATCTTCTCGGTCGCTGACAACGGAATCGGGATATCCCCTGAATACTTCGACCGCATCTTTGTGATATTCCAGCGTCTGCACGGGAGGGAAGATTATTCGGGAACCGGCATCGGTCTTGCCGTCTGCAAGAAGATTGTGGAGCGGCACGGTGGACAGATGTGGGTGGAATCAGAGCCAGGGAGGGGGGCAACGTTTTTCTTTACAATACAGATCGAAGATCAGAGACTGGAAAGAATTACGAATTAGATTACGAATTAGGAAAAAAGGAGGTGAAAAATGATAGGTAAGCCCATAGCGATTCATATCCTCGTTCTGTTTATTGTCCTCCCACTATGTGCTCCGTTAGTGTATGCGCAAGAGGAGCCGTCAAAACGTGTGCTTGTGCTGAATTCATATCATAAAGGTTTTCTTTGGACTGACAATATTGTAAAAGGAATTGAATCGGTATTAGGACCAGAAGAGAACGAGATTGAGCTTAAGATAGAATATATGGATTCCAAATCCACAAAATACGATACTCAGTACAAAGAGAAATTATATGAGTTATATAATTATAAGTACAGCAACCAAACATTTGATCTGATTATATGTTCGGATGATAACGCATTTGATTTTCTCCTTGACTATCATGAAGATATGTTCCCGGGCACGCCGGTTGTTTTTTGCGGAGTGAATAATCCTGAAGCACCTGATCTTGTAGATCCCAGTGTGTTTACGGGGATACAAGAGTGGGCAAACGAAACTGAAGACACACTCTCACAAGCATTTAAATTTCATCCGGAGACAAAAAAAGTTATAATTCTTTCAGATACCACCCCTACCGGGATACAGAGTTTCAAGAATATAGAGCGACAAATCAAAAAATTTAGTGATATTGAGTTTATCCGTTTTGACAGCAGTATGAGCATGTATGAGATTGAGGATAATTTGAGTAAGTTGGACGAGGATACAATTATCCTCTATGAAACTTTCTTTCGAGACAGTACAGGCAGATACTTTTCAATACCACAAGGAGTTTCAGCCGTTACTTCAAGTAGTAACAGACCTGTATATACTATGAGATTACAGTATTTACCTTATAACGTTGTAGGTGGGAAGATGATGCCAGGCGTTCTCCAGGGCGAGGCGGCAGCAGAGATTGCACTGTGTATCCTGGATGGTGAAAAGGTGGAAAATATACCTATTGTTGAAATAAGTCCTACCCAATATATGTTCAATTATGAGCAACTGAAACGTTTTGGCATCAAGCTCTCTGATTTGCCAGAAGACAGTATTGTTATCAACAAACCCTACTCGTTCTATGAAGAGAATAAAGGGTTGATTTGGGGTATAATTGCTTTTTCAATCTTTCAAACGTTGATCATCATCTGCCTTTTTGTGAATATGTCAAGGCGGAAGCGAGCGGAGGGGGATTTGAAGCGAACCGTAACAGACCTGGAACGATCCAACACAGAACTCGAGCAGTTCGCACACATTGCGTCCCATGACCTGCAAGAACCGCTTCGCACGGTATCAAGCTATATGGAACTTATGAAGCGGCGATACGAGGGCAAACTCGATTCTGATGCCGACGATTTCATCGGTTTTGCCGTGGACGGCGCGAACCGGATGCAGACGTTGATCACCGACCTGCTCGCGTTCTCGCGTGTCGGCACGCGTGGCGAGCCGCTCACACCGACCGACTGCGAAACGCTCCTTTCACAGACACTTTCTGATCTGAAAGTATCCATTGAAGATAGTGGTGCAGTGATTACTCATGACGCCCTCCCGACCGTGATGGCGGATGGTTCGCAACTGGCTCAGGTGTTTCAGAACCTGATCAGTAATGCAATCAAGTTTAAGGGCAAGGAGCAGCCACGCATCCACATCGCAGCAGAGCGGAAAGATAGTGAATGGGTCTTCTCGGTGGCTGATAATGGCATCGGGATCGAGCAGGAATTCTTTGATCGCATCTTTGTGATATTCAAGCGTCTGCACGGCAGGGACGAGTATTCGGGCACAGGTATCGGACTTGCGGTCTGTAAGAAGATTGTGGAGCGGCACGGCGGGAGGATGTGGGTTGAATCAGAGATAGGGCAGGGATCGACGTTTTATTTCACGATCCCCTCAAAAGCGACAGGTGAGCAGTTATGAACGACACAGCAAAAGAAGAGAGGCAGAGTGTATGGATACGAGAGGAACGTGACAATCAGAATCTGATATTTGAGAGCATGGTTGACGGCGCATATATGGTCTCGAAAGACTACAAACTGGAGTTTATGAACCGGGTTTTGCGGGAGAAGTTTGGAGATCGGGTAGGCGGCATCTGTTATGAAACGTTTCACGGGAGGCAGGTTCCATGCCCATTATGCAAACTCTCAAAGGTGCTTGACGGAAAGACCGTGCGGTGGGAGTGGCATTCCCGGAGTACAGATGAGATTTACGACCTCGTTGAGACACCTCTAACAAATGCAGACGAAACCACATCGAAACTGACGATATTTCGGGATATCACCGAGCGTAAACGGCGGGAGGCAGAGAGAGTGCAGGAAGAGCAACTGCGGCTGCAACTTCTCGATGAACTGGAGAGATCGAACAATGAATTAAAGGACTTCGCGTACATCGTTTCGCATGACTTGAAAGCACCTCTCCGCGCCATCACTTCGCTGGCTGAATGGCTGGCAGCCGATTATGGCGAGAAGCTGGACGAGGGCGGAAGAGAGTAACTGGAACTGCTCAAGAATAGGACAAGGAGGATGCATAACTTAATCGAGAGCATCTTAACGTATTCAAGGATCGGGCGATTGGAAGAAGAGAAAGAGGAGGTGGATCTGAATACCCTTGTATCTGAAGTGATAGCTCTGATCGATCCGCCTGAAGATATAACGATTGAAGTGGTGGGTGAACTGCCAACGATCCCGTTTGAAAGGGCGCGGATGGGACAGATATTCCGGAATCTTATTGGAAATGCTGCTTTGTATATGGACAAGCCCGAAGGGCGGATAACGATCTCGTGCAGCGAGGACGATGGCGATAGCAACTGGAGGTTCTCTGTTGCCGACAACGGACCCGGAATAGACAAAAAGTATTATAAGAAGATATTCCAGATATTTCAGACACTGAGACCGCGTGACGAGATCGAGGGTACGGGGGTAGGACTTACGATTGTAAGGAAAATTGTCAGGATGCATGGAGGGGAGATAACAGTGGAATCGAAATTGGGCGAGGGGAGCACATTTCACTTTACCATCCCGAAAGAGGGTTACAGGGGAGACTTTTTAATTTTTTCCGGGGGACCAGATTATGGCAAAGAAGATTAACCACAGAGGGCGCGGAGAGTTGCTGTTTTCTCTGTGTCCTCTGTGCTCTCTGTGGTTTTCCGATCCCATTTCGGAAGATACTAAAAAGTATCTCACAGAGGGGGGGGCGTATCATAGATAAGAATCTTGAGATTATGCTGGTTGAAGGCGACACAGTGGACGTGATGACGGTCAAGCGGGCTCTTAAGGATATCAATGTCACAAATCGCTTGATCGTTGCTTCCGATGGTGAGGGTGCGCATTCGTACCTGATGGACGAGAGGAATAAGAGACCAGGGATCATCCTTTTAGACCTGAATATGCCAAGGATGAATGGCATAGAGTTTCTGGAGGCAGCAATGAAGTGGGGTACTGAAGAGTATCCCGGTCGTCGTGTTGACGACATCAAGAGAGGAGCAGGACAAGGTGGACAGTTTCAATCTCTGCGTTGCCGGATACATGGTAAAACCGGTCGGTTATGCCCAGTTTGTGGAAGTGATGAAGACTATCAACCTGTACTGGACGCTCTCAGAGTTACCGGAGTGATACTAAATCGATGGAACAATACAACATTATACTGGTAGAGGACGACCGGGTGGACCGGATGGCTTTTGACCGGTCTGTCAAGGAAAATGGCAGTCTGCACGATTACACGGTAGCAAGCTCGGTTGCGGAAGCAAAGACGATACTCAATTCTACGGGATTCGACGCTGTGATTGCGGATTATCTTCTCGGGGACGGAACAGTATTCGATATCTTCAAGATGGGCGTGGATGCACCCATTATAGTGGTCACTGGCGCAGGGGATGAGGCGACGGCAGCAAGAGCGATGAGAGCAGGTGCTTATGACTACCTGATAAAAGATCCGGACAACAATTACCTGATCGTCCTGCCAACTACTGTTGAGAACGTGGTCAAACGGTGGAAGTCAGAGAAAGAACTCAGACAGTACCAATCCATGGTGGAGTACGCACACGACGTCATCTTCTTCAAGGACTTAAACAGCAGGTATGTAATCGTCAATGATAAAACGGCTGAGTGTTTCGGATTGGCTCGCGAAGAAGTCATCGGAAAGGATGATTTCGAACTGATGCCGGATATGGAAGAGGCAGCGAGGAATATAGAAGATGACAGAGTGGTCTTTGCGGCTGGCAAGCCAAAGGAGATCACTAAACACATGACCACTCCGGATGGGACTTCACACTGGTTTCAGGCGATCAAGGTTCCTTACTTCGATGCGGCCGGGAATATGGCAGGTCTCGTCGGCATCGCTCGCAACATCACCGATCAGAAACATGCAGAAGACCAGATCAAAGTGGCATTGAGAGAGAAAGAAGTGTTGCTTGGGGAGATGCGTCACAGGGTAAAAAACGATCTTCAGGTGGTCTCAAGCCTGCTAAATATGCAAGCAGGACTTGCCGGTGGGGGGGATGCGGCTGCTATGCTCTATGAGTCCAGGGATCGGATAAATATGATGGTTCTCATGCATGCCCAGTTATACGAGAGTGGAAATTTGGTAGAGGTGAACATGAAGAAGTTTCTGGAGGTGCTTGCAAGACAGTCGTTCCAGAGTTATCCGGTCACTGATACAAAGATCACACACACCATCCATATAACCGATTATCCGCTTCCGGTGTCTACTGCGGTACATATAGGGCTGATTCTAAACGAACTGCTCTCAAACGTTTTCAAACATGCTTTTGCCGGACGGGCTGAAGGAGAGGTCAGGGTCGGTTTCGATCTGAATGAAGAAAGGAAAGCAAGTCTAACTGTAAGCGATGACGGTGTTGGACTGCCCGTCGGATTTGATATCGATACAACCGGCTCGCTTGGTCTGCGTCTTGTAAAGATTCTTGCAAAAGACCAGTTGCAGGGAGACCTTGCAGTCACCTGCACGGAAGGGACGACGTTTTTGATAACGTTTGAGATAGAGAGCGATTACAAGGAGGTAAACAATCATGGAAACGATATGTGAGGCTGTTGAAGTTCTGCTGGTGGAGGATAACCCAGGCGATGTGCGCCTGACACAGGAGGTCCTCATGGACGGTAAGGTACGAAACAACATGCACGTAGCGAAGGATGGTGTGGAAGCGATCTCATTCCTGCAGCAAACCGGAGAGTATGCCGGTGCGCCCCGACCGGATATCATACTGCTTGATCTGAACCTGCCAAAGAAGGATGGCAGGGAGGTGCTCGCAGATATCAAAGCCGATCCCGACTTGAAGAAGATTCCGGTAGTGGTCTTGACCACATCGAGTGCGGAACAGGACATCTTCGGATCTTATGACTTACATGCGAACTGCTACATCACAAAACCGGTTGACCTCGACCAGTTCATCAGGGTGATAAGATCAATCGAGGATTTCTGGCTAACGATAGTGAAACTGCCGCGGGGTGAGGAGGATGGCAGATAAGCAGATTAAGATACTGCTGATCGAGGACAACCCCGGAGATGTCCGCCTGATAGAGGAGATGCTCTTACACTCTGATGCTAACGAAACTAACTTCGATATAGAGAATGCCTGCCGGCTCACGGAAGGGCTAACGCACATCCAAAAAGGCGGGATCGATGCGGTTCTGCTCGATCTCGGACTTCCGGACAGTTCCGGGCTTGGTACATTTGAGAAGGTGTATGAGCAGGCGCCGGAAGTGCCGATCGTGATGCTTACCGGTCTTGATGATACGAAGCTTGCCCTTGAAGGCGTGCGCATGGGTGCACAGGACTATCTGGTCAAGGGCAGTGTGGATGGTATTCTGCTGGCACGCACACTACGCTATGCAATCGAGCGGATGGCGGCAGAGGCACGCATCAAGCATCTGAATAGCGTCCTTAAGGCGATCAGAAATGTCAACCAGTTGATTGTGACAGAGACAAAGAAAGACAGCATCCTCAGGAAATCCTGTGACGCGCTTGTGGATGCACGGGACTATGATGCTACATGGCTCGGTTTATTGGAGGATGGCGAAAGATTTGTCACTGTTATAGGTTCGGGTTTTCCGGATGATGTCTCGCGTTTCAGCAAGCATGTAACAAGTGGCGATCATCCCCCCTGCATCAGAGATGCACTGCAGAAGGGAGAGACGGTTCTGGTTCTGGATAAATCAAGGGAGTGTGGAGGCTGTTTCTTCAAAGACGTGTGTCGCGGAAAGGAAGTTGCGATCATCCATGTAGGACATGCTGGCAAGTTATTCGGGCTGCTCGCCGTACTACTTGCGCCCGGTGTCGCAGTAGACGACGAGGAGAAAGGACTTCTTGCGGAGGTTGCTTCTGACATAGGGATCACTCTTCACAACAGGGAGATGACAGATGCACGTAAAGTTGCTGAGGACGCTCTTCTGGAGAGTGAAGAGAAATATCGAACTATCTACAACAATACTCAGGTCGGATTGTATCGATCAAGGCTTAGCGATGGCAAGATGTTGATGGTTAACAATCGTATGGCCAAGATATTCGGTTATGATAGCCCGGAAAAGGCTGTTGCTGAGTATGTAGCATCTGAACATTATGTAGATCCTAAAGAAAGGGAAGAGTTATTGGATACCATGCGTGAACACGGCAAGTTCACCAATTTCGAGACCCGTGTCACAAGATCGGATGGCTCTGTTGTCTGGGTTCAATATTCCGGAACTCTATTTCCGGAAAAGGACTATTTTGAAGGTGTCGCGACAGACATCACCGAGCAGAAAGCTGCTGAGGAAGCGTTGCTGGAGAGCGAAGAACGATTTAGGATGATGTTTGAGAATATGGGGGATGCCGTAGCAGTATATGATGCGGTCGATTGCGGAAATGATTTCATCTTCAAGGGTTTCAACCGAGCTGCAGAGAAGCTAGAGCATATTCAAAGAGAAGACCTGATCGGTAAAAGCGTGCTCGATGTATTCCCAGGGGTTGTGGATCTTGGACTCTTTGAGGTCTTCCAACGGGTATGGCAGACCGGAGAACCGGAGCATCTCCCGCCCTCCTTTTACAAGGGTGAGATGATCACTGGCTGGAGAGAGAACTATGTTTACAAGCTGCCATCCGGTGAAATCGTTGCGATTTATAAAGATGTCACCGAGCGCAAGGTTGCTGAGGAAGCTCTTCTGGAGAGTGAGAAGAGATTACGGTTGATTGCAGAGAATATGCCGGTCATGCTGGATGCATTCGATGATAAAGGAAACATCATAGTATGGAACTCCGAATGCGAAAACGTGACCGGTTTTAACTCAGGGGAAATTATTAATAACCCGAAAGCCAGCAAAATGCTTTACCCTGATGACGATTACGAGAACTACATCCACTCGAAGCTTATGGAGTACGGGGGTAACTTCCGGAATCTGGAATGGGACATCACCTGCAAAGACGGTAGTGCAAGGACGATACTATGGTCGAATATATCTGATAAGTATCCTATACCTGGCTGGTATTCGTGGGCGATCGGGACAGACATCACAGAGCGAAAAGTTGCTGAGGAGGGGCTGCGGGTGGCTGGAGAACGGTTCAAGATGATTGTGGAGACGGCACCAAGCATCCTTATGATCACTGATGCGGAGGGTAAGAACACATACGTCAGCCCAAACTGCGAGGAGTTTACAGGATACGGTCCGGATGATCTTAGAGGCGGGATAATGCAGTGGGTGCATGAGGATGATACAAAACGGGCGAAGGATATCTTTGATCGCACATTTTACAGAGGCATGGGATGCGAGGATTTCGAATACAAGGCTGTTAAGAAAAACGGAGATGTATGGTATGCGTCAAGCTCGTGGAAGCCGCTTGTAGATGCGAAAGGGGAGTTTAGGGGGGCAATCTCCCAGACAATCGACATCACAGAGCGAAAAGTTGCTGAGGACGCGCTTCTGGAGAGTGAAGGAAAATATCGCTCATTGATGGATGATGTACTTGATACTTCTGATATAGGAATTTTTATCCTTGACAACGAATTTAAGGTTGTCTGGATAAATCGTTCGACAGAGAGATACTTTGGTTTGAGACGAGAAGATGTGATTGGAAAAGACAAACGACAACTCATCCGCAAGCGGATCAAAGATATTTTTGAAGATCCGGAAACTTTCAAGCAAAAAGTATTTGCAACTTATGATAACAATACTTATGTAGAAAATTTTGAATGTCGCGTGCTTCCTGGTGAAGAACGACAAGAATATTGGCTTAAACATTGGAGCCAACCGATCCAATCGGGACTTTATAAAGGCGGTCGTATCGAACATTACTCAGATATAACAGAGCGAAAAGCTGCTGCTGATGCACTTAAGGAGAGCGAGAGACGGTACAAGCACCTGTATTCCATGGTCAGGTTGATGTGTGACAATCTGCCAGACCTTATGTGGACAAAAGATATGGAAGGCAAGTTCATATTCGTAAATAAGGCTTGCTGTGACATCTTGTTAAATGCTATAGACACAGATGAGCCGATCGAAAAAGACGATATGTATTTTGCCAGGAGGGAGAGGGAAGCCCATCCTGAAAACCCGGAGTATCATACATTCGGAGAGTCCTGCATAAGTTCTGATGCGGTTGTCCTGGAAACAAAAGAACCGCAGAGATTCGATGAGTTCGGCAATCTCAAAGGGGAATTCGTCTATTTTGATGTTTACAAGGCGCCTTTCTGGGGTGAAGAACACAATATGATGGGGATTGTCGGCTGTTCAAGGGTTGTAACAAAAGAGAGGGAGGCAGAAGACCAGATCAGACGATCCCTGCAAGAGAAAGAGGTGCTTTTGCGGGAGATTCATCACAGGGTAAAGAACAATCTCCAGGTTGTTTCGAGCCTCCTTCATATGCAGGCGCGAAATGTTAAGGATGAAGGGACTGTTAAGGTACTATCTGAAGCAAGGGATCGGATACAGACCATGTCTCTCATCCATTCCCAGTTGTATGAGCGCAGAGACCTTGCAGAGATAAATATGAGGGGTTTTGTGGATGTGTTGCTCGGGCAGTTGCTCCAGAGCTATCCGGTCGGAGATATGAGAATTACTAATGTCATCCGGGTGGATGATTACCCGTTCCCGGTATCGACTGCTGTGCCTGTTGGATTAATCATCAACGAACTGCTCTCAAACGCGCTGAAACATGCTTTCAAGGGGAGGGACAAGGGGAAGATCGAGGTCAGACTCATAGCATCAGAAGGAGGCAGGATCAATCTGACGGTGAGCGATAACGGTGTTGGACTGCCGCCCGGATTCGATATCAATGAGTCAAAGACGCTTGGCCTCCGTCTCGTGAAGATCCTCTCTGAAGATCAGTTGCAGGGGACACTGGAGGCCACGGGCGATAGAGGGGCAACCTTCGGAATAGAATTTGAAATGGAAACCGGCTAACCTGCGGGCGTTAATCATGGAGGGGGCAGGAGATGATGGGGGTGGAATAAAGAAGAATCGATTAGAAAACGGAGAAGCGTCCAAACTTATCGTTCTTGGATTCATGATAGCTTTCTGTCTGTTTGTAACCTATTATTTTCATTTTATTTTAAAAAGTGACATCATCTTTACGCATCTCTTCTATGTGCCGATTATCATTGCGAGCCTGTGGTGGCAGCGTAAAGGAATATTTGTTGCTGTGTTCCTTGCCTTACTGCTACTGGCCTCACATCTCATAAGCCCGCTTGAGACGCCCATAATAGGATCGGACATCGCAAGGGTACTTATATTTATACTCGTTGGCACAGTGGTTTCCATCCTGAGTGAAAGGGGACAGATACTGGAGGATAGACTGCGGGCATACAGCGCGACACTGGAGCAGCGGGTGGACGAGCGCACGAGTGAACTCATAAATGTGGAAGAGAAGCAGCGTGCGATTCTGGATGGTATTTCCGATGCCATCATCGTTCTGGACGGTGGCTTGAATATTACATGGGCAAACGAGGTTGCAGTGAACCAATACGGAGCCGTCATCGGCAAAAAGTGCTACGAAGCACATAAATGGTTACAAGAGCCGTGTGTCGAATGCATTGCCAGAAAAACCCATGCAGACGGAGTGACACGGACATCGGAAGAAGAAAGCACCCTGAAAGATGGAAAACGTATCAATTTCACAGCAAGTTGCTCACCTATTAGAGACCAGGATGGTAGGGTTGTTTCCGTTGTCGAGGTGCTGCACGATATCACCAAGTACAAGCAAGCGGAAGACCAGATAAAAGCATCCCTGCGAGAGAAAGAAGTGACGCTCCTGGAGATACATCATCGCGTAAAGAACAATCTCCAGGTTGTTTCGAGCCTCCTTAATATGCAGGCGCGAAATGTCAAGGATAAAGAGACGGGCGAGGTACTATCCGAATCCAGGGACCGGGTAAATACGATGGGGCTTATCCATAGCCGATTGTATGAAAGCGGAAACTTATCAGAGATAAATATGAAGGGATTTATAGACAAATTGTTGGTGCAATTGTTCCAGATTTCTCCGGTGGAAGATGTGGAGATTACCCAGATCGTCTATGCAGATGATTGCTCACTTCCAATTTCCCTCGCTGTTCCTGTCGGATTGATTGTGAATGAACTGCTCTCAAACGCCGTGAAACACGCTTTTGCTGACAGAAAAGAGGGTAAGATCGAGATCAATCTCACCGCATCAGAAGGAGGCAGGATCAATCTGAGAGTGAGCGATGACGGTGTTGGAATGCCGTCTGGATTCGATATCAATGAGTCAAAGACGCTTGGCCTCCGTCTCGTAAAGATTCTCTCTGAAGACCAGTTGCAGGGGACACTGGAGGTTACGAGCGATGGAGGGGCAACCTTCGGAATAGAATTTGACCTATACGATGGTAGGTCTACCGGTTGACCGGGCTGGGGCAGATTTGGAGACTTTTTGTTATTTTCTGAGAACGTCGGATTGTCGTATGGTATGTGTTTAGCTGTAACCTCATGGTTGGCTAAACAGGGACTTTTTAATTTGTTCCGGTCGGTTGAAAACATGACGCCAACCAGGCAAATACAAATATGATTAGATGAGTGTAATCAGTGAAACCGGTGTTAATCTGTGGCTAAAACGGTATTAACTATAAATTAACGTAAATATACATAGATTATCGGTGTAAATGACTTTTCAGATCGATACTGATCCATTCTAACAGTTGTGGTTGCGTAAGATAATCCGACGTTCCCAGAAAATAATAAAAGACTCGATTGAATTAGCGATATTTTTATTAGGACTTGTTGCAAATTGCCAGTGGATGGATACTATGCCTTATTAAGGGAAAGAATTGATGGATGGAAAAGTAGATGAATATCCGAACAAAATTTCTTGCCGTCATGGTCTCGCTTGTTTTGATTACAGGCATGACCGCCATCCTGATTGGCAGAACTGTCTCAACAAGTATCATCGAAGACCAGGTCAGCAATAATTTGGAGACGACTGCACAATCAAGAGCGAACCATATCGGGACGGTTCTGAGTGAGTATGACCAGGAGACTGCGCTGCTGTCCGTGGAGCGTGTTTTCAGGGACGTAGTAGATGAAAGCAAAAATCACACAAGAAGTATAGCGGCTGCCAACCTGAGAGTAAGTGGTGTGATACAGGCGCATGACGCTATTTCAGGAATCGAGGTTATGGATAAAGATGGTACTGTGGTTGTTTCCAGTCATGCGGATGCTAAAAACGATGAGAATGTGAGCGAACTCTTCCGGGTAGAGAATGGAAAAATTCGCGTTACAAATCCCAGTACCTCGGTATTCAGTGGCGAGGACATCATACGTGTAGCAACGCCGATCATGGTGGATGGTGAATTCTCAGGAATTATCTTTGTAGACTTTGACGCAGGAAAAATATTTAAAATAGCAACAGACAAAACAGGTCTTGGAGAGACCGGGGGGATATACATCCTGAACAGGGACGGCTACATGATAACCCCGCCCGGATCTACCGGTGACACGCTTCCGAAACAAGATGTTGATCCTGAGCATTTTGGCAGCGCATCAGCAGCAGCATTATGCACGAATCATCGCGGAGTAAATGTCCTCCGGGCTTACGCACCCATACCTGCGATGGACTGGTGTCTGGTTGCAGAGATCGATGAAGCGGAGGCGTTCGCATCGGTCGCCAGACTGACTGCTACGATGTTTTTGGTCTTTATAGGTCTTTTACTCCTTGGCATATTGGTCTGCATCCAGGTGTCAGGAACGATAGCAGACCCGATTGTAAAGTTGCATCGTGGTACTGAAGAGATAATGAAAGGGAACCTGGATTACAAAGTCGGTACCGGAACAGAGGATGAGGTCGGAAAACTTTCACGGGCGTTTGATGCGATGACGTCCAACCTGAAAGAATCCGGACGAAAACTTGCAGAGTACAGCAAAGGTCTCGAGAATAAGGTGGAAGAGAGAACTGCGGAACTGGATGAGCTACTTGAGGAACAGAAAGCCCTGCTCTCGACCATTCCGGCATCCGTCTACTTCAAGGACAGGAATGGCAATTACATCGCAGCAAACAAGGCGTTTGCCGATAAGACCGGAACTTCTGTGGATGAAATAGCAGGCAAAACGGATTATGATTTCTTCCAAAAGGCGCAGGCGGACGATCACAGGGCGTATGACTATGAGGTGATGGAATCCGGCGAACCTAGATATGATATCGAGGAACCCGTCACCGAAGCAGACGGCAGAGTTGTGTGGACTTCCACAAGCAAAACCCCTTTCTTCGGCTCCGGTGGCGAGGTCATCGGCATGGTCGGGATGGTGCTTGACATCACCGAGCACAAGCGGGCGGAAGACCGGATAAAAGCCGCTTTGAAGGAGAAAGAGGTGCTGCTCCGGGAGATACACCACAGGGTAAAGAACAATCTCCAGGTCGTCTCGAGCTTGCTTAACATGCAGGCGCGAAATGTTACGGACGAAGAGACGAAGGGGATACTCTCCGAATCGAGGGACCGGGTAATGACCATGTCTCTTATCCATTCCCAATTGTACGAGGGTAGCGACCTTGCAGAGATAAATATAAAGGAGTTTGTGAACCGGTTGCTCGGGCAGCTCCAGAGTTATCAGGTCGGGGATACGAGAATTACCCGTGTTATCCGGGTGGATGATTATCCACTCCCTATATCGGTTGCAGTGCCTGTCGGATTGATCATCAATGAACTGCTCTCAAACGCTCTGAAACATGCTTTCAAGGGGAGGGACGAAGGCAGGATCGAGGTCAGCCTCACCGCATCGGAAGACGGCAGGATCAATCTGACGGTAAGCGATGACGGTGTTGGACTGCTGCCCGGATTCGATATCGATGAGTCAAAGACGCTTGGTCTCCGTCTCGTAAAGATCCTCACCGAAGACCAGTTGCAAGGAACCCTGGAGGTTACCGACGAAGGGGGGGCAACCTTTAAGATGGAGTTTGACATCACTGATGACTGATGGTTTGCTACGAAGAGACGAGTGAAGTGGCACTTACAACCACGAAGGTGCGGGTCATGATGCATCACCATCCACAGAACGGGTTATACGAAGTTCGAGGAGTTTGCTACAGGAAGGTGCAGTAGGTAAGATGGACGAAGCCATATCACTACGGGAACTTGTTGACGCTGATGTAGTTCAAGCTATCCAGGATAGCTTTGCAAGGGCCGTCGAGGTATCTTCTGTAATTTTTTTACCAGATGGCGATGCTTTAACACGTTTTAGTAATCCAATCAAATTTTGCACTCTGATCCAATCAACAAAAGAAGGGAGACGACGATGTTTCCAATCATTCGCAGAGATGAGTAGAAAGGCAGTCAAGTTGAGCGAGCCTGAAATTATGTACTGCTTCGCGCATGGTGCTCATTTCGTTGCGCCGATCATCATCGATGGTGAGCGCAAAGCAACCATGTATGCAGGTCAATTCAGACCTGAGAAGTTCTCGCCCGAACAATTAAAAGAACTCGAAAAGATCGCTGTGGAGATCGACCTGGGCCCGGAACTACTCCTCAGAGAGGCGAAGAATATGCGTACGGTCGGAGACGCGGTGGCAATGGATTGTTTACACTCGTTCTTCCGAACAGTGAAAGTTATTGCGGAACTTGGCGCGCAGGCGGCTGAACTGCGCCAGACGAAGGATGCGTTGCAGAATGCGTGTGATAGACTGGAGGTTCGTGTAGAGGAGCGCACCGCCGAACTCGCGGGAGCGAACGAGGAACTGATGCAGGAGGTTGCTGAGCGCAAAGCAGCGGAGGACGCGTTTCGCAAGAGCGAGACTAAGTACCGCCTGTTCACAGAGACCTCAAAGGATGCAATTATATCGTTTGACATTGATGGGCGTATCACATACCTCAACCGAGCTGCAATAGAACTGGGCGGGTATAGTGAGGAAGAGGCACTACAGATGAATATCACAGATATCCTGCCCGAAGACCAGCTCCCCGGATTCTATGAACGTCATTCTATGCGTGTTGCTGGTGGGGCAGGGCTTTTCCTTTTTGAAGTGGATTTCATCAACAAGGCAGGAGCACGGCTATCGGTGGAAGTGAACTCCTCGCTGATTGTGGAGGATGGTAAACCATCGGCACTATTTCTTGCCTGCCGCGACATCACCGGGCGAAAAGCTGCTAAGAAAGCGCTTCGTGAGAGCGAAGAGAAATACCGCACCTTGATCGAGAATGTTCAAGATGGTGTATTCCTCGTCCAGGACGGGAAACTTAAGTTCGTGAACGAGGCATTTGCCAGAATACCGGGTTACACTGTGGAGGAGATCCTCGGGATGAATTTCTGGGAACTTGCTGCGCCCGATGATCGGGCTATGGTTGCTGATCGCTACGCCCGGATGATGGCAGGGGAAGGTGTACCTGCTGAATACGAGTTCCATATCATCCGGAAGAATGGGGATATGCGAACCACGGTCCGTATAACTGTTGGGCTCATCGATTACCAGGGCAAACCGACAGTGATTGGAACGGTGAAAGACGTAACCGGGCAAAAGCGGGCAGAGGATGCGCTCCGGAAATCCGAGAGCGAGTATCAGGATCTCTTTGACAATATGATGGACGGGCTCGTGGTGCACCGGCTGATCGTGGATGAGGGTGGTGAGCCGGTCGATTACGTTCTTGAGAAGATCAACAATGCCGCTGAGAGGATCCTATCATGGAAGAGAGCGGATATGGAAGGTAAGAGGGTAACCGAGCTGTATGACGGCGACACGCCATTTATCGAAAGGTACGCCAGAGTCGCCCAAACCGGGGAATCAGTGCATTTCGTTGGACACTATCCGCGGTTTAAAAGGTGGTACGAGATTACATCGTTCTGCCCAATGCCTGGGTATTTCGCGAATATATTCAGGGATATAACCGAACGAAAAGAGACGGAAGATGCGCTGCGAAAGTCGGAGGAAAAATACCGGACGCTCTTCGAGACGGCTAAAGACGCCATATTCTTGTCTGATGACTCCGGAAAATTCGTGGACGTTAATCAGGCGGCTTGCGAATCGCTCGGCTACGGCAGGGAAGAATTGTTAAGACTGAGCAATAGGGAAATCGACGCCGATCCCACTGGATACGAGGCGTTTCTGAAAGTTCGGGATGCGTCGGCAGAAGAAGCGATATTCGAGGTGAACCAGCAGAGAAAAGATGGAACACTCCTGCCTGTGGAGATCACCGGGAAATTCTTCGATGTTGATGGTGAACTACTCTCTTTGGCGATTGCTCGCGACATCACCGAGCGAAAAGAGTCCGAATATGCACTTCGGGAGAGCGAAGAAAAACTCCGCAGCATCGTCGAACAGTCGCGTGATGGTATTGTGCTGATCGATGAACAGGGCACTATTATCGAGTGGAACCGCGGGCAGGAGCGGATCGCCGGGCTTTCGCGGGCAGAGGTGTTGGGCAGACCCGCGTGGGATGTCTTATCTCAGTCATCCACCAACGGCATTGATAATCCGGCAGTGCATGAGCGGGTCAAAGCAGGTGTGCTTAAAATCCTTGAGACCGGGCAATCGGAGCGGTTGGACCGGTTGGATGAGACCGTGATTCAACGCCCTGATGGAACGCGTCGTGCCATACAGGCAGCGGTATTCCCTATCAAGACTGATAAAGGATTCATGGTAGGTGCAATCTCCCGTGACGTCACAGAGCGCAAGAAGGCTGAAGAGGCTGTGCGGATTAGCGAGGAAAAATACAAAACACTTTACGATAACTCCCCTTTACCTTATCAATCCTTAAACGAGGATGGTACTTTTAATGACGTGAATCCAGCGTGGATAAAGACTTTTGGCTATGATCGGGAAGAGGTCATTGGTACATGGTTTGGGGATTTCCTGCATCCGGATTGGAAACCACATTTCGAGAAGAACTTCCAGGAGTTTAAGCGACGTGGTTATTTGCATGATATCCAATTTAAGATAAGACACAAAGACGGGCATTATTTAGACATTTTATTTGAAGGATATATCGGCTATAATCCGGATGGTAGTTTCAAACAAACGTACTGTGTATTCCAGGACATTACCGAGCGCAAGCATGTAGAGGAGGAGCTAAAAGCTACTCAGTTGAAATACCGGCAACTATTTGAGACAATGGCAAGTGGAGTTGCAATATTTGAAGCTGTGGATGATGGTGATGACTTTATATTCAGGGACTTTAATCAGGCAGGAGAGAACATAGAGAACGTAAAAAGGGAGGATATCATCGGAAGGCGTGTTGCTGAAGTATTTCCCGGTGTAAAGGAGTTTGACCTATTTAAAGTATTTCAGAGAGTTTGGAAAACCGGAAAAACGGAGTATTTTCCAGAAGCTATTCGCAGATATGAGAATGACCCTGGCACGTGGCGGGAAAGTTGGGTTTACAAGTTGTCCAGTGGTGAAATAGTATCGGTATTTAATGACATCACCGAGCGCAAACAGGCGGAACAGAGTCTTTTGGAAGCAGAAGTGGAGCTAAAGCACATTATTGAAGTTGTGCCGGGTATGATTGCCAAGATAAATACTCATACCGGTTATTTTACATACTGCAATCCGGCTTTTAGTAGCATATTGGGTTTCTCTCATGAGGAATTCTTGGCACGACCATTTATCGAGTTTGTTCATCCGGACGACCGCCAGGGTACTATCAATGAAATAGAGAAGCAGATTAAAGGTATTCCGCTTGCTATGTTCGACAACCGCTGCATCTGTAAGAACGGATCTTATAAATGGTTAGAATGGAGGACAACAGCGGCTGACGAGAATGGCGTAATATATGCTGCCGCCACAGACATAACCGAGCGCGAAGCCGCGGAAGGGCAGATCAAACGATCCCTTCGAGAGAAGGACGTGCTTATGCATGAGATACATCACCGCGTAAAGAACAACCTTCAAGTTGCGTCAAGCTTACTTTCCATGCAGGCGCGAACCACCCTGAATAAAGAAGCGATCGATGTGCTCTCCAAATCCCAGAGCAGAATAGATACTATGGCTCTTATTCACACTCAATTATATGAAAGTGGGGACTTAGCAGAACTGAATATGAATGAGTTTGTAGGCACATTGTCGGAACAGTTGTTCCGGAGCTATCCGGTCTCAGACACAAAGATCACCCCCATCGTTCACGTGACCGATCGTAAGTTTCCGGTATCTGTCGGGCTGCATGTCGGGCTGATCATCAACGAACTGCTCTCAAACGCAATAGAACATGCTTTTGGTGAGAAGAAAGACGGAAAGATCGAGGTCAGTATCACTGCATCAGATAGTGGCAGGGTCAATATGAGGGTAAGCGATGATGGTGTTGGATTGCCCCCCGGATTCGATATCGATACTACTAAAACACTTGGCCTCCACCTGGTAAAGATACTCGTGGAAGACCAGTTACAGGGAACGCTGGAGGTCATCAGCGACGGAGGGGTAACCTTTAATATGGAATTCGACATAGAGGGTAATGGGGGTGGCTTACACGGGGAAAATAAGAATACTGATCGTTGAGGATGAAGCCATCGTAGCCGAAGATCTGGAACTGGCAGTTACCAATATCGGCTACGAAGTGGTTGGGCGTGCGGTCAGTGCGGATGCCGCCGTAGATAAGGCGCTCAAACTGAATCCTGATCTGGTATTGATGGATATCGTACTTCGAGGGGAGAAAAACGGTATAGATGCTTCTCGGGAGATAAAAGAGGAGATAGATACTCCTGTTATATTCCTAACAGCGTATTCGGATGTTGGGCTGATCGATAGAGCCAAGAGTACAGAACCATACGCTTACCTTGTCAAGCCGTTTCAGGAGCGGCAACTCCATGCATCCATCGAAACGGCTCTTCACAAGAGCGGGATCGAGAAGCAGTTGGCGGAGAGTGAAGAATGGCTTGCAACAACCCTTATGAGTATCGGTGATGCTGTGATCGCCACCGACGGGACTGGTTCTGTGAAGTCCATGAACCATGTTGCTGAGAGACTGACCGGATGGAAACAGGAGGATGCTGCCGGAAAGCCCCTGACAGATATCTTTAAGATCATGAACGGGGGGACCGGCGAAGAGATCGAGAATCCTGTAACAACGATACTCAGAGAAGGTGCCGTTGTCGAGCTGGCTGACCAAACAATGTTGATAGCAAAGGATGGGGCAAAGATACCGATCGATGATAGCTTTGCACCGATCAAAAATGATAAAGGTAGTATCATCGGTGCTGTTCTGGCTTTCCAGGACATAACCGAGCGGAAACATGCGGAGGAGGAACGAGATCGCCTCGTAAAAGAACTTGAAGCAAAGAACTCTGAGCTGGAGAGATTCACTTACACAGTGTCCCACGACTTAAGATCGCCGCTCACCACCATCCAGGGCTTCGCAAACGTGCTCCGCATGGATCTGGAGAAGGGCAAGACCGAGAGGATGGAAAAAAATCTGAAATACATAGAAAATGGGATAATAAAGATGGCGCGGCTCTTAAACGACACGCTGGAACTCTCACGCATCGGTCGCGTTGCGAACCCATCGGAGGACGTGCCGTTTGGCGAACTTGTGTCAGAAGCGCTGGAACAGACCTCAGAGCAGGTAAAATCATGCGGGGTTGAAATCTCGGCATCCGCGGACTTCCCGGCAGTCCATGTGGACCGGATGAAGCTTGTTGAGGTACTGGTAAACTTAATCGAGAATAGCATAAATTACATGGGTGATGAGGCGCATCCGAGGATATATATCGGCTATAGCATTGATGGTGATAATGAGGATGAAACCGTCTTCTTTGTGCGTGATAACGGGATAGGGATCGATCAGGAGGCGCACGAGAAGGTATTTGAGCTATTTTGCAAACTGGACCGGAGTACCAAAGGGACCGGTGCCGGTCTTGCCATCGTGAAACGGATAATCGAGGTGCACGAGGGTCGAATCTGGATAGAGTCAGAGAAGGGCAAGGGCTGTACGGTCTGTTTCACGCTACCCATCGCACCAGATAGGTGATAAATGGCAGGAAATGTTATTTAACCAAAACTCTGTCTAATTTTACGTAATAGGATCTTCTGTCCCTCCGACACTGTCTAAAAATCCAGTGATTTACTCGATTCGTGGCACTCATGACTGTGAGCGTAGCGAGCAGCACCGAAGGCATAAAATCAGCACCAAGAGATGGCTGCGCCGATGCCGCGAATCGCACGAATCTACTTTAGTTCCGGTATGTCCCGGGCAAGGTGGTACCCGTAGCGAAGGATACTTTTTATTATCTTCGGAAAACCCTGTAGCTTGACGGTCCGTTGACGCGCAAAGTATATGTGCATTAACGATCTGCTACATTATGTGCATAGAACCCAGGCTAAAATCGATGCAGATTCTGATTGACATGACATTTACACTTTGCGCGAATACACAATCATACAGTCCATCGATGTACCGAAGATGCGAAAGATCGACCGGATGAAGGAGATGTGAATGAGATATACAGGCGGGCTTGCGACAACAGTTTCTGGATTGTATATGGAAACCCCATAATAACTACAGACCCATAAAGGAGATGAAACAACATGAATAAGAACAAACTACGAAGCACTATCGCAACGTTGGTCGTTGCTATAGTGTTGATCGGAATGATGTATGGCGCTGTGGCGGAGTCCTGTAACGCGCCAAACTTACCAGAACCGAAACTTCCTATCTCCACTGCTGATGTTTTACTGACCCGTATGAATGGTAACACAGGTATTGCAGGACCGGAGGATTCGGGACGCTTTACAGATCCGCGGAATGGGCGACCAATGCCGAGAACAGGCATCCCGGATCGACCGGGCTACTGCGGACTCATGGATATGGATATGGCTTACAAGCCGGTCGGTGCTGCGGATGCAGAGCTTGTGATGTCGGCGGCTGCCTTGCATGAGTGCCAATTTACACATAGCGTCACTGCCGGAGACTTTAACGGAGATGGTGGGACTGATGCGATTGTGTTCACTGGGTCGTATAACCCATCCACTTACGCGTATACGTTTGAGGATGTATCGGTGGTAGATGGGTACACTGGCATTGAATTATGGGGGCAGAGTATCGTCTACGAAACATGGAATGGACTTGGCGACGTTCCGGCATATTCCGTTGGCGATCTCGATAGTAATTACAAGGACGATGTGATCGTGAAGTCACAGAGCTACGACTCGGTCGCGGACAGATACACCGCCAGCGTGTATCTTAAGCAAGGATGCAATGGATCCGAGTTCTGGAACCGGTCTGTCGCTGGCGATGGTGAATATAGTGCAGGTATGTGGACTTACATCCATGATCTTGACGGCGATTACAGGGACGATGTAATCATTATATCAGAGAGTTACAATTCAACTACAACCAAACACACTGCTAACATATATGTCAAAGGATACAACGGACAAGAGTTCTGGAACCGGTCTGTCACTGGTGATGGCGAATATGGTGCATATATGTGGGTTGAATCGTACTGTGCTCTTGATGATGATGCTACCGAAGACGATGTTATATTCATAGCAGGGAGTTACGACTCGGTCGTGGAAGAACATACTGCCCGCGCGCATGTCGTGCAAGGATGCGATGGATCCGAGTTCTGGAACCGGTCTGTCACAGGTGATGGTCTCGGTGGTGCAGGTATAGGGGCTTACGCGTATTGTGGTTTTGATGATGGTCGCAAGAATGATGTGATCGTGATCTCGGAGAGTTACAATTCATCAGCGGATGAATCTACTATCAACATATACGCGGTGCGAGGGTCTAACGAACATCAGTTCTGGACCCGGTCGGTTACCGGTGACGGAGAAGATGGTGCAGGTATATGGACTTACCCGTATTGTGATCTTGATAATGATACCCTGGACGACGTGATCGTGGTATCCGAGAGTTACGATTCATCCGCGGATGAATCTACTGCCAATATATATGCCATACGAGGATATGGCGGACAAGAGTTCTGGACCCAGTCGGTCACTGGCGACGGTTGTGATGGTGTGGATATAAGTGCTTACGCGTGTTGCGGTTTTGATGATAGTAACAGTGACGATGTGATCGTGGTATCCAAGAGTTACGATTCAGCCGCAAATGAATCTACTGCCAGTGTATGTGCCAGACAAGGATACAACGAACACCAGTTTTGGAACCGGTCGGTCACTGGTGCCGGCGAAGCTGGTGCACGCATGTTGATCGGATCGTGCCACGATCTTGATAATGATACCAAAAACGATGTGATCGTAGTATCTGATAGTTACGATTCAGCCGCGAATAAATCTACTGCCAGCATATATGCCATGCAAGGATACAGTGAACAAGAGTTCTGGAATAAGTCCGTCATAGGAGACGGCAGCCATGGTGCCTGTATGTGGGTTCACGCGGGTTGTGGTTTTGATGACGATAGCAAGGATGATATGATCGTAGTATCTGAGAAGTATAATTCAACCACACATGAACATACTGCCAATGTATGTGCCAAACAGGGGTACGACGGACAAGAGTTCTGGACTCAGAGCGTCGTAAGCGATGGTGAATATGGTATATATATAGGGGTTCACCCGTATTACGATCTTGATGATGACACTCTGGACGATGTGATCGTGATATCCGAGAGTTACGATTCGGTCGCGAATGAATCCACTGCCAGTATGTGCGTCAGGCAAGGAGGTAGTGGATACCAGTTCTGGAATCGGTCTGTCACAGGCGATGGTGATCATGGTTCGAGTATGCAAGCTTATCCGTATCGCGATCTTGATAATGATGCCAAAAACGATGTGATCGTGGCATCCAAGAGTTACAATTCATCCGCGGATGAATCCACTGCCCGCGTGTATGCTATGCAAGGATATAACGAATACCAGTTCTGGACCCGGAACGTCACAGGCAAAGATGTGTGGATGGAATTTTATGGTGGCAGCATGGAGCCCCTGCTGGAGTATCCGTCGATAATCACAGGAGTATTGGTCAACTATACCAACGTCCCAACCGGAGTATGTGTGGTGGACGCCGATGCCGGAACATCTCTCTGGTGCAAACAATCAGCACCATCGGCACCTACCATAACCGGCGACCTGAACGGTGACGACGTGCTGACACCAGCGGATGCGGTGATCGCGCTTGATATCGCGATCAGCGGCGATTACAACGAATACGCGGACGTAAATATGGACAACACGGTAAACTCACTGGACGTACTGATGATCCTGCAGGCAGCGGCAAATTCGATCACGATTATGACCTGAAAAAGATCATTGGAAACTGTAAAACAGCAGTGCCCGCAAAACCCGGGCACCTCTCTTATTTTTTTTATCGCGATTACGCCGAGAGTGAGATTCGAACTCACGCGGCGCAGAGCACCACTGGTTTTCAAGACCAGCGCCGTAGTCCGCTTGGCTATCTCGGCAGCATGGTGTCATTATCCTGCTTGATTATATCACTTTCTCCAGAAATCAGGGATCAGCAGCACAAGCACTGTGAATATTTCAAGTCTGCCGATCCACATGCAGAGGACCGATACCAGTTTTCCGATCGGGTGAACGCCACTGAAATTCGCAGCAGGACCGACGGTGTTAAATCCGGGCCCCACGTTTCCGAGCGTGGTTGCAGCAGCACTCGTTGCGCTAACCACGTCCATGCCAATGATGCTCAGGATCAGCGAAGCGACTGCGAATATGAAGATGTAGAGGATGAAGAATGATAATACCGCCTCCATCACACCCTGCGGTACCAGCTGCCTTCCAAGCCGGATCGGCAGGATCGCTTTTGGATGCAGCGATCTGAACAACTCGCTGTACCCGTATTTGATCAGTAGCAGCAGCCGTACAACCTTCGCCCCGCCGCCGGTCGATCCGGCACATCCGCCGACGAACAGGAGCAGGAACAGTGCCATTCTGCCGGTATTGGGCCATGTGTCAAAGTCCGCTGTCGCAAAACCGGTGGTTGTGACGATGGATACCACCTGGAACAATCCGAGCCGGATCGAATCGAATCCATAAGTGCCCCACAGCACAAGCGCGATCAGCAGCGTTGCGCAGAATGTGATGCAGGTATACAGTCTGAACTCGGAATCCCGAAACAAATGATCTGCCCCACCGCGCAGCACCCAGTAGTGAAGCGCAAAGTTAGCGCCCGCAACGAACATGAAGAATATCACGATGCATTCGATCAGGGAACTGTGGAAGAACGCGATACTCTCGGAATGCGGCGAAAATCCGCCTGTCGACATCGTGCTGAAGGAGGTGCAGAGCGCGTCATAAACCGTCATTCCGCTGAGCCAGAGTGCAAACACCTCAACAGCGGAAAGCCCGACATAAACCGACCAGAGGATCTTTGCAGTCTGGCTGAGTCTCGGACTCAGTTTATCACCAATGGGATCCGGCACCTCTGCACGGAACAGATCGCGTCCTGCAACCGCAAGTTTCGGAAGGATCGCAAGGAAGAGTACGATGATCCCCATGCCGCCGAGCCACTGGGTGAAACTTCGCCAGAATAACAGACTCTTTGAGTAATCTTCAATAACAGGCAGTATCGTCGAACCAGTGGTGGTGAATCCCGACATTGACTCAAATAGCGCATCCATTATGGAAATCTCGCTTAATATATATGGCAGCGATCCGAACATCGCTACCAAGAACCATCCGATAGCTACGATAGCGAAACTCTCTTTTATTGGGAGATCGTCGAATTCATGCGTTTTCAGTCCGGAAACGATTCCAACTACAAATGTTATGACCGCGGAGATCAGGAAAGGGTTATAATTCTCGTTATACCAGAGCGCAACCACAACCGGAACCAGCATCGCCATCCCGAGAAATCTCAGTACCGCTCCTATAAGATTGATTATGGTATTATAATTCATGTTCGATCAGTTTCACTTGCCCCGCCGCGCCTGTGGAACCATGAGATTTAGTAATTTTAATATATCTTCGGCAAGCCCACGCTCGTTCTCATTTATGATGATCGCTGTTGTGGTGTATAGGCTGTATGCCATTGCCACGCCAGTCTCGATTCCGGCATTTGCGATCTCCTTATTTAAGGATGTCATGATATCGATGAGTTGTGTACGACTGGTTGTCCGGATATTCATCTCTTAATCTGCTTTTACTCGCTGGATTGTAAAGTTTTTGGTGGTAGGTAGTCTCACGGCTTGTGGTGTTACCGAAGGCTCCGGAGACTTCCCAGACTTCACAAGCCTGGAAGGGTGATGCAATCAAATTTGGGTGTCAAGTAGGGCACATAGCGCACCTCTTTCCGGGGTAATAGCCCCGAGGTTACTATGCGCCCCCTCACAGAACCGGACTTGAAGATTTCCCTCATCCGGCTCTTCAGAAGCACATCCTCTACAGATT
>PQXF01000080.1 GCA_003194445.1 Candidatus Methanogaster sp.
CGGTGCAAGAAAAACCAGTAGCAATCGGTTCAATCTACTTGGGAATATACTTTCGCTCCAGTACTAAAATGGAACAAAAATGGGACCGATTCAGTTTGGAGTACACACATCCTTTCATCACCCTAGGTTTGGCGTAGCGCCAGTCGGGCCGTAAGCCCCAAAAAAAGTCTCGACATAGATGCTGTAGTTTTAAGGTATCGGAGGCGCAAAATCACACCCCACCCCGTTTTTTGGTTGGTTTTGGTGAGTTGGGCATAAGATGGAGGTACTGGAGGGCGGATGCTTTTTGGTCGAGTTAAAGTTAGCGGGCAGACAGCATCACTATCCCTGTGATTATCAATAATAATGAGAGCGCATGGATAAAATTCAACGGTTCTTTTAGTATCGCTAACCCCAGTACCACGCCAACTATTATAGTCCCTCCAACAACTATAGGCATCCCACGTGAAATGTCGATGCCGCGTGAAAATAGTGTTAAGTAAGTAATCTCGGCTAAACTGACGCAAACACCAGCCAAAATGGCATATTCAATTCCTTTGTGAGTGAATACCATTTCTTTTGAGCTAATCTTCATCCAAAGAAGTAGAATTCCACTCACTATCGCTGCGGTTATTTGCAGAGTGACCGCTCCTAATACGGGTTCAATCTCACCAGAAGACAGTTTGATAAAGAAATTATACAGCCCCCACAGAATCGCTACCGACATGGCAAGTAGAATCCAGTTCATTTTTCGTACCCTCAAGCTCAATCGCCGAATTGATTTTTTGTATATTTCTTTGGGCGATTCGTGTATTTGAAGTGATTGGATCATACACAAATAGTTTAGATATAATTAATTACTTGTAAATATTTATATTTCGTATACTGATTCTCTTTTGAAGCGTTCGGAGCGAAACAATTGCGCAGAAGTCGTTCTCGTTTTATTTCAATCTCCTATCTTTCAGTCCTGCGGATCCTTGCGTCAGAGGGTGCAGGCGCTGACGTCTTCTCTGATGGTGAACTCTATGCCGAGCTCCTTGCAGGAATCCCGCGCTTCAGGGTAGCATCCGGGCACGCGCCGTTGAGCGATTCTTCCGTGGGACATGTACCCTCTTGCACCTGCAATGCGACGTACGATATTAATCAGGCATGGGGGCAACTCGCTAGTCAGGGTGAGTATCCGTACCGCGGAGGGATTTGTGGAGTTATTCGAGAGACGATAACTTTAAATCTCCTGAATTTTTCACTGATACTATGTTTTGCTCACAGAAATCGATTATTCTTGGATCTTTTATCTCTTTACCGATTGTAAGTGCACCCTCATAATACTCAATCGCCTTCTCTACCTGCCCGAGATCGCTGTATGCATTCCCGAGATTTCCGAGGCGATTTCCTTCACCGCGCCGATCCCCAATCTCCCTTGAGATCACCAGCGCATCCTCATAATACTCGATCGCCTTCTCGACCTGCCCGAGATTGCTGTATGCATTCCCGAGATTTCCGAGGCGATTTCCTTCACCGCGCCGATCCCCAATCTCCCTTGAGATCACCAGCGCATCCTTATAATACTCAATCGCCTTCTCGACCTGCCCGAGATTGCTGTATGCATTCCCGAGATTTCCGAGAACACCGCCGTGAGTCTCCAGACTACCCAGCAGCGGTTCGTCTCTAAAGTGGTCTCTTGGCAGCACTCCGGAGTACAGCTCGACAAGTATCTGGTAGTTACCCCATCTGTCGAGGTCTTCGTGTAACTTATGGTCAAAGATGATCTCCACGGCTCTGTCATACTCTTCTGCCATACAGGCATGGTGATGCGCCTCGATCAGCGACCGGACATCCTCTTTTGTTGTGCGTTTTTCCGGTAGGGGAAGATCGAGGTAATACTGGCAGGCGAGTTTGTGGTGTTTGACTCTGTCAATCAGTTTGTTGTACACATAGTTATCGATTAAAGATTCTTCCCAGTAATTTTTCCCTGTTTTTTCAAGCATCGACTTTCTTTTCAGACTCATTGCTGTTATTTTAACTTTAGCCTCGGTCCAGTCCGGGCTATTGGCTGCGGCAGCTATTGCTCTTGCAGGCACTGGCATACAGTACAGTGATACATACTGGAGAAGTTTACGTTCTTCTTCGTTGAGCCGCTCTTTGTAGACCTTATCCAGGATATTAGCCGCCACTTCGCCCCGCCATAAGGTATCATCAGACAGGATGTCTGAAAGCGTCTCGTCTCCATCTTTAACAAGTTGCACCAGAAGAATGAGGGCGAGAGGGTGTCCCCCGGAAAGATCTACAGCTTTCATAAGCTCATTATCAGGTTCAGTTAGACCGCGCTGTCTTAAAAGCTGAATAGCAGCCGAATCATCGAGACCGCCTATGGGATACCGGGTCGGTCTGATTCCGCGTTCACTCGCGGGGCATTCCCAGCTTGTAAACAGAACTCGGCTTCTTCCAAAACCCTCGTTTGCTTTTTCGATCAGATCAGAAAAACCGGGCTTCAGGGGTTTGTTGTTGTTTTGGGTGTCGAGGAGTGTCTCAAAATTATCAAGAACTAAAAAATATGGCGCAACATTTAGCTCTTTGAAAAACAGATTCAACAAATCTTCAACCTTATAGCGTCCAATGTCCTCGATCTGTTTACCCATGCACGTAAAAAAACTGCCCGCCACATCACTGATGTCGATAGTTTCATCCACTCTGCGCCAGTATACCCCTGCAAATCCTCCTCTTTTTTCTATTCTATCGATATACATGCTTGCCAGGGTAGATTTTCCAGTACCTCTGAAACCTGTGATGGCTAAAGCCTGGCTGTGTTTGAGAATCTCATCAATTCTCTCCAGTTCCTGCCGTCTACCGAATACATTGGCTGGACCAGTGGCGGGTCTGACGCCTTCAGTGTATATCCATGACTTGCCATGCATGATCGAACCGTCGGGAAGAGTGAAAGTACAATTCGTGTATTGTGCGTTATTTTCACCAACAATGATCTGCCCGGAGACGTCTCCAGCCTTAAAATCCCCATCTACCGGTATTTTAGGAACTGATCGCTCGGCAGTTTCAATCAAACGAAATAATAATTTTTTAATCTCATCGTGGTCTGCTCGAAGTTCTTCAAAGGTATAAAGCGTGAATTTCTGAATATCCTCTAAATACTCAATCGAAACTCCTATATTCTCACTAATTTCCTTGAATTGAATCTCAGATAGCTCTTTCATCTCTTTTATAAGCTCTTCTTTCTCATCCGGAGAGAACTCATCAAGAGCGTCCTTTATAATTTGTCCGACAACGGGAATAGCACCCACAGCTTCTTTTGCGGCAAATTTAGCAACGTCTTCAGTCTTTACTCTACTTAGCCCCTTTTTCACCCCTCCGAAAAAGATATTAAGTTTTTCAGATATCATCATTCCTCGATAGTCAAATCAGGAGACTCATGCCGATCAAGCTTGCTATCTTTTTAGCCGGTTCGTAAAGCTCCGAAATATCCCCAATAGTCCTGCCAGCTCCCTTGACCGTGTCAACAATGCTCTTAAACCGCATCTTGATCGTTGATAACTCAGGATCCTCCTTACCGGCTTCTTTGATGGCGGCGCTTATGTCGCCGGTAACGATGTTTTGATCATCGGTTGGGAGATTGAGCTTATCAAGCCCTTTCTGGAAATCGCGAAGGCTTTTTCTGAGATCTTCCATCTCGGTTGTTGATATGGAACGGATCTGTGTGATATATTCACCTATCGCAACCTGACCGGATACATCACCAATCTCTACACCTCTACCGGCAGTTATTCCAGCGCCACCAACAACTTTCGCATCAGACTCGGGTTTTTCAGTCATTATCGATCACCCAAATTCTCATTTTACAGGTTAAGCTCTTGGACGTGGTTGTATTAAAAACATCCCCTTTCTTCAGCCTCAACTTCACTCCAACGTCCCCAAATGCCCAGCCAATACAGATCACATCCACTGCACCACTCCTGTTTCGCTGATCAAGAGAAAAAGCTGCCGTCGACACCAAATCTGACAAAGCCATGACAAACAACCGAGCAATGCTTAACATGACTTGCGGTGACGGTCTGGCTGCAATATTCTTAAAGCTGATCTTTTAATTTGCCGGGTTCTTCAGTGATCCAAGGTTTCTCTCGCAAAAATCTATCATTTTTGGGTATTTTATCTCTTTACCGATTGTAAGTGCATTCTCGTAGTATTCGATCGCTTTCTCGACCTGCCCGAGAGTGCTATATACATTGCCGAGACCTACGAGCCAAGTTCCTTCATTGATCTTATCTTCAATATCTCTTGAGATCACGAGTGCGCTTTCATAGCACTCGATCGCTCTTTCAATTTGCCCAAGATCGTGGTAGGTTATGCCAAGACTTCCGAGCCACACTTCTTCGCCGCGTCTATTTCCAATCTCCCTTGCGATCGCAATCGCACTTTCATAGTACTCGATCGCTTTTTCATCCTGCCCATGATCGCTGTATACTATACCGAGACTTCCGAGCCACGCTCCTTCGCCGCGTCTATCCTTAATCTCCCTTGCGATCGCAATCGCGTCTTCATAATACTCAATCGCTTTTTCATCCTGCCTGAGAGCGCTATACACATTGCCGAGACTTCCGAGGACCGTTCCTTCGCCGCGTCTATCCTCAATCTCCCTTACAATTTCCAATGCTTTTTCGCTGCAATCAATCGATTTCTCGTAAAGACCAATCTGAAGGTATAGATCCCCTAGCGAACTGAGTAGATACCCGCTTATTTCAGTCTCCGCGGATAGTTCAGAGAGCAGTTTCTCTTTAAGCTCTATGCTGCGTTTGACTTCATCCAGTGACTTGTATTCTGCCTCCAACGCAAATTCTGCAAGGGTATGTCTGAGTTCACCCTCATGGGGCAATTCCATGAACTCCACCACCCGGTTTCTGAACGCGAAGAAATCCGGAGCCTCGCGACTGATGCGGGAGAGTTCCTCTTCCGTCACCCAGAATATGACCTTGACGCGGTCGCAAACAAGCTCCTCCCGCTTAAAATTTAGGAATTGGAGAACTTCAGGAAACCCCTTCTCGATGTTATGTACGAAAAAAACAGTATTGTCAGAATCAATTGACGAAAAGAATGAGGGCAGATCCTTTTTTTCTCCTGCATCAACACTGACAACCCAGAGTCCCTGCTCCTTCAGGAGTGTATTGAGAGATCGTTCCACATCACTACGCAGAAATTCGCTCAGATAGAGCGCAAAGAGAATAGAAGGTTTATCATGCCTGTGGGCACGATTTAAATAATTACTGAGTCGCAGAACCTTTGTTCCGGTAGTGTCAGCATCTTTTGCTTCAATCATATATCCAAGATCTTCACGAGCGTGGGGTGTATATCACACCAGTTTTCGCCATTCTCATATTCCAGAACGCTCAGATTATGTAATAAATGACCGATTTTCTCTATCCCCCGTATCTCATTGTCCTCGTAGAGTTCTTTAAGGATAACGTAGTCATCGGTCTTTAGAATCCGCTTAAAATCGCTCCGTATCTCCTGTCCCGCCTTTTCCACGTCCTCTTTTGTTATGCAATCTCTGCCGCGTTCTATCGCGCTGTCGGCTGCTATCTGCATAATACGTGCACTCTCTCTAAACACTCCTGCACCCATGTTAGTAGCCAAATCAACCGCATCAGGTTCGATCAGGTCTTCCTTCATCCTTTTGAAGATAAACGTCTTCAAAAGATCGTATCCCGGTTCGTATCTGCTTGTTCTATCGTTCTTGACATGTAACTTGATATTTGGGAGGAGAAATCTGGTTTCTCGTATTGCTGTGAATTCTGGAGCAAAAAACATTGAAATCGGGACCGTATAAACTATATGGCACACGGGTTGAGTGATAGCTGTCTGGTTATTGTAAAAAATCTCTGTTGCCTGCTCCAAATTTGGTTTATCCAGATCGTCGATTATAACCAGAACATTCTTCCCCTCCCTGCCTTCGATGTCCGCAATGATCGAATTTATTTTGTCGATCAGCTCAGATAGTCTGGGCTCGATCACCTCTCTGATGGTTTTTCTGGTAGTATCCTCTGCCCTGATCTTTGCCATCACGGAAATGAACAATCCCCGTATTCCACCTCCAACCGAGGTCTCAAAGGAACTCTCTTCTTCACTCACCCGCTCGACTATGTCGTTACCGAAAAATAAAGTAGCAAAGTTTATTAGACAAACCCTCGTATATACAAGCATGGATGATCACGCACAACCCACATCATGGTTGAAAGCCTTGTCCGGAGCGGATGAAGTTCAAGCACGG
>PQXF01000081.1 GCA_003194445.1 Candidatus Methanogaster sp.
GTGAAATTGACAAAAGAGGCAATGAAAATCTGCGAAGAGAGAATTGAAAGATCGGGAAATTTGCCAAAGTGGGATGTCACCATCGAGCCTGCATTCGGGTAAGTTATTTATTGGGGCTTGCCTAAGAGACTGCAGCGGAGAGATCAGGGAGAATGCAGGACCAGCAGCGAACCGGTGCAAGTTCGAAGGAGCGATGCTCGTAGGTGACGTTGCATCACCGCTCATACCAGTAAGGTTCCGACATAGCCTCTGACCACCCGGACGACCCGTTCATACAGAACCATCTGCACGCATACCTGGACAGGGACATGATACTGGACAACGAAGCCGAGATAATACCAGGAACACACGAGATACTATCAGGCATCCCGGATATACACCTGAACAGATCCCGATGCCCGTACCCGGACTCATTAACGCCTGCAGATGGCATCGGTGTTGCGAACTGGCATGATGGTGGGTCCGCGATAATCACATACAATGGCACAGGACCAAGAACGGTCTACTATGGTTTCTCTATCGACAGTATCACAGACCCGGAGACTACGGAGATGCTGGTTGTGAACTCAGTGGAATGGGTGCAAGACAGGGCATCCATAAAAGGCGACCTCAACAACGACGGCACGATCACCGCCACAGACGCATGTATAGCGCTTCAAATCGCAGCCAGTGGCAGGTGGGATCGATCAGCCGACATCAACGAAGATGGAGTCGTAACCGCTCTTGACGTGCTCATGATCCTTCAAGAGGTGACTTAAAGCCTGGGTTGTGATGGGACTTTTACATCATCTATTCGCAACTTCAGCATTCCCGGGATTTGCAAATTCGGGTGATCCGTGATCTCTGATCCAAACACCGCGCAAAAGGGCAGCCCCCAAAAGCCACCATCTTTATACCGGCAGCAACAGATAAACTCCTGATGGAAAAGAAGCGCCTGATCCTGATACTTCTGATACTCTCAACCTTCCTGTCATGCACCCCGTACACATCAGCTGCGCCGGTGTCGGTCCTGCTTCCCGCGGTATATTCAAGCGAAGAGATCGGTGTGCTCACGAATCTGACAGTCTGGGTGGAAGACGGTACCGGACACGTCTTCGTCGACACTGAGCCGTTTGCACAGGTCGATATGCAGGGATCCGCCAGGTTATCATCGATGGTGGCATGTGATATCACAGGCACCGATCCCGAATCCCACGACTTCTTCTATGTGATACGCGCAGACTCGCCAGTGATCGGCGGACCCTCCGCAGGCGCGGCAATGACCGTCGCCACTGTTGCAGCGCTTGAGAACTGGACTGTTGACCCGGGAGTCGTTATGACCGGTATGATCAATCCGGACGGATCGATCGGTGCGGTCGGGGGAATGACTGCAAAATTAAACGTGTCCGCGAGACACGGTGCACACACATTCCTGATACCGCCGGGACAGGGAAATATCACGGAGATCGTGCAGGTTATCGAACAAGAGGATCCTTTTGTCACGATCAGCGATGAACTGATCACCACAAACGTGATCGAACTCGGATCAGCGCAAGGAGTCGAGGTCAGGGAGATCGACGACATAAGAGATGCGGTTTATGCATACACTGGCAACGACATCCCACAGATAACACTGACCGGCGAAGTGCAGACCAAAGGATACTTAGATGCGATGCAGCCGCTTGCTCTTGCGTTGCTGAACGAGACGAGAGCGCAGTACAATGAGACCGATGCGATCGTGGATCAAGAACTCGATGATGCGCTTGATAACCAGATTCAGGCGATCGAGGATTCACAGAACGATTACGACATGGGAAACTACTATGCGTCCATGAGCAGGAGTTTCAGTACGATGATCAAGCTGCGTCGTATCGAATGGTACTCCAGGTACCTTGATTCCCCTGACAAGGACGAGTATCTCTCTAATCTCACAGTCCGCGTCGAGGATGAGATATCGGATGCCGAACTCGCTGTTTCGGAAGCAAGATTAGAAAACGGGGTATTAGAGGGAATAGGTGCGGCGGAATCGAGACTTACGATAGCGAAAGAGCAGTTGGAATGGACAAATCATACAGAGAGCGCGGACGATACGATCTATCTTCTGGCGTTTGCGATGGAGCGGGCACGGTCAGCGAAGTGGTGGGCAACGCTCTCATGCGCCGGTGGGGGTGCGGAGATTCCGGAGGATCTGCTCAAGGATCGTGCAGGCAGGTACTACAGCCAATCCGCGTCGATACTTGCGTATGCTGAGATTCTGACCAGCGAGGCCAGTGGAGATCGATCGTGTATCCCGGATGCGACAGACGACCTATCCCGAGCCAGAAGGGAACTTCGTACGGGATACTATGCCGGCGCGATCTACGATTCGCTGCACGCGATGGTGATAGCGGGAACCGCGATCGAGCTTGTAGGCGTAGGCAGCACTGATATCGATGAGAAGGTGAACAAGAGCGAGAGGGATGCGATGTCAGCCATCCTCGCTGCAAGAGGGAGCGGGGCAGAGCCGATTCTCGCCACGAGCGCTTATGAGCATGCAGAAGTACTCGCGACGTCCGATACTGACCGGATCGTTGATTACGGGTATGCAAAGATGGTTGCGAGAACCGCGCGGTTCTTTGCAGGTCATGGAAACCAGACTGTGGAACCGGGAACTGGTATGATAAAAGAGACTCCGGACGAAGGTACTGCTGATACTGTCAGTCCGGGCGGGTACTGGGTGCTAACCATTGTTGCTTTGGTGTACCTGTTCAGGAGAAGATGTGCGTGATTCAGGTGCAGTGGTTCGTAAGGTTTAAAACATATACATGCACAGGTTGGTATTAATGAACGGTCGTAGAATTTTGATTGTTGTGGCGGCTGTGGCTCTTCTCATACTGGTACTTCCGATGACTGTCGCGGGCGAAGAGGAGACCACCAATATTACTATAGGGGTAAATGAATACGTAGTACTGAACAATGATATCTACATCGAGGTGCGAGATGTCGGTACAGTCGGAATTTCGTATGCAGAGGTTTGGTTTCGCAGTTCTCAAGACGCAGTCGGTACAACAAAAAACCTATATAGGGGGGATGTTCCTGCCATCTATATAAGCGGTACTGGTCTTAAAATAGAGGTTACGCTCGATTATATCTTCTCCAATGCAGCCTCGTTTGGAATAACAAGCTCGAAAGCGCTATACGTCACCGATCGGAAGGCGGGCAAAGTAGAAACCGAACCCGTAACCGTCCCGAAGCTCATCATCAAACGAACGATCGATCCGAACGAGGCAGAGATCGGTCAGACCGTCAAGGTAACGCTCACGATCAAGAACACAGGAAACGGCACTGCCACCGATATTACGCTTGCCGAGGGCACGATTGCGAAGACGTACAAGGATGGCTGCCCGTCCACAATCGACGATATAGCAGCAGGAGCGACTGAAAGGATTGAGTATGATCTGAAGATCGGGGATGATGTGCAACCAGGGACGCGTGAGATGCCCGCGTCCGTATTGAACTACAAGGGCGAGACCGGCGTTTCGGATTCGACAGAGTCACAGTCCAGCGTCCTTGAGATTATAGCCGGGGAAGTTCTGCTGCCGGAACTGACGATCTCTACCGATCCTATCGACTACGTAGTGACCTGCGGCGATGAGGTCCCGATGGTTGTTACGATCACGAATGTCGGGAACGCCACCTCTGAAAAGGTCTACGTCAAAGGCGATCTGCCCCATGGTGTGCGATTGAAAGGCGGCGAGTTGGAACCGATATATGAATCGATCAAGCCGGATAAGAGCGAGGAGTACGAGGTTACACTGGTCGCAAACGAGGAAGGCGAGCACGTGGTTGAGATGAACGTGATGTGGGCAGACGAGGAGGCAACCGCTGTTTTCGAGTTTAGGGCAGAGAAGTCTGGTTTGGAAAAATATTATGTATATATTATTGCGGCAATTCCGATACTCTTAATACTGTTATGGATCATAAAGCGACGTAGAGAATATTCTTATTAAAAGAGATAGGTGACCATGCTCAACATATTAGTTCTTGGACTGGGGCAATGCGGAAATCGGATACTTGATGCGATGAATCGCGAGGCGTTTGGACGCGGCGGTACATTTGCGAAATACTACACGCGCCAGAAGTTTCCGGCATCGGTCAAGACGATTGCGATCAACACAGCGATCAATGACTTAAAAGGACTTGTGGATACGCGTGCAAGGGACCGGTTGCACGTCCCACATCTACACGGCGTCGGCGCGAATCGAACCATCGGGAAGCGGGTGTTTGAGGAGAATAAGGAGATCATCATGAGTGAGATCGATAAAAGAGGGACATTTGATCTCATATTTATCATAACGTCTGCCGCAGGCGGGAGCGGCTCATCATTTGCACCCCTCCTCATACGCGAACTGAAAGAGACCTACACAAACGCTCCGGTAGTCTGCATTACCGTACTTCCATTCAGGGAAGAGGGATCTATCTTCCTGCAAAACGCTGCTTTCTGCCTGAAGGACGTTATAGACGAGAAACCTACCGGCGTGCTTCTCGTGGATAACCAATACCTGAAGAAGTATGCAGGCGACATCAAATCCGCTTATGACAAGATCAACAACACAACCGCGCGGCGGTTACTCTTCCTTATAGAAGCGCTTAACAGCGAGATGCTGATGGTCACCGACCTTGGCGATCTCAAGACCGTGATGAACGGCGGAATCGGCATCGGGACCATGGGATTTTACGAGGCGTCCAAGGACAGTACAATCAAATCTGCAATTCTTGGAAGTTTCAAGCCGAGTGGACTTCTATTCCCGACAAATGTCTACAAGGAGGGTGCGCGTGCGATGCTGATCATCAAAGGCGATAAGAAATATCTTGATCTCGATCTGATCACCAAGACCATAGAAGAACTATCCACCGAGATCGGGCAGGTCTTCAAAGGGGTTCTCGTCCAGAGAGGTAGACCAAGAGTTTTATCGCTATTTACACTAAACTCAGTCCCGGAACTTGAAAAATTGTATGCCACTGCGGCAGAGGCGATTCGGTTCGAGAAGGAGAGGCGGGACCGGTCAAGAAACCAACTCGACAGCGCGTTTTCTCATATCGAAGATCTTGAGCCGATATACTAATATTAGAAATACATGATCATAAGACAGTACGAGGATTGGATCTCCATAGAATCGGTCACCGATACTCTTGCGAAGATGGGATTTAAGGTCTTACGTATCGAAGACGGGCATAATCTATACTACAGCAACGATGTACGTATGTACACCGAAAATGATATTAGGGTTCATGCTAAAAAGAAATTCTTTGATAAGATGGTGATCGAACTGAACAATGAGATGAGACTTATTTTTGTGCATGGCGATGAGACTGAGGCAAAGGCGTTTCTGGACAATCTGGCAAGGACATAGCGTACCATGACGACACAGATGGGGAAACGGACAAAACTCGTAAACGACCCTTCCGATCTGGTACCGTTGCTGCGGACATTCGGATCAAGCACACACAAAAGTGTCTTTGATGAGTTATCAGAGGGATGGATGACCGAGCAGGAACTTGCAGAGCGCATCGGTACAGATGTCAAGCCGAGTCTCGTGATCTTGCGGAAGAGTGGGCTGATCGAGAGCCAGTGGCGTATGCCAGAACCCGGGAAAACCCCTGACAAGGAATATACGGTATCGTATTCGAAGTTACATGCAAATTTCCAGTGCTCGATTAAGGATATGAGCGACCTGATCATGATCACGTTCAAGAGCGAGGGGGAGCTTGCCGATATGATCGAGTCGATCGAAGAGGAGGTTTTTAAGGGCAACCGCTCGATGGCAGGACTGTCCAGGGTATTTGACCTAAGTGCGACGTTCATAAGAAGCATCGCAAGACGATCAGATAAGTTGGTAGTCAAAGGGCAGCGTCTCGAACTGGCAAAGACCGGGGATCGATAGCCTGGGGATCGAAACGTTGTACATGTTCACTTTTTACAGTAGTAATTCCGCTTTGTCAGATTAGCTAACATCGGACATCCGAGTCTTAACAACGGACTCAAAATAAGTGAAATATAATTTACAAAGAATACCATCTACACAGCTATTCGCGTTCATTACGATGTAAATAATACCAAGTATATGACTTTATTAAATATCTTCATACAAGAAGTACGATAATCCAAAAATATCCGAAAGCATCAGCTACCCGCGCCAGAACATGATGCCACGAATGCTAAAAGCACACCTCTTGCTATTAGCTATCTTTGG
>PQXF01000082.1 GCA_003194445.1 Candidatus Methanogaster sp.
TGGGGTACTGTGATAGAACCATTGGTATAGCGATTCATTGCTTACCAGATGACAATACTAACACCACCATCAAGGATTCAATATACTTTCACTTCTTCGAGTTACCCTCTGATTTGGAGAGGATACAGAAAAACATTCTGGAGATGTTCAATTGCAAATATTTGGGAATGAACAGTCATTTGAAATCAATCGGGGTCAAGAGGATGTAGAACAGATTTGAAAATTGGTATGGTCCATGGATAGTGTTTTTTATTCATAGTGGCGAAGATGGGCTATAAAGAATAAAAATCCTCCTGTTGACGATCATGTTATATGGACTTCGTGGGTATTGGGTTGCTGTGTCTTCATTTTGAAAGTCTGTCATTCGCCACCATAAATACGTTCTACATATCGCTACAGGTTCAGACACATCCCTATAATTACAAGGATTGCTATCGGAATAGTAGTGGCGAGAATCGCCATTATAGTGGATAAACCGTGAAGCTGTCTTATTCCGATAATTTCTGTAATATAAGCCCATATCAACACGAAGAGGAACCATGTCGCCGCAATCTCCATGCCGAAAGAATCAAAATTTTTGGATGCTACCCATGCCCCGACCACGAAGCCAACCCCTCCCAATACCCAAATCGGCGTCTTGCTATAGATGATAGCCTTCAGAGTCTGTTCCACCCCTGCTCTGCCACCAAGAAGGTATACCTAAACATGAGTCCAGAGTCCTGAACTGTAAGCGGAAAATATTCTACCAATAACAAATATAAACACAACTAAAAAGGGCGAGGATAAATCTTTTATCGATATCTCCTCTCCGGGCGATGTTGCGATTGCAAATATTAAGGCTATCGGAAATATCGGTAGAACAAGGATTAAAAACTTAAGAGCGTCGCTTACTGTATCATTCTTGGAGGCATCGAAAGTGGCAGAAGGACTGAATAAGAACACCCTTTCATCTTTTCTCCTATGCTCAAAGACATATTTATATCAACCAACTGACACTGACGTCATCATGACACTTAAACCCAACCGACACCCCTATCGCCAAAACCATCACAATTATCTACATGCCTGCAATATATATTCCGACATTAGTTGGTCTGGTGTACTTCACATACCCACATACTTCGTCGGAACCGGTCAAACACCTGGCATGAAGGTTATGAACGTAAAACCGATTCGAACCGACGGAGATTTCGAGATTGGATACGGGAAGGGATTCCTTCGATGGATAGGGATGCTTATATCCGCACTGGTGTTGTGTCTTGGATTCCTGTGGATACTGATCGACAAGCACAAGCGGGGATGGTACGACAAGATCGCGGGCGTGTATGTTGTAGCAGCCAACCGGTAACGAATTATCAAAAACACCAACACGTTCGCTCACCCGGGGACCGGGCAGGTAAGCCCACCATGCGGCATCACAAGAATCCGCGGCTGCCTGCTATCTCCTTCAGTCCCCTGCTTGGAGACGGCGGCGCGAAGAGCGCTTTTCACGTCCGGCATCGGGATGAAATATGCCTTCTTTGCAATATCACCAGGGATGTCTGATACAAGATAGAGATCTACGCGCCCGGAAAGTCGCGACGTCAGCACGGCTTTGTGCCCGCCGAGTTCGAACTGTTGCTCCAATCTCGAAGGGAGCTCATCGCGCGGGATATCGAGCCACCGCTCGTACACGTCATTGCCAAGACCTTCCCCGCATTCAGCGACAAGGATGATCGCTCCGCCGTCCCTAACGACATTTTTCGCATTTTCGAGTGCTTTTTGGGATTGGTACAGATTTATATCCTTCGGCGCCCCACCGGGCGACGTTATCACAATATCAGAAGTCTCTGCCCGGATCCGGTACATCCGGTCCGCATAAGAAACCCCTGCACGATGTGCTTTTATGGGATCGCCGGAAACGACTGCAACGATCTCCTTTTTGCTGTTTAATACTGCGTTTAATATGAATTCTGATATGTGCGAAGTCCCTTCTTCGATATCCTGACGCACCGGACTATCAGTTCTCCCAGATACCGCATCAGGGTGGATCATGTGCGCATGGTTCTTCCCGATGCTTGCAATCGACGAGACTCCAGGAAGCAGCGACTTAAGCCCGCCTGAGTATCCTGCGTAGTAATGAAACTCGATGCTGCCTGTGCATATCACGGCATCCGCATCGAGAACGGGTGCAAATATCTCAACCGGCGTCCCACCACTCGTAACCCGGACGCGTCTGCAATTGTTCGGATCGTGATCGATGCACGATATGCGGCTGTAGATCTCATCACCGACAAGCTTCCTCTGTTCAGCCTCGGTATGTCTTCTGTGCGATCCGGTCGCAAATACGATCCCGATATCGGAATCAGGGATTCCCATGTAGTTTAGGTGGGCGATAAGCGGCGGCAGGAGTTTCTTTGTCGGGGTGATCCTGGTGATGTCATTTGCGATAATCGCAACACGATCCCCCACGTGTACGATCTCTGAGAGCCTGCGCCCTACCGGATGGGTGAGCGCATCAACGATCGTGGATTCCTCATCCTCGACCACCGGGAGTTCCTGCGGCTCGACGATGCCTGCAAGATTTTTGTCAGGCACTTCTACAGAGACACTTCCGTTCCCGTATGGCAGCAATATCTTCATCGAGATTGTTGGTGGGTTCCGGGGAGTTAAAGGTTGGCTCTCACTTCGGAACCCGTGGTCCCGGCTTCTGCTCCAAGCCAAAACGTCCCTATAAGTTTAATCACTTCGATTACTTCAACTCCTTTCAACGCCCCTTTGAATCCGGGTGCAAACGTTCCAGTCAGGGTTATCCAGACTGCGATCCTCCCTTTTTTTCAGCAAATGTTCTATAGAGCGTGCCCACCACGTTTCCTTGCCATTCTCATCTTTTTACGACTTCGTACCCTCTTGTTCGCTCACATTCGCAGACCTTTGGTTTGGGTGTTAAGCACCAACCGTTCCGCTATATTGGAACACAGTGCGTTTACCGGGTCTTCTTCCATAGTTCAAATTTTAATAAAATCTGGTTTGTAATCGCTCTTCTTCCAGTCGTTTGTATCATCGTTTTGTGGCTCGATTATTTTTATCTTGCCATCGCAATATGCAATACAAAATGCGTGATATCCCGTCGGTGTATCACCCCAGCATTCACCATAAACAAGATTTCCAACGACTTTGTGTGCCCTGCAGTAACTCTCTACCGCGAAATTGTCGCAGTCCCATATATCGTCAACCCATCGCATCTGATCGAGTGAATCTTCCTTTAGCCATCGTAACAATTCGTCATAGCTTACGTGCTTGTATGCCGCATCTGCAATGTAAATACGTGCATCCGGGTATGCGCTGCTAATTACACGCATGAGTTCACTTCCGGAAATATCGTGCGTCTCTTTGAACATGAAAAGCGGTTGTTGGCCACGTGTAGGTTGTTGATCGCATATACAGGGTTGCAGTATCCTTTTAATCCAATCCAACATAATTTTCCCCTCCTTTCTACTTAGTCCTCGAAGCCCGTACCTGGTACAGAGCCCACGTAGGGCGATTTCATGCCGTTTATCGCACCATTCACGCCGACAGATTCATCCGCAGTCAGATCAGCAGTGATACTGCCATCTGCTATCGGATCGCATCGCCCCATGCCATGATCAATACTGCCATGATACTTAAGTATAGCGGTCTTGTGGACGACACTTTTTATGGTATCTGCAATTTTAGACATGTTACAAAACAACCCCTTACACAAGAATCGTGCACTCCACCTTCCCGTACAGCACCTCCAATTCAGCAGAACAACAGAAGGATAATTCCACAACCCAATAGGATACCAACATAACTTTGTGATAAAATCAGCACCAAGAGATGGCTGCACCGATGCTGTGCAGCCATCTGTAAGCACCTGATGTCATATCGGCAAGGTTCGTCTACGAGATACTTTCAACTCGAATTACCAGAGAGCCATAATATTTTGGAGGATGGTGTGCACATATCGCAATTGACAATAACCCCGTCCACCCCGGCAGCATCACGGCAATCGCTCTTCATATAGATCGTATTCCCAAGCAGATAAAGCACCGGAAACACCTCCTTCACATCAGCATCCGGCGGAGCAAAAGAGAGACTCTCCAGATCAAAGATATCCCGAAGTTCCAGTTCCAGCGGCGAATTGCAGAACTGTGTACACAGAGGCGGCAACTCGCTATAGAATCGTGCCGTGTGACAACTCCGCGCATAAGCGACCACCGCGTACCCGAAATGCGCATAAACATCAAAGTCAAGCCTCCTTGCCGCCGCAACCGTCCTGGGCAGGAGATCGATCTCGATTCCCTCGATGCCCAGATCTTTTAGGAGGGCGCAGGTTCTCGAATAGTTGAGATTGGTCTGGAGATACGCATCCCTCACGTAGTCGCTCTCATCCCGCAGGATGTGATCCACCCACGGGCACGCCTCTGATGTGTGCACGATGCCCCTTCCGGCAACAGGGCGATAGATCTCGCAGGAATAGAGGATTCCGAGATCGTTTACGACGATGCGAAGGTTCCTGATACCGAGATCTGCGACCTCGTTCACATACCCGCATACGCGATCGAAGTGCTTCTGTGGCGTTATTGGGGTGATCAGCGTCACACCATCGATGCAATCGAGGTCGGATACCTGTGCGATCTCCAGGGTCGCGGGTAGTTTGTGTACGCACGCTTCACTCCCGACCCCGATCCTGAGACCTGAACCGATATCCACATCTTCGATCAACCCGGTGATCGCTTCGATCTTCGAATAATCAGATGTTCTCAGTTCAATCATTATAATCACACGTATGAATCAGTAATAGGTGTTTCAAGGTACTTGCATCTCCTCTGCTCGCATAACATCTGCCAGAAAGGCTCTTCTGTTAGTACATACTCCCGGATCGCTCCCGGATCGCCACCGTCGAGTGCGAGATCAATGCACCTCCGGTAGATCTGCACGATCTCCCGAATCATCTCTGGATTCATGCCCCTTCCAACGATCTTTAATGCGCTCACTCCTATCTCGAGCAGGTCAGGGATGCTGCAGAGCGAGCAGTCCGTGCCCGCATCGAGGATCGGATGCACCCGCTGCACCTCGCCACCGACATGATAGTTCGAACGGCACGGAAGTCCGAGATTGATGCTCTCGCCCGCGCTGTGGATTAGGTGGCAGGTGCCATTGATATTTGAGCATCCGAACTGCCCGAATATCTCGAGATCGATTCCGCTCTCTGATAGCGCCCTGATCTCGGCGAGTTCCATCTTAAACGGCAGCACGATCTTGCTTGCGCCTAATCTCTTCAGGAGTTCGATCTGCCCATAATTAAACGTGTTTAAGAGTACGCTTGCATGAACCGGTAGCCCGGTATCCATCTCCTTGATTAGCTGCATGGCACCAAGTTCGCCTGCGATCAGCGCATCCACGCCCGCGTCCACGCCAGCCATGACGTGCGATATGAACATCTCTTCGAGCTCGTCGCTTAAGAATGGGGTGTTCACTGTGTAATCCACCAGAATTCCGCGCTCGTGTGCAAACTCTACTATCTCTGCGAGTTCCGATAGTGTGGGCACGTTACAGCCACGCCCGCGTCCCGAGAGATTCAGGTTCACAAAGTTCTCGTTCTCAAGTCCGAGATATATCTCGTCCGCTCCGGCTTCGATCACGCCACGAGCGGTCTCGAAGGAGTCCGCAGGTGCCATCAGGTTCATTGTCTCACCCATTGTTTCATGATCATAGCCGGGTGCTCAAAAAGATGTTGATTGCGAGATGTTTGCGGACAGTCTTAACTAAGATTGGAGCGACATTTGGAGAGGATGAGTTTGAGATTCAACAGAGGTAACTACTCACCCCCCACCACCACAAAATTTATTATTAATGAAATTATATGTACTATCGCAATGGTTGTGAATAAAACATTTCGTTTGATGGATGGAGAACATGGTGTATAGACTTACTCACGAT
>PQXF01000083.1 GCA_003194445.1 Candidatus Methanogaster sp.
TAGATGATGGATCTTTGAAAGAGATTAAATCAGTGGCATTTACAATCAAAAATGTTATATATAATTAATCATAATTAGATAAATATGGCTGTGTTAGTGTCCTACTTTCATAGCAAACCCAACCTCTCTCTATTCATCATTCCTATAACTTCAGCATATCTGCACTACCTCGCATAAATCTCCTCTTGATCTCCACAGGCTCCATATCAATAATCGGCACGTCAGCGTTCCCTGACTCGACCGTTGCCACAAGCACGCCTGCGCCATGCACGCCAGATCGCACCTCCGGAATCGTCCCCGCGCTCCGCACATCACGCACACCCGCGCCAGTTGCGATCGCTGCCAGATCAGCCGCACGCGATGTGGCGGTCAACTGGCATCCGGTCGAGCCATAGCACTGGTTATCGAGAACGACGAGCAGATAGTTTTCCGGCGCATGGTTTGCGATGGTCGCAAGCGAGCCTAAGTTCATCAGGAGCGAGCCGTCGCCATCGAGGACTACGACCTTGCGCGGCTGCGCCATCGCCAGCCCAAGCCCGATCGATGATGCAAGTCCCATCGAACCGAGCATGTAAAAATGCGTCACCTTATCCTTCAGCGCATACAGTTCCCTGCTCGGGTAACCGAGATTGCAGATCACAAGCTCATCGGTAAGTTCCCCGGCGATCGCCTCGATTGCGGATATGCGCTTCATCTGATGTTATCAACGGTTTCAGGGTATAAAGTTTATACGTCCGGGCAGCCATCCCAACATTATGACACGTGTCATCGGAATCGATCCGGGCACAAAGAGTTTCGACTTCTTTGGACTGGATGGCGAGAAGGTCACCCTCGATCTATCGATACCAACGAAGGATATTGCATCAGACCCTGAATCGGTCATCGATCTGCTAAAAGCGAGCAATCCAGAACTTATCATCGGACCCTCCGGGTACGGGATTCCTATCAAAAAAATCTCTGATGTAACGCGGCGCGACATTTTCCTGATGTCGCTTCGCAGGAGTGATGACAACACATCGATACTCGGGATGCGCAGGTTCATCGAGATGTTAAAAGAGCATAATCTGCCGGTATATGTAATCCCCGGGGTCATACACCTGCCAACGGTTCCTGCATATCGAAAGGTCAACAGGATCGACATGGGCACTCCTGATAAGTTATGCTCGTGCGCGCTTGCAGTGCGGGATCAGGCGGTAAGCTCGGGCATCGACTATGACCGTACCTCGTTTATACTGCTGGAGGTCGGATTCGCACATACCGCCGCCATCGCTGTCGATTCCGGAAGGGTTGTGGACGGCATCGGCGGAAGCAGCGGTGGCATCGGATTTCTTTCGATGGGTGCGATCGACGGCGAACTTGCATATCTCCTCGACAGGTTCGGAAAAAAGTTCATGATCAGCCGGGGTGCGCGCTTCCTATCCGGAGGCGAGATTGCGCCAGAGGATCTTGTCATGCACGATGATGCACGTAGCGCGCTTATCGAGGGCGCGGTCAAGAACGTTCTCGCACTCACAGCCGCTCTGACGCCGGAAGAAGTGCTGATGTCAGGCAGACTATCAAGGATTCCGGAAATTAGGGCTGAGTTGATGGAGCGGTTGGATACGGTTGCTCCGGTTCGATCGTTAAAAGGATTTCCCAGTGCTAAAATCGCGAAAGAATCCGCACAGGGTGGCGCGGTGATGGCAGATGGGCTTTTGCATGGGCGGTACGCTGGCATCGTTGCGACGATGAGAATTAAAGAGGCGTATGGTACGGTTCTTGATTATGTACCGCCGATTTCGGAGGGGGGAATTTGAAATTCTCACCATTTCGTTAGCAGTTACTCAGTAGCACAATCATAGCATGATAGTGACATTGACGTAGTACTCACCTCACAACGACGTATATGGCAATGTCACTCCAATGTATAGTTTGCAGTAAGTCATTATAAGAAATCCGTTCGCGTGGGTTTTGTACTGGGGTCATACAAACGTGGACGCAGCCCACACCTCAGGGCTGCGATATTTTTTTCTGAACGAGTCCGGGTTTTGAGTACTGCTTGGGCAGCTGTGGTGTCGAAGCGTTCTGGTTCCGGGACTGCTCATCTTGCAGACTGCCCCCTCCGCACGCACCCGATACCGGAAAGAACCGCCTCGATCCCGTCCTCGACACTATCCGGGTCACAGTCGCCAAGAATCTCGATCCGGAAAGTTGCGCTCCGTCTCGGCTCGTACCGGTCGATGACCTCCGCACGTACCGCGCCATCGCATCTCGATATTACGTCGCAGATCACAGAAGGGTCTGCGCGGTCAGGCAGTATGACTGATATATCCCGCGTAAACCTGCGCAGATTTTCAAGTTTCCAGTCCTGTAACTCTGCCCGGCTGAGCAGTCTTATGTTCTCGATCTTTAATTCAACAGATCTCCGCCCCTCTTCCATGACAATGGTTCTCGGAGCGACTTTTGCGATGACGCCTGTATGCAGGACCCCTGAATGAAGGTGTAACACGCCGCTCTCGCGTCCTATCGACCTGACCAGTTCCTCAAACTCTGTGATCTTCGTATTGATCAGTTTATCAGACCGTCTCAGAGCGGATTCCGTATCCCCGAAGTGGGCTGCCGCATTCTTCATCAGATATGTGAAATCGTCCGCAGATCCTTTCCTTACTATCTCCGAAAGCCCTGTACACTCTGCGATGAACGCCTTATGCACCTCCGCGATCATGGAATTGTTCATCTGGATCATCGCGTACAGGTGCGGGTTCTGACCGAGTATCCGCCCGACGAAATCGAGCATGATCTCGTACACCGGGCTCATGAACCTTCTCGACAGGGAGACCTCGAAGTCGAGACTCCGAAGCGTGGATCCGATGCTTAAGTATGCGAAATGTGTGAGCCCCTGCACCACTGCCATGACCCGGTCATGTGTGTCGGCATCAACGATCTCGACGTTTGCACCCTCGCGCTCGAAGAGATCGGTCAAGACCGGAAGCCACCGTTCGCATCTGTTTGACGGCGTAATCATCACAGTCTGTCCGCGGATGGCAGGGATACTCGGACCGAACATCGGATGCGTCCCGATCACCTCAACGCCATCAGGTACACATTTCTCCATCGCAGCAAGCGGTATCTTCTTTATCGAAGTCATATCCATGAGAAGACTCCCGCGACTCATCTTAGGTGCAATTTCTTCGATCGTAGCCTCTGTTACATCGATAGGAACCGAGATCACAACGATATCGCTCTCATGGATCGCTGCATCCAGATCGTGGGCATACATAGCACCCAACGCGTAAGCGACCTCAACCTTGCCGCTTTTGCCCCAGACCGCAACCGTATGATGGAGGCGCTGGAAGAATCTCGTAAACCACTGTCCGAGTTCGCCTGTGCCGCCGATGATCAGGATCTTCATGGGTACTCCTTTTTATATGGTAATTTCATGTATTTCATATATATCAAAAAGTTTTTGCGAGTGTGTTATCACTCACAAATCTTTATAAGCCACAAAATCCATTTTTTACTGGGTGATATTATGGAACAATATGTGATATTAATAGTAATTGTAGTGCTGTTTGTGCTTGCAAGCGCTGTAAAGATCGTTCAGGAGTACGAGCGCGGCGTGATATTCCGGCTCGGGAGGCTTGTCGGTGCAAGAGGGCCAGGACTCTTCTTCATAATCCCGATACTCGAGACGATGAGAAAGGTCGATCTCAGGACGGTCGTGCTTGATATCCCGCCGCAGGAGGTTATCACAAGGGATAACGTGACTGCACGGGTGAATGCTGTGGTGTACTACCGGGTGATGGATCCAAGCAAGGCAGAGGTGCAGGTTGAGCACTATCCGACAGCAACCGCGCAGATGGCGCTCACGACGCTTCGGGGTGTTGTCGGACAGGTGGAACTTGATGCGGTTCTTTCGGAGCGGGATAAGATCAACAAACAGCTGCAGGAGATCATCGATGATGCGACCGATCCATGGGGAATCAAGGTCTCGGCAGTTGAGATCAAGGATGTCGAACTACCAGAGTCGATGCAGCGTGCGATGGCTTCGCAGGCAGAGGCAGAGAGGAACCGTAGGGCACGGGTCATCAATGCAGAAGGAGAACTGCAGGCATCAATCAAACTTGCGGATGCTGCAAGGGTGTTAAACGAACAACAGGGGGCACTCTACGTCCGGACGCTCCAGACGATCAAGGATGCGACTGAGGAGAAGGCAACGACGGTGGTGATTCCGCTGCCGATAGAAATCATGGGCGCACTCGGACTCAATAAAGAGAATAAGTAAAGAGACATGGAGGGAAAGTGGGATTGAGATGAAACGGATCCCAATCCTTCTAACGCTCCTGACGCTGTCGCTCGCCCTCATAGCGCCAGCAGGTGGCGCGTCAGAACCGATGATCTATGTGATCGAGGTGGACGACATGATCACAGCAGGCACTGGGATGGAGATCACCCGCGGCATCGATCACGCAACTGATATCGGTGCTGCCGCGGTGCTGATCGAAATAAACACGCCTGGCGGGCTTGTGGACTCTATGGAGGGGATCGTATCAGAGATTGAGCGTTCGGAGGTGCCTGTGATCACGTTTGTGCCGCAGGGTGATCGGGCGTTCTCTGCCGGTGCATTCATCCTTCTCTCAGGGCATATCGCCGCAATGGCCCCAGGTACAGCCACTGGAGCTGCAACACCGATTGCGATAACACCAACAGGCACGACGCCGGTTGAGAACAAGACTGTCAATGCGTACGCAGCCAGGATGCGCGGAATTGCGGAGAACCGGAACCGATCTACCGAGGTCGCGGAGAAGTTCGTGACAGAAGGACTATCACTGACTGCGGAGGAAGCGCTGGAGCAGGATGTGATCGATGTGGTCGCATCAGGCAGGCACGATCTTGCCGCTGCCATCGATGACAGAACCGTGAACGTGAGCAGGGAATCGGTGACACTTCATACGAAGGATGCGATCTTCATCACGCAGCAGCCACGGTTTGCGGCATCGATAGTCACCTTACTGAGCAACCCCCAGATCGCGTTCGTACTCTTCTTAATCGGGCTCTACGGAATCATCTACGGTCTCAAAGCTCCTGGGACGTACGTTCCTGAGATGATCGGCGCGATAGCGATGATACTTGCGCTGTACGGCATGGGAATGTTCTCGGTCAGCACATTCGGAGTGGTATTGATAGTAGCCGGGATACTGCTGCTCATAGCTGAGGTTCTCACGCCAACATTCGGAGTATTGACGGTCGGCGGCGCGATATGCATAGTTCTCGGGGCCATCATGTTTCCGCAGGAGCCGTTCATGCCGGCTGAATGGATCAGCGACTTCAGACAGACCGTCTTCGCACTCGTGATCCTCTCTGTCGTGGTCATCGTGGCAGGTCTCGGTCTTGTTATGAAGACGAGGCGTACGAAACCGACGACTGGGCGGGAGGAACTGGTCGGAGAGATCGTCAGGGCAGAGACCGACATCGATCCGGAGGGAACCGTGCATATTCACGGCGAGATATGGCGGGTGTCTGCAGCAGAGCCGGTGCGGAAAGGCGAGGATGTGGTGATCCGGGATGTGGACGGGCTTACGCTGGTTGTCGAGAAGAAAAAAGAAGTAGGGGACCCCGCATAAACCCGCCGGATCGGGCAAGCCCCGGAATCGAATCATCGAATCATCGAATCATAGATATCATATAAGGGGGCTCACAGGTAATAATGTACCGGGGTAAGGCAAGCCCCAATAAATAACTTACCCGAATGCAGGCTCGATGGTGACATCCCACTTTGGCAAATTTCCCGATCTTTCAATTCTCTCTTCGCAGATTTTCATTGCCTCTTTTGTCAATTTCACTC
>PQXF01000084.1 GCA_003194445.1 Candidatus Methanogaster sp.
AGTGAAATTGACAAAAGAGGCAATGAAAATCTGCGAAGAGAGAATTGAAAGATCGGGAAATTTGCCAAAGTGGGATGTCACCATCGAGCCTGCATTCGGGTAAGTTATTTATTGGGGCTTGCCCTATCTCATCCTCTTTTAGTAAGTCGGCATATACGTAGTGGAAATCCACGCCCAACTCTGTTAGCAGCTTCTTTGTCTTCTTGCACCACACGCATGTGCTCAAAGCATAGAGTATGATTTTTCCTTTATCCTCACCTTCGATGTGCACCATCGTCACAGAATAGCACCACCTGTTATTTCTGATCTATACGGTGTCGCTTGGGTATATAAAGTTTATCGTGGCAGCATCCTCAACACTTCTCCCCCACCAGTATCAGGTCGTTTCCCATCCCTGTAACCGACGATTCCCTGCTCAAGCGCTCAAGTATCTCGGTAACCTGATTATATAATCTTTCCTCCCATTTCGTTGCCTTTCGCATCTCTTCAGGAAGATGGTATGCAAAATCTCCGTAGATTCCAGTGACCTCTATGCCATTCCTCTCAAAAGCCTCCTCAAGCTCTCTTGGGCTAAACACCCTTCCGAAACCATGAGCCCCGCAGGCATGATTCAGCTCATATCTGATCAACTTGAGCGCAGTCTCAGGGTCTTTATCATACTCCAGGATCGCAGCCCAGTAACGGCTGGAGACATCCACACAGATCCTCCCGCCCCTCTTTGTTACCCGGGAAATCTCCACAACCGCCTTTGAGGAGTCGGTCGAAAGGGAGATCGGTCCCCTCACAGCGAGCACAAGATCAAAGAACTCGTCAGGAAATGGAAGGGCGGCGATGTCTGCCTCTCTGATCTCAACCTCTTCTGATAATCCATGCTTTCGCAATTTCTCCTCTGCCACCTCGAGTTGCCCTGGTGATAGATCACATAGCGTTACCGCATAACCCATCCTTGCAAGAGGGAGCGCCACCCTGCCGGTTCCACCGCCGGCATCAAGGATTCTTGCAGTCTTATCTTCAGGAAGAGATTCCTTTATCAATTTCCATCTCAAATACTCATCTAACTTTCCCCCAAATGTGTTGAAATACGCATCATAACTCGTGGATCGTTCATCCCATTCCTTTCTGACATCCTCGATTTTCATTGGGCTGTCTCCTGACATACCGCATCTATCGGGTCTGATAGGACCTGGACCCACCTGCGCATGGCATCGATCACCTCTTCCCGATGTCCTGCAAGCGCAGAAGCGATCGTTGCGACGTATTTACCCTGAAACCGTGCTGCAGAGAGCTCATTCTCGCTTGGCATGCGCTCCCCAATGCTACCGGCGATGAGCCCGCCGGTAGCATCAAAGAACTGGCGCATCTCTCCGCACATATTCCCAAATCGCGTTGGCGTGCCAAAGATGATCGCATCAGCGGAAGCGAGCTCATCAAGCGCGCATATCGGGATGTGGGCAAACGTTTCATGCGCTTCTACTGCCCCCATCTTCTCGAGCACCTCTGCTGGCAGCGTCTCCGGGACACGACGCATCACAACCTCAGCACCATCGACTTCAGAAGCACCTTCAGCGACAGCCTCTGCCATACGGTGAATATGACCGTACATGGAATAGTAGACGATTAAGACCTTCATGTCTTTCATCTCCTCCTTTCTGGGTATGGAATCCCTGCATTTAAGCTTTTTGGCGATCAGAGCCCAGAATTTTATAATATACTATGTCAATAAGCCGTAATGTCAACGCAATCCATGAAAGTCAGTCTGCACAAAGGGTTAACTTTATCTGTATCGTGAGCATGATACTGATGCGTTCGAGAGAGCACTATGTTCTCGTTCATCAGGAGGCTTAAATGGCGGTAAAAACACCAAGTGAATTGACCACAAGAGAACGTCGGGCTCTGTGCGGTATATGCCCTGCTGGATGCGGTGTTATTTTTTGTGTTCACTTTCACCTCGCTCTTTGAGAGGTTTTATATATGATGAGTTCTGACGTACACCGCATGGAGCGCAAAGAACTCCGCCACGATCGACATACGGTTTCATTATTGACTGACCACATGGTCTTCTCGCCTAAATATCGCGGGAAGATTTTGGTTGGAGATGTCGCGCTCGCGGTAGAGGGGATTATCCGTAAGATATGCAAAGAGATGAAAATCGAAATCATTGACATGGCGGTGAATGTGGATCATATCCATCTCTTTATAGAATACCCCCCGAAATATTCTGTAAGCTTTATGGCTAAGAGAATAAAAGGAAGGAGCAGCAGAGAATTGCGCGAAGCATTTCCACATCTCAAGGAGTGGTGCGGCAAAGGTCTGTGGGCGCCATCCTGTTTCCATGGCTCGGTTGGTCATGGCTGGGAGGTTGTGGAGAGATACATACAGAATCAGGAGGCTCCAAATGCGAAATCGCTATATACAGGCTCTGTACTTTAGTGCGGGGTTTGGTGACTTCGGGAGGCTGGCGTGATGAACGCGGAGGTCGGGTCGGTCGCGTGGATCGCGGGTTTTGTGGGGTGGATTGTGATATGAACTCTATGAGTGTAAGGTCACGGCAAGATACGCAAAAATAGAATCGATTAGTTTTAAGTATTATGGCGATACAGCTATAACTACATGAGACTATATGATTCACATAGCGGGCTTACGATGTCATTGTTGACTTGCCACAGTGAACCTGCTGAAGCATATGTACAGAAGGCAGGATTCGCAGCTTACACTAAATTGATTCCTTCAGTAGTAATGAGGTGATATGATGAGCGATAAATACAATAAAAAAATAGAATTGGGGTTGGAAGAAAAAATAAAGTCTCATATTGCGGAGAGGGAGAATAGCTATTTATCAGAGTTTGCCTGTAAAAGTGAAAAAGGATTAAGAAGGAAACAAAAATATATAGAGGATATTCGGGCTAAATATTCAAGAGATGCCGATCGGATTGCGCATACACATGCTTATTCAAGATATATTGATAAAACTCAAGTATTTTTTTTAGTGGACAACGATCACATTACGCATCGTGTTATTCATGTACAACTAGTTTCAAAGATCGCCCGGACTATAGGAAGGGCTCTAAAATTAAACGAAGACCTAATCGAAGCCATTTCACTGGGACATGATATTGGTCATGTACCATATGGTCATCTTGGTGAGTCCGTTCTATCTGAATTGTGTGAAAAATGTAAACTCGGCAGATTCTTGCATAATGTTCAAGGCGTTCAATTCCTCGATAAGATCGAAGATTGTGATTTAACGCTTCAAGTACTTGATGGAATTTTGTGTCATAACGGGGAGGTGCACAATCAATCATTAGAGCCCAATGGGGCTAAGGACTGGGAAAATTTTGATCAAGAGATAGGGGATATTAAAAAAGGGAAAAAAGATTATGTTCCTATGACCATGGAAGGATGTGTTGTAAGATTTGCTGATACAATAGCATATTTAGGTAGAGATATTCAAGATGCGATTGAAATAGGCCTCATAAATAGCGATTCGGAAGTCCCGGAGCGTTGTAGAGAAAATATTGGGACAAAAAATGACGAAATAATAAACTCACTTATTATAGATTTGGTTGAAAATAGTTATGGTCAAAATCACATTTCGTATTCGAAAGAAATTTCAGAATCCGTAAAGGAGTATAAAGAATTTAATTATGAATATATTTACCACAATGAGAATTTATTATCGCAAAAAGAGAAGATTGAAACTATGTATAAAATACTTTACAAAAAATTTTTAGATGACCTTGGATGTGAAGATAAAACTTCTAAAATATATCAGCATTTTATTAATCCGGATTGGATTAGTAAAGACTACTTTGAAAATTCTTCCCCTGCTGAACAGGTGAGGGATTATATAGCAGGCATGACTGATAGGTATTTTGAAACTGTGTTCAAAGAAATTATGTTTCCCAAAAGAGTCACTACATTCGCAAATAATAGAGGGATGTGATACGCATGCCAAAGATATATGTAGCAGGTCCGTTATTTTCGGAAGCCGAAAAGCAGTATAACGGGTATTTGAGTAAATATCTTGAAGATATGGGGTTCGAGACCTTTCTGCCACAACGTGATGGTCATAAGTTATCAGAATTATTGGCAAATGGTGAATCTGAATCATTTGCTATGGGCAAAATTTTTAAGCGAGACATTAGTGAAATCAAAAAATCGGATATTGTGGTTTTTGTTATGGATGGCAGAGTTCCTGATGACGGGGCGTGCGTTGAGATCGGGTATGCTTATGCTATGGGAAAAGAATGTATTGGTCTCAAAACGGACCCAAGAACACTTATGTCAGACCTAGATAACCCTATGATTTTGGGTGCTCTAAAGGATAGAATTGCAAGAAATCTCAAAGAACTAGAAGATTTTCTTATTCCACATAGGAACCGCTCATAATCAAGTTGAACAAAATCAACTCCTGCGATGCATTGCTTCATTTGACCGCAATGTCATATGCTGAAAACAATAATCGAAATTCGTGCCACCCTATGCAAATATACACTCGTTCATCCCGCATCTGCCGCGCTCACCCTGCCACGCGACCTCCATCTCACGGATGCCCCGCAATTCATTGCGGGGTGGCACGGCTGGGGCTTTATGCGCTCTTAATCATGCTCTCGAAAGGCAATAGGAATCCTGAATAACATCTTAAAATCTGAAAATCAGGCGCACATCCTATCTGGAAAAACTATAAATCCTTTGGATGCAATGAATTTAAAGAAATGAAGAGGTAATATATGGAAAAAGCTGAGCAGCACATCCAAAGTGAGTATGCACGCAATGCGTATATACTCCCAGATTGTAATGATATATGCAATGCAGATATGACCAAGTTGGCCGAAATATTTCGCCGCAAAAGAAACAGAAAAGCCGCGCGAAAAGAGAATGGAAGCATTCTTTGTCTTGATTATCCTAATTAAAAGGAGTTCAGCATGTCAGCAATTTGGATTGTTCTTTTAGATGTATCTGGTTCTATGGGGGATGGCTTTACAAAAAAGCCCACACCGACAAATGCTTTGACTGAAGTGGGACGTTGGAAGACAAAATTGGAAGCAGCAAAAGACTTACTAGTAAGTCAAGTACACGCAACTCGTGGGCAAGATATTGCTGTAATTGCCTTTTCCACACAAGCGCGTTGTGAGTTCAAAGGATCACTCGCTGACTTCACAAAGTGGGAGAAGAAACTTGAGGATATTCAACCTGAGTATCAAACAAATCTTGCTGATGCTCTTTCACTCATAACTCAAGACAAGGATTTCGAAAAATATAAGGCAATAGCAGTTTTAGTCCTTTCAGATGGGCTCTCGAATATTGGTGACCCAAAACAAGCCGCTGAGGATCTAATTAACAAGTATCCTTACGGAAGAATTGATACCATACTTATTGATGAAACCCCTAAAGGACGAGTCATTGCTGAACAAGTTTCAATCAATGGCTGGGTGAAGCCAGCTGAATCAATTTTGCAGCTTGAGCAAGCGGTAGTTTCTGGACATATGGCAAGTCTGAGACAGAGCATTGCATCTTTAGCTTATCAACGTTATGACATGGAGTATTCACTAGCTAAGGCAAGCCCCAATAAATAACTTACCCGAATGCAGGCTCGATGGTGACATCCCACTTTGGCAAATTTCCCGATCTTTCAATTCTCTCTTCGCAGATTTTCATTGCCTCTTTTGTCAATTTCACTC
>PQXF01000085.1 GCA_003194445.1 Candidatus Methanogaster sp.
AAGAGCATGTAACGATATATCGAAGAGGTGCATAAAGCTGAATGACGGACGACTACTGAGAATGGAGTATGTCATGCCACCGTGACACCTTTTGGTGATGTGTCGGGGCATCACCGAAAGGTGGGTTAACTCTCACACCTGCACAAATTCCACTGATTTTATCCACCCATTACCCGAGCATGTACTGTAGATTTACAACCCTTCGCAATCACAGCAAGGTGATCCCTGTATCCGGGGAGTTTGACAGTCTTTAAGATAGAGAGATGTTTTTGCAGCTCCTCGACCTCTTTTTTAAATATCTCTTTAGTATTAGCGGTTGAATCGATGCTTCTGGCTTTTATCATGAGGATCAGGTAGCCATCATCCTTCAAGAAATATTCAGCGTTCGCAAGAGCGATCTCTGCCTGATTGCGCTGCGCTATGTCCTGATAGATGATATCCACCTTGTCCACGAGATGGGCGTATCTTTCGGGGTGGTTCGCATCCGCGAAGATCGGTATCATGTTCCGCCGGGATTTGCATCTTGAAATAAGTTTTTTCATGACAGTTGGCGAAAATTCAAGCACATACACCAGTCCGTTATGCACGATATTGGAAATATGGCTTGCTGTGCTGCCAGATGCCGCACCGAGATAGAGGACCAGCGAAGACTCAGTGATCGGCGGGATAAATCCTTTCAGGATCAGTGCAGCCAGTTTGCTGTGGCGAAAATCCCATATCTGAAACTCCTGCCCCATTCCATCTTCCTGTCGGCTCACGGTTGCAAGTTGCGTCTGACTTGCATTACTTGAATTACTTACATTGCGTGCACTGCTTGCTTGACCTGCCGGACTTGCCCGGCTCTGGTATATGCCGCATCCGATCTCTGTGTAATCTGTGTTCATGGTTTTGGTGGATGATGTTTGGTGTCGTGACAACCGGCGCACTCGTCACCCATGCTCTCGTTTCCGTAGACATACATCTCCGGAGTGCCGTAATCGTTCATCGCTGCAAAGTTGTAATGGCAACCGGTACACGACTCGATGGTTGCATTGTGCCCGTGATACCTTCCAGCGGTCCGGTTGTAGATGTTATGGCATCTCAGACACTGGGTGTTATTACCCCAATCGATGTCGAGACGTTCGTGCCCGTATGCCCTTGGACCCGGGCTTATGACGTCGTCATCAAGAGAGTGGCACTTCGTGCACGATGGCATCGAACTCCACTTATGTACTCCGCCATAGTCCACGATCACGATCTCGAAGAGATCATCATAATAGATGCTGAAATCCACATCGGTATGACAGATCAGGCATCCGTGGTAGTTCGAGGGATTGCCTGTGGTAGTGTTCATAACCAAACGCTTATGTACGCTATCTTTGAGCATCGACGATATCGCGGGGACTCGTGTATAGTCCTTCGGGAGGTTTTGCAGGGATGCGCCTGCATGTACCGAACAGGTGGAATGGCAGTCGGTGCAGTGTGGAGATGATAGGCGGTGGACGTTTGGGTTTGGAGTAACGCCATCAGCCCAGAGAGTATGGCATGGTTTGCATGGTGAGGACATATCCCAGTTCTCATCACGCCGTGCGCCTTCGCGCCTCACAATCTCCGAATGGCAGTTCAGGCATATCTGATCCCCGGACCTGGTAGGTCCTGTTGCGCCTGCCCATCCTCCGCTTGAACCGGGATACGCGTGTCTCGAATAGAAATAATTACCGCTCCCGCTTTGCCCCTGTGGGTCATTGCCCATGAATGCCACTCTGGTATCTCTCTTGTGCGTCATATTAGACCCGCCTGGTGCGAGATTCGCGGGATCGTCATCCATCGCATAGTTGTTATAGCCATCCTTGATACTGTCGAAGACCCGGGCGTGACAGTCTTTGCATCCAGGGATCGATATGTCGTGGATGTTTAAGTGATCAGAACCGCAGTGGCAGTTGCTGCATGTTGCTCCGTCCTGATAGCCTTCATAAGGATGCAGTGGGTAGTTTTCGGATTCGGGATGGCAGTCGCCGCATGAGAGTATATTGCGCTCATCGGCTAATGAGTGAAATGAATTATGGCAGAACGAGCAGTTGACCACCGGATCGCTATTCGGATGTCCTCCGACATCTCTCGGATGCCCGGTTGACGCATTCAGCCACTGCGGAATCTCTGAGCCAAAGGAGATTGGGTGGCAGGATGAGCAATTCGGATATGCATTATCGATTGCTCCGGCATCCGAATCGCTGATGTGTCCGTGGCAACTTGCGTTTGAGCAGGACTGGTGTGCAAGATAAGGATCATGGTCTGTGCCGGGAGGTGGATCGACCTTTGCATGCTCGCCGTATGCATATCCGCCGGTATCTGCCCAATAGGTTTCATTGTAGCCACCGTCCATGCCGTGGCAGAAGGTGCATTCGACTACTTCGGCTTTTGCATGTTCCAGCCATGCGTACCCAAGCGTACCGTAATTGTAAGCGTAACGGAGCCTTCCTGCGTCATGAGGATATGGGAGACATTCGCAAGTTCCTCCTTGCTTCTGTTTTGCCATTTCATCCACGAGGTATGTGATATTAACCCGGGTCTTATATTTCCCATCGCCCCCCTGAATAGTTTCCCAGCCGTATAGTCCTTCTGGTGCACTGTAAGCGTAACGAAGCCTTCCGGATCCCTGATGGCATGGGGAACATTTGGGATCTCCTCCTTGCTTTCGTTTCGTCATTTCATGCCACGGAGCCATGTTGAGATAATCCGATGGTGTGTGAGTCAGTTCCGAATTCGTGAGATAAGAGATATCAAATGTGGTCTTATCATTCCCATTGCCGCCCAGAATATTTTCCCAGTTATGAGGTCCTCCGGGTCCGCCCTCCGGAAAGCCACTCCACGAATACAATTGTTTGGCGGTTGGATTCTCATGCCCACCCCATCCGGTGTACCCTATGTGACACCGATCACATCCCCATCTCCCGACCTTGAAACTCTTCGCTCCATCGATAAGGCCTTCTGAAGCATTCGCCTCCACACGTATTGTGAAATATTTAAGGTCGCTCCCATCGAAGTTTGGCCCACCGGAATCGGAGTCGGTTATCTCAAAACTCGCTGTATACAGCCTATCTCCCCTGTCTGTCAGATCTCCGCTTGCTATGACCGTTGTGGCATTCCAAACCCCGTACTGCATATCATCCGGGGAAGCCCGATAGCCTTTGTGATCCATGAGCAGGACTGTTACGTTAACAGTTCTCGTGTAGCCGTCAGGGGGCCACAGGTCTCCCGGAGATGCACCACCCCAGTTATATGAAGACGCCTCATACACCCAGTAATACGGATCGAGCAGATACGTGTCTTTATCTGTGCTAATCAGTAGCTGCGCACACGCCCCCTCGCCTTCCTGGGATGGTGTACCCGCTCCGGCAGTGGTGACCATACCACAGATCAGCGAGGTTACCACAATGGCAGGGAGCAGAAGCGTACATCGAAGATTCCGACCGTTTAGCGCATATTTCCGGGATACGTGGAGCATGGTGATCACCCGTTTTTATATTTATAGACCCTCACTTGAAATACCCCCACTTTCGATCCGACATCACGCGGGGTAATCTGCGCAATCGTTCATAACATCCCCCTGACCGGGTCAAGGATGGAATTGATGTACGAAGCCGCGGTCTTCTTCAGATCCATCGGATGCAGCCCACCTTCCGCGAAATCGCGTGCAATATCCTCGAAAGTATCGTAGCGGAGATCGCCGCCGAACTTCGATGGTCGTTTGACCTCTACAAAAGAGAATCTCGGGAAGATGTGGTACCTGAAGAGTTCGATCACAGGATTGTCGTCCACCGACCCTTGTGCACAGAATGCACGGTTGATCTTCTTCTCGACCGCCTTCGTATCGTCGTCCACTGAAATATAGTTATCCTTCGATGATGACATCTTCTCGCCGTCCAGACCGAGAAGGATCGGCGTGTGGATGCACACCGGAGCGCGGAATCCGAGCTTTGGCAGTTCCTCCCGCGCAAGCATGTGAATCTTGCGCTGGTCGATTCCACCAACAGCAGCATCAGCACCGAGGTGCATGATATCGAGAGCCTGCATGAGTGGGTAGATCATCTGCGACACCATCGGGTGCTCCACGCTTCTTGCGACCTCGCTCATGCTGCGCCTCGCCCGGTTAAGCGTGCTATCCTGCGCCAGCCTGAGCACATTTAACGTATACTCCGGATCCAGCTGGAATTCGCTTCCAAAGACGAACTTTGCCTTGCCAAGCCCGAGCGCAATGAAACACTGCTTGTTATACTCTGCAAGTTCTCTCACCTCTTCAAGCGTTCCTTTCTCGTTTAAGTATGCATGTAAATCCGCAAGCAGCACTGTTACCTTAAATCCTGCATTTTGAAGATCGATAAGTTTGTTTACAGTAAGAACATGACCGAGATGTACCTTTCCGCTCGGTTCATATCCTGCATAAGCGGTCAGCGTCTTATCCGATGCCAGCAGCCCGTTTAAGCCATCGATGGTCACGATCTCCTGTGTGTTCCGTGTGATCAAATCATATCTGTCCATCAATCCATCCATTGAACAGCGATGCGTTTTAATCTTTCCCAGCCATGAGGTAGTTATTAGTGGCCTTTTAGGAAGTACCCTGCTGGGTGCGGGGGGCAGGTTGGCCGTGTAGCTGGCGTGTTTTCTAGGTTTGGCCATTTCTAACGTTTTCTGTAATGGTCAATCTGATCAAGAACACGCGGACATTGTTACCCTATGGGGCATGACCACCTTGTTTTCGTGTTCTGCGTGGTGTTGCACATCCGTCTGACCATTACAATTTCTAACGTTTTCTGAAAATGTTTCCTCATCTCAATGCTAAAGAGTGCCTCCCAGAACTCTCAAGTGGGAATCAAGTAAGAAACCTCTCTTTTCTGTAAACTCACAAGATCGCTTTCTTCAGCGTTGTGGGTGGTGGATGTGTTCAAAGCTAAATAATCTAAATTTAGCACACTCTCCGAGTTTGGATTCACAATCATAGGTTTTTTCTTGGGCGAACTGACTATATCAACCATCTTTCTTATGTTCTCTGACTCATTGATATAAGTGATATGACTATCGCTATTTTTCAGTCTGTACAAAAATTGCTACATGAAAGAGCGGCTTGTCGTATGAACGCCACAAAAGTCGACGATAACGTCGGTGTCTTTAAGTGAATCAATATAATCAAACAACTTATCTGCCAAGTGCCGCAACGCTAAATGCTGACCGATAATATCTTTGATATATATCCTTTTCTTATTGGCTAATGGGCACATGGATATCAACCTCTGCACGTGTTCGCTTAATGTGAGTATACAATCTAGGTATGTGTTTAGCTCCCCTACATAACCACCCATCCCACTGTTCTTCCAGATCGATATAAAACCCATTCTCGACCACAAAACTTCTATATTATTACTGTAATAGTCTTCTAAGAGGACGATGGATAAGGATGCTATCATCAAGCAACTCACAGACACGATTGACCAGTTCAAGCGTGAGACCGAGTTGCTTAAAGGACGTATAAAGGAACTCGTTGCCAACTGGCCATGTATGAGAACGCACATACCCCACCAAGTCTGAA
>PQXF01000086.1 GCA_003194445.1 Candidatus Methanogaster sp.
AGGTTCAATACAGCATAATCCAAAGTGGTCATTTACTATCACCATGGATATATTTACTTCTGATAGTTAAAAAGTTTCTGATTAGGGGTATTCTATCCTATCACTAGAAAATTGGACAGTGCCGGATAATCTAACAGACGAGTCTCTGGCTATCGAGATTCCGGACCGGCTAACCGAAGAAGAAAAATTGATTGTGCAGATTGCGCTGGAAAATAGGACTGTGTAGGAGATGATGAGGGGGAAAGAGATTGATATCAGCTCGGTAAGCCGGATCAGTGGTGGTGAGACCGATGAATACGGAAAAGTGAGTTTTTGCGATTTACCAGGAGTGCAGATATTCATTGTAACTAAAGACTGGGCAAGCATTATAGAGATTATCCCATTAGTTGATCTGAAAGAGAGGAAGGTTGTACGCATCCTGAAAAACACATTTATAAAGCCCGCACTCCCTGCGGGTCTAACTGAGAATGAAGAGTCTAATGCGATAAGAAAAGCTCTTGATGACCCACAGGTCAAAGAAAGAATAGCTGGCAGGGATTATGAGATCATCGCTGTGACGGATTTTGAGAACCGGATGACCGGCAAAAGAGTTGGTCCCACGCAAGTGCTGATTCATGTAAATGGGACCGGGACGGCTTCTTCCGTAACCGTTAATTTAACAGAGAACAAGGTGATTGAAATTGGGGAACAGATTTGGTTAGAGTAGTAAAAGCATGGTTAGGATTGGTATTACGATGAAAGGACTAAACAAGTGGCATCATAGGTGAGGCGATGCATAGGAAGAAACTACTGTTGGTGATATGATTCCAAGGTATTTTCGTTGAGATTCTGCTTAAGTATATAAGCAGTCCGGTCAAAGTTAAAGGTGGACGATAAAAGAGAAGATGACAAAAATGAACGAAACAGAAGTAACAGCAAAAACGCGAAAGCAGTGGCTATTTCCAACTTTAATCGCAACCATATCCGCATTTTACGTATTAGGGTCCACAGCAGGAGCGGCTACAGGGGGTGCAGACCTTATGGACTGGCTTGTTCCGTGGAACAGTGACGGCTGCTGGAGACTGATTCTAATCTCCATGCCCCTCGTAATACTCCTTGGATATATGTCCCGGAGCTGGAAAGTGGGTATTGCGGTCGCCTGTATGCTCTGGGCACTGACACTCTTCGAAACACTCTTCGATTTAGGATTTGGGTCTTACATAAGGAAACCGGAATTGATCGAACTTGTTGTAAAGATTGCGTTTGCGCTCTGTTGTGCACTCGTTGGAGCACTGAGCGGATACGCGGAGGCTTGACAGATGAACATGAAGACAAAGACTAAAAAGATTCTGACAATTGTTTTGCTGCTTGCAATCGCATCCAGCGTAACTATATTTGCTCTTGTGACGATGCAATCCCCTGTGAGACAGGCGATCACTCAATCGGAACTGGACGATCTGATCGCAGCGTCCGGAGGGACAAGACTTACGACAAACCCGGGTCCGGATGAGAGCCCTATGTGGAGCCCGGATGGAACACAGATATTCTTCGAAACACGACCTGACGTTGGTTCCGGACGCTACAGTTCGGAGTGCTACATTGCGGTCATGAATGCGGATGGAAGCGACGTAACAAGGCTGGCAAACGGCACAAATCCGGTGCTGCATTCTGGCAAGGTCTACTTCGAATATCATGACCCGGTATACACCGAGCTACTGGTAACTGAGGTAATGGACCTGGATGGGGGCAATAGAAAAAAGCTCCTGTCTTTAAATGAGCGAACACATCTGTTTCAGGCGATAAGCCCTGATAGAACGAAAGTGTGCTATTGTACATACTATGAGACCGGTTCATACTTCGTGTGGTGGAAAAATGCCACTGTGACAAAGGAGAAGGGGGATTGGGACATTGATGGGGGTAAATACAACGATGCATGGCAGAACGGGGAGATACTGATGGCAGGTCAGGAGATGCACTCAGATATCTGGGTGATGAACCTTGACGAGAGCAACAAGGTGAAACTCGCATCCGGGATTGAGAGCAGTAACTGCCCGCCGCGACCAGAGTGGAGTGCTGATGGGAAGAAGATATTCTTCTTAAACCCGGTGATATCTCCTGAGACCCGCATCGAAAATATTGACATCTGGGTGATGGACGCAAATGGCGGAAACAAGTTGCGGCTTACAGACCATCCCGGCTATGATGCGGATCCGAAATTCAGTCCTGATGGGACAAAGATTACATATCTATCAGAAGATCAGGACAACTTTGATATATGGATGATGAACTCAGATGGCAGCGGTAAAGAGCGGTTGACAGAAAGTCCAGGCGCCGATGCGGATATTGAGTGGAATCCTGATGGGCATAGGGTTGCTTACATCTCGCGGTCATCGAATTGGTATTCATATAAAACAGAGCATGATTTCGAGAATACATCTGACATCTGGGTGATGAACATCGATGGAAGCGACAAAGAACGGTTGCTGAGTATTCCGTATCCGTATGGTGTGATAGATGACATCGAATGGAGTCCGGATGGCTCGAAGATGATCTTTGGATTTCATCCGAATTATGGAAACGATGACATCTATGTGCTGGATGTGCCGAAAAAACCAGAAAAAGAGTAAAATAGAGTATAGGATGAATACAGAAACTAAAAAGCTTTTAGCTATAAGCTTGCTGTTGATAATAGGAGTTATGTGTGTAGTAGATCTGCTCTATTTGCCCTTGCAGATGCCTGTATGCCCTCCGGAGAATGATAACTCGACTGAGGATTTTTTATTCTTCGAGGTCTGCATGCATCCCCCAGAAGGGGGCGAACCTGAATGCCAGTATCTGGTGGGAGCAAGTTTTCTGGATTCTCCTACCTATTATTTCGACAAAAGTACTGGAAGTCTATATACTGACATAGCACCGGATCCGTATGATATCGAGTTTAATGAAAGCTTGAGATTCATTATTGGAGAATCTGCCATAGGGCGCAAATCCGGTGCATGTTCTCACCTTGAGCCTGTCTATGAGATGCCATACTCCTTTTACTCAAGACCCGGATCCGGGCATGGCTACTCGACAGACCTGAGTGCCGCAGGAACAATCAGCGTGGTGAATATCACGAGGACCGGTCTGCTTGTTATCCATTTCGATGGGGAGGACATTGGATTAGCCCCGGGAGATGATTGGAGCAAGCAGGTCGGAGTATGTGGTGAGCGAATCTGTATAACCAATCATGGATTTCTGGACAAGAGTACCAACAACAAAACTTCGAGAGCACGACGTCCATTAGATTAGGTTTCCGAGATTTACCCGGACGGTACATCACTTCTCGATGATCGTCTCATCGATCTTCATGCCGAAGTGCCGCGCCGAATCCTCGAAATGGACGAGCACCTCGTCACCGACCTTGAGGTTTGCGATCGATATCGGACGCCCGTCTACGCCGACGAGCTTTATCGTCTCGGCATTCTGCAAGATCGTTGTTATCATGTTCCCATCGACTTCAGCCTTGACAAGCGTCAGGGGTCGCTTCTCGATCTTAACTCTCCCGACGATCCCGTCCCTCTGCTCGCCTCGCGCATTCACGATGACCACGCCATCACCAGCAGAGAGTTCTGATAGGTACTGCGTCTTCTCGCCGACCTTCGCATAAGCATGTACTGCACCCGCATTGACCCTGAATGGGCGGGATGCAACATACGGGCTGTCCTCTGCCTCGGATTGTATCAGGAAGAGTCCGTTTGACTGCGATCCGACAAGCATCCCCTCTCCGACCGACATCAGCGAGCATGTGTCCACACAGACCCGGTCGCCCATGCCCCTGGGTTCGACCACGGTCACCCGCGCAACCTGAAGCGGTACCGCCGGAATGCCTGAGCGTTCCACAACGCCAACGATGCGCTTGATCTCTGACGGATCATCGGTATCTATGAGAACACCGTCCGCACCATGCTCCAGCGTCTCGATCGCGAGTTTCGCCTCATCCGCGTCCCGGACTCCGGCTATGATTAAAACATCTTCCTCAAAGAGTCCTGCGATCATATTTTCAAGCGGGATAACCTTCCAGTCAGTCCCTATGGCAATCAGGTAATCACAGACCTTGCCGAGTTCGACCGCGAACTGTTCGTACTTCTTGTCGCGAATGACCACGTATCCGGCAACCGTCTGTCCTTCGGAAACCAACTTCTCTGCCGTGATAATATCCATCGATCCGGTCAAATCGGTAGGAAGCGGCTGCGTTCCATCGCCTTCCCCTTTTATGCCGACCATCACAATATCAGGCATGACCTCCTCTGCAACCGGGGATGCCACCAGGATCTCGCCGAGTTCCCGCACCTTCCCGACACGACCAACTGATGCGAGCACGCATTCCACACCTGATTCGAGGCTGGTGGTAATTCTTTGCTTCTGCGCATCCCAGTTACCGGTGTCTGCCTTAATCCATGTGGTCTTTGTGCTCATGATGGACCCGCTGGGACTCGAACCCAGGGCCTTCGCCTTGCAAAGGCGACGATCTTCCAACTGATCTACGAGCCCGTGCCATCACACTATGCTGTGCATTGATTTAAAGGTATCTGGACTTATGGGTTTCCAACTTACTATGGTGCTGGCCAAAACCCTTCCCGATTATCGGCATGGGTTCGAGCGGGTGAATGATGAGATGGGGTGCGAGGGGTGCGGGTATCGGTTGTATCGTGGACGAATTTGGGTTGACCGGTTTGTTGTTCGGGCCACGGGTCTGCTGCCAATGGCTCGAATATCCGGAAAAATTGGAGTTATGGCATGGCGCCGTGTCAAGTTGGCAGCTATATCAAACAGAATGTTTAATATACTATGTTGATGATATGATAAATAGCGGATATAAGGAGGTTGATGCATTATCAAAGCAGTTACCATAACATTCGAAAAGCGTTTGGAGCTATTGAAAGAAAAAGTGCAGGAGGATGATTTTTTGACTGCGAAAGGTCTTGGTAACGAAGTGCCATTCTGGATATTCGATTATCCGACTGAAAAGGAGTTGCTCATCAGACGGACGATCGATAGGATCGCTTCCAATCTCAATAATATGTCAGTGAATATTCTTGTGATCGACTTATACGAGATATGCCTTAAACTTTTAGAAGATAAACTGTCCATGGAAAAAATCGTTCAATTCGAAGAAGACAAAGGTTCTGAAGAACTGTTAAACAAGCTCAAGATCCTGTTAAAACATGAAACCGTCAAGAAAGCTATACAGTCAAAGATGGCTTCCAATGGTGATGTCCAGTTAATGTTCTTAACAGGGGTGGGTAAAGTATGGCCACTTGTGCGTTCTCATTCCATTCTCAATAATCTGCAACCGGTGTTAGGCAATGTTCCGCTGGTAAGGCAAGCCCCAATAAATAGCTTACCCGAATGCAGGCTCGATGGTGACATCCCACTTTGGCAAATTTCCTGATCTTTCAATTCTCTCTTCGCAGATTTTCATTGCCTCTTTTGTCAATTTCAC
>PQXF01000087.1 GCA_003194445.1 Candidatus Methanogaster sp.
GGGACTCAGCTCTCCATTGTCTACCACATCCACCCTGAAAAGGATCAAAGGAATCGCTAAGAAGAGGAATGCGATGAAAGGAATGGCCATCTCGTCCGGGATACGACGATCACCTGGGCCAGGGCTACGACGGTCACTAGCCGGGTTGTGCGGATGTAGTCTCGTACCGTCGCCATCGATCGGCTCCGGCCCGTCAGGCGTGATATCAGGTACGGGCTCATCTGAACCTCCTCCACCTCCACCTCCACCCCCACCTCCACCTCCCTGAACTGTTGTGTACTCGACATCCAGATTGTTTGTCTCATTCGGATCATGAGTGGCGCTGGTCACATTGGCAGTGTTCTCCATCGAGCCAGCTGCGCCAGTGCCGACACATATCTTGATAAGACTCGAGTTGTTGGCTTCAATTTCAGTAAAGTTCCACCGGTAGATCATTCCGGTGCTTCCATTCGGCGATGGCAAAGCGGAACTGAAGGCCACCGCGTCTGGTAGAGCATCCGTAACACTGACATTGTATGCATAGTCAGGTCCATTATTTGTGACATTGATCTCGTACCATAGATATTTTCCAGCAGTGACCGGATCAGGCGAATCTGACAGTGTTATCGCTAGATCGGCTTGTCCAGCCCATACGGTACTATCATCGCTATCAGATACAGGTGTGGACGTGTTCTCAGCACGTGCTGTTACATCTGCCCGATTTACAAGAATCGTTGGAGAATTGACCGTTGCATTGAATTCTATGTGAATCGTTCCACCGACCGGAAGACTGTTAAATATCCACGTTTTGCGGTTATCGATCCAGCTTGCATTAAATAGCCCTGGCGGAAGCGTATCATTCACTGTGATATTTATCAGTGGTTCCGTTCCGGTGTTCTTGATGGTGAGCTTGAACGTGGCAGTATCTCCGATAGCCATATTACATGAATCAACCCATGCCGTTCCGTTCCATACTGTCGTTGTCAGGTTGATGCTCGCAATTTTCACGCGGACCTGACTGGAATCATCTCTGCCGTAATATCGCTCATCAACATTCGTCCCGTTCGTTGAGGTCCACGTTACAGTTGCAGTATTCGTGAGACTTTGACCTGCAACCACGGTATCGTTCACGAGAACAGTATAGTTAATAAAGAGTGTTGTTCCTCCCGCTATCTTGTAATAGAACCAGAATAAGTTGTTCCCGGAGCGCATCGTTCGGTTTGCTTGTGGGTATGATTCGTTTGAGGGGATACCCAATCCTTCCGGAATCGTGCCGTTTATCCAGACGTCGTAAGCGTCTGCGGTGCTGTTTGAGGTATGATTCACCGCTATCGTATAATTAACATGATCGCCTGCTTCAACCACTGAAGCATCGGCACTCACATTTATCTGTAGATCAGGCTCAGTAATCGTTATATTGCCGGACTCATCAGAATCATTGCCTTTTACCTTATTATAATCAACCCAGTTGAAGATGGCGCTGTTATTCAGAACGGCTCCATTTTGATTATTCAAAACATTCGCGATAGTTGCATTGAAATTTATCGTTATGTCTCTGTTGTTTGAGTTATTCACGGTCCCAAGCGTCCAGTTGACGTGAACCGGTGCTGTTCCATCCTTCGGAGTACTCACAGTCTCGTTAAAGGAACTGTTCTTTGCGGTCAGGTTGAAACTTGACGAATTATAAATGAATCCCGCGGGCAGCGTGTCGTTCACAGTGACCTTGTGAAGCGTGGCATTCGGCAGGTCAACGAAGATGGTGAAGTTTACGGATTCACCAATTGCCGCGTTTCTCGGGTAATCCGGCGTTTTTGATATGTTTGCCGCATTATTCACCTGTATCGGGGCTTTATCCGTCCTGTTTTCGGACCGCTCATAACTCTCATTACCCATCGTTTCATTTATACTCGTCCACGTCATGTTTATCGAGTTATTCAAATGCTGACCAACGACCACATCGCCGTTGACCACGACAGTGTAATTTATCGTAATATTTGTTGTATTTGGTATGAGGCTGTAGAACCAGGAAACATTTTGACCCGTCAGGTTGAAGATATCCGCCGATGGAGTGGGCTGATTAGAAACGTAGGCCGACCCAACCGGTAGCGTATCGTTTATCCAGACATCGTAAGCGTCTGCGGTGCTGTTTGAGGTATGATTCACCGCTATCGTATAATTAATATAATCGCCTGCTTCAACCATTGAAGCATTGGCACTCTTATTTACCTGTAGATCAGACTCAGTAATCGTTATATTGCCGGACTCATCAGAATCATTGCCTGTCACACCATCATAATCAACCCAGTTGAAGATGGCGCTGTTATTCAGGACGGTTCCGTTTTGATTATTCAAAACATTCGCGATTGTTGCATTGAAATTTATCGTTATGTCTCGGTTCTTTGAGTTATTCACGGTTCCAAGCGTCCAGTTGACGTGAACCGGTGCCGATCCATTATTCGGATCGCTCACAGTCTCGTTAAAGGAACTGTTCTCTGCGGTCAGGTTGAAACTTGACGAATTATAAATGAATCCCGCGGGCAGCGTGTCGTTCACAGTAACATTGTAAAGCGTGGCATTCGGCAGGTCAACGAAGATGGTGAAGTTTACGGATTCGCCAACTGCCGCGTTTCTCGGGTAATCCGGAGTTTTTGATATGCTTGCGTTGTAGTATACAATTATAGTACAGTTATCGGTATCTTTGACCGAGTTATTAGCAGGATCTGTAGCAGTTACAGTGGCTTTGTTCGTCCCATGCAGTATGTCCGATTCATTAACTGTATGTGTTGCCACACCATTTGTCGATTGCCCTGGCGCCAGTGTGTCGTTTATCGCTATTACGCCATAGTGAGTATCATCAAGAGTGATATTGGTCAGCGTGACGACCCCTGTATTCGTGACGTTAAAACAATACGTAACGTTGTCGCCAATACGAACTGTCAGTGGATCAATGCCGGGGCACGAGCCAGTAGTGTATGCCGTCTTATCCACGCTTATGTCCGAAGTCAAAACATCTACATCAGCGGTGTCCGAATCGGTAACCTCAGTCGGTCCTGATGATCCTGATCCTGTCTCGCCTCGGACATCAACTCTGTTCGTCAGCGTACCAGAAGCATTAGCATCTATCTGCACAACCAGCTCGATATCCACAGAGTCAAGAGGATACATCGAACCTACCTCCCAGATTATTCCCGCCTCCGATTCGCTCCCACAAGAATCATCAGAGACATAGTTCAGTCCTTCTGGCACCGTATCTTCTACAGTAACCGAGTCGAGCGGGAGGTCACCGATATTATCCACGGTAATCGTGAAGGTCACGTATTCGCCTGGCTTACCCCATTTTGGTTCCGCTGTCTTCTCTATGCTTATTCCCGCTGAAGGTGCAGTAACATTAAAAGGAAATATGGGATCAGTTATATTAATTATAGATCCATTTATTACGACCGGCACATCACCGCTCCAAACGTCGCTGCATCCGGTCACGTCCAAGTCAAGCACGAGATCGTAGCTACCTGGTGTGAGTTCCGGACACCATACTGTGTCGTTGAAGTGCCCGTCCCCCTCATAACAAACCTCATAAGAGCCAGGACCTACATCTTCCAGAGGAGTTCCGTCAGTCCATGAGTCACGATGATACACGACATATACCCACCCACACATGCCTTCTCCACCATTACCTTCATCTTTCGAGTACCACCCGAGGTACCCAAAGGCATAAACGGTATTCGCTATGTCAAAATCGCCCGTGGGCATGCCATCATCACCAGAGGTATTGCTCGCGAAGATCCATGCAGCCCCCTCCTCTTGTGCTGCTGCTGTGCCCACGTGCATGGCTATCACTATCAGACCTGCCATCAACACAGATACTGCTAACCACATTCTGTTCGTCAGCGCCATTTTAGTGTCATATCCCCCAACATGTCTCCGCCAAATATGTGCCACGAATATGCTCTTGAAACGCGCATCTGTTTTATGGTGTGTATTATATAAACTTTTCGACTTATGCTGCTTCCTCAACTTATACAGCAGAGTGCTAAAAGCGCGATTAGTCGGGCTGTCTGCTGCGGTGCAGACTGGCGGCGCAAGCGTACGTGCACAAAGAAGAGCGTCAGAGGTGCAATATGTAGCGTTCACAATCGGCTTATCTTGCCTGATGTTGTATTCGGATTTCATGAGTTAACCCCTTGTATCATCTTCTCGGGCAGGAGGGTTTCACCCACAATTCTTCGATCGACCGCACCCACTCCGGTTTGAGTCTATTATGGTTCGAAACGATGATAAAGACTTCGGCTGTGGACAGTTAGCAGGAGTTGCGCCTGCCAGTGGCAAAACGTGGTGCAGGCGAGCCGGCCACCTCGCCCCGCCCTCAACTCCGCCGCTGCACCCATTCTTCGCCGCCGTTGTCGCCGTCTCTTCCGCCGCCGGTGCTGGTGTCGCCTTACCGTCCGGCGGCGCATCTGTCGCGACTCGTGTCACCGGTGCTGCTAATGCTTTCGTTGCGGTCGCTGTCGGATGGAGTCTGTGTCACTGCCGTACCGCCTGCAGGTATATATGCATCAGCACTTCTGCGGTAGGTCTCGCGACCGACTAATATTTCCCCCCCACATATTCACCACCGGAGATAGTCGTAAACTTTTCCTTCGTCCCTTCCTCGTCCTCTTCCTCGACAATCTCCACCTCTTCCTCTTCCAACTCGATAATCGGATGATATACCAGGAGGTATAGTCCCAGCGCAAACAGTATCACCGAAAGTACCAACAGCACCCATCCGGCAGTAATTGTTACATCGAGCAGCCCCGCCATAAGAAAGTTTACGCTCGCAAACAGTCCGAACGAGATAGACAGTGAAAGAACTCCGAGTAGTACTCGTTTCTTTCTCTCTTTCTCAATCGTTTCAAAGAACTCTTCCATTTCTTGCTCACTTGGGGGTGCCTTTTCAGACTCCCGCTCAAGCACAGATGCATCAGCACTTCCGCGGTCACTCTCGCGACCGACGAATCCTTTCTTCACATCCTCACTAACATAGTTCATATCGTTCATCTCCTTTTAAATGCGTTCAAACCCATTTTAATCGCGAGATCATAAGCCCTTTCATCTTGCAGGACCACTCTCACCAATCCCCCCTGTCCGAGTGCGATTGCGATCGCCTTCGCAGATGCTGGCGGAATGTCGTATGTTTCACACAGATATGTGTACAACTCCCGGTCAGCTTTCACCCGCACAATTCCGCCAGGCAATACCTTTCCGATTTTAACACCTTCCGGTATGTAAACCGTACTCCTGAGCATACTTATATCGGTGGGACTCAGCTCTCCATTGTCTACCACATCCACCCTGAAAAGGATCAAAGGAATCGCTAAGAAGAGGAATGCGATGAAAGGAATGGCCATCTCGTCCGGGATACGACGATCACCTGGGCCAGGGCTA
>PQXF01000088.1 GCA_003194445.1 Candidatus Methanogaster sp.
CAGACGTAGTGAACCACGTGCCGTTAAACGGCGGCGTAAACCCTATCCGTTACTCACTAAACCACGAGAAGAAGCTCGCAACGAATTGCGCAGAGGTGGGGCATCTGCTTAAGGTAGTGGTATTAGGGTAAAGCCCCAGCCGTTTCACTCCGCAATGAATTCGGGGCATCCACGGAAAAACTAACGCTTTCGATAGCCTCTGCCGCGGGACATGATCTCTGTAATCCACACGACATCCCCCTCGACAGCATAAATCACCCTATAATCACCTATCCTCAACCTATATGCCTCTGGATTCGCATCTTTAATCTTCTTTATATCGGCGCCAGCTCGTTTTAGTTTAGGACGATCTGTCAATACTCTTATTTTGGATATTAATCGTTCTTTGGTACTTTGATTGAGATTATCGAGAGAACTTACAGCGTTTGGGTGGAGACGTATTTCATATCTCATCGATGCTCACAAACTTATCTTTCTCTTTCAGCAGTTCGCGCTGACGAGCCCAAAAAGTTTCATCATACATTTCCCCCACCTCTCCTTGCGCTCCAATATATGTGCTCTTCAAAGACGATTTTTCATTGATATAAGTGATAAAGATGTTCTTTATGATCTCCGCATCCTTCGTTCCAAAACCTTTACCTTTGAGTGATTTTAATAATTCTGCTTGCGCCCCATTTAAGCTTATTATTACTGTTTTTCCTTCCATGTAAACATCACCTTACAACCAATTGTGATAGACTTCTTTATATGGCTTATTATGAGACGACTCTTCTTTCTCATATCATTTCAATTTGATGCACTCACACGGACGCTATTCAACACCACAATCCGCTCGACGATTTGGTCACGGACGTTGCAGATCCGCCAGCCGCAATCTCGCCCGGATACTGCTGCCCTGATCTGTCCGTGATTGATCGCTCCTGCGGGTGCTTGTGTGACTCTGGCATCACGTGGCGATTCCTGGGTTCGGATGCGGGAGCAGGGGCTGGTTTGTGGGAGTGTGGCGGGCGGGGGTCTGGTGGTGTGCTGGTTGGATTGCGGCAGGGAACGATGAGGGGGTGTGGCGCTAACTGATTCTTGCGAGACTTGCGCCACAATCGCGGGAGTGGAGAGGGCGGCGGGCGGAGTGGTAGTAGGCATGGGTGATACACGTGGAAATGAGTTGATAGGTCTGTAGAGGGTATTTCTCTTAAAAATGAGGTTACCCGGTGTTAGATGCACAATACTTTTATTGTGCATTAGACGATTATTGTTATTGGCTTTTTCAATGAGGTGATGAAGCGTGACATTCATGGAGACGATACCTGGCAATATCAAGGAGGAAACGGAGGATCGAATTGTACTGGTCAGAGAGGGTGCGTTGATCGCCTTTATTGGCTTATTCATGACTGTGATTTGTTTAGTGATTTGCTATGCTACGTTCATTGCGGGTGTCGATATTAAAGGAGGATTGTTAGAACGTATTGGATCTTTAATCATACCACCCGCTTTTACAGTGATAGGAATTTTGATTCTCTGGGAAGGATTATCTTCAAGAGAAGTTATCATCGACAAAAAATTCCAGAGCGTGACAATTAAAGAGTGTACTGGCATAAAATATTTTAACCATGTTGAAAAAATACCGTTTTCACGCATAAAAACGATTGGGGTGTCGTATTGTACCGAATGTCATATAGATCACGACTCGCCGACAAATGACCCTGCTGATTCATGGAAGATAACTCTGATCACGATCGATGGCGGGTCTACCCCGATTTATTGTAGCGATGACGACTCTACATTAAAAATAGAAGAAATCGCTGGAAAGATTCGTAAAATAACAGATAAGAAATTGCCGTACCAATCAGTAAGTGACAAAAAAAATGACCCTGACACATAGGCGACCCCATCTCTGCCTGCCGAAAAATCCTGATGGCACTTCTCTGCAGGATATCTCCACGATTCAAGTGCCGGATTTCCCTTGCGTGGAAAAAGACAGTTAACATGAACCGTTTGTAATGCAGGTGAGTAAAATGAGACCCCGAAAAATCAAAGAGGCGACCAATGACCGGATTGTGCTGGTTGACGGTACGGTGACCCCGAAATGTATTTTTTGGAGTTTAGTTTTAATTGCTGTTGCATCATTTTTTTTGTTGTGTTTAGTCTCCGGTCTTACCGAGCCGGAATACAGCGGAGAGCGGTTGGAACAGCTCATTTTTTTCGTTTTTGTTTACGGGTTTATGTTTATGTGTTGTGGGGGCGGTCGTAGTCCCGGGGTTTTGCATGACTTACTGATCAAAGAATCGGTCGTCATTGATCGAAACCTTCAAAGTGTAGTCATTGAAGGAGATTCATTTATAAAATATCTCGAATCCACCAAAAAGATAAGATTTTCAGATATAGAATATATTGAAGTAACAATAGATGCTCTCGATGGAAGGGCGACAGGTCATAGAGATGTGCGGCTGATTCCGTTTCATGGAACCGATGTCAAGATTTACGATGGTGACTGTGAAACAGCAGAGAAAATAGGCAAAAAGATACATGATATAACTGGAAAACCGTCCTCTCATAAAAAACATCACCGCGCATCAAATCCATCATAGAGCAATCTAAAAATAACACTCACAGGCAGGAGATTAATCCCCCACCTGCAAAATCCTCTATTGCCCCTCCGCCGCGTACGTCTCTGCAATCAGCGCTTGCTTGAGCCGGTACCCGATCATCCGCGTATCCCAGTTCTCGTTGTTCCTGATGATACCTGCTGAGCCTCTTCTTCGTTGCACCCTCGAGACCGAAATCAGCCATAATCTCCTTGATTACCGCGTTCTGGAAAGCCGTCTCTTCCTTGGATAACTTCTCTGCCAGCTCCGATTCAGGTTTTCGCGTGTGGCTTTCTGTTAAGCGTCCTGCTCCACGCGTCGGGGCTTTGCGCCGGGCAGTCCCCCTGGGCGCTTCCGGTCCGCCAGCCCGCAATCTCGCCCGGGGACTGCCGCCCTGATCTGTTCGTGATTGCTCGCTCCTGCAGGTGCTTGTGTGACCCCGGTTTCGTGCGGCGATTCGTGGGTTCGGATGCGGCGGCGGGGGATGGTTTGCGGGGGTGCGGGCGGGGGTCGGGTGGTGTGGGTGAATTGCGGCAGGGAACGATGGGGGTGATGGCGCTAACTGATTCTTGCGAGGCTGGCGCCGCAATCGCGAGGTGGTGGTGTGTGAGGAGAAAACACGATAGGACGTGAAGTGTAGCTTGGAGTGGCATGCCGCGGGTTTTGAGGATTGTCGGTTTCTTGTGGGTGTTTGGCACTACATTCTCGGTGTGGCGTTGGGCGATTTACTTAAATCGATGCCTAATCGCTCTTCGAATCGAGCACTTTCCACACCCCAACTGTTATCAGGACTGCTGCTGCCCCTAATAGGCAATCCCCTGCCGATAAGTACACCCCAGATGGATGTGTAAGAATTATATAGAATGTATGCATTAAGATTAAAACAACGCTAATTGCAATCACTTTGGCTATATATCTGCGGTCATCTTTTACCGCTTCGGACGCATCTGGAATATCCATGCAAAATACTGGCAGTATCCCCCAAATTTTTTTGTCCTTTTCTAACCCAATCCGGCGTACATACTGTGCTATGATAAGCGTGTTTAAGTCCATAATCGCCAATGATAATAATATAAATAGAACTATAGTTGATATAACTTTAATCATAGGATCAATCACAGGATCGTTCAACAAGTCGTTATAATTTAAAAATAAATGGCAAGTATACCACAAGGTATACCCACAAAGTATCAAAGCAAATGAGAAATATAATATAATTGGAATTAAATGGACTACAGTAAAAGTAAATAAACCAATGGGTGTGTCGATCTGAACCATAGGAGGGTTGTCACGCTGAATAGCATACCCACAATTCCGGCACTTGAACCCCCAACCCACGTCTTCAAGTTCCTGTTCACCGCAATTCGAACACAGAAACTTTTCAGAATTCTCCGCATCCATCACGATCACTCTTTTTGTCTGAATCGATCTAAAATATTCTTATGATAACCCATCGCTATCAGTACTGCATTTCTGTTAATACCTTTTTCCTGCGCCAGTAATGAAATCAGGTGGCGAGGGCGTACACCGTCTTTCCAGATTTCAGCCATATCTGCTGGCGTGGGTTCTCCCATTAATATATCCTTAACTTTTTCAAGCTTTCTTTGCAATACTTCTCTCTCATCATTATCTTTTGGATAGTATGGTTGTTCTATGAGTTCACTCATATCTGATAGTATGCCTTTGTTCTCGATGGCGCAGCATACCGAATCAAGTTTTTTCTTGATGTCCGCAAGTCCTAAAGTTTCCATTTCGTCTTTGCCCAGTTGTTTCGAGGCGACATTCCACGATAGAGACTCCCAATGTCGCACTTTCTTATTCACAGAAGTAATCACCTCTTTTATATGATCTCCTTCCCAATTCATCATCTCAAGCGCTGCAACAGCAACTCGAATCTTGAGCGATCCGATGGCAAAAGAAGAATACGATGGATGGGGTTTCTGAGTCATTGTATCCAACGATATCGGTAGGTAATACTCACACAATATCTTTGGATAAGCCTCTCCAGCAACCATGGTGGCATACATGTCCGCCATGAGCTCGTGAGCAAGAATTTCAGCGATTAACTCAACGGGAGCGTTCTTATAATTAATAGCATCAGGTAAATATAATGTTGCAATCTCCTTAAGTTCTCCTTGCAGACGTTTTTGTATCGCGTACAATCTCTTCTCTGTTGCGTACAATCTCTTCTCTGTTGCGTACAATCTCTTCTCTGTTGCGTACAATCTCTTCTCTGTTGCGTACAATCTCTTCTCTGTTTCGCCAAGTATTTCAATCCATGCTATATGATATGCCTCGTGCGCCAATGTAAGTAAATATTCCAGATCATGCTCAGCATAACTTGGGTGAACAACCAGCCGGGGGTATGTAAGTGCCCGGTTTCTGAATCCAAATACAACAATACCATTATATGTAACATATTTTATATTATCTACATAATCCTTCATCAGCGCTTCGGTTGCATTATATACGAGCTGTATCCCACCAAACTGTCTGCTTGCAATCTCCATTCCCAATGTTGGTTCAGATGCTACAGCACCAAGCAAACGGTTGAGAAACCCATAATTCAATGCGTTTATCACATCTGAAAAATATTCGGTTTTATAATACATGAGTTTCGGCAATTTCCATTTAGTCGGCAAGTTAAATTAGAGAAGACTTATATACTATAATCACGCATATCTATTTGTGACTTCCCACGATCCACAGAGCCGGGCATCTAAGATACTTC
>PQXF01000089.1 GCA_003194445.1 Candidatus Methanogaster sp.
CCCACCCCCTGAGAGAAAATCCTTTATTCCCTGCATGACCCTTCCAGCTGACATTCCGCAGGTCGTCATTCATTTTCCATAACTTCTACTGATAGCGATTTTGAATATTTGGAAGATATTATTTTTATACTGCGGTGGCACAACATATCCGATTTCAACGGAGGATGTTTTACATATTTATGTAAAAAATATATACTTTAATTAATTAATTATCTTTAAAAACCTAAAATCACAAGCAATAGCCACTATTCACCATTTACAAAAAAATAGATCTTTTTGCACAAACACGTGCGGAATGTCAGTTCCAGTAATCTCCTCGGTATACTCGCCGCCTGTCGGGTTGCTGCCGCCTCCGGTTCCGCGGGGTCCGGTCCGGTTCCCGAATCCACCCTCCTCGATTACGACACGTCTTGTCATGGCGTTGTTATCAGTCTCGATCTCGGGTCCGGTCCTCACCTGATAGGACGTCAGCAGCAGCCATAGATTGTACATACGACCAAGCAACATCGGAGTCCTTTATAGGGATGAATCGTTGTGGGATTGCCCGTGGCAAGATCAAGGCGGGATTCGGATCATCTTCATTGTCCATGGGCATCATTTCTACTGTGGTGACGCCAATCTTTGGTGCGCTCCCACAACGGCGCTCTCCGGAGCGGTCAGGTCTATTATGTGGAAGTTCGAGGGGGATAGCGAGGGGGTAGAACTGGGGTGATGAAAACTCTCCAATTCGGGTGCGTTCCACATTCCAAAACCTTGCCATTTTTGTTCCTTTTTGTCAGCATTCCCCAATAGACAATCGGTAAGTGGCGTGCTGAATACGGCGTATTTCACAAATATTGATAGTTGATCGCCTTTTGTAAGATCTTTGCATCCAGTATTGAACGAAACAAAAACAGGATCAGTTCAGTGTAATGATTTCATTAGTCTGATTATGAACCCCATATATCAGTCCAATTCTTTCATGGTGCAATAAAAACCAGTAGCAATCGGTTCAATCTAATTGGAAAGATGCTTTCGCTCCAGCACTAAAATGAAACAAAAGTGGGACCAATTCAGTGCGGAGTACGCACATCTTTTCATCACCCTAGGGTAGAACAGCACCTGATGACATCATGTTGATTTTTACGAAACATTTTCAATCAACCACGCTTCTGGAGATGAGATCGATACCCAGTTCCTTGCACTTCTTTTTTGCATCCTTTGTGATGCTCGCACTGATCATGATCGGTTTTATCCTTTTCAGAAGTTGTTTTTCTGCAAATAAACTCTTGCGGTGGAAGATGAGTACGTCACCAGGTTTTATATGGGATTTTACCTCCACCACATAATTCACAGAATCCTCAAGGTACAGGTCATACTCCACATCGGCAGGAATGCCATATAACTCCCCTTCGGAATCTCTTAGCCGCAAATGTTCGAACTTTTTGAAACTCTGCCCTGAAAACTCCTCTACCGTCTGCCTGATGATCTCTTCCAAGCCATAACCGATGCGACCACCAAGGGCAGAGACCTCTAGCCTAACCTCTCGCTGGCTACGATACATCACCTCAAACCGCGTATCCATCTCCTCGAATCGCCTGTTCACCTCTTCGAACCGCTGGTTCATCATGCGGTTCACCTCCTCGAACCGCTGGTTCATCGTGCGGTTCACCTCCTCGAACCGCTGGTCCATCTCCCCAAACCGCCGATTACTGTCCTCCCTGAGTTTTCTGATCTCCTCTAAAACCTGCTTCAAGTCATCCTTCGATGCAAAAACATCTGCCAGGATGCCCATGATCTCATATCTGAACTCCCCACGCTCTCGAAGGAGGTCCGGAAGTTTCTGACGCATGAAATCTTCCAATTCTACTGAACCGAGCGATTCTGCAGTTATGCACATGATAATCTACTCTTATCGAGTCTCACTTTAATAAAGATGTGGGGTAACCGCACCCAAACACCACACCCCCGCCACATACCCCCCACTCACCCGCACGTAACTCCTCCGCTCCATCCGGTACCCGGCATACACAAGAAGCAGCAGCAGAAGCCACACAGCACCCCTCATGGCCCACTCGAGCGCAGAGAACATGCCACCACCGCCGCCTCCACCAATAAACTGAAATCATCAGAAATGAAAATAGTAAGGTTTATAGTCGGTGCTACCGATGGCTACATTACGGTGAATAACATGGAAGCCAGTAATTATCAGGTGTCCATACCCAAACCGATACAGGGCGGGGTTGACACCGATGCAGGAGATAATATTGAAATCGCGAAGAGTTGGAAGACACATATTTCGAAAAAAAGTTTCCGGAAATACAAGGGACGAGTGTGTAGCGGTGTTGAAAAGCGCGGTTGGCAGTTTGAAAATTGATAAAAACGAGTTAAAAAAACTGCAAGAGAGCATCGGGGCGAGTATGCGTGTCTGATGTATTCATCGATACCAACGTACTACTTCGAGTATTCAATGAAGAAGCTGGTTTTGAAGATACGATAGAAGATATAGCAGAGATTAAAAGCAATGGCAACGACCTGAATATATCGTGTATAACGCATTTTGAACTCTTGTGGGGCTACTATCTCTATGCAAGAGGCAGTGATTTCCTTGAAAAGTACGAGAACGTACGAAATGTTCTGGAGATTGGGATCGTTGATCTTGCTGAAGAGGATGCCGAAGTTGCATCAATGCGCTGCAGAAGCAAGAATAAGATTAGGGACTATTTCATAGCTTCTACCGTGAAGAATAGAGGTGGCAGTCTCCTGACGTACAATGTCGTAGATTTTAGGTGGATAGAAAACGTATATACGCCGCATCAATTTTTAATGGGAAAAGAGAACACTGGTCAGTGAATAATAATCATTTTATCACTACATAAGGCAACTTTTCTCTCTGCAATGCTCAATATGTCTGCCGCAAACCTCGGTTTGCCCTCCTGTAACTCCTCTGCTCCATCCGGTATCCAAGCCCCACGAAGAGCAGCAGCACGGGGCCACATAGCACCCCTCATGACCCACCCTGTTAGCGAGAACATGTCAGCACCGCCGCCTCCACCGGGGTCATTTGGGTTGAGTTTCCGAACCCACCAAAGTAACGGACTTGGTCATGACATTGTTCTTGGTCTCCACATCAGTCCGGTCTTCGCCTGATAGCATATCAGTACCCATCCGATCGTATTATTTCATCGAGACACTCCGAAATCCGCTGAGCTAACCCGCAGCAAGCATACTCGCAGCATCCTTTGCGTAGCAGGGGGTCACCCCCGACGCTATCCAGACCGATTTGTTGGCATCCATCCACGTATCAATCCATGGCTCAGCATTGTCGAATGGATTGCCACATGCCATGACAACGCTGTGGTAACTGGAATTTTGGAGGCTGCAGCAGTCCGGAACATTCGGGTCATCATCATTGTATAATAGATCATCGATTAGCCAGACCACATTGTTTGGTTGATCCATGAAGTACATCGGCATGCCGACCTCGGTATGATTGGCATTGATCTCGGCGATGAGATGATTCTCCAGTGGCGTTCCTATCAGTATCAGGTTGTCCGTATTCTTCCTGTTACCGACCGTGGCATTCGCGTGTATGTGTATGCGCCCTGCTGGAATAGTATAGTTATACACCAGATTATCCCTAATATCACCAGCTATCACCGCATAATCACCGCCCGGGTCATTGCTCGGATATACAATCGTAGTATTCCAAACGGTTCCATTGTACCCATGCAGGAACGGCTCAGGGAAGTCCAGAGGTCGCGGTATGAAGTAGTTGTATGTTGTTATTAGGCATCCGGAATTCACGTATTTCAGCAGGTCCATGTGCATGACATCGCCATCCCGAATGGTGTAATCATCCATCGGATGCGGCATATCTGGTATTGGAATGCCGTTTATGAAACAGTGCCAGTGGATAGATCCTATCGGGCACGTCTCATATTCATATACACTCTGATTGAGGTGCCATGTGCTTGTGCCCGGCGTTGCTGCACAACTCCTGTTTATCCCGTATACGTATGGAGGGGTAAAATAACCGGAAGTAACATCTGCCTCACTGGTGAGGAGTTTGTATGGCGTGGTATAATTCGTCACGTTCTTGTGGAGTTCGAACATATACACGGGGTTATTATCTGAGAGCACTCCATTATAGGTTGACCAGTTTCCGTAGTGGTGTGTGACCTTTAACTTGACGGGTATCGCATGAAATACCTTTGTCTCATTGTTGTTGGCCTCATCAGACTCGGTAACATTACCCTCCCGATCAAGCCTTGCCGTCACCGTATAATTGCAGCAATGCAGTAGGGGTGGAGTCGTGAACGTGATATCGCTATATGCCTTTGCGCACATAGACGTTGTTGCACTGTTTGTCCATGGATAATTGGGATCGGCACAGTCTGAGGTCATCGTGACATTCACAGTAAAATTCCCTGCGTCTCCGGTTCCATTGTTGAGCACGGTTACCCTTATATCGGTTGCATCGCTCATCCACGCAGGAGAAAAGTCCATGCAGGATGAAGCATCCAGATCCGGAGCTCCTGCTGGCAGCACCGTCTCAGTCTGGATCAGGTTATTGTTGGTTTCGCTTAACTCGTTGTTCACCTCATGATCGCTATCTGCCATCGCCCCCAATATATGATCCCCAGCAATTGTTGGCTGCCACTGAAATCGTACCCACTTGCTCTCACTTGAGTTCAAGCTATTCACACGCACCGTATCAATCCGAGTTGTATTATCATACAAGGAGACATTGAATGCTTCGGTGGTATTATAGCCACCACGATTCTTGATCAGAGCATCCACATCATAACTGTGGCATTCCACAAACTCGGTCGGGGTCTGGCTGGAACATGAACCATTCAGACGCTCGATCTTTGTATCCTCGACCACAAGATCGGATGCGCTGATGTTGAAATAGTAATCATTGTCCACCAGGATTGCCCCAACCGGGTATGGATCATAATAAACCATGTCCCAGGTCATATTCTGGTCGCCGTCGTTTTCCACCCAACCTGCCGGTATGAATTCCACATGTTCACCATGACAATCCTCAGTGAATAGATGGCTTGCCGCAATAT
>PQXF01000008.1:0-64322 GCA_003194445.1 Candidatus Methanogaster sp.
ACTCTTCCAAGCATCAAAAGTAACCATGGAGGATATGATAAAATTCTCAAATAAAAGAAGCAAAAAGAAAACCAAGCTGAAAATTGGCATGATTCAGGTTTTGCATACATATGGTGCGGACATGAAATATAATCCTCATGTTCACGGCATTGTTACCGAAGGTGGTTTTGACGGGAAGAAAAATTGGATACATGTAAACTTCATACGCTATGAGGGTTGGAGGAAGAAGTGGCAGTATGAGTTACTGACAAGGCTAAAAGAGGAAATGCCGAGATGCAAGGAGACAAATGATTTCATAGACCGGCATTTCAAAAAATATCCGAATGGATTTGTGATTTACGGAAAACGAAGATTCGAAAAGAGAGAAGGATGGAACATGGCAAGGTATATTGGCAGGTATGTGAAACATCCGCCAATAGCTGAATCGAGGATCACAGCTTATGATGGAAAACAGGTGACATTCTGGTACAAGGACACAAAAACCAAACGGACGATAACTGTAACAATGGATAAGTTCGAGTTCGTCAGAACACTCCTGAGCCACATACCTAAGAAAAATTTTAAAATTGTAAGATACTGTGGCATATATTCAAGAAGGGGCTATAAACACCGGCAAACCGAATTCAGTGAAGAAGAAGCAAAGCTGGTAATAAGGAGCTGGAGAGATGAAATCAAGAGAGTGTTCCACCACGATCCTTTGTTGTGCCCCAATTGCAATACTGAGATGAAACTTGTAGGAATTTGCTATGAGGGGAGTGAAAACTATCCTGTGGAAGATGAAACATTATCTGGTAAACCTCCACCAAATCAAAATTTAAGTCAACGGGAAAGGATGCAGTTAATTGTAGCTCTGATTAGAGAAAATCAGAGTGGAGGAGGGGCAAATATAGGGGTAGTGATCTCAGAAGCCGCTGAAAGAGGCATAGATAGAGAGCAAACTCTTAATGACATTCAACATTTGAAATCTGAGGGATATGCCTATGAGCCTAAAACTGGGGAAATTAGATGTGCGCTGTGAGAACATCAGTCAATTTTGCCCCGAAGGGGCTTTCTCGATGCGCGGGATCTTGTAGAACGTAATAACATCATATGAAGTTAATAATGCCATTATAAATAGCAACGAAACTGACCTGATAGATGGAAGAGTACTAATAAGCCCAAAAGTCGCAATCATTACAGAAAGGATCGTTATGCCCAAATTCCCGATCGCAGACAATCTTTGCTTAAATATAGGCTGAATCATAAAATCCTCCCACAAAGGAATTGACTTAGGCCACACTACCCCTTTATTGAGTATCGGCTCAAGATAGCAACGGATATATACGCCGATTCGTTTGATTGAAAAGCTATAACCATTTATTAACAAGTCGAAAAACACTGCTGCTAATGCAGGAACAACAAGAATTTCAATGGGGACACTCTGTAAATTCGCAACGATTAACCCAGACCCAACACTCACAAAAGTGATCTTAAATCCGATCAGTTGGGTTCGGATCTTCTGTGCTTCAAGAATTTCTTTTCTTAGCTCAGTATATAGAAATTTCGCAAGTTCAACACGATCCATAGCCATTTTCAATCTCCAATCTATTAAGAGCCTTCGCCCCAATTGGGGATGTACTAACTCTTTACCTCTATCGTCTATACCTATCCTTCAGATAACTTAAGAATATTCTCTGGTATCAGCCCACCCCAAAACCGCAATCTCGATTATGGTAGAGTTTTCCGCAATACATACATAACAGAGCGGAACACACCCTACATAAACTTACTTGACTGCGGGAGGACTGTCGGCACCAGTTGGTGTGACCGCCCCCACCAATCCATCAGATCAAATGAAAAAGAAAGAATATCCACCAAACAAATCGGTTGCGGCATGGACTTCGACAGATCGGCTACCGGATGGCGTGATCCCATCGCTGACCATGATCCTCAGGACGTATGGCTGCTACCGGAGCAGGGGCGGCGAGGAATGCACGATGTGTGGTTTTGCAAGCGATAGCGCAACCGTGCCGCCGTCGCCTGATGGTCTGGTCGCACAGTTCCGCGATGCGCTTGCCCGCCGCCCGGATGGGAAGTTCATGGTGAAGATATTCACATCAGGCAGTTTTCTCGACGCATCCGAAGTGCCGCTTGAAGTGAGATCAACGATTCTTGAGGAACTTGACAGTGATCCCGATGTTTCAAAGGTGTTAATCGAGACGAGACCCGAATTCGTGACACAAAAGACGGTTTCTGCCTGCAAAGAGAGTATCCGGAAGGACTTTGAGATTGCGATCGGGGTCGAGACGAGCAGCGATGAGATCAGAGAGGACTGCATCAACAAAGGGTTCTTGTTTGAGGATTTTATCCGTGCAAGCGAGATCGCACACCAGCACGATGCGACTGTCAAGGCGTATCTACTTCTAAAGCCGCCGTTCCTGTCCGAAGGCGCTGCGATCCGGGACATGGTCAGGTCAGTGCGCGATGTGTCAGGATATGCAGAGACGGTCTCGATCAACCTATGCAATGTCCAGAGAGGGACGTTTGTTGCGAAACTCCAGAGGCGCGGTGAGTACCGCCCGCCATGGCTCTGGAGTGCGATAGCGGTGCTTCGGGACGCGAAGAGAGATAATCCTGACCTGATCATCACGTCCGATCCGGTCGGCGCGGGTTCGAGGTACGGACCGCACAACTGCGGCAGATGCGATCGGGATGCCGCTGACGCTATCAACCGGTTCTCGCTTTCGCAGGACATATCTGATCTCGAGAATCATGAGATTACGTGCGACTGCATGCATCTGTGGCAGAAGGCGGTGGAACTTGAGGATGTGGCGTATGGCGCGCCGCTTGCACGCCGCGTCAAGGCACGACCATAAGGAATATATCACCAAAACACCCAAAAACCAGTACTCGATGTAGAGAAGAACACTCGTCACATGCGGATTGCCGTATGCGAACGGACCCGCACATATCGGACATCTCAGGACGTACATCCCGGCTGACCTGTTCGTGCGGTCGCTTCGGAAACAGGGGAAGGATACGACGTTTGTATGTGGATCCGATGCGCACGGCACGCCGATCGTAATCAATGCAGAGGAACTCGGCATAACGCCGACAGAACTTGTACAAAAGTATCATGATCATTTTGATGAGACTTTCAAGTCACTAAATATCATATTCGACAAATTCGGAAACACCGAATCCGATACAAACCACAAACGCACCACAGAGATCGTGAATACACTGATTGTGAATGGTTATGTCTTTTCGCAGAGTATCGAACTCGCATACTGCCCGACGTGTGATCGTTTTCTGCCTGGCAGGTATGTCGAAGGTGTGTGTCCGGACTGCGGCGCTGTGGCGCGGGGCGATGAGTGCGATCAGGGCTGCGGCAAGCATCTTGAGCCGCTATGTAAAATATGCAGGAGCAAAGCGGAATAGCGGGTGCAAGGGCACTTCTTTTTCAGATTATCAGTCCGGAGCCGTCGTGCCACAGGTGTCAGTGTTTCTCTGAAGCAGGTCTTGATTCAAGGCTCATGCCTCTTGTTTCTGATTTGAATGTCTGGAGATAGTACTGGCTTAACGAAAAGCTTATAAACCATGAAGACACACTATATGATAATAACAACTTACCAGGTGACGGGGACATACCCATTACAATGCATGGCATTGGTCACCTGGAATACCTATCTTTCAACTCTTTCTGCTATGTTATCAATAAATACGGACTCATCTGCAATTTCTTGTATTTCATTGCTAAAAGAATTTCTGAAACATGCTACAACTATTCTCTTGCCCTCTCTTTTTACTTCTCTTAGTGCTACGATGTAATCCTGGTCACCCCCCACGATCACAGCAACATCAAAATTGTCTTTAAAAGCGTGGGTTAGAAGTTCAGTTGTAAGCATCACATCAACCCCTTTCTCTGCAAGTTTTCCATTTCTCTCCACCAAAGGTCGCGTTTCGACATGAAATCCCTGCGCTTTCAATGCTTTATAAAACGAACGCGATGGTACATCAGAAGGGTCGACTCCGCTGTAAAAATATGCCCTTATCAAGTCATAATCTTTGGTCAGTTCGTCCCGCAGTTTCACGTAATCTATCTTATAACCCTGTCGAAAATTTTTACAGCTATGAAATACGTTTGCACCGTCTACAAACATCATGGCGCGTTTCATTAGTTTTACAGAATCCGTTTTAATCACTTCCTATATCGTTTTGATTCTTGTGATAACATTGTTTTCAACTATTATTAATATTGGCGGACACCGTGCCACAACCACCTCTCAAAAAACACATTATCCACGCGATCTTGGACAACACACTGCCCGCCCCAGGTCTCCGCGGTGAGAACCCTGGCATGAAGTGCCGCCATCAACGCCACCCGGGTCGACCCCCTTGTTTGTGCGGACGTGACCATAAGGAATATATCACCCAACATCCAAAAACCAGTACTCGATGCAGAGAAGAACACTCGTCACATGCGGACTGCCGTATGCGAACGGACCCGCGCATATCGGGCATCTCAGGACGTACATCCCGGCTGATCTGTTCGTGCGGTCGCTCCGGAAACAGGGGAAGGATACGACGTTTGTATGCGGATCCGATGCGCACGGCACGCCGATCGTGATTAATGCAGAGGAACTCGGCATAACGCCGACAGAACTTGTACAAAAGTATCATGATCATTTTGATGAGACTTTCAAGTCACTAAATATCATATTCGACAAATTCGGAAACACCGAATCAGAGACGAACCACAAACGCACCACAGAGATCGTGAATACACTGATTGCGAATGGTTATGTCTTTTCGCAGAGTATCGAACTCGCATACTGCCCGACGTGTGATCGTTTTCTGCCTGACAGGTATGTCGAAGGTGTGTGCCCGGACTGCGGCGCTGTGGCGCGGGGCGATGAGTGTGATCAGGGTTGTGGCAAGCACCTTGAGCCGGGCGAGATTCTTGAGCCGCTATGTAAGATATGCAGGAGCAAAGCGGAATACCGGACACAAGAACACTTCTTTTTCAGATTATCAGAATTCAAAGAATTTCTTTCGGACTATCTTGACAAACTTGGCGGTACATCGAATGCAAGGAATTATGCGTTGGGATGGATCAATAAGGAACTACATGACTGGTGCATCACGAGAAATCTCGAATGGGGGGTCCGGTTTCCCGGTCATGAGAATCTGGTGGTCTATGTCTGGGTGGACGCGCCGATCGGCTATATCTCGTTTACAGAGGAGTGGGCAGACGAGCGCGGGGCCGACTGGAAGAAATACTGGATGAACCCGGGCGGAGATACCGATATCATCCATTTCATCGGCGGAGACATCATCTACCACCACTGCATATTCTGGCCAGCCCTCCTTAAGGGCGCGGGATACACGCTTCCAAGAGCGGTTGTCGCATCAGGGATGGTTAAGATAGGGGATAAGACATTCTCAAAGAGCAGGGGGTACGTGGTCTGGGTAAACGACGATTATCTCGACAAGGGCTTTCATCCCGACCTGCTGCGGTACTATCTTGCAAGCTACACCTCGCACACGAAGGAACTGAACTTCTCGTGGAAGGTCTTTCAGGAAAAGGTGAACAACGAACTTGTTGGGACGCTTGGAAATTTCGTATACCGCACACTGCTCTTCGCGCACAAGAACTTTGGAACGGTTCCTGATGGGGATATCGATCCGGAGGTTGTTACGAATATCGCGGATGCAAGGGATGCTGTGATCGCGGCGTTTAATGAATATGAGTTTAAACGCGGCATTGATGCTGCGATGAACCTTGCTGCATTTGGCAATGTTTATTTCCAGTCAAACGAGCCGTGGCAACTGGTAAAGACGAACGCTCCAGGGGCAGGAAAGGTTGTCAGGAACTGCCTCCAGATCGTAAAGGCTCTTGCCGTATTATTCGAGCCGGTGATGCCAGCGACGGCAGCTGCCGCATGGGCTCAGGTCAGCATGGGCGCGGGGCTTAATGGTGCTTCGTATGATGAAGCGACCGTAGAGATTGCGGTCGGGCAGCCGATACCAAAGCCAGCGATGCTCTTTGCGAAGATCGAGGATGCAACGATACAGGAGATGGAAGGGATTCTCGAGGAACGGGTCAGCAAGGCAGTAAAGAAGAAACACGTCACTTTCGAAGAGTTCTCAGAACTGGACATCCGCATCGGCACGATTGTTAGCGCCGAACCCATCAAGAAATCGAAGAAACTTCTGAAACTGCTTGTCGATCTTGGCGAGAACCGGGATCGGCAGATCGTTGCCGGAATCGCAGAGACTCATAACCCTGACGATCTGGTTGAAAGGCAGGTTGTGGTGCTTGCAAACATGCAACCTGCAAAGTTATTCGGCGTCGAGTCACAGGGCATGATCCTTGCAGGCGACTCTGACTCTGGTGGTGCAGTCCTGCTAATGCCCGAGCGCGAGGTTTCGGCTGGAACCGCGATTGCATGACGTGCCTTGGATATGGGGATGCGATCTCCCCCAACCGAAGTACCGGCAGCAACAACAACAGTAACGGCCCGGGGCAGCCCTGGCAAATCGAAAGCTATATATCGATCCGGACTCCTTTGTAGGCACACAGGTGAATATATGCTGAAGACACCGTGGAAACGGAAACATGGTAGCAAGAGTTACGCGTACCTATGCGCAAGAGTGCGAGCGATGAAGAGCAAGCTGTTGCCAAAAGAGGTTTATCCGAGACTGATGAAGATGGAGATCGCAGAGATCACAAGGTTCATCGAGGACTCCGAGTACAAGGCAGATGTTGACGAACTCGCGCAGAGGTATGATGGCGTCAATCTGATCGAACATGCCCTGAACCAGAATATTGCGCTGACATACAGAAAACTGCTCACTATATCGGCAGGAGAGTCGCACCAACTGATCTCTGAGTATCTCAGATGGTGGGATGTCTGGAACATCAAGACCATCCTCAGGGGTAAGAAATATGGGGCGACCGATGAGGAAATCCTCGAATCCGTGGTCTCAGCGGGGCAGTTTGGCTATCACGACCTGATGACGATCGTGCAGAAGGATGTGCCAGAGATTATCGAGATGTTAAGGCAGAACTATCCGCTCGAGGGATATTCGGAGGAGGAACTGGATCACTTCGAGAATGCGCTTGACAAATTCTACTACGAAAAATTAACCGAGGTCGAAGCGGTGCGCAAGCCAAAGACGAAGAGCCACCGGCTATTTTCAGAGATGATCCGAACAGAGGTCGATATGAAGAATCTAAAGACGCTCTTCAGGTCCGCAAAAGCAGGGGTTGAGCGGGAGCGGATCATCGATATGCTGATTCCGGGCGGGCTTAAGCTGAACATGATTGCGCTTATCAAACTGACCGGACTGCCTTTCAATGAATTCACAACATCGCTTCGGGACTATCCATACTGGGACGACCTCCTCACAGACATAGTGACTGAGGATATAGACTCGTTGATCGGCGTTGAGATCGGTCTTGAGAAGTACTGGCTCGAATACGCTGCACGAACCTCCCACTACTACCCGCTCTCGATCGTTCCGATAATGGATTACATCCTCTCCAAGAATAGCGAGGTCAATAACATCAGGATGATCGTGCGCGGCAGCGAGGCAGGGCTCTCTGACGAGGTGATCCAGAGCAGACTGGTGCTGTAAATATAAATTTTAAAACATATTTTTATTTTACAGAAAAATTCAAGTAGGTAACAGTTGATCGAGCTTATATGGTATTCCATTACCGTTGCATCAATCCGGGTTGTGAGAATTATAACAAACATTTCCGAACTGGTGAAACGGGAAGTTTTACATGTCCAATCTATGGGCAACCTTTGACATTCGAACACCCGGAAGAGCCTACGACCGGTAATGGGGCGTTCGCAGGGATGATCGTCGGAGGTGCTATAGGGCTTTGCAGGGGGTCTGATTGGAGTGATAATAGGTGGTGTATTGGGGGCTGTATTCGGTGATCAAGTTGAGAGAGAACAAAGGCAAATGCAGCAAAAACAAGGAAATTACTGAATCACTACCCTCCGAAGAAACATCCATGGAAGAGGAACTACAGGTAGGGCTGAAGGCTAACTTAGATTACTTCGGAAGGGCATATTCGGCTTATCTTTACTTTTTATTAATTATCACAACTGCCACAACGACATTTCTGCTTGATATCGGTGGTAACGGTTCGGGCAATGCTATTATCCAGTCGTTCCAACAGTATGGGGTCGATGGACTGTACTTGATGATGATTATCTGGGCTGTATGTTTCATTGGTTTGAATTTTATCAATATTCAGTACAGGGACCGGTATAATAAATTATTGAATCTATACTATACAAAGACAGGGCCAATAATTATTAAAAAAGAAGCGTACGTCCTAAAAATTGTTAAATATCCTTCGAAAGTCGTGGCGATAACATCATCATCTACGTATCCGGAATAATCCGATCGCTTAAACGTCGTATCAAAAAATGAGACAAGTAAAACCATATATCAAACTATTAAGACCCGAAATCGCTGCGATGGATCTTGCGCTTCCGGCAGCAAGCGCACTTCTCGCCACATATCTGCTTACAGGAGGTCTTCCTCCGCTTTTCCCATTCGTGCTGGCTGTCATCGGCGGATACTGCGCAATCACCAGCACGTATGTCTTCAATGACTGCTGCGACATCGACATCGATAAGATCAACCTGCCAGACCGCCCTCTCGTTTCCGAGCGTGTCACACGGCGCCAGGGGCTTTTATACGCATTTTGTCTCTTTGTCGTTGCGGCAGCGGTTGCTCTCTACTTAAATCCCGAATCCCTTGCAGTACTCATCATTGCAACACTTGCGATCAGCTTATACTCTGCCATCGCAAAACGAGCCACATTCTTAAGTTTTCTTCCGGTCGGGTTCGCGTATGGACTCGTACCGGTAGGAGTATGGCTCGCATTCGATCCTGCAGGCGTACTCGATCTCGGCCTGGTACACACGTACGCGCCTGACGATGGTGTGCTGCTGCCGCTTCCTGCAATATTCTTCGGCGCAATGATCTGTGTTACGGACTGGGGGTTCACGCTATCAGGTGTGGCAAGGGATGTTGAGGGCGACCGGATCCGGGGTGCCCCGACGTTTCCTGTGACCTTCGGCGTTCCCGCGACATCGAAGTTTGTGATAGTGTGCTGGGGGTGTGGCGTTCTCTTCTCGCTTGCCATCGGGTATGCCGCGTACCCGCATCTCGGGCTAATCTACTTCACAGGCGCAATCCTTGCCGGAATCTGGATGCTAATGCAGGCAGCGGATTTTGTGCGAAACCCTCTGCCAGAGAGGGGAGGGAGGTTGTTCCTGCAGGCATCGTGGTATCGTGCAGTGATCTTTACCGCGATGATCGCGGATGTGGTGTTGGGCGCAGTTGGTTGGTGGTTGAGTTTGCTATGAAAGTGGGATGCTAACATGATCGTATTTATCTAATTATACTTAATTATATATAACATTTTTGATTATAAACGCCACAGATTTTATCTCTTTTAAAGATCCATCATCCGGTTTAATATTAATTTTAAGATTGGTCGCTTTGTCATGACCATGTAGTTTGTTGATCTTTCTGCCACGTTCATGACAGCGGGTAACGTTGATCGTGCTCCTCACCGTGATAATGACATCTCCTTTACCGTCTAGTTCAATGTTCTCGATCTCGATCTCGGGGATATCTAACAGTTTCTCGATTATATCCATTGAAATCCATTCTATCAGATTAAATGAATATGTTATGGTATGATAGATATATAAATAATTAACCATCGGCTTTGCTAAAATCTTGATGGACATGATGTAATGGTAGATCTACTCAGTTCTCGCATGGTCCGGACAATTGATGAGCGACCATTTAGTATACAGATAGTGATATATTGATTTAATGATGGTTGACTGTCACGGGAGATACTAGAGAGCCAAAGTTCTCGATTGGTGCGCGAAACATCTTGGGCAATCGGTTCAAGCTAAGTGAAGAAATGCCTTTGCATCCAGCGATAAACCGGAACAAAAATGGGATCAATTTAGTGGGGCTGGATAAACGTCTTTTCATCAGCCCACCCAAAACCCCCCCATGGATAGTATCCCGAAGATCACTCCTTCTCAGCCACCAGAACCACCGTAGAATACGTAAAAAGCAGCTCCCCCGCACCATCAAAGCGAACCCTGAGATCCAATTTATCCCCCTCGATCGAATCAGCCATCATGCGCCTGACCCTCGCAGCGATCTCCTCACCGGGATCTGCGATCTTTATCCACTCATCGTAATAGAAGTCAGCAGCCCAGTTTCTCGCATGAATGATCTTAAACCCCGCAGCCTCAAGCATCCCGACCAGTTCCGGCTCTGAATACAGGCGAACATGGGACGGATCACGGAGTTGCTCGATTTTGTTGTGATATTCGCTCTTTGCGGAATCTTCCGAAGATAGGCCATCCACGAGTACGATCTTCCCGCCGCGTTTACAGACGCGAGCCATCTCTGATACAGCCTTTATAGGATCTGTGAAATGGTGGAATGCAAACCTGCATGACACGATACCGAACGACTCGTCCTCAAATCCGAGCGATTCCACATCCATTACCCTGAAATCGACATTATCAAGACCCTGCTCTCTCTGTATGCGCTCAGCGACCAGAAGCATATCCCGGGTCATATCACAGCCAGTGACATCGGAAACCCGTTTTGCAAACTCAAACGCAAGAAACCCATTCCCTGTCGCCACATCCAGCACCTTATCAGACCCCGCAGGCGCGGTCAGGTCAACGATCAGATTCAGGTGGCCATCATCCGAAAGGATGCTGCTCTTCGAGTACGCGCCCGACCGCCTTCCGAACCGATCCTTTGCCGACTCTTTCTTGCGGTGCGCGACGAGACCTCCATCCAGCAGGATCTCGAGCAGGAAATCCGGCATCTTCGTCCCTGAGTACTTGAAACCTCCAGCGGTTACCGTACCGTCTTTAATATTGATCTCAATTACGTCCCCTTCGTTGCAGGGAACCATCGTTCCGGTCTCGATTAGTGGGAGCCCGATGTTTATGGCATTTCGAAAGAAGATGCGCGCGAAGGATGCTGCCACAACGCATGCCACTCCGGCATGTTTGATCGCGAGTACTGCTTGCTCTCTTGATGAACCGCATCCAAAATTCATGCCTGCGACGATGATATCGCCGCGCCTAACCTTCCCTGCAAATCCGGGATCGATACCCTCTAGCACGTGATCGGCAAATACCTGCATGTCGGTGGTGCGCAGGTATTTGCCTGGGATTATCGCGTCGGTATCGATGTCATCCCCGAATATCCATGCCTTTCCTTTTATCTTCACTTCAGAACGACCAGTGGGTGATGCCCCTTCTTAGCTGGCTCCTCTTCATGTGGTGCTCTTATGATCTCGGTGTACTTGTCCAGCTCTTCCTTACCGCTTACGAAGACTGCATTGAAGTACTTCATGGTTCTTGGATCCATTCCAAGCAGTCCGAAGTGCAGCGCGAGTTCGACTATAAACCAGTACATCGCCCACAGGTGAACCGTGCGTATGAATCCGATCGGGGACATGTTGAACCATGGAGATATGTATCCAACGCCGTATAGGATCGCAGGTTCGATATACGTATGCCAGAACGCATACTCAGGAGCGTACATGATAACTCCAGTTGCCACGATCAGGAATATAGCGATGTTCTCTGGTATCACCAGCAGTTTAATTGCCGGATGCAGCTTGTTTTTGTAGTGCCCGCTCTCTTGATCGACGGAGACGTATCGTGGATACTCCGCCTTACCAAAGAGGCTAAGAATCATATTCTTCAGCTGGATCGCATCGGGTATGAAGAATATCTCCGAAAGGAGATGCCCGCTCGTAAGCAGGTTATAGATGGTAAATATCCAGACTGCTATGATGAATATGAGCGCGGCGAACATGTGGAACAAACGCACGTTCTCATACGGGATGGACTGCCATGCCTCCGCCGTACACATATTGAACTGCTTTGCCATGTACCATCCGGTGATTATAAGGGTTACACATGAAAATAGGTGAAATGCATGCGCACGCATACCTTTTGGGTCATATCGTTCGATTGTCAAACCATTGCTCTGTGACATGTAATGCCTCCTCTGCCGCATCATGCGGCGACACTCGATATACGAACCGATCAGTTTTAAAGGTTACGGTTCGCATGTTGTAACCGGGCGGTAGTGCTGGCATGGTTATGCGGTGCCCAAATCGCCTTTAACATAATCCACTCCCTCCTGCAGATACCCAATTGCCTCGCATATCTTGCATGGTTCTTCAAACCCGTAAGAGAGCCGCATCTGCCTTCTCCCTACCTCTGCCATACTGCCTGCCTGATGGACACAGAACTCGCCAGGGAGATAGAGTACCCGCGGCTTTCTCTCGTCAGGAGAGCCATCGATCGCGGGATCTCCTGTCATCCTTGAGAGGAACCTGTGGAGTGGCGACCCCTCATCGGTCATAATCCCCTCTTCGAATGTCAGGTAGTAGTAAAATCCAGCCCTGCCACCTCGAATGTCCACAATAAAGTCCCCTATCTTCTCATCGATCCATCTCCTGACCGCGACCGCCCGTTCCCGGTACCCGGTCCTGACCTTTTTGATCTGGTCGTTTATGTAGTGATCCATGATGTAGCTTGCGATCTCCTGCGTGATGAGCGGCGCACTGAACCCCACATCGTTCGTCCGCTGAACCATCGCACGCATGAACGCGCACCGAGCTCCGGTCATGTACCCGATCCGAAGCGCGGGCGCAAGTATCTTTGAGAGCGTTCCTACCTCATAAACGATTCCGAGGTCGTCGTAGAGAAATCCGGATTCAGGCGATTCTGCAAGAGGATCGTGTATCATATCCTCATACGCCTTGTCAAATATTATCGGAATCTTTCTCCCCATATCGCGGGACAGTTCTGTCACAATCCGGACAAGTTCTCTCCTGCGATCGTTCGATAGGATTGTGCTTGTCGGGTTGTTGACCGTCACGATATAGACAAATCGGATCTCCTGCCTTGCCTCGCCGAGTTCTTCGATCGATTTCGACAGCATATCGGTTCTTATCCCGTACTCATCCTCAGGAACTGCTAAAACATGAAACCCAGCCCGTTCAAGGAGATTGCAGTAGATGTAATAAATAGGGTCGGTTGTTACCACGATGCCTGGCTTTAAGAGCTGCGACACCCCGTCAAGCAGGCTTGTTGCACCATTGGGTCCTATTATGATCTCCTTTGATCCCAGTATCTCTTCATCCATGCCACCGATCCGGTTATCGATGTGGTATCGCCTGATCGACTCGATTAAGTTCACAGATCCCTTTGAGCCGCCGTAGTTGAGTGCCGCCCTGTACTTCTCGGGATGGGCGAGAACCTCCCTCTGCGCCTCTTCGATCAATCTCCTTGGTATCGTCCTCTCATTCACGTACCCTACCCCGAGATTGATGTCGATACCATCCCTGAACTCGAGAGCGAAGTCCGCCATCATCCGGTTGACCGGCGAGGGTGTGGACGAGGCGTACCCGTACTTGGATAAGGGGATTTCATCCAGTCTCATCACCTCTTACGGGGCGTTACCATTATTTGAACTTTGCCGACCAGAACTGAAGAGATCAATGAATCGAAAGGATTATGTACGCCGAGAACAGTGATTGGGTAAAAATGGAGGCTGACAATGAAAAGATGGCAACGTGATTATGGATTAGCGACAAGGATGTTCTTGACGATGTTTATGCTCTTTGTAGTGTACATCGCATTCATAGGAGTATTATCTTACCTTGGGTTACCCCTCATCATGATCCTCCTCTTTGCAGGAGTTATGCTCTTTGCGCAGTACTATTTCTCGGATAAGATGGTGTTGTACAGCACAGGCGCCCGCGTCGTGACCGAAAGCGAAGAGCCCGGGTTGCACGAGATAGTCTCGAGACTCTGCATCGAGGCAGACCTGCCAAAGCCGAGGATCGCAGTTGTTGACAGCAGCATTCCAAATGCATTCGCAACCGGCAGAAGCCCTAATAAGGCATTGGTCGCGGTCACCACAGGACTCACGCAGAGACTCGACCGGAATGAGGTAGCTGCTGTGCTTGCACATGAACTGACGCATGTGAAGAACCGGGACGTGATGGTTATGACCATCGCGAGTTTCTTCTCAACGATCGCATTCTTCCTTGTCAGGTATCTGATATTCTTTGGCGGAGGGAACCGGCGCGAGGGTGTGCAGATCATGATTGCATGGCTCGCATCGATTGCAGTGTGGATCATCAGTTATCTCCTGATCCGTGCGCTATCCAGGTACCGGGAATTCGCGGCAGATCGCGGAGCTGCTATAATCACCGGTCATCCATCTCATCTCGTGAGCGCGCTTATGAAGATCAGCGGTTCAATGGATCGAGTACCGACCGATGACATCAGGAAGGCGGAAGGCATGAACGCATTCTATATCATACCCGCGATATCCAAGAGTTCGATAATGGCACTATTCTCTACGCACCCCCCGCTTAAGAAGAGGGTTGCGGCACTCGAGAAGATCTCCAGAGAGATGGAACTGGCATGAAACTATTTGATGCGCTGCTTGGAAGAACGACACTTAAGAAACCGAGGATCGAGGCGTTGTTTACGCTTTCGACCGCATACATATCACTGGAGGCACTCGGCTTCAAACCGGGCGGCGTATCCGGAATCTGTTTTAAGCCTGTCGAATCATCGCGGTTTTCGGAACTGGAGAGCAATCTTCGGGAACTCTTGCAACTCAGCGCATCTGAGACAGGGACCACGTGCCAGTTCCGGACAGACGAGTACAACTACAACTGGGTCATCTTAAGCGACGAGGACTTCGAGGACATTGTTACCACCACGCACCTGATAAGCGAGACGGTCATCGAACATGACTTCGAGGAACGGCTTCTCTGCTCAATTTTTGCTTTTGGGGACGTGTATCTGATTTACAGTTATAAGGAAGGGACTTTCTACCCGTTTGCTCCGCTGGCTGACAGGAAGAGAGATAGCAATCTCGAATTCAGGTTGAGATCGGCGATGGAAGGCGAACTTCCGATCGAAAAGGAGCTGGAGAAGTGGCATCCGCTCTGGGGGATCCCGTTTTAGGGGTGCGTTTTAAACGATGTGAAATGGTAACAGCCATCCCCTGACGATCCACAGTTGATGCGGCGCCACGCGGTCAAGGAAGTTTAATAGTAAAAGTAGGTATGGACATGAAAGCAGAGACCACTGTAAAAGAGAATAATAAGGGTAGCGTCGTTGTTTCGTGGACTGGTGGAAAGGATGGTTGTTTTGCGTGCCATAAAGCAATTTTGGAAGGGTTTGATGTGTCGTATCTCTTGAATTTCAGGGACGTGAAAAAAAGCGGATCCCATGAAATAAATCCCGAGCTATTATCTCTACAATCAGAAGCGGTTGGAATTCCAATTCTCCAAACGAATTTTATATCTTATGAACAGGACTTCAAAAAAGTAGTACGTGATTTGAAGGCAGGTGGTGCAAGGATAGATGGTGCTGTGTTTGGGCATATCGAAACGCATAAGGGATTAGTGGATAGAATTTGCAGTGATCTGGGCATCAAATCGATATTACCGATCTGGAACTGTAGTTCAGAGCAGATCATCACCGATTTAATAGATGCCGGGTTTGATGCTATCGTAATCAGTGCTAAAGCCGATTTATTCGATGAAGAGTGGCTTGGACGGAAGATCGATAGGAAATTTTTAAGCGATCTGCACAGGTTTAATGACGCGATCGATCCATGTGGTGAATATGGCGAGTTCCATACATTCATCCTCGGTGGTCCGATGTTCGGAAAGAAGTTAAAAATAGTCGATAGTAGAAAGATATTAAAAGACGGATATTGGTTTTTAGATATCCTAAAATGCGGGACTGAAGAAAAATAGAATTAGCCGATTCATATTTCGCGGGATGCCCCGGAGTCGTAGGAGGCGAGAATTGTATGAACCAGACAGAACTCTTCGAGATCAGGATGAGTGATGTGTCGGAAACATCGCTTCTGACACTGTATTGCCATGCCCTTGAAAGCCAATCCAGTGACCCGATCATAAGCGATCCGAAGGCAGTTGAGATCATGCGAGCGATGAACCAGGAACTCTCAAAATCGAAGAAGAGACTGCACAGGAAGATGGTCAAGGGAAAAATCGATAAGAGGATGGTCGTTCATATCGCGATTCGTGCGAAGAGGTACGACGAGTATGTAACAGAGTTCCTCAAGTCCTCGCCAGAGGGAGTTGTGGTCAACATCGGGTGCGGGCTGGATTCTCGTTTTTCGCGCATTGATAACGGGCGAGTGCGTTTCTATGATCTTGATCTGCCGGACGTGATCGGGATCAAGAGGAGGTTTCTTGAGGAGACTGACCGGTATCATCTCATCCCGTCGTCGGTACTGGACTATGACTGGATGGAACCGCTCTTGCGGAGATGTGGTGGTCCGTTTCTCTTCGTTGCCGAGGGTGTTTTCATGTATCTTCACAGAGAGGACGTGAAATCACTGGTACTCGAACTTCAATCGAGATTTCCTGGTTCCGAACTTGTATGCGAGGTTGTTAATGACCTGTGGCTGAAGGGGGCATTGAAGGGGATTGTCAATTTCAAGATGCGAAAGGAACTGCACCTCGGGAAAGATGCAACTTTCCATTTCGGGATCAAGGGGAGCAGGGAGATGGAGAAATGGAATCCGGGGATCACGTTTCTTGATGACTGGTCTTACTTTGATTCGAAGGAGGAGAAGCTTGGGTGGCTCAGGCTTATGGGGCGTGTTGGGTTGTTCAGGAAGACGCAATGGACGGTTCATTACAGGCTAAATCAGCCATGAGCGCAACCGAGCCGCCCCGCCCCGATGCGAGGAAGCGTCCCCTCGAGGAATCGCTTCGTCCGGGCGTCTGCTGCCGTTCACTGGCTGGACAAACGCCCCGGCTCTTTTTCGTCTGCCCGAGTCCCGAGCACCGGCAGTTCTCGATCGCGGAAACGGCAGTCTTCCGGAGACCTCACTGGAATCTCTATTTTCCCGACGCTTCCCCGCGTTTAGCCAGTTCTTCCTGATACGCCTTCCAGCCTGGACACCACTTCGTATGCCACCGCCAGAGCTTGCTGATCAGTGAGTCTGGCTTTCTTTCCGCGTAACTGTGCCATTTACAGGATTCACACCCAGATTCCATCGCTGATACCTCCTTATTTCGCGTTTCTTTCGATACGTGCCGAGTTCACCCATGCACCCTCTACCGTGTTTGCGGGGTGCCAGAGATCTCCGGGTGAACCCGAAGCAAACACAAACACGCTGCCAGGGTCGGTGCATATCTTCATTTCCTCACAATTATTGAGTGCATAAAATATGGAAATCTTCTCTTGATCTCATATCGGTTTATGCCCAATCTCCGAAAGATGGTTCTGATCTCATCTGGCATATACGCAGCCCTGATTGAAGCAATAAATCCGCTACCGCGGAATGGTAAGTAATATAACCACCAGACTCTTCTCAGGTCGTGTATGAATAATACCCCTCCAGCCCCAACCGCCTTCAAAAGATTGCCGATGACTTTTTCTGCGTCTTTCCAGTGATGCATTGCAAGAGTGGAATAAACCAGATCGAATTCACCAAGCCCCTCCATCATCACGTCATCCGCTGCATCCATAGCGACGAAACGTACCCTACCTCCGAGGTTTTTCTCCTCGATATATTCCCGAGCAACCGTAACCATGCCAGACGAGACCTCAACCGCAGTGATATGCACATCGGGGTCGTCTTCAGCAATCATTGCAGCCAGGACTCCAGTTCCTGCACCAACCTCAAGATAGTTCCCTCCCTTCACGCCAAGAGATTTGATATGATCCAGGAAACTTCCATACATAATATTTCTATGGTTTTTAGCCATTTCTGCATATTTTCGTGCGTTATCTATGCCTGAGATCGCTTCTTCGTGAGATTCTATTCTTTTTGGCATCTTTCTTCCTCCTGTTTTAGATGGATCCGCCCATTACAATTGGGCTTATCTGTTCCGACTTCTGCTACCCCGGGTTCCGATAAGGAACGTCAAACAACGGTTCTGCGGGTCACATACGCGCAAGCAAGATCGTCGGCACCTTCATGCAGACCACGCACCAGGAATTTAAACTCCTTTAACCCGAGAAAGCCATAGCCCTGCAGAAGCTCTTCGATGTACCCGCGGCTATGTATGAAGACTGGCACACCCCAATCGCTTATGATCTCAGAATAGCCCTGTGGACCCTGATTGGCAACCGCATCTCCCTTTTCCGGGGTTTCTGCTATGATGTTGAAAGCGAAGATTCCTCCTGGTTTGATGACCCGGAAAACCTCTTTAAAGATCGGTTCCAGATCGCCAATGAGATGAAAAACGCCGCAGCAGATCACATCGTCGAAGAAGCCATCAGAATATGGAAGCGGCATGTCTCGCAGATCGAACTCCCTCAAATCCTCTGCAAAATCCTTTGATCTGCAGATCTCAAGCATCTCTGCAGATCCGTCGATTCCGGATACCTCCAGACCCGCTCTGGCAAATGGCACGGAAGCAAGCCCGGTACCTATTCCGATATCAAGCAAGCGCTCATGGGGGCTTACATACTCAAAGCAGAGCCCGAATAGTACTTCGGGACCAAACCACCCGGTTTCGCGGGCTTCCTGGTCGTAGTCGGAAGCATGTTCGTCGTGTGCACGAATACCGTCGTTCTTTTCCATGGTGATACACCTTTTGGTCGTTTTCAATTATTCATATTCCCATCCACAAGCAGCCCGCCTGATAGTTCTGTCGTCTCGTTGTAGCGGAGTGGTGGAGATGGTGATGGATCAGTAAGTGTAACAAAGTCGATATGATAACGTTATAGCACTTACCCCTTCCTGAGCGACTCGATCTCAGCTTCACCGCGTATCCGCAGGAGAAACGTTCCGTAACATGGCTTGGTATATGGAAAGACCACATCATCGCCGTCAACCCCGATTAATACCGGAGGAACTCCGATCAGATAGACATCAAACATCCTGTAGCCGGGCTTAACCTGGTAAAATTCCTTAAAATTTTTCTTAACGTATTCCCTACACTCCTTAAATGACGTATTCTTAAGGATCACCTCATATTTCATCTGTTCTATGCATCCCATACCATCACCTGATCTATACGCCTCTTCAGTGGAACCGGGTTGTGACCGGTTTTATAAACAATTTTCTCGCATTCAAAATCGATCATCGACGCAAACGCATCCGCATCGCTTCCAAAGACGATCGCAAATAGTTTTGCGTCAGACATGCTGCTTAATGTGAAGAGGTACGATATTCCGGCATCGTTATACACAAATACGAAGCAGAGATCGAAGTCCAACTTCTTTTCAGCAAGATTTTCTATGCATGAATCCAGATCGACCGTTTCCGAAACGTAATTCCCTTCCGGATCAGAGACCTTCAGAAGAGCAATAGCAGATCTCGTCCCCGCGACTGTCACGTCGATACTATCTCTCTTGAGTTTGTTTGCAAGATAGAGTGCAATTGCGGTCTGAACCGGAGATTCCGGACATCCCAGCAGAAGAAGCGCATTACTCATATCAATCCACCCCAACGCCTTTACAATCGACACATCCCGGATCCCGCTCGACCGGTATCTCGCTCATCGTTGTAGCCGCTCCGTCCCAGAAGAGGAGTCTGTTCGCTGCGAGTGTTCCGGTACACGAGATATATTTCAGAACCTCATTCACCTGGATGCTTGCCACAACGCCGCATGTCGCGCCGATGATCGGAAAAACTCTTTCAGGCGGAGCGTTTGGGAATATGCATCTCAGACATGCCGTCTCTCCCGGGATTATGGTTGTTACCTGCCCGACAAACCCGTGAACCGCTCCATGAAAGAGCGGGATGTTCCTTACTATCGCCACCTTGTTCAGCAGGTATCTCGCACGAAAGTTGTCCATCGCATCAACGATCAGGTCAGAGCCGCCAACGAGTTCGGAGGCATTATCTTCATCGATCTTCTCTGCTATGACCTCTATCTCGACATCAGGATTGATTTTTACCAGTTTCTCTCTGGCAGAATCGATCTTCATCCGCAAAACGTCGCCATCCCAGTGCAGGATCTGCCGGTTCAGATTGCTCGAATCGACGGTATCAAAGTCCGCAATTACAATCTTGCCGATGCCTGCTGCTGCAAGATAGATTGCCGAGGGGGAGCCAAGTCCGCCAGCGCCTGCAATAAAGACGTTTGCGTCCCTGATCCGCTCCTGCCCGTCATCTCCGAGTAGCGGTATCTGCCTGTTGTATCGCTCTGATCTCTCTGATCCCACCTTTGTCAGCATAGTCCTCACAATTCCTCACAATCCTTGATGCAGTATGATCCGGTCGGGATGGGCATAAACCGTGAACCTGTTCCCCCTTGCAAAGCATATCAGCGTCACTCCTGCCAGATCCGCAGTGCGAATTCCCTTATCGGTGGCGGCGGATCTCGATATCACGATCGGGATGCCAGCATTGGCGGCTTTCGATACCATCATTGCCGGCTGTCTGCCGCTGCATCCGAGAATGCACGTGGATAGATCGATATTATTAAGAATGGCATATCCGACAACCTTATCAACCGTATTATGCCTTCCTATGTCCTCGCTCCTTGCAATCAGTCTTCCGTCAGAGAAGAGAAGAGAACAGTGTGCTCCTCCGGTTATTTCCCAGATTTCAGATACGAGCGAATCCATGACCTCAAAAATATGTTCTTTTTCGATTGTAACAGAAGATTCGGAAGATTCGGAAGACTCGGTTGTACACCTCTCTTCCGGCGTCTCTACATGCACGCGTATCTCATCCCCTGATACCTGTACACCGGAGACACCGGATGCGAGCCCTTCGCAGATGACATGACCTGCGCCCAGTTCCTCAAGTTGGGACGGACTTGCGACCAACTCACAGATGAACTCGTTATTCAAGTATACTCGGAAAGATTCCTCGATGCAGACGTCATCGATGGTCTCTGCGACACGATCATCATCCACACGTATTGCAGGTGATTGGCAGATGTTCATCTCGTCTCCTCTAAAACCCATTCCAGATACCTGACATATCCTTCGATTATCGGAAGAGCGATGATCTCAGGAACCTCGTAACTGTGCAGTTCGGTTATCCTCGAAACGATCTCCTTCATCCTCTCTTTTCTCGTTTTGACGATCAACAAATCCTCTTTTTCGGCACACAATTCTCCTTCCCACCTGAAATATGATCTGATCCCTGTAATGTTCACACATGCTGCAAGCCTCTCTTCGATAAGAGCTTTTGCTATCTCTTCTGATCGGGCGGGCGGGGCTGTGCAGAGGATCGCGACCGATTCATCCATCAACCCATCTCCCACCGTCCTCTGACAGTTCCTTCTTCCACATCGGCACCCGTTCTTTCAGCTCGTCGATCACATACTCACATGCAGCGAACGCATCCTTCCGGTGCGGGGCGCCGCATACGATGAGCAAGATGTTATCGCTCACAGCAAGCGATCCTGTTCGGTGGATGACGTCAAGCGAGGTCAGGTCAAACTGCTCGAGTGCCTCATCTCGTATCAGCCCGAGTTCGTGTATGGCACGTTCCGTATACGCCTCGATCTCCATGCCAACGATCCCGTCGTCCCGCACGATGCCAAGGAACGTGACTACCGCACCTGCATCCGGATGCTTCGCATTCCCTATCATCTCATCGATCTTGAAATCTTCTTCTGTAATCTTAATCATCCTAACCACCTGCCACCGGAGGGAATATCGCAACCTCGTCGCCATCTGCAAGTTCGGTTCGGGTTCCGCTTAAGGACTGGATATGCCTCCCGTTTACCAGTATGTTCACATACTTCTTGATCCCGCCGGATTCATCAAATATTATGTCATGCGCGTCGTGTGTTACACACAAGCTGCTGAGCAGATCCATCACGGTTGTTTTCCCGTCCAGTCCGAGGATGAGCTCCTTTCCGAATACCTCTCTGAATCTTGCGAATGCTTTTACATTGATCATCATTCCGTGACCTCGTTTATGTCCCGTACCCTCTTCAATGCCTCGATCGCATCCTCCATCTTAATATCCCTCTTCTCCGCTTCAATAAAACTCCTTAAACGCTTGAGAGCGTCACCATCTATCACACCTTCCGCAGCATCGAGTATCCGCTGGTAGGTTCTGTCAGGGAAGTACAGGGATTTTGCGATTCTTAGAACCTTCTCGCAGGCATCTCTGTCGATCACCCCTTCTGCTTCCGCTATCCGGAGATTGTACCGTATGTTGACCAGCGGCTCAGAGAGGGGCTTGAAATAGACCGGATCAAAGAAGAGAGCAACCTCGTCATCGGATATGAGTTTTCCACTCTTGTACCACTCATATATCTTCCCAACACCTTCCATCCCGTACAGATCCAGTTCGGATGCCCTGAGTGCACCCATACTCGATGATCCGATCACCGTAACCCCCTTCTTCAGAGCATAGAGGATCTCCCGGTGAGCTACCGCAGAATCCTGGAAGAATACGCCGTCTATTAGGCATATAATCCCTGCGCCATCGTTAGCTGCTTTTGAAACGTCCCCCCTCTTTGCAGGTGGCATGTACTCTACATCATGTCCTATGTCAAGGATCTCCTTTGCAGCCTCCTTATCTATGCTTGGCCCTACAAAAACGACGATTTTTCTCCCTTTCATGATTACACCGCGTCCCGCTCCGCTCAGAATCCATCGCATAGACCTCCAGTCCGGGAACGATTACCCTGACAACAGGAACATCGATCTCGCTCCTTGTCAGGTCCACAACGATCACGCGATCCATTCCGGCACATTCGAGATTTTTGATCATGTGTCCTATGTCGTCCAGAAAATCATCGCTCTCAAACGATGTGATACTATCGAAATCTCGATCTACCGTCCCGGTTCCATCGGATACACCAAACCAGTGCTTGTTGATCCTCTTTGTACGTTCATAGCCGATCTTTGTTCGGAACTCTGCGACCGTGGTGTCCTCCCTTGCACCATGTATCTGGGTCAGTCTACTCTGGGCAACCTCTGTTATCGCCCTTAACATCGCAACATACGCATCAGTGTGCGCCCCCATACCGATCGTGAGGAGCGCGGGGTCTTTCAGCAGAGCGTCATCCGAGACTGCAGCAAACGTCGGGATGCCGATGTCGCTTGTCATATCCCTGATCTGCACCGAGACTTCCGCATCCGAAAATCTATTCATGAGATCTCCAATCATCCCGTTATCCGGGCTTGTGATCACAGGGCCGGTATTCCGGGACGTCTCGACAAGCGACCACGCATCCCTCTCGATCACCTCTGAAAGCCCGTGGAATATCGCCTCTTCGATCTCGTTTCCTGATGCCAGACCGTTTGTGTTCGTCCGGAAGAGTAGAGCGCAATCCCGGAAAAGCGGGAGCGGGTGGAATACGGCACTTGCAGGCACGAGTATCTCCTCGTCATTCATCAGATCATATCCCCAGGTCCATTGGATGCTCTGATCGTGGTTTGTTGAGTGCGGCAGGATCAGTTCATCAGGATTAAGAGCGTTTCGGTCACTGCTCAACTCCGAGAACCGACCCTTCACCAGTTCTCTGTCGTGAACCTCTGCCGAGTAGCGTTCTATACCCTCCATCATCGCCGATGCCATGGCTTCTTCCGGCGTTGCCCCTTTCCCATTGTAGACCGAGATCGCGCCATCATCCGCGGTCGGTCTGATGCTCGAGAAGACCGGGATGCCGATCCGGTCAAGGTCTGTTATATCAGCAACCCTTGTTATGCCAGCCGCCGCCATCTTCGACTCGATGCGGGAGAGTGTCTCCTCCGGAGGAACCGCTCTATGCGTGTCTTTTTTATATTTTTTGATGCATGATTTTAGTCTCACCAGATCACCTCGTTTACTTCGAACGACGCCTACTGTTATATGCGAGTATCGCTAACATAACAATTGTTAAGCATATAAAGGTTGCGATCAATAGTATGAAAGTCCCTTGTGAAAATGTGGTATGGTATGTGCTCCCCGCTATCAGATCCGAACTGGCAAAAGAACTCGCGAAGGTAATATCCCAGAAAGAGATATCGGAAATACTTGGAATCACGCAGGCAGCGGTTTCGCAGTATGTATCCAATAAAAGAGGATCCAGGATCGAACTACCAGATGATGCCAGGGTTGCCATAGCTGACCTTGCAGACGATATCGCCAGAGTTGGTACTGGTGATCCGACGCTTGCGATATGTGAGATATGCAAGAAGATCAGAGAGGATGAACACTGCGAGATCTGCCCGAAATGATCCGACCAGGGTAGGAGGTTATTGTTTTTCAGATTTGACCCGGAGTACCGCAACCAAACAACCCACTTTTGCGCGGGCGTCGGTCGGTTAACTTTTTGAACGGAAGCACAGAGACCCAAGCATAACGTATCAAGGAGTAAGGAGCAGATGAGAAAAGCACTACTGGTTCTCTTGATATTAGCCGCGTTGCTATCATCCGCTTGCATCGACGACGAAAAGTCCAAAAATGGCATAGGCACGCCTGCAACAGGAGAACCGGACGAGAAGGTACATCGGGAGAACTGCAGCCAAATCATCCCGCGCGAGGTTCTCTTCGGCAACCCGGACAAGGAATCACCCCTCCTAAGCCCTGATGGGACGCGGATCAGTTATCTTGCTCCTGTGGGTGGTGTAATGAACATCTGGGTGGGACCTGCTGATAATCCGGGCGCAGCCGAACCGGTCACAGATGATACCGGCCACGGCATCAGGTATTACGCATGGGCTTACACAAGCAAGCATATCCTGTATATCCGGGACCGGGCTGGCGATGAGAACTGGCGGGCGTACAGCGTAGACCCCATAACACGCGAGACTATTGACTTAACCCCATTTGAGGATATGCAAGCCATCGTTTATGGAATAAGCCCGAAATGCCCGGGTGAGATCGTGGTCGCCATGAACGACCGCGATCCAGAACTTCACGACTTCTATCGCGTCAACATCACAACCGGCGAGAGGATTCTTATTCAGGTGAACGAGGGATTCTTGTGCTTTGTCACCGATGACGATTACACCGTCCGCTTTGCGGTGCGGGTGACTGCTGACGGCGGGATCGAGCTTCTCAAGCCCTCCGAAACCGGGGGCTGGAAGCTGTTCACCACAATACCAATGGCGGATACGTTCACCACGGACTCTCGCGGATTTGACCGGACTGGTGCGATTATGTACCTGATCGACAGCCGTGACCGGGACACTGCCGCGCTCTTCGCAGTCGACACCGAGAGTGGGGAACGGACCCTGATCGCCACGAACGCACGCACCGATGTCAGCGATGTCATGATCCATCCGACCAAGAAGAACGTTCAAGCAGTCGCATTCACCTACGCGCGCAAGAATTGGCAGGTCATCGACAAGTCCATCGTGGACGACTTCGTCTATTTAAGCGTGGTTGCGGACGGCGATTTCGAGATCGTTAGCCGGACACTCGATGATCGGTACTGGATGGTCGCATACGAGATGGATGATGGTCCTGTGCGGTACTATCGCTACGACCGCACGAAACGGAACGCCGAGTTCCTGTTCACGAACCGTGCAGCGCTTGAGGATCTGCCACTTTCGAAGATACGCCCGGTCGTCATCAAGTCGCGTGACGGTCTGGATCTGGTCAGTTACTACACGCTGCCCGCGGGAAGCGGTAACGGCGGCGACCGCGACGGCCATCCTGATGAGCCGCTGCCGATGGTGCTCCTTGTGCATGAGGGTCCATGGGCGCGTGACGACTGGGGCTACAGTGCTGAGAGCCAGTGGCTTGCCAACCGTGGCTATGCTGTCCTGAATGTCAACTTCCGCAGCTCCACCGGTTTTGGCAAGGCGGTTACCAACGCTGGCGATCTGGAGTGGGGTGGTAAGATGCATGATGACCTCATCGATGCGGTAGATTGGGCGGTTCGTGAAGGGGTCGCGGACCCGGATCGAGTGGCGATCATGGGACGCTGCTACGGCGGATATGCGGCACTCTGGGGCATGACCAGCACACCAGAGACATTTGCCTGCGGCGTAGACATCTCTGGCCCGTCAAATCTGGTAACGCTCCTCGAGACGGTGCCGCCGTACTGGCAGCCCATGATCGAAGTCCTGACGACGCGCATAGGGGATTATCGAACAGAAGAGGGTAGAGCGTTTCTTTCGGAGCGATCCCCGCTAACGTATGTGAATCGGATCGAAAATCCGCTCCTGATCGCTCATGGCGCAAATGACCCCCGCGTCAAACAGGCAGAGTCTGACCAGATCGTCCGCGTGATGCAGGAGCGAAATATCTCTGTGACATACCTGCTCTACCCGGATGAGGGACAGGAGTTCGCCAGACCTGAGAATGAACTCTCGTTCTATGCCGTAACCGAGGCGTTCCTTGCCGAGCATCTGGGCGGGAGGTATGAGCCGATCGATGATGATTTAGATGGGTCGAGCATCGCAGTTCCGGTCGGAGCAGAAGAGGTGCCAGGTCTTGCTGAGGCGATGGCTGATCATAACGCTCCGGGTAACAAATCGGGAAGTCATTGATAGTAAATTCGCGGCGGTCGTTAGTCTGATGGGTTCTTCTTGCATCACACAGTATTTCGATTTATCGAAGGGTTTAAGTACTATTAGTTACGTATATATTATCGGACAGGTCACTCAATAGACCAGTCCGAACAAAATGAGGTGAGAAAGATGAATAACCCCAACCAGAACTACAACCACAGCGAAGCGCGACAGGAGAAAGACCAGTTCAGGCATACCGCGCAGGTGCCGATCACGGTCCCTGAGTACAGAGTCACTATCGAGCATGGATCGATCGGATGCTCCCAGGAGAGGTGGACGGCATGAGCGGAACTACCATCGAGCAGAAGCCGCCAATTCACGCAACCAAAAGTGTTATCTGGTCTATTTGCGATTGGGTTAACAGAGGTGCATAAAAATGGGTGTCGAAGAATTGATGCAGGAAGTCGTAGAGCAACTTGAAAAACTGGTTACCACCAAGACCATCGTCGGTGAGCCAATCACAGTAGCAGGCAAAACCGTGGTACCGATCAGCAAGGTGTCATTCGGATTTGGCAGTGCTGGAGGAGAGGGTAAGCGCGGTGAGGAAGGTGGTTTCGGTGGCGGCGGTGGCGGTGGCGCAAAGATCGAGCCGGTTGCATTCCTCGTGGTATCAGAAGACGAGGTCAAACTGTTCCCAGCAACAGGAAAGGGCATAGACCTCGGAAAGATCGTGGAAGCTGTGCCTGAAGTCGTGGATAAGCTAAAATCCCTGAGAGGAAAGAAGGGAAGGGAGACAGAGAAGACAACGGAGAAGGAGCCGGAAAAATCCGCAGACGAGGATTGAGGGGAGTGGTATCTTGCACCTATCCCTTCTTATTTTTTTATTGCTTGTCATATCAACGCTTACGCTTGCACTGATGCTTCTGTTATGGATTCCGTTCGTTTTCCGGTTTGAACTGAAGCGAGACCCTGACAGCGATCCCGTGCAGAGAATCGAGATGCGATGGCTGTTTTTATCCCATGTCATCGATGGTTTCGCAGCCACCGGGCAAGAAGACCGGAGAGAGGAGAAGGAGGATGCGAAAATGGACATCAAGCGCATCTTTGAACTGTTCCGCACGCTATACCGTCCTGTGACCACGCTGGCGCGGAGGGTGGTGCAGAAAATCGATTTCAGGGAGATTTCATGCCGCGCAACGTTCGGACTCGATGATCCCGCCGATACCGGCATGTTATCAGGGTTTCTGTACGCGGCTTTTGTCCCACTGACTCGTTATCCTGCTATCTCGATCCGGCTACAGCCGGTCTTTCATGAGCCGGCATTCGCATACTGCGTCAGGGGTTCGCTTGGGGTAACGGTTGGGCGAATGATCATTCCTGCCATCAGGTTCCTATGCGACAGCGCGGTTCGCGGGGTGATCGTGGGGCGTATCCGTGGTTCTTTGTCATCTTCTGGCGGTGTGCTTGGACGGGGGGCGCGGAAGCGCTTGCCGGGTGGTTGTTAGCCGGAGGTGGCTAATCATATTTTTTGATTTTATGCGTTGCTTATTGCAAACAACTTTGCGACACAAAGCATTATATATTACAAACTCCTTTACGTTAATGTACGGAGGTACATATCATGACACAAGAAATCAATCTCAAAGAACTCGAGAAGAAGGCATTTCGGTCATACCACGAGGACGGCATCTGGGACATATTCCTGGGACTTATAATGATGGCAATGGCGGTCAACGCATTTCTCTCAAAGATCGGCGTTCCTGAGCTGCAGACAATGATAGCGTTCATCGGGCTGGAGCTGGTGGCGGTAATATTCCTGATCGCCGGCAAGAAGCGCATCACAGTCCCCCGGATCGGGCATGTCAAATTCGGCAAGACGCGCAGAGCAAAACTTACAAAAGTGAAGATAGTGCTGGCGCTTTCTGTGATTTTCGGTCTGGTTGCGCTTGCCCTGGGGATCATCATGCAGGGTGACTCGTCCGGAGTTCTGTTACCGCTCGCATGGATGGTAAATGCTCTCATCGTCTTTAGCGTGATGGCGTATTTCATGGATTTCCCGCGCCTCTACATAATCGGCATATTATATGCAATGGTATTACCAATCGATGTAGCACTCCATGAGTTCGGTATCGCCTACATAATCTTTGGCATCGCTGCCACAATCATTCTTGTTATGGGGCTTGTCATCCTGTCCCGGTTCCTGCGTGATCATCCGCTGCCTGCAGAGGGGGTCGAACTATGACCCGAGCTATTGATCTGAAAGAACTCGAGAAGAAGGCATGGACATCTATTTTTGAAGATGGAATTGCCGACATAGGACTCGGTCTTCTACTCACTGTGGCAACAATTTGCCAGATATTTAATGAGAGCAGTCTTTATCTGTATTCATTATTCATAGTACCGGCACTGTTTATCATTATAGCAAAGCGATACATTACAGCCCCCAGGATGGGGGTTGTAAAATTTAGCAGGGAGCGTACCAGAAAGAGGTTAGGCTTATATTAGTCATGACAATTTCAATTGTTTTTCTCCTGATACTGACGGCAATAGGATCGCTTCAACGACTACCGATGGCACCAGTGGTAGTCGGAGCGATAGTCTTCATCATCCCCTGTTCAATTGCATACTTTTGGAACTGGGACCGGATGTATCTCTATGCTGTCCTGTTTACAGTATCTTTTACACTCAATGAGATAACAATAGCCGATACCGGAGTCATCGCAAGTGGTGCATACGCCTGGCTGATTTCAGGAATAATCATGATAGCGATCGGGGTTGTGTATCTGGTTAGATTTCTGCGTAAATATCCGCTGCCCGCGGAGGGGGCAGAGGCATGACTCAGGATATTAACCCGAAAGAACTCGAGAAAAAGGTCTACAGGTCATATCACCGGGATGGTATTCTGGATATCTCACTTGGTTTATTGATACTTCTATTTGGCATTGCCATGTACACTCATCTGATTCCTTTTGTAGGTTTGATTCCCATCATGGTGATGAGTGCAGGATACTTAGCCAAGAAATTTGTCATAATTCCCCGAATGGGTCATGTCAACTTCAGCAATGCACGAAAAGAAAAAGAGAGAGGGAAAATGTCTTTCTGGCTGGTTCTGGGAATTGTGGTTCTTGGAGCCGTTTTGGTTGGACTTGCTAAAAGAAACATTTTGCCGGGATTGGACTCTGTGCTGCAAACATATCCTCTGCTGGCTCTGGCTGTGATAGTCTCCTCACTGATCATCGCCGCAGCACTCATGTTTGGGGCCGTCCATCTGTACGCCTACGCAGCACTGGTTTTGATAGTCCTTGTTCCGTGTCAATCCATCTATGCTCCAGAGCCGCACAGGGTCGTTTTCGCAGGCACATTTATCCTGCTCTGCGGGCTGTTAACATTTATTCGGTTTTTGCGTAAGTATCCGCTGCCGGAAAAGGAGGCATCCGATGTCAGCCACAATTGACCTGTCCAAGATCGAGAAAAAGGCATATCGTGATTCTCAGCAGGATGGGATCATGGAGCTTGTAATCGGGCTCTTTCTTGTTATTATGGTTGTGCCGCAGATCAATTTAAACTACGTCTTTCTGGTACTCCTCTTACCCCCTATGTTTACGTTCATTATCGAGCGACTGCGGAAGAGGTACAGCTATCCCAGAATCGGCTATGTCAAACTCCATACCGACCCACCGAAGGAGACTGCAAAAGGAATCTTCACTTACATGATAGCAGTGCTTGTGGTTGTAGCAATTATCTCATTTATCATATCCGGCGATATGGCAGGCCTTGAACGCTGTGTCAAATGGTCTCCGGCATTTGTTGGGTTTACATTGGTAGGAGCATTTCACTATATGGCATCCAAGTCAGGAAGCGTTCGTTTCCATCTCTTTGCCGTCGTGTCCGCAACACTCGGATTTATCCTGTCGATGGTTGACTTTGATTCGGAGTTCAACTTCGGCGTAATCATCTATCTCCTCATCATGGGGGGACTTTTGGTGATTTCCGGGATTGTGAGGTTCATCCGGTTCCTGCACATGTATCCGCTGCCGGAAAAGGAGGTCTCCGATGTCAACACAAATTGATCTGCTCAAGATCGGGAAGAAGGCATACAAAGACTCCCAGCAGGACGGCTTGATGGAAATCATGATGGGACTGATCCTCATGACTTTCGGTGGATTTTTCTATTCTCCGATCTTTGCATTCTATATATTATTGATAGTATTCTCTGGAAAGATCGTAGAGTTCGTCCGAAGACGGTACACACATCCCAGAATCGGGTTTGTTAGATTCCACCGGGAAAATCCAAAGGATGCCCTGACAGGCGTCTTTCTCTTCGAACTTTCAGTCATCGTGATCATCTTCACCCTGATCTCTATATTTGGCAATGTAACGGATTATTCTAGTTGGGTGAATTGGGCGCCGTTATTCTTCGGGATGATTCTGGTCGGACCCTTCGCCCACGCAGCATCCAAATCGGGAAGTGTCCGTTATTCCGGATATGCTATCCTGTCAGTGATTCTTGGGATATTATTCTCTTTAATAGAATTTGGATCCGGATGTACCGGATTGATACTGTATCTGAGTCTCATAGGGGGATTCTTAGTCCTTGGCGGTCTGGCAATCTTCATACGCTTCCTGCGCAAATATCCGCTGCCGGAGACGGGGGTGCGTGATGGCAGCAAGTGAAACCGGTAGCGAAGACCTCCGACCCATCGCTGGAATCGACCGCTTGATCCACGAGCCGGCAAGGCTAATGATCATGGCATACCTCTACGTCGTCGAGAGCGCAGACTTTCTCTTCCTGATGCGCCAGACCGGGCTTACGGCTGGCAATCTCTCATCGCATACAAGCAAGCTTGAGGCTGCCGGGTACATCGAGGTCGTGAAGGAGTTTGTGGACAGAAAGCCGCATACGATGCTCCGGCTGACCGGTGCGGGCAGGGATGCATTTCAGGGGTATCGGGAGGGGATGATGCAGGTTCTTCGATGAACTGCCCATCTGACATAGAGACCAGACACTCGATATTGGGTTTATGCCATGACTTTGTTGGGTTCTGGCTCGGTCTGTTTTTGGATGTGACGTTAGATCTATGCTGTGTTCTGCAGCACTGGAATCAGTCCGGTGACACCGAATGGCGTAACATATCCATCGAGTAGAGATGCGTATATTATAGTTCCAAAGAAAGTATCAACGATGAAGATTCGGTTTTACATGGACCCGAAGACAAACACCTCACACATCCACCGCCATAAAGTAACCGAACAGGAAGTGGAAGATGTCCTATCGCATCCCGGTGAAGACCGCATTGGGCACGAGGGGGTACGAGTTGCCATTGGTCAGACCCGATCCGGCAGGTACCTTCGTGTCATCTATGTGCCAGAACCAGAGAGTATATTTGTGATAACCGCATACAATTTATCAGGAAAAGCACTGATAGCTTACCGAAGACGTATCAAAAGGAGAAAATGAGACAGAATAAACTCCCATCAGGATGGAATGAAGAGCGGGTACAGCGTGTTTTAGCGCATTATGAGAGCCAGACTGACGAAGAAGCCGTTGCCGAAGACGAAGCTGCTTATGAAGGTTCCGGAGATACGTTTATGAAAATTCCATACAAATTGGTCCCCATTGTCCGTGATCTGATTGCGCAGACCAATTCTGCCGAACATGCGAAAAAGCTAGACGTGTAGCGATTTGTAGTTTTATCCCCCTTTCAAATATCTTTTCTTCTATGTTCATGGATTTTCTGCGGACTTTAAGCCTGATATGCAATTTTTTTTGTGCCTGCTGCTATGCTTAACGTCCACACACAGTAAGAATCATTCCAGCGAAGACCTCAGAGCCCAATCGCGGGAATCGACCGCATGATCCACGAACCGGCAAGGCTCATGATTATGGCATATCCCTATATCGCCCGGGAACGCCGGCTTCCTCTTCGTGATGCGCCAGACCGGGCTTACGGCTGGCAATCTCTCCTCGCATACAAGCAAGCTTGAGGCTGCCGGGTACATCGAGGTCGCGGGAGGAGTTTGTGGACAGAAAGCCGCATACGATGCTCCGGATGAAATAAGGAATATGGGGGAGACACTGCAATTAAAAATTAATGAAGAGAGAATATATAGGGAGAAGTCAACAATTGAAAAAGGAACACGAAGACTGTCTGAACATGATATGCAATCTCTAAAGAGCACTCAAAAAGGAAATAAATAGTATTAAAAAGAAGATAACGAAGATAGAAAAAAATCACCTGAAACAGTTTACCTCACTGAAGAAAAAAAGAGATGAACTTGCAAGAATCATAGATAAGAAGAAGATATATAGTGTGGATGTAGAGCTGGACCAGATAATGACATGTTTCAAGATTTCCTTTGCGAATATCTGCTGTTACATGCCGGATGAATATTTAAACGGTGAGAAAATGACACTACAACGGCTTTTTGAGGTGATATTTGATCTTTAAGGTACCGTAAGAATCGAAAATGGATGCCGAAATATATTTATAAAGAAAAATCCAAAACAACGGGATATCATGAAGAAATTAGAATCGGCACTCGATTCAATTAATTGTATGAGGATTAAAGATTTGAATGGATGTATATATAACTTCAAGCTTCTCTAATTTAACTTGCCGCTATAATTCGTATAGCTAAAAGTCATGTATTACTCAAATAGTTTCTTTACTTTTGGCAGTGATGAGGTCAGTGCAAAGACGACCGCCCTATCACCTGCACGAACCTGGTGGATCCCTCTGGGTACAATCACCTCGTTATCGCGCACGATCGCGCTTACTATGGCGCCTTTCGGGAACTTAGTCCTATCAAGGGTCTTCTTTGTCATCTTTGATCCGGGTGCTGCTATCAACTCGATGATCTCTGCCTGTTCACCATCGATAGTTGCGAGCGACTCAACACCAGCACCCATGCTGACGCGCAGGACACCGTCGATGGTTGCCTGTTTCGGGGAGAGTGCCGCATCGATTCCGACCATCTCAAAGAGTTCCATGTACTCGGATCGATCGACCTTTGCGATAACTTTCTTTGCGCCGAGTTGCTTTGCGAGCAGCAGGCAGAGAAGATTCTTCTCGTCGCTGTTGGTCGTTGCGATGACCACGTTCATCGTAGCCGCGCCTTCTGATCTTAGAAGCGCTTCATCGGTGCCGTCGCCGTGCAGCACCAGTACACCGGAAAGCGCACCTGCGATCTCCAAACACCGATCCTCGTCTGCCTCAACGATCTTGAGATCAACATCGCCACGCTCTGCAAGCAGACTTGCAAGGTAGAACCCAACAGTGCCAGCGCCAACGATCATAACCTTGTTATGCATGTTCGAGCCGCCGCCAAACATCTCCTCGATCGCGATTATGGATTCCTGCTTCCCGATAACGATTATATGGTCGCCTTCATGCATAACGTCGCTGCCGTGCGGAATCAAAACGTCTTTTCCCCTGACAAGCGCGCTGATGACGCAGCAATCAGGGATCTCCGCATCCGCAAGTGATACCCCGTCAAATGTCGTATCCCTACCAACCTTAAACTCCATCATCTTGACCTTGCCATCGGCGAATGCTTCCATGCCGACCGCAGAGGGTACTGATATGATCCCTGCAACCTCTGAGGCAAGCGTCAGTTCAGGACAGACCATGTAATCCATGCCGATCTCTTTTCTGTGCGCAGTCGGCTTGTTTATATAGTCGGGATTCGAGACCCTGGCTATCGTCGTGCACGTCTTCTTATCCTTTGTTAACAGCTTCGTAGCGATGCAGGCGACGACATTGATCTCATCGTTGCCTGTAACAGCAACCACAAGGTCTGCTGGCAGAACCTGCTTTAAGATGCTTACATTGGCACCATTTCCTTGAAGAACCTGCACATCCAGTTTACCTGCCCTTTCGCAGGATTCTTCCCTCCTATCGATGAGGATGACATCGTTATTCGCATATAACGCTTTTGCGATCGAGTATCCGACCTCTCCTGCACCGATGATTGCGATCTTCATCCGTGTTTAAAGCTCCATCGCATTGTTTGTCTTTGTAATCGATCGCATCGCATCGCTCTCGGTCTCAGTCATGGCCCGAATGCAGTCGATGTTCTCAGGTATTACGTCAGATTCCTGGTGGATCGCCTGGAACATGTACAACTCGCAATCAGAGACGTTGACCGACTCCTCCCATACACAGTTCTCCCACATATCGCTACGCGGGCGGTCCATATCGCGTGCCAGCTCCATAACCTCTGCGGTCGAAGCCATCCCCTCGCTGATGAGCCGGATCCTTGAGTTCTCATCGAGAGCCTCGAGCACATCATCAGACGTGCATGCATCTTTCATGTCCACGTTCACGATATGCAGGTGCATAAGCGTCGTTGGAACCTTGATCGCAACGGTATCGATATCGATCTTGGGAAGCACCGTCTTCACGTCAGGTCCATGATGGGACGGCATCTTCAGTTCAGGCACGATCGCATTTATGGGACCCTTCTTTATATCTCCGGGATCGGCAGATCGCCTGCAGAGCGTCGCACGCACCTTCCCGACACCGAACGCGGAATCGAGCGTTGAGATAACCCTGGATAGTCCGGTTGTGTTGCAGGAGACGACTCTTGCATAATCGCATCCGAGTGCATCATCGTAGTTCGAGTGCGCATTAAACGAGATTCCCGCGAGTTCGTGATCCTCCCCGCCCTGCCACATCGCTTTTATGCCGGCGGCATCGTAGAGTGCCTTGTTAGGTGCAGCAATCTTGTTAGGCGTGCAGTCCACAACAACGTCTCCTATCTCGAGCATATCCTCAACCGTGCCGCTCACTTCCATTCCGGCGGCCTCAAAGTCGGGTTCCCTGCCAGCAAGCACATACAGGGGATATCCCTTCTCAAGCGCCATCCGAGCCTCGAAGTTCGGGCGCGTCTTTGCCACACCCACAACTTCCATATCCGACTGGAGCGCGGCAGCATCTGCTACACGCTTCCCGATCGTTCCATAGCCATTTACCACAACTTTTACAGACATAGTTATCCCTCTATAGTCGCTTTTTCGTTGGTTATATCGATTTCACTGATTCGCCCGTGCACGGTCGTTACGTCGCCAAGGATGCTTCGTAGTTCGATCGCATCACCGTTCACCTTGATCTGCACGACATCCTCTGCAAGAACTGTTCCGTCCGGTTTTACCACCTTTAGTTCACACATGGGTTTGGGTATGCCAGTTCAGTAGATAAAACTTTTGTGTCTGTTTGAGGGTGTCACGCCTTGTGGTGTTGGCACCCACCCCCGCGTGGAGGTTTGCGTAAGTCGATGAGACGACCGGGGGGCGATCATCTTTTTATTTTTTTTGTTTGGAATGAATACGTTCGTTGAAACTGCTGGTGTATCAGAGGATGTTAGTTTTACTTCGTATGAATTATAAGAAGGATATGTTATTGTATTGGAAAGTTATCGAGTTCTTCCTTCAGTTCCACAGGCAAGTCTTCGGTGTTGTAATCCTCGCCATTACCCTGGATCTTCGAGGCGAGAGCATTTAAAAAGGTGTCAAAGTGGACTTCTATATTAACTTCTTTGAGCGCCTTGATAAATTCAATCGTTGTATCCCTTTCCATCTCTTTCATCCTATAAATTATAAGGAAGATTGTTCTTGTATATATCTTCGGGTTAAAAATTGCGGCTTTTAAGGCGGTTAAATAGTATCCGTACTGGGAGCTATCTTGTTTCCGGATGATATCTCCGAGAAGCACGTATGAACGGACTTTAAGTTCCTTAAACTCCTTGTGTGTAGCATCAAAGGCACAGACCTTGGTCTTCTCCTCAGCCTCCAGAAGCATATTGGTTTCTGCAAGTGTTTTTGCTAATTCCAGGTATGTTCTGGCAAGCTCATATCTTGCGCCAATAGTTTGAAATTTTTTCAATGATTGTCTAAAATAACTTTTGGATTCGTTTATCTGGTTGTATCTGAAACTTACAATGCCCATGTTTCTCAATGAAATTCCTTGATCCAATGGCATCTGAAGATATTTTGCAAGTTTCAAAGCAGATATGCAGTAATTGTTAGCCCGTAATAAACTTTCTTTGGACTTGTTCGATTCAAAGTCCATCAGGCGAGCTCTTACAATTTTATTGCAGATCTTAACTTTCTTTGTACTCAATTCCGAATCAGATGCGATTCTAAGCGCCTCTTTGAAACTTGAAAAAGCATCCTCGTACCTATCCTCCACACTGAACAACTCTCCAAGATTCATAAGAGCATCGATCTTTCCTACCGGAGTGGTTCTATCAGACAATTCGAGTGATTTTTCAAGGTTCTCTCTTGCATCCTCCCATTCCCCTGATTTTATCTGCAACTCCCCAATATACGAAAGGACCTCGCCCCGACTCGTCAGACTTTCCATGGTTTCAAATATCTCCAAGGCGTCATTGAAGAACTGCAGCGATTTATCCCAATCTCCAAATACCATATTAGATTCGCCAAGACGTAAGAGCGCTTCTCCTTCACCTCGTCTATCTCCGACCTCTCTGGCGATAGCAAGCGCCTGTTTATGGTACTCGATAGCCTTCCTTATCTCGCCCAGGGCATAATATGCACGCCCGAGGTTGCCGAGACGATTGCATTCATCTCCCCTGTCCCCGATCTCCCGGGCGATAGTAAGCGCCTGTTCATGGTACTCGATAGATTCTCTGAACTCACTTCTTTCGTAAGCATTATTACCTCTTTCAGTTAATTCCCCTACAGAAGATGCACCAGAAGCCATCAAATCCCCCCTCCAGCAGATCTTTTGCCAGCCGTGAACTCTTTAATATCGAATTTGGTCTCGATACCCAAATCTTTCATTAAGTTCTTTATTTCCCTTTTAATCTCGATTTCAGTTTCACATTTCAATAGCAAATCACTTAATTCCTGGAAACAGTGGGTTTGATCTCCTTTTGCAAACCCAATTATTCTCGCTTTACCACCTTTACTATGGGCAGATACTTTTCCCATGATGAAACCAAGTTTCCAGAAATCCATTTTCTCTGCTTCCTCTGAGGAACTGATAACGAGTACACTTTTTTCTGAATAACCGTCCAGAAAACTCTTTAAACCCGTTACTCCCATTTGCCGAAGGTTCTCGAGATTCACAACATGAATTTCCGCGTCAGGGGCATCACTTTGAATAATTAATCTAATGTCCTCATCGTTGATTCTAATATCCTCTCCGGACCATAACAAAATCCAGAAATCTTTTTTCTCTCCATTCATATTCTTTTCCCTCTCAAGGATTTGTCCTTACTCTCACAGAACTCCTTCAGATTTTTAAGGTCTTTGTATAAACCTTCGAACTCTTTAATCTTACCAGTGAGTGAATCATCATCTACACTATAAGTTCCTTTCTTTACCTTTTTGAACCATCTTACCGCCAATGCCCAGTTACTATTAATAGATGTCTGATTTAAATCAACGATATTTTTTACCCTGAAAAATATACTCAAGTAATCTTCTCCTGATTCCCCAAGTTTCCCTTTTAACTGCACTGCCGTGCCGTAGTTATACATTATGTCGCTCAAAGGCTGAACTGCCGAATTAAAAAGCTCCCTCCCTCTCGTTTCATCCATCTCATATTTATCAATTTTATTAAACAGTAGCAATAAATTGCAACAGGCAAGCCATAAAGGGTAGTATAACGTTGCTCTGAGTTCTTTTTTTCTCTCATATCGCGAAAAAGAGTTCCAACACCCCCAAGTATGAGTCCAATAATAAACTCTATTTTTTCAGATACTATCTCTGTAACCAACGGTATGGACATGATACTTGGTACGTAAAACTCTCAAAAACAGTGGCGGTAGCCACGATTCTGAAATTGCTTTTTCATCGACAGTATAAGCACTGCGGAGCAGGTCATGTGTGTTTTCTAACCAGCTTCATTCCAGTTAAACCTTCCGCAGGACTAAATTAGAATGGTAATCTGACAAGATGCCTTTTATGCTAAAAACGTACCGTTTCGATGGTAAAACTTTGATTGACCAGTAGATGGTATTTCAAGATCATCGCGATCGATCATACACCTTCGCCATTAACTCATGAACGATCGTTTTCGAAATCTCAATGGCATGATCACCTTTTATTACAATCCATGTATTCGAGAACCGTGCAGACATCCGAAACACCCTGTTTATTGTGCCCGATATCAACGACCCACCCAGCCACCTCACACACATTCGCAATCGCTATGCCACAGATCAGTTCTGTCTGCAGTTGCACCGATGCCAGCATCACCAAGTTGGACCTGGGCGATGATCACATAAATGAGGTGCGAAGGAGATACCTTAATAGAACAAAGTCTGAATGATGATTATGAGGTACGGAATAGTGGTCGCTTGTCTGATGCTGTGCATATCAGTATCAGCATCCGGGTGCATCACCGAAGATAATGATACCAATGATATCAATGATAGCAAGGTGCACAAAATGATAGATATGAGCAATAAAACGATACTGATGGTCATCGCGCCATCTGATTTCAGGGATGAGGAACTCTTCATCCCAAAAGAATTTTTCGAGAAGAACGGGGCAGAGGTCGTGATAGCATCTGAGAAGAAGGGAACAGCGAAAGGGATGCTTGGCGGGACTGCACCTGTCGATCTTCCCGTATCCGAAGTCGCTGTCAGCGATTATGATGCCGTCGTCTTTGTCGGAGGTTCTGGCGTTGAATCGCATAAACTCTACGAGAATGAGGCGTACCTGAAACTGGCAGCGGATGCAGAGAATTCCGAAAAGATCATCGGTGCGATCTGTCTCGGTCCGATGGTTCCTGCTGCTGCCGGCATCCTATCCGGAAAGAATGCGACCGTCTTTGAAAGCGGCACATCATACATCACCGGAAAAGGTGCCAGATACACAGGAGCGGAAGTGACCCGGGACGGCAGGATCATTACGGGGGAATGTCCTCATGCGGCAGAGGAGTTTGCACGGACGGTTTCCAAAGCACTGACGCCTGGGTGATTGAGAATCCATGACGCCACACCTCGATCCGTGGGCATCTGCCGGCACCGACTACTACTCGAAGTTATTCGAGGAATTTGGGATCTAGTAATTCGAGGAACTTCTCCCGCATGTCCCGGACCCGTGTCCGTTCATGCGAAGGAGGATCATCTTCGAGCATCGGGCTATGAGCCGGTACTGGACGCAATCGTCCACAAAAAGCCCTTCGCAGTGATGAGCGGTTTCATGCCGTCCGGGAGCAACCATCTCGGAAACAAGATGGTGATGGAGGAGATTATCTGGCGTCAGCATAATAGCGGCGATGCATTCGTCGGAATTGCTGACATGGAGGCGCATTCGGTCCGCGGGATGTCGTGGAAGGGTTGCCGGCGGATCGGGGTCGAGGGCAAGTGACATACCTGGCGACCTTAACCACGACGGTATCCTCGCCCCAGCCGACGCCGCGATCGTGCTCCACCTCGCAGCTACCGGCGGCCGGGACCCCGCGACGGACGCCAACAACGACCGTCCGCATCATACCCCTCGACGTGCTTGCGATCCTGCAGGCGGCAACTGACGCGATAGAATTATGACTGAAGCTTGACCGAAGCTGGTTTCGGTCTACTTCGATAATCATTATAACACATTAAGCACAGAGGTGGTAGCAATGACCGCTATCAAGAATGTGCAGATAGAACTCCCACAGGAACTATATAACGAGTTCCGAACCATCGTTGAGGTAGAGGGAAAAACAATCAAAACTGCGATCGTTGAGGCAATCAACGAGTGGAAGATGCGTCATACAACATTTGATACTGCCGACCCTCTCTTTGATTTTTCCAATGTGATCGAAGCTGGGGGGGATGCTGCAACAGTAGATGAGATCACATATTCCAGAGAGGCTACCTATTGAAATTGTTCATCGATGCATCCGCATTTATAGCGCGGCTGGATAAGAAAGATGTGCACCATGGTGCTACAATCGAGGCATTCAGTGCAATTGCACGAGGAGTATATAAATACAACAGATTATATACATCAAATTATGTGCTGGATGAGTCTGTGACTCATATACTCTATCGAAGAAAGAGGCATGACCACGCCCTGCGGATGCTGGACTTGATCACAAACTCACAATACATCACCATGCTCTGGGTTACAGAATCTGTTCAAAGCAAGGCTATTTCCCTATTTAGAAAGTACACGGATCAGCTACTCTCAATAACTGACTGTACAAGTGCTATTTTGATGAATGATTATAATATAGATGCAATATTCACATTCGATGGCGATTTTGAGGTGCTCAGATTTGAAACGATTCCGTAGCGAAGGAGATACCTTAATAGAACAAAGTCTGAATGATAATCATGAGATATAGAACAGTGGTCGCTTGTCTGATGCTGTGCATATCAGTATCAGCATCCGGATGCATCACTGAATATACTGACAGCGACAATACCAATGATACCCATGATAACGAGGTGTTCAAAATGATAGATCTGAGCAATAAAACGATACTGATGGTTATCGCGCCATCTGATTTCAGGGACGAGGAACTCTTCGTCCCAAAAGAGTTTTTCGAGAAGAACGGGGCAGAGGTCGTGATAGCATCTGAGAAGAAGGGGACAGCGAAAGGGATGCTTGGCGGGACTACACCCATCGATCTTTCCATATCTGATGCCGATATCAGCAATTATGATGCCGTCGTCTTTGTAGGGGGTTCCGGCATCAAATCGCATAAACTCTACGAGAACGAGGCGTACCTGAAACTGGCAACGGACGCTAGCAGTTCGGAAAAGGTCATCGGTGCGATCTGTCTCGGCCCGATGGTTCCTGCAGCTGCCGGCATCCTATCCGAAAAGAATGCGACCGTCTTTGAAAGCGGCACATCATACATCACCGGAAAAGGTGCCAGATACACAGGAGCGGAAGTGACCCGGGACGGCAGGATCATTACGGGGATAGGTCCTCATGCGGCAGAGGAGTTTGCACGGACGGTTTCCAAAGCACTGACGCCTGGGTGATTGAGAACCCATGACACCACATCTTGACCCATGGGCATCTGCCGGCATCGACGACTACTCGAAGTTATTCGAGGAATTTGGGATACAATCATTCGAGGAACTCCTCCCGCATGTCCCGAATCCGTGCCCGTTCATGCGAAGGAGGATTATCTTCGGGCACAGAGGCTATGAGCCGGTACTGGACGCGATCATCCACAAAAAGCCTTTTGCGGTGATGAGCGGTTTTATGCCGTCCGGGAGCAACCATCTCGGAAACAAGATGGTGATGGAGGAGATCATCTGGCATCAGCGCATGGGCGGCGATGCATTTGTCGGGATTGCTGACATGGAGGCGCATTCGGTCCGCGGGATGTCGTGGGACGCCTGTCGGCGGATCGGGGTCGAGGATTACGTCCTCAGTCTGATCGCGCTCGGATTTGAACCGGACGGGCACATCTATTACCAGTCAGAGTGCTCTGATGTGCGAGATCTTGCATTCGAACTCGGCATGAAGACGAACGTGTCCGAACTCTCCGCGATCTACGGATTCAGCGGCGAAACGAGCATCGCACACCTCCAGAGTGCGCTTGTGCAGAGCGCGGACATTCTCCAGCCGCAGATCGGGAGATATGGCGGTCCAAAGCCGGTCGTGATCCCGGTCGGCGCTGATCAGGACCCGCACATCAGGCTTGTGCGTGGGCTTGCAAGCAAGATGCGGATGTTCCGGTGCGAGATCAGGTCGGTTCACGATGTGCAGCATCACACAAGTGTAGAGAGCGCAAAAGGGATGCGGATATCCAGGCATGAGATTTACGAGAGCACCGGGCAGTACATCAGCGTGCGTGGCAAATCCGCACCGAAGGCGGCACTATCAGCGGTGGCATCAGCCATCAATGGCATGGGTTACGATGTGACGCAGCACGAAGAGCATCTCGATATCTTTGTAGATAGCGGCGACGACATAGTCGTTACAGGTAGCATCGATGCACATCTCTTCGAGATGATCGAATCCGTGGTGCAGAGAACCGAGATTGCGTTTGGGGGCTACGGGTTCATGCCGCCGGCAGCGACCTACCACAGGTTCATGAGCGGACTTTCCGGCGGAAAGATGTCAAGCAGCATTCCTGAGAGCATAATCGCTCTGACCGAGCCGCCAGAGGATGCTTTCGCGAAGGTGAAGAATGCAAAGACCGGCGGGCGGATGACGCTTGAGGAGCAGAAGCGGCTCGGCGGGGAACCTGATAAATGCACGGCGTATGAACTCCTATTATTCCACCTGATACCGGATGATAGAGAGATTGTGGAGATCTATCACGAGTGCAAGAGTGGAAAGCGGATGTGCGGACCGTGCAAGGCGTATGCTGCCGAACTGATGGCTGAATTCTTGCGCGGGCATCAGGAAGAGCGCGAGATTGCGAGGGAGCGGTTGAACGAGTACGGGCTTGCTTGAGGGGGTGGGGTATGATATCTCGCCTCACGGGGTCCAGCGCCGGAGGTTGTCGCCAAGCCGTGGAGTTTCGCAAAGTTGGGGGTATCCGGGTGGATGCTCACAGCTTTTGATTTTCTGCCGGTTTGATCAAATCTTGTTCTTGATTGAGGCGCGCAGGTGTAATTTAAGAAGGTAGAAACGTATCCGTTCCAAATCAGAGGGTAACTCGAAGAAGTACAAATATGCAGATTCCGAAATATCCCGTCATTGGTAAATGTAGCGCCGTTTAGGCACCCTCCAAACCTGAAAGTCGACAGGCCAGGATATGGTAGTTCTAGTATGGTGTGGCTTAAAGCAATCATCAATTATCACTATAATCATATCTCTCTTTCAAGATTAAAAAGCTTTTGGAATAAGATGATCCCATTTCCGTTGAACCGGACATCAGCACCCGCAGATCTGGCGCATTCGAGCGCGTACTCCCTGAGTAGCACCTCGCTCTTACATTCTCTTCCGTATCCGTAGCAGTTTTCGACCACTACATCGACCTATGAGATCCTGAAATATATGATCATCGATGGATGCTATCGATCTTACACAGCCACCTGCAAGATCATGAGAGCGTCGAGAGAGTTGACTTTACAGTCGTTGTTTACGTCTGCATCTCGATTATATTCACCGCTTGCTGCGAGGTTAAGCGCGATCACGGCATCTGCTGGCGTGACCACGCAATCGTGGTTTACATCTCCGCAGGGGCACTCCGGGTCGTTTGCGGTGATGTCACACCTATAGGATACGAACGCACGATCCGGAACAAGATATAGTTCGTAGCCATCTTCGTTGTATTCTCCGCCTACGCCAGCGGTATAGATGTTGAGCCCGACTGTATAATCTCCTTCAGTTCTCAAAAAGCCTGATGTTCCCGTACCTACAGCAAAACTCATTTTGTAAGCATCCTCTGACGAGATATCAGAGAATTCATGAGGTGTCACCAGCTTGATGTGATAGCCCGATTCAGATCCCAAATAGGCTTGAACACTTGCTGGAGCGAGTGTTAGTGTTAGTATCAGGAGTAAGACCGTTTTTCTCATCATTCCAGATTCACCCCGGAAGTCATGAAATGTTTCAGTACCATTTTGTTCTCCATATCCACGATTACGAGCATTCCTCTGCCATTTGTGTAGTCGATCCTATGAAGCGTCTTCTCTGGCAGGTCACCATAGATCACCGGATATTCCCTCGAGAGCTTCGTTATGTTATCAGGATGCAGGACCGTGATCTCATACTGGCAGTCCTCTGTTATGAATTCATCCGCGAACGACGCATTCATTGCAACCGCAAGGATACGATCATCGGCAATCTCCAGGTTCTGCTCCTGCGGTTCTCCTCGGTACCCAAACCCGATGACTGCTGCCATGCAGATGGCAGAGAGCCCGGTAAACAGGAGTAATCTCTTGACGCTCAGGATCATGATCGTTTCAGCCCGATTACTTACCCGACAAACTTGATGACATCGCCTGCAGGGGAGTTGTCACCGAATGTCACGTCCGCCGATATGTATGTGGCTTCGTCCGCATCAATATCCACTGTCATCCGGTACATATCACCAGGGATCAGTCTCAGTTCACTTACTGCACCGAGCGGGATGTTGAAGACGCCGCTATGGATGCAGTCGCTAAATGTGCTCTGCCATTCCGAACTGCCTGCTGAATCCGTGATCGTCACCCTCATGCTGCCTGTTTGGAGAGCGCAGCCTGTCGTGCTGCTGGTAAGCTTTCCCTGGAGCGTTACGATCGTCGGGTGCTTCGAAACGCCATAATATATGAATGCCCGGTTAGAGCCGTGTGCGCCTATGACCAGATCGGTGGAGCCGTCGTTGTTCAGATCACCCGCGTTGGCTACTGCGTAACCGAAGTGTGTTGCCCCGGTGTGGTCGGCTATACACACATCTGATTTTCCGTCAAAGTCCGGACCTCCGTAGTACTACTTTGTCAGATTAACTACCCATTCAGGCGCTTGGTGTTGGTTTTGTTTTCCAAACGGTTTGAGGTCGTGCCACCGCCCGCTGTTGATTTGCCTGTAATGTGACAAAGTAGGAATAGTATACGAATGCCTTGTTAGCACCGCGTGCGCCTATGACCAGGTCGGTGTAGCCGTCATTGTTCAGATCGCCTGCACTGGCTACTGATACGCCGAAGGATGTCGCTCCTGTATGATCGGATATGTCCACATCCGATTCACCGTCGAAGGGCACCGCGCTCACCGCGCTCGTACATGCGAGGATTACTGAAGCGATCCCGAGTACCATGACCAATAGTGTTGTTAGTTTCATCTACTCCTTCTCCATCTTGTTTTTTTGAAGGTGCGCGCTCATGGATACCACCCCTTATAAATGTTTCGCAAGTCTGGTCGATAGCGTTGTTGATGCGATTCCGCAGCAGTATCGGTTTTTGTTTTATATCGGGTGCGCGGTGGAATCGATAGAATATCACATCATCTCAGAAAGCCCGACCGACTGGTCAGGCATCGCGACATACGGGATTGCGCCGAGTGCGCCGATGATACCGTTTCCGTCAAGCCAGACACGAGTACCCGCATATCTGGCGCATTCGAGTGCGTACTCCCTGAGTAGCACCTCACTCTTGCATTCTCTCCCGTAATCCGCAAGAATCGATCCGTCGAAATCGGAGAGTGAGACCATGCCGACCTCATCAGAGACCGAATACGTAAGCAGGAGATCACGGATCTCGGTAAGCACGTGTTCCGCACCGCCACCCAGACATGCGAACTCAAGAGCCGTCGAAACGCAGTTCTGCGTCTTTGCAGGCACCGGATGCAACTGCACAATCGAATGAGATATGTACCGGGCAGCATCGCAGTCGACAGCGCATGCGATGTTGTGCGCAAGACACCATGTCGCACCGACTTCCTTTGAGTCGGTGTCATCGATCCCGATGATCAGCCGGCTCCGTCTGGGGAGGACAATCGTGCCGCTCCCGACCTTCCCGCCGCCGGATTCGCTGATATCTGACCGGATCACGCCGCTTGCGCCGGCACGGCAGGTGGTTGCACCGACCCCGCCGCCGCCAAGACCCGCGTAGGTGATCCGGATATTGTCATCATGTACTACAACGGATTTGATGCCCGCGGCTGCACGCGACGGCTCAAGCACGAGATCACACTCGCCGGTCTTGCAGAGGTACCTGATTGTGTTCCCGATCACTTTTGCATCGAGTACCAGCGGGCTCTTCCGGTAATGGTGCCGCGCCCATGCGGAGCCGCCGTAGCAACTGGAAAACTCGATGATCTCGACGAGACTGTTATCCGCATTTCCGACCGCATATATCGCCTGATACGGCACATTGTAGGGATCGTCGATCACTCGTATCCCCCATTCTCTTTGAGATACTTAAGCAACCCTCCGGACTTGCGTAACTCCTGCATGAACTTCGGAATCGGGCTGAAACCACACTCTGCTCCGGTCGTCACGTTCGCAATCGACCCGTTCTCGAAATCGATCCGCAGTTCATCATCCTTGTGAACATCTTCCGCAATCCCCGAGCATTCGATCGGAGACAACCCGATATTAAACCCGTTTCGGTAGACGATACAGGCAAACGACTCTGTGATCGCACAACCCACGCCACAGGCTGCTATGACCTGCGGCGCCTGCTCTCTTGATGATCCGCATCCGAAATTCGATGCCGTAACGATGATCGGGTTTTCCGCATGCTTGCTATCGGTGTAGTAATCCGGATCGATCGATTCAAAGGTGCGGACTGTGAGTTTGGAAAGATCGAGCTCGTCGTACTTGTACTTTCCCGAGATCACCTCGTCTGTGTCCGCATCCTGTGGAACTATCCGCAGCACCTTGCCGGTTATCGGTTCCAGTGTCATGATATACTGCTTCCACTCAAACCTTTTATATGTGCTGATTCAGGGCACGGTGTCCCTCTCGTCCTTCCCATCCCACTGTGAAGTATCCTACCAGCGTGGATAGTTCAACTGAAGATGGGATCGATAGCGATCAGCAGCACAGTCGCCAACGCCGATTGCACCGGCTTTCTCTGCAACTTGCCCGAAGCCCGGACTCATGAAGTCTTCTGCAACATTTCGGTAGTGTCCCATAAACTGTGACTTAAATTAACAATCATTGGGCTTGATGGCGATTTTGCATAATTTGGATGCACCACCTAAAACCACCATCAGTAGGGCACATAGGAGCTAAAAAACTGTGTCGGGTCACGAAAATTAGCACACTACCAACATTTCGAGGCGGGCGGGACAGTCTTGGCTGAGGCGATGCGGGAATTTTCTGAAGAGATCACTCCGGATACAGTTCCACGATCATCTTCCATCTCGAAAGTGGCGTCATGATCGCTTTGCCTTTCTTCGTGATTTCCATGACCATGAGAACAGCCTTTTGGGAGATACATTCCGAGTTTTCCTGCGCCGACTGTGGATATGCTGCATTCGTATCCGCAGGCGGGCTTGTTCTTGGTGTATCGATCGATGATCTTCGATGAATCGGCATCGAATGCGAAATCTCCGCAGTTGGAGCACCGGAGCCCGGTCAGATTCGGGATAACGATTCGCTCACCTGCCAGCACCACCTCAAATACGAGATCATCTGCAAAACCGACTGTCTGTGAGCCGCATACCGGGCAGGCAGCATAAGTGACATTCTTCAGTGGCGATCCGTGTCTACCTGCGCGCCTCTTTGCGATCTCTATTTTTGTCCCCTCCACCATCTCGGGTGTTATCGTGGGAATATCAGCCATCAGAGGAGGGTTTTCTTTTTTTGTGTTCATGTATTCATAACACGCAGCCAGAACGTATTTAAATGGTTGCGGGTCTTACATAACACCAACAATGAATAGCGATATCGATCACATCATGCGTGCCGCAGAGGCACACCATACATGGTACCGCGACTCCCTCCCGATGATCGCAAGCAACAACCTCACGAGTCGGAAGGTGCGGATGCTTGCGGCAAGCGATCTTGCTCACCGGTATGCGGAGGGCGTGGTCGGACACAGGTTCTATCAGGGCTGTAAATACATCGACGAGATCGAGGGAAAGACGATCGAACTCGCAATGAAACTCTTCAGGGCGGAACACGTCAATGTGCAGCCAACATCAGGCGTAGGCGCGAACATCGCTGCTTTTTTTGCAATCGCAAAGCCAGGAGACACAATCATATCACTCGATGTTCCGTATGGCGGACACATCAGCCACGTACAGTACTCCGCTGCCGGTGTCAGGGGACTTCGCGTGATGCACCACCCATTCGATCCCGAGACCATGAACATCGATCCCGACCGCATGACCGCCATGATCAGGGATGTAAAGCCGCGTATCGTGCTTCTCGGAGGAAGTCTCTTCCTGTTCCCGCATCCGGTTCGGGAGGCGGCTGATGCTGCCCGCGAAGTAGGAGCAACACTTGTCTATGACGGCGCGCATGTGCTCGGGCTTATTGCAGGAAAACGGTTTCAGGATCCGCTTCGCGAGGGTGCGGAAGTGGTTACCGGATCCACACACAAGACATTTCCGGGACCGCAGGGCGCGATGATCCTGTGCAAAGAGGAACTCTCGGACAGGATCGATGAAGCGGTCTTTCCTGGCACAGTGAGCAACCACCATCTGCACCATCTTGCAGGACTCGGGGTCTCGCTTGCAGAGATGATCGAGTTTGGCGAGGATTACGCATCTTCCGTGATCGCAAACGCAAAATCGCTTGCGCAATCCTTATATGAGCGAGGATTCGACGTGCTTTGCGAGCCTTATGGTTTTACAGAGTCGCATCAAGTTGCAGTCAATGTAACAAAGGTTGGCGGCAGCATCAGATCCGCAACAAGACTCGAAGAGGCAAACATCATCGTAAACAAGAATCTCCTGCCCGGAGATGCGGTCAGCATCACAGACGAGCCGTCCGGAGTTAGGATCGGGACTCAAGAACTGACCCGCATCGGAATGGGCGCATCAGAGATGGATGCGATCGCTGATTTCTTCAAACGAATCGTGCTCGACTCTGAATCGCCTGAAAGCGTCAGAGACGATGTGATCGAGTTGAAGAGCGGGTACCAGAAAGTCTGCTACTGTTTCGATGAGACTGATGCGTACGGTCTTCCAGATGGATTGTAAAGGGTCGTAACGGAATACTATAATCATCCGGATCATTGGAGACTTTTTATCCTGTTGTGGTATCCGCGTAACATCCCCCCTATTTAGATTCGTGACATTTGACACATTTGACACATTCGTGATAAAATCGGTAGAAGGGATCACGGATGAACGAATCGCACGAATGTCATGGAGGTAGAGAGAGAATTTAATTAGATTCATCCGCAATCATAATCATATGTACTTTCATCTGATCGGCAACTTCAACACGAGCGCACCAGCAGGTCAGGCAGATGCAGACGTATCAGCCCTCGTAAGCGAGGCAAACGAGACGTTGCTGACAAAGGGCGCGCCAGAAGGGAAAGGCGCACGAATACTCGACTTTCGGATCGAAGATCAGAAGATCAGGGTAGAGATTGAGTCGGACCAGTACGTACGCGTCCACGATGCAATTCTCAGGTTGAGAAAACCTCTTGCAACCCTTCTTGGAAAGAAATACCGTATAGGGATCAGGGGCATCGAGATCGAGTCTTACGTTGCGAAGATACCATCAAAAAATCCAGTCAAAGCAGAAAAAATCCCCTACGTCTCAAATATGGAGTTTGACGGCGACGAGATCACCATCGAAATGGAGATCGGGGAATCCGAGATCCAGAACAGTATACCTGATCGGATAATCACGCTCATCACGGATAAGATCACGGCAGAAGGGTATGGCGGGAAGGAAGAGCACTGGAACCTGCTCTGGGAGAGCGCGGAGAAGCCCATCCTGTCTGGCGAAGACCCGACACCGGAACTGGTCAAGCGGAACTGGGTCAAACACGGAGCATCCCGCGGGCAGTGGATATACGGTCCCGAGGCGACCAGAATCTTCCGCGCATTCGAACAGATCGTGAAAAAGGAGGTTCTCGATTTTCTCGGATACCAGGAGATGATCTTCCCGAAACTCGTGACGTGGGATGTCTGGAAGAAATCAGGACATGCAAAGGGAGTTTATCCTGAGATATACTACGTCTGTCCGCCAAAAACAAGGGATCCTGACTTCTGGGAAGAGGTTTCTGACTACTACAAGGTCACTCATGAGATTCCGCTCGACCTGATCGCGGAGAAGATCGATAAGCCGATCGGAGGACTGTGCTATGCCCAGTGCCCGCCATTCTGGCCCTTCTTGCAGGGAAAAACGATTGCGGATGATGCACTTCCGCTCCGGGTATTCGACCGCTCAGGGACATCACACCGGTACGAGAGCGGTGGCATCCACGGCATCGAGCGCGTCGACGAGTTCCACAGGATCGAGATCGTCTGGATGGGGTCGCCGGAGCAGGTCGTAGAGGAGGCGACGCGCATCCATGAGCGGTATAAGTATATCTTCGAGGAGATACTCGAACTTACGTGGCGGATGGCATGGGTTACGCCGTGGTTCATGGCGCAGGAGGGTCTGACCGGAACCACTGGAAGCGAGAAGGTTGGGACGACCGATTACGAGTCGTTTATGCCGTACCGCGACGATTGGCTTGAGTTCCAGAACGTGAGCGTGAACGGAGACAAATATCCACTTGGATTCAACGTAAAGGCACAGAGCGGGAATGAACTGTGGAGTGGATGTTCCGGAGTCGGGCTTGAGCGCTGGGCGAGTTCGTTCTTTGCGCAGAAGGGGCTTGATTACGAGAACTGGCCAGAACCGCTTAAGGAGATCGTAGGCGAACTGCCGAAAGGTTTTGCGTTTATGTAGTGGCACTGGGCTGGATCTCGCCCGGATGTTTTTGGTTTTGAGTTACGTGTTCAGCTAACCACAAGATTACACAGATCTCCACAGGATTTCTGTGTTAATCTCGTGTAATCACATGGTTTTTCCAACTCAGCTAAACACATACGGTTTTCGAATATCCGAAAAAATCGAAGTCTCGAACTGACACCGCATGATGAGATCTCCGCCCATACGGCTTTGGGATATTGCTGATAATCGGGTGGAGAAGCCGTCGCCAACCGCCCCTGCACCGGAAAATCCGGATGACGCGGATCAGTATAATCTCGCAATAAAGGCGCGCCACATAAAGTTTTATCTCTCGAACATCCCAAGTAGTGTCAATGCAGGAGTCATTGATTATTGAGGAGTTTGCGAATGCGGGGTATCAGGTCAGCCCGGATGCGGTCGCGCTGATCGGCTCGTACAGCGCGCCCGATACGATCGTTTCTAAGGTGCTGCAATCGCTTGATGATTCGGTGCTCGTGGTGGGCAGGGAACATCTCAACCTCGGTGGCGTGAAGATTCCTGAAAAGCCGACAGATAAATTGGCGGAGAAAGTAGCAGCGAAATTGTCGAGACCAGCCCATGCTCCGGCAGTGAACATACTCTCTGATATCAGCAATGAATCAACATGCATTGGCGAATACTCCGAGTTTGTACGATACTTCCGCGATCGTTACACGCGGTTAAGCGGCATCATCAGGGGCCGGATCACAGCGCGCCCGATCGAATCGCTGCGCGCGAGGCACAGTGGGCGGGAGTATGACAGCGTCTCGATAATCGGCATGGTCTCTGATGTCAGGACGACATCAAACGGCAACAAATTGCTGGAGATCGAGGATCCCACCGGCTCGTTTCTTGTGCTGGTCCGCCCATCCGACCGTGATCTGTGGGCTATCGCATCTGGCATCGTTCATGACGAGGTGATCGGGGTCACAGGTTCGATCACCAGAGATGGGCATCTTATGATCGTAAAGAGCATCGTGCTGCCGGATCTGCCGAACAGATACAACCAGATGCTCCCTGATAATGGAAATCGCCATAAGCGATCCCCACCGACGCCACGACCCGTAGGGTGGGGCATTAACGGCAGTGAACACGGTAACGGAGACAGCGCGGCTGGTTGCGCAGTCCTTATTTCAGATGTGCATATCGGAAGCGACACGTTTCTTGGGGATGCATTCTCCGATTTCATCGACTGGCTCGGTGACGGTCCTGAGCCGGTGCAGTACCTGGTAATAGCAGGCGATATCGTGGACGGGGTCGGGATATATCCAGGTCAGGAGTCTGAACTGGAGATCCCTGATGTATATGATCAATACAGACGTGCGGCAGAGTATCTCGGACGGGTTCCTAAAAATATCAGGATCATAATAGCGCCCGGCAACCACGATGCAGTGAGGCTGGCAGAACCGCAGCCAGCGCTACCCGAAAAGATCAGATCGATCTTCTCTGATGATGTGATCTTTACCGGCAATCCCGCGCTTGTTGAGATCTGTGGCGTACGGATACTGATCTATCACGGACGCTCGATGGATGACCTGATCGCAACCATCCCGAAGATGAGTTACCAGCGTCCGGAGCTGGTCATGATCGAGATGCTCAAGCGCAGGCATCTTGCGCCCATGTACGGCGGCAGGGTATCGATTGCGCCTGAGAACTCGGATCATTTCGTGATCGACCGGGTGCCGCACATCCTCCACTGTGGGCACGTCCACACTATCGGAATGGATCATTACAAAGGCGTCACCGTGGTCAATTCCGGAACATGGCAGTCCCAGACCGATTTCCAGAAGCGGATGAACCTCGATCCTGTTCCGGCCCATGCCACGATCGTCGATCTTGCGACGCTTGGCACGAAGATGGTTAAATTTGCGTGATCGACCCCAATCCAAACCCTATCGCCCATATCTCCGCTGGCGCTTCTGGTAGTCTCGCATGATCCTTAAGAAGTCCAGCCGTCTCATATCAGCGAAATTCACATCTGTGAAATACAGTTCGGAATATATCGTCTGCCAGATCAAAAAATCGGTCAGGTGCTTTCCACCTGCACGGATGACCAGATCAGGATTGTGCCTGAAGAGGAGGTGGGATTCGATCATATCCGAATTGATATCTTCGTAATCGATCTCTCCACGCTCCATCCTCCTTAGAATAGCCCTTATCGCATCAGTAAGTTCGAGTTTCCCACCGTACCCGATCGAGATATCAAGTTTCACCTCCGGACTCCTATTTCCGATCGGAATCGTCCTCAGCCCCTGATCGTCCTTTGTGTATACCCTTGCGATCAGATCGGTTCTCGCAAGTCTGTCGATGATCTGCGAAGCCACGTCCTCTCGCAGGGGGCCATCCGCGATCACAGCGATGTACACGATAAGCGATCCGATGCCGAGATCTGCGCACCACGAGACAAATGCTCGCAGTTGTTTAGCCCCGCCCGGTGCAAGGAGATCGCTCTCGGTAAGCGCAAGCGTGAGCCCGACTGGTAGTTCGTACTTGCTGACCCTTGAGCGCAGTCGGTACTCGTATATGCGTTCGTATATGCGCTGGAGCATGACTCGTTATTATGGCGGCGAAAGGGTTATTGGTTGCGCCCAAAAAAGCACAGAACCGAAAAGCCCATAAAGAATTGTGTAAGTCACACGCTTGCTGATATATCTAAGATAAGGGACGCTTCTGGATACAATCCCAAATATTCGCTTGAAGAAAGGTATCCGGGAGCTTATTTAGCTCCTAATCACCCCATCTGAATTGTTTTGTTGCTTTTGCAAGTTTTATCTGACGTCCGGTTTCATCCATATCCTCGATGGTGATGATCACATTGATACGGTCCCCGTCATCAGGCACCTTCTTGAGTTCGGACATCAACTCGTATTCACCGGGACCTGTGTAACTGACAGACCTCCAGTAACCGATAAAAGCACCCCTGTCTTGCGGGTTGTGGATGCATTTCATATAAACGCCCGGGGTATTCATCGGGGCGTCCTGATATTTCCGTAGTATGCTTGCGGTTTCGGTGGAAACATCGGTGCTCACAATCTCCGGATTACCTTCGTCATCCTCTGCGACGAGCACCTTTGCCTTTATCACTGATTTTCCATCGGATATGCACCCGGAAGCAGCGATCAGAAGAACAAATAGTACCACAGCTGCTCCAATTTGTCCCATGCACAAGTAAACAGTCCCATATTGTTATTAAGTTTTTCGGTATCTACGGAGAGTCTTTTTATTATTTTCCGGGAACGTCGGATTGTCTTACGCAACCACAACTGTTAGAATGGATCACTATCGATCTGAAAAGTTGTTTACACTGATAATCTGTGTCCACCTGTGTTAATCTGTGGCTGATGCTATTTTAGCCACAGATTAACACAGGAGCGCCGAGATAAATTCGGTAGTGTCCTAACATACGATAGTTTATTGTAGTGTGCAGTAGAACCATTCTCTTGGTGAACACCATGGCACGACCAAGAGGAAAAATCGATGCTGTTTGTCAGAACCCACAATGCCATTATTACCGAAAAGAAGCTGGGAAAGACATTATCAAAAGCGGTAGATACAAGAGCACCGGGCATCAAAGGTATTACTGCAGGCATTGCGAGACTTATTTCATGGAAACAAAAGGCACGCCGTTATACCAAAAGCACCTATCCGAAAGTGAAATAATCAATATCTGCAAACATTTGATAGAGAAGAACGGTATACGGAGTATCGAACGGATAACCGGTCACCACCGAGATACTATAGGTAGACTGCTGGAGGATATGGCTGAGCATGCAGCAGAGATGAATGAGTACCTCATAAAGACCCTCGGACTCACACCGCTTGAATGCGATGAAATATGGAGCAATGTCTGCAAAAACAAAAAAATATTGAGCCCGGCAGCCCAAACAGGCCTTGCGAAGGTGATGCATGGATATATACCTGCGTAAAGCGAAGTACATACTTCTTTGTGGCATTTTCGGTTGGAAAACAGACTCAAGAGAGTTGTAGGCGGATGATGAAGAAAGTATTTGGAAGGACAGAGCAGCCATCTCCGCAGGCCAAAATGGAGATGTTCACCGATGGAAACGACGACTATACTCATGTTTTGCCAGAGTATTGTGCAGATGCCTGTACCCGAGTATGGGCAGCTTGTAAAGATCAGAGAGAACGGGCGAGTCGTCCGTAAAGAGAAAAGGATAATATATGGCAACCCAGACCTCGGTGATATAGAAACCACTAACGTCGAGAACTACAACGGGATACTGAGGGAACGGATTGGTAGGCTGGTGCGGAAGACAAAGTGTTTCTCGAAACGGAAGCGGATGTTGGAATGTTCGCTCCACGTGTTTCAATTCTATTGGAATTTCATAAACGAGTTCAAAAGAAGAACTTCCCCTGCAATGTTGGAAGGATTGACAGATCACCTGTGAACATGGCACGAATTCTTCTATTTCAATTAACTATCTTAAATTAGGACATTACCAAAAAAATCGGTCACGACAGCCTGACATTCCCCTGTGTGGGCTCGTAGAGTTCGCCCTGTGTCTTGAGTCTCCCGAGCATGTCCTCGACATGTGCCCTGTCAAACCCCTGCTCCTCGGCCATTGCACAGATGTCATCCTTCGAAGCCATGCCGCCGTGCTCTGCCGCAATATCACGTATGATGCCGCGCAGTATCTTGAACTTATCACGCTGGCTCTTGCTGACACCGGTGGTTATGAGGTCGGCATCAAACATGCCGGTCTCGGCATCGAACGCAACCTGCCGCAGGCAGCTCTCGACGACCCGGATCACACGCTCCGCATCCTCGATCGTGGATTCGTAGCTGAGCCGCAGCCTCGCGCTCGCCTCGCATAACCGCACCAACGCCTCAAGCTGCCTTGCTGTTACCGGTACCGGCGAGTCCCGATCCTCGCCCTGCCGCCGAAGCCCGAGATAGAACCCGATCAGACGATCCATTGCATCACGCTCCATGACCGGATAGACGCCCCTCTTCGCATAAGCGATGTACTTCCTGAGCAGATCCGGCATGATCTCCGGCTTTATGATCATCATCGCGCCCTCGACATCCGCTTGCGTGACGCCGCTACCTGAGACATTGGTCCGGTGGGCATGAAGTTCGCCTGCATGGTGCGCTCTAAGAATGTGGGATGCGATAGCCGAGTCCCTGCCGACATCGGGTTCATCCTTGAGCACGAAGATCAAGTCGAATCTGGAGAGGAGCGCAGGCGCCATCTTGATCTGCTGCGCGATTCCTTCGTACGGGTCGAACCGCCCATATTTTGGATTCGCAGCACCGAGAAGGGAACATCTTGACTTCAGGGTTGCCATGATTCCTGCTTTCGCAATACTTACCGTGTTATGAAGGATCAGCCCGTTGCTCACGAACGTGTGGTCCGGCTCAACCGTAACGTCATAAACCCAGTCGAAACCATCGTTTTCGACCATTGATACTGATTTAACAGTCGTAAACCGGATGTCAGACTCAATAATTCTTTTTATGTCTTTAACCTCCTCCCTTGATGCTTCGATATTCGCTTTCGCGATACACCTGACCTGTTCTAACAGGGGGGTTGCGTTCGGTGCAGACGGGTTCCTTTCGATAGATGTCACCATCCAATTTGAAATATGCATCTGTTCAGCGATCAGATATGTAGGGATCCAGTATTTCTTTCGTATCTCCCTCGGGTTCACCATCTCATCGATGTCGTGTGGCTGGATGCCGGCCAGATGTGATTCGACCTTGTTTAAGTATTTCAGAGCAACTTTTCTGTGAACCCCCCTTTTTTTCGCGATGGTCTTGTTGAAATTGCCGTGATACAACCTGTAACCCTTTAGCTGTGTTTTTATCCGGATTGCGACATCGACAGGCACACGGTTATAATCGTTTAGTGTACTTTCGCGTCCGGATGTACACCTCTTTATTTTTCTATTTCTCAAGTCATGTTTCCCGATGACATCGTAAAACTTTTGTCGGCTGCCATATCCGGATATCATCACTTTGTACCTGTTTGACCCGTATTTATCAGAGGAAGTGATGCATGAATAGATGCCCAAACAGAGCAATAAATCAGAATAATCGTTTGCCAGACCGATCGAATTCGTGGTATATCCAAACCGCTCGGAATCGCAAAAACCATCACCGCGGAACGCACCGATCAAGAATTCTGTCCTGACATCGTCGTGTGATATAAATACCTGGCCAGGAATTCGCTTTTCATCCGATCCACCCGTTATGCCCTCGAAATTCAGTTTCATGAATTCGTACAGCGAACTTGATGCACACCTAACCGTGTACAAATCCGTTGTAATGGCTTCGTCGTCGACGCTTGCGTTGGTGGTTTTTCTTACACTATGCCGCCGATACCGGATAGATGTCGCGGCGTCAAAGGTCCTCCGGATCAGATTATCCGTATCGTTTATGATACTAAGATCGGCGTTCGAGATTATGACCTCAGCAGCGTTGTTCTTCTCTGAATAACAGACATGCCCCTCGCTAACGATATGCCCAAGCAGTCTACCGAGATCGCTGTCAAGATGTGTCGGAAATGATATCTCCGTGTAACTGGAATCATGCTCACGTTGACGCAAATCCGGGATTTGCAATGCGACCGCTGAACTGACGAGTGGATATTTAGTTGGAATTGGGGCAAACGCCCCCACCTCAAGCTCATCTGCCAGCACGGTTATTATCTCGCCGTTTTGCACGACATAAACAGGGTGTTCCGGTGTAACGGTGATGCTTCTTCCGTTCGAGTACGTGATCCGTATGAAGTGGTCGGGTGCCTTATGCCGGCTGACGCGGTTGATTGGTATCTGGCATATATTATTATCCCGATCAAGTGTCAATATCTCTGCGCCGTCAAGATCGTGGTTACCATCGAAGGGTAAAATCTCACAATCAACTCCATCTACAGTCTTATCCTGGTTATTTTCGATAAGCGTATCAACAAACTCCCCCATCCTGACTTTCCGCCCATCCGAAAACATAATCTCGGTGAACGGGTGATATGATTGCTGCTCCATCGCCTCATGAATCGCGCTCCTGTCCTCCGATCGCATCTTATCCATCTCATCGACCGCTGCGATCCCCTGATCTGCAAGCACGAGTGCGCCAGCCTCAAGCGTCCATCTACCATCGCCGAACTCGTCGCGGACAGCAGCCGCGGTAAGCCCAGCTGCCGAACTTGAGCGACCACTCGTATATATCCCGCGGGGCGCAAGTTTCCTGATGTACCTGAGAAGCTGTGACTTCGCGATCCCGGGATCGCCGACAAGCAGCACATGCATATCCCCGCGGACCCTTGCGCCGTCAGGAAGATTCTTTGGAACGCCGCTCATCAACTGGAGCGCAAGTGCCTCCTTCACCTCCTCGTAACCATAGATGGATGGGGCGATCGATGCAATGATTTTTTTGTATATCTCTGGGTCTTCACTGAGTTTTACGATCTCTTCTTCCTCTTCCGGCGTGATCTCGATCTCTGTGAACTCCTTGTCCTTCGTCTCGATCGAGACCGAGTCGAGTATGATATCAAAGAACGTACTCTTCCCTTCGCGCGTGATCCGCTGGTACGATCGCAGGATTCCTGCAACGATCACATGATCTCCGGGCGCTACGATCCCGGCAATATCATCCTCGATATTGACATCAAGGGTCTGCGGCTGTTCTCCCCCACGCATATCCTCCGGAGATTCTTGCACCCGCAGTTTCTGTGCGTCTATAAACTCCGATTCAGTAAGTTTTATCTTAAACGGTCCTTTTCTCCCGCACCCCTCGTTTTTACACATATACGGCTCCACAAACCGCCCGCTGGACTGGGGTATGAGCATAGTCTCTCCACACCCGTTGCATTCGAATGCCGCGACAAGCAATCGCGGGCGCACCTCGGTCGCCATGCGCACAAGCCCCTCGATAGCGATCAGTTTTGAGATGTGGATGCTCCTGAGATCCCGTATCTTGACCTTCTGCGGAATGTCCGTGATCCGCAGATGTGCACCTGCAAGTGTCTTCTTGATCGGGAGATCGAAACTCCGGAGTGCTTCTTCTGCGGTACTGAGAATCTGATCCGGATGCGCCAGAAGTTCGTCTGCCAGATCCGGATCGAATTTCTCGATATTTACGAAATCAACATATAGACTCCGGATTTCCGGGTATTCGTTCGCCAGAGCAAGGATGTCTCCGATGTAATATCGATTAAAAAACTTATCCCATTGTGCAGATGTGTCGGTTTTCATGTTGTGTCAGTGACTATGTCTGCGCAGGTATTTAGGGTTTTGATCGGGAGATCCTGATCATAGACATAGTATATACAGGCCATGACATCTTGCGTGGTGCTGGCGTTGTTTTCGCATACATCATTATGCGGTGAAAATCGATGAAAGTCAATAGAAGTGATGGTACACAAGGATACTTTTTCCACCAGCACACACATATTATTACCGAAAGCACTTGAGGCGATAACATTGCCACAATACACCAACATACCGGAACACGTAAAAGGGATCGGTAAAATAATTGAACCTTTCAAGAAGAATAAAGACGTGATCTCGATCTACCTCTTCGATTCCTACGTGAGAGGCATGGAAAAGCCATTCTCTGAGATAGACATCTGCGTGATTGCTGACAAAGATGCAGACAGGGATAAAATGCTGAGCCACTCATCTAAAAATATTCAATCTTCTAGCGCGGGGCAATATAATAGATAAAGAACTTGCCAGCGACCTTTCAAATCTGGTGTATCAGAGGAATGTTCTTGCCCATGAATACCATAACCTGACCGAGAAGGACGTTTTCAGTACGTATCGCAGGGTGCATGTTATCAGGAAGTTCGTAAAACGGGTGAAGGATAATATAAAGGACGTTTAATGATTTTCTCGTCTGTTAGGCACTCGTAGTTTTAATCGGGATGCCTAAAATCGACCTCTGCCAAAGCGAAAGGTATTTATTACACCTATCGATAATCCGATTGTACTACACATTTCGCGTTAGTGCGAAAGTGTATAAGCATAATAAGAGGAGATATATATGACAGTAACAGTGAACGAAGAAGAATGTACGGGATGCGGAAGTTGCGTGGACGAGTGCCCTGCAGAAGCAATCACCCTGAACGATGACGACATCGCTGTGATTGATCAGGATGAGTGCACTGAGTGCGGAACCTGCGTGGACGTTTGTCCAAGCGAAGCAATAACGATGGACGACTGAAACGGTCGTCCATCACTTTATTTTTTGATTATTATGGAGACAATAACTGTTGGTATACTCGGGGCAACCGGCGCTGTCGGACAGCGGTTTGTCGAGGCGCTTTCAGACCATCCATGGTTTGAACTGACAACACTCGCTGCATCAGAGCGAAGCGCGGGCAAGCCATACTCGCGCGCTTCTAACTGGAGACTCTCGTCTCCACCCCCAGGTGAGATTGGGGGGCAGGTTGTAGTTTCCATGAAGCCGGAAGAAGTTAAAGCAGATCTGGTCTTCTCAGCACTGCCCGCGGATGTTGCGCGCACCGTCGAGCCAGTGTTTGCACGCGCCGGCGCCATGGTTGCGAGCAATGCGTCGGCATTCAGGCAGGAGCCGGATGTGCCGCTCTTGATTCCTGAAGTAAATTCCGATCATCTTGGTCTGCTCGAGATCCAGCGAGATGCACGGGGCTGGGACGGTGCGATCGTGACCAATCCGAACTGTTCTGTGATCATGCTCGCTGTCACGCTAAAGCCGCTTATGCAGTTTGGGATCGTCGATGTCAAGGTTGCGACGATGCAGGCGATCTCAGGCGCGGGGTACAATGGCGTGGCATCGATGGCGATTCTCGATAACATCGTCCCGTATATCGGTGACGAAGAGGAGAAGGTCGAGAAAGAGGCGCAGAAACTGCTCGGAACCTTCGATGGCAGCTCTGTCGTCAATGCTGAGTTCGATGTGAGTGCAAGCTGCCACAGGGTGCCGGTTCTTGACGGGCACACCGAGGCGGTATGGATAACGATGGTTGATGACCCATCACCTGCTGAAGTTCGGGACGCATTCGTTAGTTTCGATCCGGGACTCGATCTTCCGACCGAGCCAGAACACGTAATCATCGTCCGCGACGAACCCGACCGACCGCAGCCGAGACTGGACCGGGACGCAGGCAACGGCATGAGCGTCTCTGTCGGGCGCATAAGGGAAGGGATTCGGTATATTACGATGGGGCACAACACGGTTCGGGGCGCTGCTGGCGCATCGGTGCTGAACGCTGAGTTGATGCTTAAGTCGCGGCTATTGTGAACAATCTATCAAAACCTGCTCAACCATGCGGATCAGATTTACAAGGCATGCAAAGTTCAAAAATGATGGTGGGTGGCGGCGCGGGCGTGGACTGCACGACGATACAGGCGGCGGTGGATGCTGCAAGCGATGGGGATACTACTTTCGTGCGGAGCGGGATGAATGCCTGAAGAATGTGGGCATGAACAGGCAGCTCACACGTGCAGCACAGATCTTTGATTTTGGGGTATGTCGGGGTGCAATAGTGGAGCGGTTGCAATCGAGGTCGAATATGCTACTACCTACACTGTTATCAGAATCTTGTTTTCAGCCCGTGGTACATAATGATCCGATATCACATCATCCAACTCCATAAACTTCTTTACAATCGGATTTTTCTTATTCAGTTTATACATCCTAGCTCTACCAACTTCCCTTGTCGCTATCACGACATCATTTCTCTCTATGACTTTCCATATATTGAAGAGTGTTGCTCTGCTGATACCAGCGCCTCTCGCAATGTCTGACTTTGAGTGATCATAAGCTTCGTTATCTATCAGAAAATCCAGTACCTTCAATACCGGGTTTTTCGTTCCGAAAAATTCCATGAGTAGTGTAGTATTTTCCATAATACAACACAGGAGGATTCGTTTATATATCTTACCATCAATGTTTAAAAATATGGACAATACGGATGTGCTGAAAGCGACGATACTAAAGAAGCTGAAAAGACGCGGAAAGTGGGGCGGCGCACATACAAGCTTTGATAGATTGACCACCGGGATACCAAAACATCTGAAGGGCGAGACAAAGAACGTTGCTAAAGATTTAATCAAATCCGGTTTATTGTTCTCGAAACCGACATCTTATGGATTGGAGATATCTCTTAATCCAAAAAGAAGGAAGGAAATCGATACGATCATTGAGAAATATCTACCGAAGTAGAGGGTTTGTATGAACCTTGCCGTCTGACAGATCTAAAGGGATTGAGCCAGTATCTTTGCTACCCCCTTTCCCTACAAACCCATTTCAGGTCCACATCTGCATCAAGTGCCGGCTTCTTTCCTAATGCATGCAAACATAAGTTTTAGCCGGAGGAGGTGGTTGATCTCGCAGCCGCGGCATCGCCGATAATACGCTGGCGGCTTTTGGTCGGGCATTACCAGGAGACCATTTTAGCAGCACGTTTGCGTGCAGTGGTCATGGCAAGGGAATTTGGCGGGCATCTGCCTGACCCGGGTGGTGGCTTTACGTTCGAGGATGCCTGCGATACTGTGGGGCGGGCACGGCGGCGCCGCGGGTTTGCTGATAGGTGTGGACTTGGGGCGTGGCGGAGTCGGGAGTGATTGCCGCGAGGGTTGCCTGATTGCACGCTGGTTCGCGGGCGCCCGGGTGGTCGGGCGGCGGCTCTGCATGGCGATATTTTGGGGGCGAAAGGCTTTTATAGGGGCGGGTTGTGCGTAGGAGATGTAGCACATCGGAGTCGATTATTATGACAAGGCAGCCACCTACAACCGGAACTCATGTCGTTTTGCGAACAATTCTCAGCGCGGGCGTGCTCGCTGTGCTGGTGCTTGCGTGCGCGGGCACGGCGGCGGGCGTGACGGCATGGGTGGATGATGATGATGGCGGCGCTGATTTCACGAGCATGCAGGGAGCATGAAACATTATTTGAAGTACAGTGTCATAGGAAATATCAGGCGATCTCATGGAAGCGAAGAAGAAGCTGACTAAAGAGGAACTGAGAGAACTGGCAAATAAAGGTTATGGTGCACTATCATGGATAAAACTCTCAGAACCATTAGAGAAGAGATTAAAGAGAATAGAGCGGGAAATATCCCGTCGATAACTCTATTGGTAGATACAAATATTCTCGCAGATTATGGGTGGAAAAGAGACGATAACGTGCTGTATCTCTTCGATACACTTGTTGTGGACAATTATGACAATCTTTTGGTTATCGCTCCAAAAATCTCCAATGTTGAGTTTAAGGCTATAACAAAGCACGAACGGGCTGCATGGCTCAATCTCAAAGGTAGTATCGAAGGTAAATTGAAGGATATATCTCGATACAAGGGATTTAAAAAATTATATAATAATTTAGATGAATCTCGCAGTGAATTGGATAATCTTGTACGATCATTAGACCGCTCGTTGTACGAAGTTCTTGAAATATTATCAAATCTGATGTTTTTCTTTGAAACCGAGTTGCCACTACAGGATTCGATGGCATTTTACATCTCAAAAGATCCGGAATATGGATTATTGTTCGAAGATGCTCTTGTCTTTTCGTTCGTCAAACTCGTCGGAAAATCCCTTGAAAACGAGAGTAAAGTGCTTTTCTTGACGGGAGATAGAGACTTCGACGTCGGAAAGGTGTTGAAAGAACTAAGCGAGGTTGGGGTCGAGGTCTATTTCAATTCCGGAGAATGTCTGCAACGTGTTAAGGCTTTATTGGAATAGGATATTGGGTATTGCTGCCTTTGCGCCCTCTGGCTGCCTCGCCGCATCCGGGCGGGCACGGACGCCGCGGGTTTGTTAGTCGGGCGTGGGCCCCCGGGGTCAGGGACGTGGCGGTGGCGGGAGTGATTGACGCGGGGTTGTCGGATGCGCGGGTGGTCGGGTGGTGGCTCTGCATAGCGATATTCGAGTGGGCGAAAGGCTTTTATAGGGGTGGGTTGTGTGTGAAGGATGTAACACACCGGAGTCGATTATTATGACAAGGCGTCCCCCCACAACCGAAATACGTAGCGTATTGCGAACAATTCTCAGCGCTGGCGTGCTCGCTGTGCTGGTGCTTGCGTGCGCGGGTGCGGCGGCGGGCGCGGACATGCAGATTGCGGAGGTGGCGGCATGACCCGCCTGCCGCTGGTGGCTGCGGTTCTCGTGGCGGTGCTTGCGGCGGCGGGTGTGGGGGCTGGTGCTGAGTGGGATGTGTATCCGGGCGCGGGCACGCCGATTCAGACGCCGATTGACGGCGCAGGGGCGCTGGATACGATTTACGTGCATGCCGGAACGTATGTCGAGAATGGGGATGTGGACAAGCGAGTCACGCTGATCGGCGATGGTGTGATCGTGGAGGTGGCGGCATGACCCGCCGCCAGCTATTATACAGGACATTGATGCTGATGCTCATCGCCGCCGCCGTATGCGTGGTGGAGGTGGCGGGCGAACCTGCGGAGCAGTGGAACAGAACATTTGGAGGAACAAATTCTGACAGTGCTTGGTCGGTTCAGCTGACCTCCGATGGAGGATATATACTTGCAGGTTATAGGTTGGGTTTGCTATGAAAGTAGGACACTAACACAGCCATATTTATCTAATTATGATTAATTATATATAACATTTTTGATTGTAAATGCCACTGATTTAATCTCTTTCAAAGATCCATCATCTAAT
>PQXF01000008.1:65323-99869 GCA_003194445.1 Candidatus Methanogaster sp.
CCTTTCTTCTTTTTCGCCGGGCTTCTCACCAGCCTCGCCTCTTTCAATACACGATCTACATACGACTTCGTGACCTCTTCACCGGTCTGGTTTTCATAATTCGCCTTGACCACGTCCGAACCGATGAAATAGCTATCTTCTTTCTCTAAGTCCGCTCTTATTCTTATAATTTGTTGTTTTGTTTCAGGCGCGTATTTTCTCGAGATCCCTTTTTCCCAGCCACGGTTGTCAACCAACACATCTCTTTCATCCATCCGCACCCATTTACCTACGCTATCTTTGCTCACCAGCAGATGGCGCGCTATTTTACGGTTACTCCAGCCGTTCTCGTGCAGTTCTTTTGCTTTTTTACGTTTCAAGATTAATAATTCTTTTTCATTTTAGACACTTATTTGACACATGGGTTGTTTTACATAAGGTTTGCTTCACATATAAAGTGTCCTACTTTCATTTGAAACATAACCGCTAACCTTTCCTCAGGCTGGATTTTCACCAGCTGGCGAGTATGAATTTATCTCGGCGCTCCTGTAAGATCTTTGCATCAAATACTGAACGAAACAAAAACGGGATCAGTTCAGTGCAGTGGCTTCATTAGTCAGATTATGAACCCCACTTATCAGTCCAATTCTTTCACGGTGCAAGAAAAACCAGTAACAATCGGTTCAATCTAATTGGAAAGATGCTTTCGCTCCAGTACTAAAATGAAACAAAAATGGGACCGATTCAGTGTGGGGTATATACATCCTTTCATCACCCTACTTGGCATCTATTTGGGTTATTCGAACAACAACACCCTCTACCACAACAACCACATCAACAACACTTATCATAACGCCTACGACACCGGCACCAACCAGTGGGACTCCAGCTCCGCTGGCAACTACTACTCCGACTACAACGGCACCGACCAGGACGGTGATGGCATCGGCGACACCCCGTACCCGATCCCGTGCGGCAGCAGCATCGACTACTTCCCGCTCGTGCAGCCGTGGACTCCGTCAAGTGCCACGACACCGAATTTTTGCTTGGAAGATGCATTAAGTAGAGAAACGATTTGTCTCAGTAACTATTCCAATAAAGTAGTATTGTTAGATTTCATGACTATCTGGTGTCCGTGGTGTCAAAAAGAAGCGGACGATATCTTAGTTCCACTTCATAACCAGTATTATGCAAACGATTCAAAAGTTGTGTTCCTATCAATCGATATTGACGATAGCACAACTCAACAGCTTCAAGCGTATGCTAAACAGCATAATATCAACTTTTCGATATTGATGCGTGGCAGAACATCAGGAGTCGCTGAAGATTACGGTATCAGGGGTGTTCCGACAACGGTGATTGTGCTCTGCAAAGGCACCGAAAGAACGATTTATAACACGTATGCCGGATATAACCCAGATGGTCCAAATGCACTTCGCGAGTGGATCGAAGGAGCTAAGAAATCAATTCCAACCGGCGACCTCAACTCCGACGGCATCATCACCCCCGCGGACGCCGCGATCGCGCTTGCTATCGCAGCCGGCGGGTCCGCCTCGTGCGACCCCACAGCATTCGCCGCCGCTGATGTGAGCGGCGATGACCGCGTAACATCCCTCGACGCGCTGATGATCCTGCAAGCCGCAGCCGGCACGATAGAATTATGACCAAAAGGAAACAAGAGAAAAAACATGAAAAGAATCGAATTCCACGACAGGGAACCGGAAACAAAAGAAATTATGAACATTCTGGACTCAGAACCATCCCTGATCACCTTTATCTAGGGGCCGATAAACTCCGGAAAGACCGCACTTGTCAATCACCTGATCGACCGGCTGCCGGATGATTACAAAGTATTTTACATAAATCTGAGGGGAAGATTCATCAGTAATTACGACGATTTTATAAAAGTTCTCTTCGATGTGGAGCGCGAAGCGCGATATGAACGAATAAAAAAGTTTTTAAAGCCGGTAGCTGCTGTTCTGCCCGAAAGCTATAATGGAATCCCGATACCAAAGGACACGTTTCTGAAGTTGTTTAAGGAGAAAGAGGTGGAGGATGCGTTTGTTTACATAGAGACTGTCCTCAGGGCTTTTTATGAAAGCGGGCGGTCTCCTGTACTGATCATCGATGAGCTGCAGGTGATCGGGGATATGAAGATCGATGGGCATCTGATCTACAAACTATTCAATTTCTTTGTGCGACTCACAAAGGAGTTGCATCTGGCACACGTCTTCGTGATCTCTTCTGATTCGCTCTTCATAGAGCGGGTTTACAGCGAGGCGATGCTCAAAGGACGGTGCAGGTATCTCTTGGTGGATGATTTTGATTACGATACTACCGCCGCGTTTTTGAAAGGTCATGACATTACTTGCGAGGATATGCAGGTGACTTGGGAATACTGCGGTGGAAAGCCGGTCTGTCTGGTTGAACTCATAAACTCTCGAAACAGAGAAGAGAAAGCCAAAGAGATGTTTACATTCGGAACCGGTGAACTGGAAACTCGATTGAAGCTCGTTAAGGAATTGGGAGATGAGATAATGATAGGCAGCAAGCGTTGTGATGTGCACTATGAGAAATTGGTATCTACCTTAAAGATGTTCGTAAGCAGAGAGGAGATTGGCATGAACGAGGTGGACGAGGTCTCCAAGAGGTATCTGGTCAAAGAGAACATTCTCTTCGTGGATCCACTTACCGCGATGATGAAGCCACAATCACAGCTTGATCTCTCTGCGATACGAAAGGTGGTGGGGATTGCGTGAAGGTTTTGGTTGGCGGCTGGGCGCTGGTTGCATGGCCTGCCCGCTGCTTGCCATGACTAAAACGATCGCGATATGGCTCAAGCGTCAGCGAGGCGACCTCGGGCAGCGACCGCCAGATCATCCCCGCGTACGTCCGCGATCGCGCTTGAGCTTTCCGATGCTACGCTTCGTTTCGCATTCCGAATCGCAGCCGGCGGTTCCGTCTCGTGCGACGCGGCAACACTCGCCGCCGCTGACGTGAGCGGCGATGACCGCGTCACCTCCTCGGGCGCGCTCATGATCCTGCAGGCGGCGGCTGGGGCAATCAATATAGGACATAGCAAAGATATGACAATTCACAGCATACATGCAACTTGGTGAAATCATGGTAATGAGAACCCTTGAAATCCGTAAAATCCGTTTCCTGATACCCCATGACAGGATAGACTACGTTGTGAGCAGAATAAGAGAAATCAATAAAGCACTGGAAATAACCGTGGAAGGTGATGAGGTGCAAGTTGCTGGCGATCTCCACAACACGAAGATGTGCAAAAATATTTTGAAATTGTTATGGGGTGAGAGTTATGGGTAGGCTGTACCGCGCTATCGAGGTCGCATCAGGAGATCAACATGCGTATACGGTTGGATTTATAGATACTGGTGCGGATAAAAGCGTGATGAGCAGGCGGCTGGCTGATAGCATGGGTATGGAACTGGGCTGATGAAAAGACGTTCATCCAGCCCACTAGATTAATCCTATTTCTGTTCCTTTTTGTCACCCCGTCCGCAATAGACAATGGATAAGTGGCGTGCTGAATGCGGCATGTTTCACAAATATCGATGAGTGATCACATACTGTAAGATCTTTGCATCAAGTACTGAACGAAACAAAAATGGGATCAGTTTGGTATAGTAGTTCCGTTAGTCCGATTATGAACCCCAAATATCATCCAATTCCTTCGCGGTGCAAGAAAAACCAGTGGCAGTCAGTTCAATCTACCTGGCGCGATGTTTTGTCCCAGTACCAAAACGGAACAAAAATAAGACCGATTCAGTTTGAGGTAGACGTATCTTTTCATCACCCTAGTATGGAACTGAAAGGTCACATCGAAATGGTTTCGGCATCAGGTCATCTGATAGTGGGGCGACAGGCAGAGGTGGGTGTGAGAACACTATCAGATGACATGACTGCGGACATTGGGATTGGGGTGACCGATGAGTTATTCGACGATGAAATCGGTGAGAACGGCGTTGAAATGATCATCGGGCTTGATTTCTTAGAAGAGGTTAACATGAAGATTGAATTTTGGTGAGGGTTTTGGTTTTAGCGCATGCGCTTGTCGCTACAGCATCAGCGATGCTTCGCCACACTTCACATTCCCATGCGGTACACCCACACACGCAACTGTGGACGGGCGGCACGCGGCTGTTAGGCGACCTCAACGGCGACGACCATATTATCCTCGCGGACGGCCGCGATCGCGCTCCGACTCGCAGCCAGCAGCACACACGACGACGCAGCCGATGTCCGCGGCGATGGGTGCGTCGCCTTCTCGGACACGCTCATGAACCTACAGGCGGCAGCCGGGCGAATTGAATTATAGGCGATCCCACCGATTCCGGGCATCCTCTAAAACAACGTTCTGAAATGTTAAAACTCCAAATTACACTTACAGGGTGGCATAAATCGACAGGAATTGTCAGATCCCGATCAACTCTGCGATCCGCTCCACCTCTGCGACCGCTTCCGAGTCATCAGGCAGATCGATGAGTGGAGTTCCCACGAGATCGTAGTCTGCAAGTGTGTCATCAAACGGAATAGTCCCCGCGATCTCGAAACCGAGTTCCGATGCATACTTCTGCAAACTCCCCCTATTTTCGGCTGTGACCTTGTTTAAGATGATATAGATCTTTTTGAATCCGAGATCGAGTTCGCCTGCAAGATCACGTATCCGCTCGGCAGTGAGAAGCCCTTTGCGCGAGCCATCGGTCACCACAAGTAGTATATCGAGGTTTCTGATGATTCTCCTGCTCAGATGCTCAAGACCTGCCGCGGTGTCGATGATCGCAAGATCGTAGTTCTTCGTAACCTTGTCCATGATGCCGCGAAGCAGGTTGTTTGCATAGCAGTAGCAGCCGGGTCCATCGGGTCTTCCCATCACAAGCAGGTCGTACTTTGGCGTCTCTGTAAGTATCTCGTATATCCTTGATTCGAGCACCAGCATCTTGTCGGCATCAGGCGGAAGACCTTCGAGTATCAACTCCCTGACATCGCCCACTGTCCTGGTAACGGTATCGCCAAGTGCGTCCGGAAGATTTGTGTCGGGATCGGCATCGACTGCAAGCAGCACACGCTCGCCGCGCACAACGTGCCTGATCAGGAGCGCGGTGACTGCTGTCTTCCCTGTTCCTCCCTTCCCTGTGATTGCGATAGTTGTTGTCACAAGCATACCTCTGACATCAGGAATGCCGCCGCGCACTCCAGCGTCTCATAGATACCCGAGCGCGTCCTCGATTCTGCCGAGTTCATGTCCTGTGGTGTCCGCGCCTGCAAGGTACCCTGCCGAGTTTGCAAGCAACCCCGCCCCGATAAGCGGTGATCCGAAGTTGACAGTCCCGATATCGACAGGAAGACCGAACACATCCTCGAGAATCGCTATCTCAGCATCGCTTACCTGCGGATGCACCAGAACACCTTTGTTAGTGGCGATTCCAGCCATGCCAACCGTCTTTAACCCTGCGATGGTCGCCCTCTGCACATCCACCTGCATAGTCTCCCGAATCACCGCTACCGCCTTATCAGAGAGATGCGGGTGTACGATTGCAGCGGTGTCGTTTGCGAGAATGATGTTTCCGCAGGCGTTCATGAGGCTTGGGAGCAGCTGCACATCGCCAAGCTCCCGTAGTTCTTCGATCTCGCTTGGGTGTGCGTACTTTGAGACCACAAACCCTGTGCGGTTTCCGCACAACAGTGATCCCACGATGAAACTCCCTGCCAGCGAAACCGGCACAATCCGAACCTGCAGCACATCCTTGATCTGTTGCGCAGCCAGGTCAGGCACACCTGCCGGAACGAATGCTACATCCTCGGTCACTGTGGCGAAGATGCCGAGTACGGTACTGCCATAGAGCGTCAGTTTTTGATCCAGCGCACTCTCACCCCTTCAATAAAGCTTTCAGCACCGCACTTGACAAGACCGCAATCAAGCGAGTTCCGCCTCCACAACACCATCCTCAAACCGCACAGCACGCACCCTGATACGCCTCGGCGGCTTCTCTGCGCCCCGCCTCCAGATCGCTTCATTGATCGTGCGATCCAGTTTGACGCTCTCGGAATCGGTCTTCATATGCCTCGTGAGGTACGCGCGCACTTCTTTTACTGCCCTCTTACTCCGCTTCCATCTGGCAGTCCTCTTCACAGACCGCAGCGGTATCGTATATACCTGTTCCTTTTCCATCATACTCAATCAATCCTTTTAGGTTCAATCCTTGATGCTGTTCCGCCGCCAGTGACGTCTCTTCGGATGGGTTGAAACTTTCCGATTCGTCTTCATAATTGCCCAAACGGGAACACGCTGGTTCTGATTGTGTGCCTTTGCGAGCAGTTTCTTCTGTCCTTTTGTTTTTTTGGTCATATAATCACTTCATGTCAGATGCAGGTCTGTTAGTATCTTTTCCCCTATCAATTTATCGTTTGCATATACTTTGATCACCACACGGTATGTTCCCGCAATTGAGACTTTTCCGATTTTTGTTTCAACTTTCGCGGGCAGATTAAACTCCGCACACAATTCATGCGACGCTCCGCTCTCGATTTGATCGTCAAATTCGAGTGTGTACTCCTCGGTCTTCTCTTCGGCAGACATGCTTTTCATACCAAGGTTAACCTTCCAGTCATCCATCTTGGCAGCGGTTGCGGTCATAACGATCTTCTCTTTCGTAACGGTCTCGTTTCCATTGTTGCAGATCGTTATGGTTGCATCAGAGGGAACTCCGAGTTTCAGCTGGGATGTGTCGATCGATTTGACATAGGGACGCTGTGGCGGCACCCATGGACCAGTTGGTTTCTTTTCGGACGGTTTATCGCCGCCGATGCAGCCGAACGCAGAACATACTATGGTAAGTGTGATAATAATTGCGGCTATGTTTCTTCCCGTGATCTTATTGTTTTTTTTCATAATTGCTATACATCACCCCATCATATAAATCATGTCAATTACCCCTCCGGATGGAAGGGGCTTGAAACTCATCTAAGAGAGTCTCGTCTGGGCTATCGACAGCAAGCCCCTGAACCTCCAAGTCATGCCTGAAAGCTCGTGTTCGCGCTTCTATATTCATTGCGCCAACAAGATCTGCATTTAGCTCATATCCACACATTTCGCACCTAAATGATCTGCCCCGTCGGTTATTTCTGCTTATATGTGAGCATGTTGGGCACGTTTGCGAGGTATATCGCGGATCGACATATATTACAGCGATGCCTGCTTCGTGTGCTTTGTACTCTACGAACGTCTGCAATTCTCTGAATGCCCAACTGCTGTACAGGTACCGCTGTTTCTTTCGCACTTTGGTTCTTTTCCTGATCCCGACCAAGTCTTCTAACCCTATCACAGATACACCATCATTTATTGCTGACTCTATTATTTTTCTCGAAACAACATGATTCATATCTTTCATAAACCGTTTCTCTCGTCCTGATTGGTGTTTCAACACCCTTGTGGCAGACCGAGTGTCCTTCTCTTGGAGTCGCTTTCGTTGTTTCGAGTATACATTTCGAATGTTCTTTATTTCACCGCCTGTAAAGAATTTACACTGTCCTTCAGTTGTGAATGTGACCGCCAAATGATTTATACCAACATCTATACCCATAAAATTTGTTGCTTGTGTTATGTCCGGTTCTTTTATCTCTTTTTCACAAACTAGATGGAAATAGTAATTACCATCTTTATGCTTAACCAGTTCAGATGCCTGATATTTCCACGATCCATCAAAAAATTGTTTTGCGTACTGGTAATTCATAATCACATATTTTTGCCGACCCTCCAGAGTGGTGATGCCGATCTCATCGTGGTTTATCGAGAAATCCCGTCCGTAAGAAAACTTTACTTTGGTCGGTGCAAACTCCAGAAGCTGCCATTTGGTCCCTCCGTTCCGTATTTGTGCTTGTAGTGTTTTGTATGCTCCAGCGGTTTGCCTTGCCACATTGCAACTCATCTGCGATTTTAACCCAATCTCTGATCTGAGGTGTTCATACGTTAGTTTCTGTAGTTTCATCGCACCCATTGGTTTTTTGTTCGCATACACAATAGTAGATGCGTAATCCATCCCTTCAGTAAATTTATCAATAGTTTCCTCTAACATGCTGTCTGTATCAGTTGTGAGTTTCAAGACGACTGTTTTGGTGAGTTTCACAATAACATTCTTCACACAACACCCTATAAACATTTCTGTGTGAACTATGCGTACAATTCCCAACCCTTTCGGATGGGGACTCCTCACACAAAAGTTGAAGCGTTCGGTGCGATGGGTTTGTGAACTTGGCTCCAAAGCGATCAAAGCATTTATGTATTGACGACACTGTATCTGATATGCAACCATGCCAGCGGGGTAGGGTAGCCAGGATATCCCGTCGGGCTCATAACCCGAAGATCGATGGTTCAAATCCATCCCCCGCTATAATGCACGCAACAAACATCCGACTGCGCGATTTTATTGTCACGGACAACGACTGGATCTTTGCAGCGTCCGGTTACGACCACACCGGTGGCGTGCAGGCAGTCCTCAGATACATACCTGATCAGGACGGTGATCGTGAGATGGGCGGTGTCAGGTATCGTAAACTTGATTTTGACGAGTCTGGCGAGTTTATGGAGAAGAACCACCCCTCCTGGAAGTTCCGTCTTCCCGAAGATGCGATCTCAAAGGTTCTCAGTTCAAATGATCGCATACCCGCCCTTGCAAAGGAGGATCCGCGGGTTGCTGTGATCGTTGACGTGCTTAAGAGTGCTGGAATCCCTGTTGATAAGATGGGGGTCACGGGTTCGATGCTTCCCGGATTGCAGATCGAAGGTTCGGATATCGATTTCGTGGTGTACGGGCGGTACTGGTTCCTCGCGAGAGATGCGATTTTGCGGGAGATTTTGAGAAACCTGAGCAGAGGTGGAGACCCTGTCAGAGGGCGAGACGGTGATCGAGACCGCGATTCTGACAAACTTGCGATCACAGAGATCAGCGAGGAGATGTGGCGCCAGATATATGCGAAGAGAGTGCCGGAGATCTCGTTTGAGGAGTTCTTGGCCCATGAACTACGGAAAGGGAACAGGGGCATGATCGGCGGTACGTATTTCGACCTTCTCTTTGTCCGCGACTGGGATCAACTACCAGTTGTGCAGGAGCGCGGAGCCGATCTGCGGCGATGCAGCTTGACCGCGCAGGTTCTAAACACAGACTTCGCATTCGACAGTCCCGCAGTATACGAGATCGACCACCCGGTCGTATCCGAGATCCTCTGTTACACGCATACTTATGCAGGTCAAGCGCTGGCTGGCGAGGTTGTCGAGGCGCGGGGTATGCTTGAGGATCTGCACGGTCAGAAGCGCCTCGTTGTCGGGACATCGCGTGAGCCGGTCGGCGAGTGGATGCGGTCGCTCGATCTGTTAGGTCGCGTTCCGCAGTCAGAGGAGTGACCGGGGCAGGCACTGACGATTTTCCAGTGAGATAGCCATGATCATTTTACCGCGTAGTGCACGGAGGGTTGAAAACGAGCTCACAATTCTGCGCCCTCAGCGTTCTCCGCGGTGATAAATCACTCAATTTTCAGACAGGGCACGATCAAAGTATTCAGTGAGATCGCTCTGATTTTGTGGAAAGTAGATTCGTGTGATTCGCGGCATTCGTCACCATTCGTGAATGCGAGAGCATCGGCGCAGCCATCTCTTGGTGCTGATTTTATGCCTTCGGCGCTACTCGCTACGCTCACAGTCACGAACTCACGCGTTTGGATGAATTACACTAATTTTAACAGGTTATTTTTTTGCCAAACCCTACGCGGCGATTTTTCGGAAGCGTATTATAAATTGAGACAGAACTGCGGAATTTTCCGGATAAACTCAATAGTTTACAAAAACTCGACATCGTCATCGACCGGCGTGCTCATGGCGTTTCCATCGTGAGCATCGATCATGATACTGCCATTCGCACCTTTAACCTCCCAGACTGGCAGGTACACGATGTCCATATCGAGATCGATATCCTTTGCCAGAGGTCTCACTGTCCTGTGCTCGGTGACGATGGCGCCGCCTGATGTGCTGGTAGAGGCTATATTTTTTGTGTTGCTCTCGATTGCATTGTTTAATATCTCTTCCCGGGCTTCGACTTTCGCCACGGTCGGGCTTTTTATCTCATAATCCTGACAGGGAACAGATATGGAATCGCTTACCTCTTGCATGTACTCATGTTTCTCCCTGTTAAGAGCATTGATCGCGCCAGACCCCTCTGCTGCTATATGTATCGTCTTTGTCCTGTACTGCCGGTGCGTATCGATGACGTAGCTATAATTCCAGAACGGCACAAACTCGATGGCAGCACCAGTTATACCGCTGACAAACCCCTTCGCAGTCGCGATCGCACGTCTCTCATCCGCACGTATGGCCGCGCATTTAAGCTGTAGCGCATCACGCGAATCGTCCGCAGTCTCGACGATCTCTGGCATCCGGCCCGTAGAATAGTCCTGATACTCTTTAGGCTCATGCTCACGAGACTTCTGATACTCATGAGGCTCATACTTCCGGTACTCCCGATGTTCATACTCGTGAGACTTCCGGTACTCCTGCCCCAGAAGATCGTAACGTGCGTCTTCTGCCTCTGCAAGCATCGCCTTTCCGATGCGAATCTCGAGTTCGGCACGATCCCACATCCTGATGTTGTACCGATCCGCGAAGCGCGCCATCTGGTCTGTTATCTCGTCGGATATGAAGAGCGAATCGTAAGCCCCTTGCACCGCATCTGCGAAATACCGCAGATCAGTCTCGGTTCCTCCATACTGGACGCAGGTCATCCTCCCGTCTTTCGCAACAACCAGGTCGGTCCGCGGAGGGGTTTTCCGGATCAGGGGATCTACATCATACCCCTGCGAGCTTAGAATATTTGTAAGAAGGTCGAGCAAGATCTGTCGGTCCATCGTCCGCACCTCATACATACACCTATATATTGAGCAGTTCACGGAGGCTATCGTCCTCCATCGGAGCTGGTATCGCTGAATGTTCGCAGTCCATGATCGCTTTCGCAAGCTTGCGGTACACCTCTGCGATTGCGGAGTCCGGCGCACTTTCGAGCACAGAGAACCCTTGCCGCTCGCAGTCCTGCACGATATCGTCTTTCGGAATGAACGCAACAAGTTCGCTCCCGATGCTGCCCGCAAATTCGGTTATAATCTCTTCTTCTCGCGGGACGTTCCTTGAATTGCAGATCACACCGCTAAGCGGCATCTTCAGTTTCAAAAGCCCTTTGCAGATGTTGTTTGCAGCATAAATCGGCATGTATTCGCCTGACGAAATGATATATGCCTCGCTAACAAGCCCCTTTCGGATCGGCGCCACAAAGCCGCCACACACAATATCCCCCGGCACGTCGTAGATCACAAGATCGCTCTCTGTAAGCGCTGTTGTGATCTTCTGTAGTTCAGTGACTGCAACGATGATCCCTCTGCCAGCACAGCCGACACCGGGCTCGGGTCCGCCAACCTCGATGCATTTGACGCCCTTGTAACCTTCGTGGACGACATTCGCCTCAGATAGCTCGGCTCCCTGCCGCATCATATCCATCACCGTCGGAATCCGCCTACCATTAAGCAGCGTGATCGAGGAATCGCTCTTTGGGTCGCAACCGATGATGGTAACCGAATATCCGGCATCAGCGCACGCTGCCGCGACATTTGAGGCGGTGCTGGACTTGCCGATGCCGCCTTTGCCGTATATAGCTATTCTTCTTGTTCGGTACATCGTTCTCAAGCGCTGCCTTATCACAGCAAACATCCACAACAACTACTCGGAAGTGCTTTCGTATCTCGTTCGGTACATGCGTTCTCAAGCGCGGCTATATACTCCTGGTATGCTGTGATCAGATCGGTCGTTTTGTCCATGAAACCATGAACACGCGTGTAAAACTCTTTGAGGTATGCCTCCTCATCAGGATGGTCCTCTTCTGATAGTTCCGCTATTGCTCTGGAGGACTCCGAAAACTCTTTTTCGCGAACAATCATTGTCTCACCAAGTTCGAGTAAGACTTCCACATCTACAACTTCTGTATCCATATTTGAAACTTGTGCCTCCATAGTATTTAATAATGATTAATGATTGGGTTGCTGTCTTCTCTGGTGTCGGCAGCCCGGCCACACTCTTCGATAGCCCCTCACATCCGAAAATCCGGTTGTCAATTTTATGCCAACTGCTTGATCCGCGGAAGGGTTTTAAGACGCTGCTCAAAGCTTGTGGGACGCAATTTACGAGTTGAAAATTCCAAAGATCATGGGGGGTATGGTCATTGGCACGGGTCCGGATATGCGCGAATTTTGACCCGGTGTTAAAAAAACAAAAACTTTATGTGGGGTGGATCGTATTATGCCTTACTACAAACATCAGGAGGAGGATAAGTAGTGAAAAAGCAAAGAATATTGTATGGGCTAACTATGTTAATTGTCGTTCTGTCAATTAGTATAGCATTAGCAATAGTACCACCACCCCCGGCGAATCAGAATCTGGGGGTATACGACACAATGTATGAGGGGTTTGCAGAAGATGAGTGTAGGGCATGTCATAGTTCAGGAGTCCCTGACACACACCACATGCTAGTACCAAATGAAGGGTATAACTGCACAGACTGCCACAAACTTGGTCCAACTGGCGGCATCGACACTCCGATCAGGGACTGCTTGGTGTGTCATAATGCATCACCGCACCACACTGCAGACGAAGCTCTGGCTAGACATTGCAGCCACTGCCACGGTAGCCTTGTTGACGACTATGACGACGGGCATTATATCCCAACATACGATCCGTCATTGATAACCCCGGATACCAGCTATACCTGGATAAATGGGACTACTAATATGAAAGGGGGCGGCTGCGAGGCATGTCATGAAGCCAATATAACACCGGTTTCAGGGGCAGCGATTTATGACAATTACCAGACACACCATAGCATCTGGCCTGGCGACAATGGCATGTGTGGTGTATGCCACGACGTTACAGGTACAAACGTTTCTATAAGGAAATGTGAAGAGTGTCATGGCGTAAAATCACTGCACAATATCCAGTACGACTACGCTACCACTGAAGGCAAGCTTGGATATGGGCATATAGGTGCTAGTTGGGACTGCATGGGATGTCATTCATGGTTTGAAGCATCCAGCACTGCAACACAAGGACCCATAACCCCGAACATCGCCAATATAAGTTCTGACGAATTGGTGGCTGGTGTGGGAACAGTAATAACCATTACCGGCAGTAACCTCAAGAATACTGTGGATGGTGTGGACTATACTTCCGAGGTGGTTATCGATGATGGTGTAACAAATATGACACTGATACCTGATTCAGTAACCGACTCAAAGATAGTAGTGACCCTCCCAGGAATAGGTAAAGGAAATTACGGACTGCGCGTGGCCAAGGACGACTTGAAGAGCAAATTGGTGCCAATAGTGGTTGCGCCTCAGGTATCAATCGATTCAGCCACAATTAGGAGAGATATTGTGACCATCCGTGGTTCAGGGTTCGGTGATGAATCCGGTGAATCCTATAGTGAGTTGCTCGGTGTTACCATCACTTGCGAAGGTGATGACCTTGAAACCAGTATAATCTCCTGGGACGATACCCGGATCGTGGGTGACTGTCCTTCGGCAACAGTTGGAGCCCTGGCAACCGTTACGACTCTATATGGTTCCGACTCTGCCACGATAACTGGATCAAGGCGAAGATAACCAGCACGAACAACATAAGAAGCCAACGAACACCGAAATAGGGATTTGCTATCAGATCCCTATCTTTAATTTTTTTGCATAGTAGAAAGATATGAAAAAATCCTTTTTGGTGCTTATAACGTTTTTAACAGTCATTATCATACTATTAAATGGAACAGCTTACTCAGAAGAGCCGCGGCGCGATGTTATTATTGGATTTCACCAGATGCCTATTCCTTCGGAAAAGGCATCGATCCACAGCGAGGGGGGTTTTGTAAAACACGAGTACCGCTTAATCCCTGCTGTGTCTGCCAGTTTATCCGAGCAGGCGATAAATGATATGAGAAAGAACCCGCGGGTCGCCTATATTGAGGATGATGTAATACTTACGATAGCAACCGATGAATATATGAATTCCACGGGTGTGAGCCGCATTGGCTGTGAAATGGCACATAATAACGGCATTGATGGCACCGGGGTTAAAGTGGCAGTCATTGATACCGGTATGGATTATACTCATGAAGACATGGATGCTAATTACAAGGGCGGTTATGATTTCGTGTCCGACGATCCGGATCCCTTCGAGGATTACAATAGCCATGGCACCCATGTGGCAGGTATCATCGCTGCCGAGAGGAATGGGGTTGGCGTGGTAGGCGTAGCCCCAAATGTCAGCCTCTATGCTGTTAGGGTGTTGGACAGTGCTGGATTTGGTACTGCCAGCTGGGTGATCGCCGGCATCGAGTGGGCGGTGGATAATGATATGGATGTGGTCGTTATGAGCCTTGGTACAAGCGAGGATTCTCAATCACTTTGTGATGCCTGTCGTAATGCATCCGGTGCAGGTGTGCTTCTGGTGGCAGCGGCTGGAAATACTCATGGAGGTGATCTGACCTATCCTGCCAGGTATGAGTCTGTGATAGCTGTAACAGCTACCGATCCGGATGATAACCGGGCATCTTTGTCACCCATTGGTCAGGAGGTTGAGTTAGCTGCTCCGGGTGTGAATATACGGTCTACTTTTGTAGGTGGCAGTAGCTATGGCAATTTGAGCGGAACTTCCCAGGCAGCCCCTCATGTGGCTGGAACCGCCGCCCTTATCATCTCATCCAACCTGTCGGATGTTAATGACGATGGGGTAGTGAACAATGAAGATGTGAGACTGCAACTGCAATCGATGGCACAAGATTTGGGAGATCCGGGGAAGGACGACATGTATGGGTATGGTCTGGTTGACGCACGTATCACGGCAGCTGCGATCTCTTGCGACTGTGGCGATATCTGCGTGAGTACGAGCGGCTGGTGGCGCGACGGTGGCGCGTTTAACGCGAGCGGAACACCGATACAGGCTGCGGTCGATGATGCAACCGCTGTCGAGACGATATGCGTCAAGAATGGCAGCTACTCCGAGAATGTGGATGTGGCGATGGATCATCTGACGATTCGGTCTGAAGCCGGGTCTGTTTCAACGATTGTTCAAGCAGCAAATCCCGGCGATCACGTCTTTGAGGTGGTCGCTGATTACGTGAACATATCCGGGTTCAGCGTGGCAGGAGCAACCGGAACATCCCGGGCAGGGATTTATCTAAACGGAGCAGATCATTGCAACATCTCTGACAACACTGCATCAGGAAATGAAAACGGCATCTACTTGAAGTCTTCGAGCAACAATACACTTCTGAACAACACTGCATCAGATAACGACAACTGCGGCATCAACCTGTGTGATTCGAGCGACAACTTGATCTACAACAACTGCTGGGGCAACACAAACAACGCCTACGACGATGGATCCAACCGGTGGAATATTACCGCCATAACCTTCGAACCAAATATAATCGGCGGACCCTCCATCGGTGGAAATTACTGGAGCGACTATAACGGTACTGACACGGACGGTGACGGCTTGGGCGAGGAGACGTACAACATCGGCGGCGGCAATTTCGATCACCACCCGCTCTGCCTACTATCATCTGTGAAAGGCGACCTCAACGGCGACGGAGCCATCACCCCTGCGGACGCCACGATCGCACTTCACCTTGTAGCCACCGGTGCACACGACGACACAGCCGATGTCAGTGGCGACGGGCAGGTAACTTCGCTCGATGCACTCATGATCCTGCAGGCGGCAGATGGAATGGCGGAATTGTAGTCTACCCGTGTCCGGTTGTCACGACGCTGAGGTCTCTTCAGGCTGCAACTCGGGAGGCGTGTTTCAGCGCGAATTAAATTTTGTCGGACCTTACAGCTTTCGTAGCGGGCGGCTTGTTCTTGCGATATCTTATAAACGCCGGTCTGAAGGTCCGTATCAAGGATTCCCGACAAGTTTATAATGGGCGGCGATTTAGATGTGTACAGTCTTCTGGCATAACGCGAGGTATCTGCACCGGAAAGGTGTAGCAGGGAATAAGATGAGGCGAGCATGATATGAAAAGATACACGATAATTGGAACGACAGTACTAATTTTAGCACTTATTACGGTATCCATAACAACAGCAACCGCGATCTCTTGCACCTGCGGCGATATCTGCGTCAACGAGACTGGCTGGTGGCGCGACAGCGGCGCGTTCCATGCGAATGCAACACCGATACAAGCAGCGGCCGACAATGCAACCGCGGGCGAGATAATCTGTGTGAAAGCCGGCGATTACAATGAGGCTATAAGCATTGAGACCGCGCACCTCACGCTTGCAGGTGAGGGTGCGGACGTGGTGAATGTGACCTCGGTAGGTCCGGACGACCACGTCTTTGAGGTGGCTGCTGATTATGTGAATATCTCAGGGTTTAATGTGACCGGGACAACAAAAAATTTTGGGATTTATCTCAACGGAGCAGATCACTGCATCGTCTCTGACAACGCCGCATCGAATAACAAGTACCGCGGCATCTATCTGGATTCTTCGAGCAGCAACAGACTTCTGAACAACACCGCATCGAAAAACGACTGCGGCATCGAACTATGGTCTTCGAGCAACAACATACTCAAAGGCAACACCGCCAACTTAAACTACTACGACGGCATCTATCTGGATTCTTCGAGCAACAACACACTTCTGAACAACACCGTATCGAAAAACGACTGCGGCATCGAACTATGGTCTTCGAGCAACAACATACTCAAAGGCAACACCGCCAACTTGAACTACTACGACGGCATCTATCTGGATTCTTCGAGCAACAACACACTTCTGAACAACACCGCATCGAAAAACGACTACGGCATCGAACTATGGTCTTCGAGCAACAACATACTCAAAGGCAACACCGCCAACTTGAACTACTACGACGGCATCTATCTGGATTCTTCGAGCAACAACACACTTCCGAACAACACCGCATCGAAAAACGACTACGGAATCGAACTGAACGATTCGAGCAACAACACACTCACAGGCAGCACCGCATCGGGCAACCATGACGGCATCAACCTGTACGATTCAAGCGACAACCTGATCTACAACAACTACTGGGACAACACAAACAACGCCTACGACGACGGATCCAACCGGTGGAACATCACCACCATAACCGCCGAACCAAATATAATCGGCGGACCCTCCATCGGCGGAAACTACTGGAGCGACTATAACGGTACTGACACGGACGGGGACGGATTGGGAGAGGAGACGTACAACATCGGCAGCGGCAATTTCGATTATCATCCGCTCTGCCCACCATCTGTGAAAGGCGACCTCAACGGCGACGGCATCCTCACCCCTGCGGACGCCGCAATCGCACTTCACCTTGTAGCCACCGGTGCACACGACGACGCAACTGACGTCAGCGGCGACGGGCAGGTAACTTCGCTCGACGCACTCATGATCCTGCAGGCGGCAGCTGGGATGGTGGAATTGTAGTTTGGCTGTCACCAGATTGACCAGACCAGAGCCATCACAACATCCCATTCCAGTCGATTGCCCCCGGCAAAAGAATGTGCGGAGGTGCTGGAATGCGGGATTTGTGATCGAAGACAGGAATAAAGGGGTCGTGGAGGTCTTTTCAGGCTGTAACGCGGGAGGTGTGTTTCAAGGGTGAATCAGATCAAAAACCCCTTACCAATAGTGGTAAGATTCTCGCACCCGTATTTCGTTACCACAACCATGTCCTCGATCCTGATACCACCGATCTCATGATCGTACAGCCCAGGCTCGACGGTGATTACATTCCCTGCTTTGAGCATCTCACCACCGACGCCTATATGTGGCGTCTCATGGACATCCAGCCCAACTCCATGCCCTGTTGAGTGGATGAAGAGTTCCCTGTACCCGGAATCCTCAAAGACGCCACAAGCTGCATCATGAACCTCTTCTCCGGACGCCCCTTCCCGCACCACTCGAAGAGCGGCGGTCTGCGCATCCAGCACGGCGGCATACATCTCGAATAGTGCCCGCGATGGGCTGCCCCGCGCCACCGTGCGGGTCATATCCGCGTAGTACCGTTCCATTTTAAGGCGGGGGAATATATCGATCACGATGCTCTCGTCTGCCTGCAGTGCGCCTCTACCAGCATTGTGCGGATCGGCTGCACCCTTCCCGCCTGCAACGATCGTCCCTTCCGATTCGCAGCCACAGCCGATCAGGGCGTGCTCGATCGCGGTCCTGACCAACTCGGATGTCAATGGCTGACCAGAGCCGGAATCTGCCAGGACGCCTCTTCTGATCTCTGCTCTTCGTATCAGATCGATTGCGCTGTGCATAGCAGCTTCACAGCAGACCTGCGCCTTTTTGATTAATTCAATCTCTTCTCTGGTCTTTACGGATCGCAACTCTCTGACCGGACTCTGTATCGGGATGATCTTGAATCCATCGTCCCTCAATTCGTCTGCAAGAAATACCGGGAAGTTATGCGGGACATTGACTTCGGTTACGCCCTCGTCGTGCAACAGTTCTGATATGACCATGGATTGTGCGTGGTCTCGCCCGTGCTGTTTTAGTTTCTCGATTACGCGGTAATCTGCTGTTGTGCGGATATCGCTGATCCGCGATTCCTTGCGGGCGCGACCGAGTTCCATCTCCGGCACCATGAGGATCTCCTCGTCTCCTGATCTCAAATATGAAAATTGATCTGGTGCGAGGAACCGGGTCGCATAGTACATGTCCTGATTATAGACGCTGTTGTCGATCATGAGGTATGGTGTGGGAGTCATGTTTCAAGCCGTGCTAAATACCTGTTTTTAGCTAAATTAACAAAGATTCATATCTGATGCCCTCTCTGCCACAAGTAACGGAGCTTCCTGATTCTTGGAACAATACAACTGTTGGTTGAAGTGGTATATGTATATGTGTAGTCTATGGAAAACCAACGATCGAATCAATACAAAACGACCTCGACCAGCCGCGCTTCCGCAATCTCGACTACCTGCTCCCGCACAGATTCAACCGACTGCGCCACCGTCTGCCCGGTTCCGCCAAATAGCCGGTCCCGCACCAGAGTCCCAACGACATCATCATATCCGGGTTTGACCCTTAATACGGCAGACCCGGGAAGAATGTTTGTATCCGGGAGTACATCGTCGAGATCCATGTCTGTGATGCCGACTACAGGGATGCCGAGCCGGTAGAGGATGTCACCGGCAATAGCGGTCGTGTCATCTCCAACAGTGACCGCAATATCCGCACCTTCTGAAAGTTCGAAGGTGGATTCGGCATCGTGATCGATCAGTACAACCTGCAGATCGCCGCTCTTCTCTTTTGCGCCCACCCTGCCAACCCTCGCCTCATGTTGCGTCCGTCTGATCGAGCCGGTTCTCACAAGTGCGCTTTTAAGATCGACTTTTCCGAGTTTCTCGATGCCATGCTCCTTTATCCTTGTGCCTGTGATAGCAACAACCCGGAAACCGTCTACAACGATCTCGACATCTCTCGATACCGCGGTTCCAACAACGATCCCGTTTATCCTGATGGTCTCACCCGGCATGGCATTGTGGATGCGCCGGTGCATAAGTCCATCCGCGGTGTACACCAGCCGGACATTCTGTGCTGGCGGCGGCGTTCGGATCGGAAGGCTCATGATCCTGGCAATCGCTTCCGCCCACTCTGTCGCGCCATTCCACGGGATGATCGCGCCATTCCTCATCTGGCACTCGATCTGGATCACCGGAATCTTTTTTGCGCGCGATACAGCGATCCTCCCGAATGCAATCCCACTATCGAGCGATTTCCCGCGACTCAGCAGTATGACGGCATCGGTCCACGACAGAAGATCGATCGTATCAGAGAGAGCCATTCTCCTGCTGATATCGATTTCGTCCTCTAAACCCGCGTCGAGGACGGCGGTGCGCCCCATCGTCCCGCCAAGCATCGCTGTGACTGTGTAGTGCTCCTGTAGCACATCCAGTACGTGGCGCGCACCGCCAGAGTCGATGACCTCAGGACCGTGGATAACGATGCCGATATCCGGTTTCATCCGCCGGTCTCACACAGTTCCACTTCCAGTATCTGCTGAACATTGCTGATACTGTCCATTTTGCGTGCTTCTACTCTCTTCAGTTCCTCGAGTGTCAGTTCCTTGTCCCATTCCTTCTGTTTAAACTCCTCTCCAAGAACTTCGAGTGCGCTTGCTTTGTACCAGAGACCTGTGGCATCGACGCGTGCCCACAGTTCGTGATCCCGCTCCTGGATCCGTTTTATCTTGCCGACCGAGCCGGTACCGGCATACCGAACCGTGTCGCCGACTGTGATGCCGTCGCCGTTTGTACTATCTCCGTTCGTACCATCTGTGTCCATATTTCTACATCCTCGATTTTCGCATATCAATCTTACTGAGGCCGACGTTCTGCAGTTGCACACCGTCCTTCACTCCGGTGATCCGCATCCCATCAAACTCTTCCATTCCGCACAATACGTCCTGCTCCGGGTGCGTCCCGGGCGTGATGCCACACTCGATAGTGGTCTCCCTGCCCGCCGACACAACCATCCTCAACCTGCCGGATGCGGGGTGATTCTTCGAAAGAACGATCAGCGGAGAGCCAATCTCCCTTACGAGATATAACATGCATCTGATCCCTTCAATCATCCGCTCATCCGTGCCAAATCCGGATGCAACGAAGAGATCGTCCTCATCTGTGAACAACACAATCTCATCATCATCTGTCTCGATGAACCACTGACCAGCACCCGCTTTCACAATGCCGATCACACCGTCCCTGCCGCAGAGGTAGAGAATCTCATCGAAATCGATCGCGACCGTCCTGTCGCTGCCGAGATCAGTTGAGCTTTTTGACATTGCTCGATTTGCATGAAGGGCACGTCACGCGTCTTCCGAGTCCTTTGAATTTGTTGTTACAATCCAGGCATTCATACTCATTCGGAGTAAGCCTGCTCACATCAACATTGGTAACATCGCCAACACTGCACATGGTTTTGCCTCCTTTCGGTTTGTGTGTTATCTGAGTGTCGGGGGTTACTTATAACTTCCCACACAGTGACCCCGGATTTTTCAGGCTCTTTGGCAAAGGTTCAGCTAATAGGGTCGATCTTTTTCGTTATCGCAAGTTCGGTTCGGAGACGCCGACCACTCCGAAAGGTTGAAATATGTATACTGCAAATAAACTATGCTTTTGGTGATTATATGGAGAAAAAAACGTCTTCTAACATAACAAGTACCACCATTGAGGATGACACAGGATACCAGAGTACGCTGGCATTCATCCTGCTCACTGATGTGGTCGATGGCAGGTCCATCTATGAAGATATGAACAGCCTCAGCGATAATGAGCTCAATGAGAAGATCAAGAATGTGATCAGGTACACATTCCGAAGACGGGTGCTGGATGAACTGTACGGCACAGAGGTTGGGTCAGGCGATCTCACAGAGAGCGCGGAGGGGTTGTCAGACAAGCGGTGGAATGCTGTTCTAAAGCGGTCAGATATCAAATGGGATGAGTATCGCAAGTATACGTATGAATTTGAAAGGGATAAATGCAAAGGATTCTTCACATCCGGCAAAGGGGCAGAAGTGGATATGTTCTTTGCGGAATACACAGACAAGGTGCATTCCGACAGCGGGGCGTTGATATATATGAAGGATGGTAGAAAAATACCGCTCTCGTCCGGTCTTCTGCATCGGATCAACACGATCTTTGAGATAGGAGAGAAACCTGGAATATCACTCACCGAACGGATGAAGAAGACAAGCTTCGAGGAACATACGAAGCGTGCCGAACGCGACCTTTATGAGAAATAATTACATAAGGAGATATAATGAAACTGGAACTACAAAACATTGGTGGATTTACAGGAGTTCATAAATTCGAACTCGAGAAAGGAATCAACCGCATCACTGCGCCGAATGCCAAGGGAAAATCGAGTTTGCTGCGGGGGATACAGTGTCTTGCCAGCGATAATGAAGATGTGTTTCGAGATACTTTAAACGACGATAGCGATACCGGTCACGTCAAACTTGGTGAGGACTATATACGCCATCTCAGGCGCGTAAATGATGTGGTGCAAGCAGACCCGAAGGATCACACATTCTTTGATGAGGCGGGCAAAGATTGGATGAATGCGGAGAAGATTGCATTCTTCACGCCAAAGAGCAGGGTAGTTCTTGAGATCGACCAGAACGCATTCGATGTGCTCAGGTTTGTCAACAGTATCAGTGGAGCTGAGGAAATTGAGTCCGATATCCGCCGGAAAGAAGCCCAAGTAGAAGAGAAGAAGAGAGAACTCGAGGAATACATCGAAAACCTCACAACCGCCCAGAAACTCGATGCTGAAATCGGGACAATGCACGGTGAGATCCAGAAGCTGCAAGGAGAGGTGCAGAAACTGGAAGGGGCGATTGAGAAAGAGACCGGGACGAGGGATCTCACAAAAGTTGGTGAAGACATTGCTGTTAAGAAGCAGGAGATTCTTGATCTTGAGGAACGGCTCAGAAGCCGGGAAGGAGAGGTGAAGCGGTACCAGGATCAATATGAGAAGGCTCGTGCACTGTATGACCGACTCGATGAGGATATCGCCGATTTTGAACAGAAATCCGAATCCGAAAGTGTCGAAGAGCTCACCGGAGAACTCCACACGCATGAACGGAAGAAAAAAGACTTAAAGATCGTGAAGGATATGCTCGATGATCTGCAGGGCGTGGTTGATAAAGCATACAAGGTATTCAGCGATTCCGAACGAGCGCCACTGCCAGAGAGTGTGAAAGATGAACCACTCCTGCACAAAGCAAGCACATTGCTCGGAGAACCCGGTGAATGTCCGGTATGCCGCGGCGGTGCAGTTCGTAACACGCTCGACGATAGGCGCAAGGAATTAAAAGAGAGCGCTACAGACTTTGCGAAGGCGATACGCGGTGAAGAAGAGGAGATGAAAGTCATAAAGGCGGACATCAGGGAACTTACTGACCGGATCGAAGGGATTAATACGAAGAGGCGGGAACGCGATAAAGCAAAACGCGATTCCAACGACCTTCTCAAGGAACTGGATGACCGGAAAAATCTGCGTGATGGCGTCGACGATGAGATAGCAAGTAGGGCTCATGAACTTGAGATTCTCGAACAAGACTATGATACTGCTGCAAAGACGGTACGCGCCGAGAGCAGGGACCAGCTCAACAACGTGCGTGAAAAGATCGGCGGTTATGAGAACGAGATCCGGAACAACCAGAATGAGATGGACCGGCTCACTCGTGAGATACCCGACTATACGATCGGAGAGTCACTTGAGGACTACGCAAACAAGAAGCGTTTGGGACTCGACGACCTGCGGCTGAAGATCGAGGGACTGAAGGATGAATGGGAGCACGAGGTGTTTGGGGCAGTGGATCTCTTCAATAAAAACATCAACGACATCTACAAAGAGATGGGATTCACAACCTTCCGCGACATCAAGATCACAAAGGAGATCCTGCGAGGCAGGCTGACTTCGCTTGATGCGGTCGTGGAACATGTGAGCGGAAAGAAGCAGTCGCTATCAAGTCTAAGTAAAGCGGAACAGTTGACACTTGGTCTTGTCTTCCAGATATCTGCGAAGGAGAATTATATTCCCGCATTCCCGTTCTTTGTAATCGATGACAATATGAACACCTTCGACCCGGACCGGTCGAGGTCGATCATGGAGTACCTGTCAGACAAGGCGGAATATGTTCTCGTCTCAAGACCCGTGCCGCCAAGCGAGCAGGGCGATCTTTCGATCGAGTACGGTTTCAATTAAAGACGGTTTCGGAGGAAATTCCCGGAGAGATTCGGGGATGTTGTTTTTATTTTTGGAAAAAATTTTGGGGGAATGATGAAACTGGAACTACATAATATAGGGGGATTTACAGGGGTTCATAGATTTGAACTCAAGAAAGGAATCAACCGCATTACTGCGCCGAACGCAAAAGGCAAATCGAGTTTGCTGCGAGGGATAGATACAGTGTCTTGCCAGTGATGACGAGAGTCTGTTTCGTGATGTCTTGAACGATGACAGTGATTCCGGATATGTCAAACTTGGTGATGAGTACGTGCGTCATCTCATGCGCGTGAATGATGTGGTACATGCAAATCCGTCAGAGGATCACACATTCCTTGATGAGGGGTGTGAATGGGGAAATGCGGAGAAGATCGCATTCTTCATACCGGGGCGTGGATTCGATGTGCTCAGGTTTGTTAACGATATTATCAATGGGGCCGAGGAAATTGAGTCCAATATCCGCCGGAAAGAATCCCAGTTAGAAGAGAAGAAGAGAGAACTCGAGGAGTATATCGAAAATCTCACCACCGCCCAGAAACTCGATGCTGAGATCAGAACAATGCATGGTGAGATCCAGAAGCTGCAAAGAGAGGTGCAAAAACTGGAAGGGGCGATTGAGAAAGAGACTGAGACGAGGGATCTCACAAAAGTTGGTGAAGACATTGCTGCTAAGAAACAGGAGATTCTTGATCTTGAGGAACGGCTCAGAAGCCGGGAAGGAGAGGTGAAGCGGTACCAGGATCAATATGAGAAGGCTCGTGCGCTGTATGACCGGCTCGATGAGGATATCGGCGATTTTGAACAGAAATCCGACTCCGAAAGTGTCGAAGAGTTCACTGGAGAACTCCACAAGCATGAACGGGAGAAAAAAAACTTGAAGATTGTGAAGGATATGCTCGATGACCTGCAGGGTGTGGTTGATAAAGCGTACAAGGCATTCGGCGATTCCGAACGAGCGCCACTACCATGTATAAAGGATGAGCCGCTCCTCCACAAAGCAAGCACATTGTTCGGAGAACCCGGTGAATGTCCGGTATGCCGCGGTGGTGCGGTTCGTAACATGCTCGACGATAGGCGCAAGGAATTAAAAGAGTGCGCTACAGACTTTGCGAAGGCGATACGCGGTGAAGAAGAGGAGATGAAAGTCATAAAGGCCGATCGCGGGGGACTTCAGGATCGGATCGAGGGGATCAATGCGAAGAGGCGGGAACGCGATAAAGCAAAGCGCGATTCCAACGACCTTCTCAAGGAACTATATGACCGGGAAAGTCTGTCGCATGCAGTCAAAGATGAGATTTCAGATAAGGTGTGGGAACTTGAAATTCTCGAACAAGACTATGATGCTGCTGTAAAGACTGTACGCACCGAGAGCAGGGAGCAGCTCAACAAAGTGCGGGAAAAGATCGGTGCTTATGAGAACGAGATCCAGAACAACCAGAATGAGATGGACCGGCTCACTCGTGAGATGCCCAACTATACGATTGGAGAATCACTTGAGGACTACGCAAACAAGAAGCGTTTGGGACTCGACGACCTGCGGCTGAAGATCGAGGGACTGAAAGATGAGTGGGAGCACGAGGTGTTCGGAGCAGTGGATCTCTTCAATAAAAACATCAATGACATCTACAAGGAGATGGGATTCACAACCTTCCGCGACATCGAGATCACGAAGGAGATCACGCGGGGCAGGCTAATCTCGCTTGATGTGATCGTGGAACGGGGGAACGGAAAGAAGCACTCGCTCTCAAGTCTGAATGAGGCTGAGAGGCTGACCATCAGCTTGATTTTCCAGATTGCTGCAAAGGAGATTTATATTCCTGATTTCCCGCTCTTCGTGATCGATGACAACATGAGAACTTATGATCCGGAGCAGTACGATTCGATCACCCGATACCTCGAAGAGATTACAGATTATGTACTAACATCTCAGTTAGTGCCCCGAAGCAAACAGGGAGATCTTTCGATCGAGTACGGTTTCAATTAAAGACTGTTTCGGAGGAAATCCCCGGAGAGATTCGGGGATGTTGTTTTTATTTTTTATTTTGAATTCTGTGGCTGCCAGCGCACACAAACGATTTGCATGCATTAGTATAAGAGCCGTCCATATCTTGATATATCATGCAAGCCCAGAATCTCTCGATGGCAGTACGCGATACAAATCTCACCGAAAGGCAGATGCTGGTGCTGCGACTGCGGAATGACGGTCGTTCGCAGGAGGAGATCGCATCCGGATTGGGCACGACGAAGCAGAACATCTCTGCCATCGAAAAGATGGCACGGAAGAACATAGAGCAGGCCGAAAATACCATAAAATTTATAAAAACGCTCGATGCGCCTGTATGGTTCGAGGTGGCAGTGGGGACGCGCCTTGGCGATCTGGTCGGAATGGTCTACGAAAGAGCCGATTCCGAGAACTTATGTGTGCATGTGCGGTATGATGGAGTTGCGCTCGCATCAAGAATTAGGGATCTCGCGGAGAAGCAGATACGGCACAGGGTGGTGGTGATCGGTTTCGAGGTCGGCATAACCGGAAACGGGGATGTGCTGGTGCGATAGTGATCTTCGAGTCTTTTTATTATTTTCTGGGAACGTCGGATTGCCTTACGCAACCACAACTGTTAGAATGGATCACTATCGATCTGAAAAGTCATTTACACCGATTACACCCATCTAATTATATTTGTATCTGCCGGGTTGGTATCATGTTTTCAACCGACCAGAACAAATTGAAAAACGTGCATGACCTGGCTATCGCAGTGCTTATGGCTTCGCCGATGATGAGCTTCGCTCCGCATTACTGTCGATGAAAATATAGCCGGCATCACCCCAATTCCCATAGTAACTCCTCGTCCAGGTAACCCCTCTCCTGTGCCGTGTTAGTATCGTCCACACCCTTTGACCTATCCTTGAACCATTCCGGAATCAATCTTCGAACTTCCGGTTCTTCACCTATCAGGAGATGCACCAGATCATACATCTCTTCACCATCAAGAGACCATAATTTACCCTCCAGAGAAAACTCCTCGGTCTGCGCCGTCTCTTTTTCAGCCATGTGCTTCACCCGCGTACCCAACCGTTCTTTGCCACCTCATCTCTTATTGTTAGGGATACAGGCGATCGCGTCTATCTCTACCCTGATGTCAAATGGCAGTCTGTCTGCTTGGATGCAGGTGCGAGCAGGCATATCCCCCTTGAAATACTCCTTGTAGACTGTATTCATCGACTCAAAGTCATCCATGTCAGCCAGAAATACGGTGATCTTGAGCACGTCGCCCAGTGACGCCCCGCCTGCCTCAAGAATCGCTGATAGGTTCGAAAGAACCAATCTAACCTGCTCCTCCAGACTTCCATAGGCGACCTCTCCTGTTTTCGGATCAACCGGTCCCTGTCCGGAGACAAAGAGGAGATCGCCATACGATACAGCCTGCGAATAGGGTGCCCCTGTCACCGGAGCCTCACCAGTTACGATCACTTTTTTTGTTTTGTTAAGCATTTCCGCACATCTAGCTCCTTAATTCGAGACCGCCTCATATAAAATGTGCGGCCATACAGCTATCAGCATCCATATTGCTATCGACCTTCCCAAAGCTGGTTACGCGGTCACACCCTGCCGACACCGCGCGTCACGATCTCCTCGATCGCAGCCCGAAGCATCTCTTCATTGTCATACCGCGAGATGATATCATCCAGCCGATCCGCATCGATATCCTTCATTCGAATGGCGAGCTCGACCATATTCGGGATCGCACGGACCACGTTATCTACGATCGTGATAGTTGCCGCCTTCGCAGTCCTTGAAAGCGGATTCAGATCGATTGCGATCACGGATTTGCCCATGCCCACCAGCGCCTGACACCGGTCACCATCCTCAAGCGGCACAAGTACCACATCCGCACCATAGATGCCGCCCTTGCATACCCGCGATCTGGGATGCTCTGGCGGGAGCGGGTGAAGCGCTGCATCGGGGTACTCGCCAAGCATGCCAGCCGCGCCATATATGCGCAGATGGTCTGCAATTATACGTACTCGCTCTTCTGTCCGGTAAAAGAGATTTATCTCAATTGCCGCATTGAGAACCCTGCCAAGCTCGATGATCTCACCTGGCACCAGCGCTGCGACATTGCCGTTTACCGAGAGTACCGGGTGGCTTGCAGCAAGAAGCATCGCGACCGCTGCCTCTTCCGAACGCATCGCCGAGTCGGTTGTGCGTTCACCGAGCAGGTAGTCAAACGCCTCGCCGCGTCCGTGTGCGATCAAGCCAGTCTGTGAGGTGATGCCTGTGCGGACGCCATCGGTCAGACGCTCCCTTATGCAGAGGGACTGGTATCTGGGATGGGTCTTTGAGAGGGTCATGTTTATACAATATAGCATCTGAATAATAGATATTAACTGGAGACAGTCCAAAGGAGTTTGTATATGGATAAACCAAAGATATGCATAGTCACGCAGACACCATTGCTCAGGTTTAAACTGCAATATGGCGAGCTACTCGACAAATACGGGGTGCTTCCGGATCCTGTGCCTTTTAACTACCTTATGGAGGGGGTGGATTACGAGTTTTCTCCTGGCGGCGTTCCGAAGATGGTTTATCCGATGCAGAATCTGATGATCGAGAAGGGTTTGATAGATGGTGCGCACTGGATATCCTTAAACACGATGGGACCGGAGCGCGTACTCGTTGATGATATTCTCATCCACAACATTGCGCTCGAGCACAGGTATGTTGCACCATACACCCTGCTTAAGGAACGGATATGGGCAGAGACTCATGACATCGAGCGGAAACCGATTGGTGCAGTCGAGTTCTCTGCTTATGCGCGGTACAACTGGCTCTGTGCAGATAAAATGTTTAAACTGCTCCCGATCGATCTCTTCTATATTCACGATTTCCACCAGTTGCTTGTCGGGAACATGATCGGGCTTGCAGCGCCAACGGTATTTCGGTGGCACATCCCGTTTAATCTGGACCACACATCAGGATATATCAGGCGGTTCATCATCCGGTGTATCGAGTCCTTTGGTGGAGTCATCGTCAGCTGCAAACGTGATCTCGAGGGCTTGATACGGGCGGGATACCAGGGAAGGGCATACCAGACATATCCTTACATCAACCAGTACCAGTGGACCGATCCGTCAGAGGCTGAGTCTGATGAGTTCTACAAGCGATTCGGTATAAACGAGGAGGATAAGCTCATTCTGGCTGTGGCAAGGATGGATCCTATAAAGGGGCAGGATATTGCAATCAAAGCACTCCAGCAAGTACCAAACGCAAAATTAATGCTTATCGGAAACGGCAGTTTCACAAGCAGCGAGAAGGGTGGTCTGGCTCATCCGAAAGGGTCTGAGTGGAACATGTACCTGAAAAAACTTGTGAGCGATCTTGGACTGGAGGATAGGGTTATATTTGCAGGATTTATGCCAGACGACCTCCTGAAAGCAGCATACAAACGATGCGATCTGCTGGTGTTCCCATCCCACACAGAGGGCTTTGGCTTAGTCGTGGTTGAGGCATGGATGTACAGAAAACCGGTTGTCGTGAGCACTGGTGCCGGCGTCTCGGAACTGGTGATGGATGGACTTAACGGGTACACATTCGATCCCGGAGACATCTCTCTTCTGGCAGATAAGATTAATACGGTATTGGCAAGCCCGGATGATTCCAGGTGCATCGGGGAACGAGGTTACGAGACTGCTACACAGTGTTATATAGAGGAAGGTGTAAGCGTGATCTGGGACGTATGGGGTGATGTCATGACCGGATTTGAGCACTGAAATGGAGGGATGAAATATAACTGATCTCACATTCTACAGGGCGCGATACCAATTCGAACTTACAGGAAAGAAAGCAAGAGACTTACCTGAGTTGCTTGCAGCTATAAAGGCTATTGACGAGAGTTCCATCTTCAACCATGTCTACCATGCGCTCCTTGATTCACACTTCCTCCCAATCGGGTATCCGAACGATTTTGCGTACTGGATCATTGATGCGCTGCACGAACCCGTGCTTGCCGAACGACTTGCCAACCTTGACCTGCGTGAATTCCATGATACAGAGGCACTTCGAGAGGAGATCGTCCGCATAATCGACGATTATATGTCAATGTATGATGTTAGCCGTAGGGCTGACATAGGTCAGGAGTTTTACTTCATCAGGTGCATCAGTGTCACCTTCCCGACGAGGCATGTGGTGACAAATATGAACGAGGTACTGGAAACCATAAAGGAGATTGATCTGGACACTATATTCTATTATTTCATTGCGAGCAGGTTGCTTGGCGGGGAGCACTACCAGGAACTGTCACGCTGGATACAGAGGAACGATAGCCATGAGTTGATAGAAAAGCTGGATAACCTCTACCCTTACGGATTTGCAAATATGGATGCCCTGAGAGACGAGATCGTGAGGATCATTGAAGGGTATTTCTGGGAGAATATATGAACGAAACGAGATCGATCTGGGATTATGAGGATATCGTTGAGAGGGGGCTGCTCGAAGACCTTGAACTGCTTGCGGAACACATACCAGGCAAGGTTCTGCACATCAACGCCACATACTCAGGCGGTGGTGTGGCAGAGATCTTGAGCAGTATGATCCCACTACTAAAGGGACTTGGTATCGAGACCGAATGGAACATAATAAGAGGGGATGACGAGTTTTTTTCAATCACAAAGACTTTTCACAATGTGCTTCATGGCAGGGTAAATGGTGCGGTCGAGGTTCCTGTAGCGCATGAGCCGGTCAGTGTGCTGGACGGTCTTAAGAGCGAGATAGGAGAACTTGCCCAAAGAAAGGAGATGTTCGAGACATACCTGCACTGGAACAAGGTCAATTCAGAGGAGATAGATCTCGATTCTGATTTTGTATTCATCCACGACCCCCAGCCGGCTGCACTGATCGATGTGAAGCAGAGGGGAAAGTGGATATGGAGATGCCATATCGATGTCTCGAACCCTGATCCTCTTATCTGGAACTTTCTAAGGGAATCCATCTCGAAGTATGATGCGTCGATCTTCTCGACACCGATGTTCGCAAGACCCGATCTCGGGATCAGGGAGTTTCTTGTGCCGCCTTCCATCGACCCGCTGAGTGACAAGAACATCGAACTCTCGCAGGGTGATATCGGCAGAGTCCTTGATAAATACGGAATCTGCATGGATAAACCGATCATAACACAGGTGTCAAGATTCGATCGGTTGAAGGATCTCCCTGGAGTGATAGATGCATACAAACTTGTGAAAAAGCGAATCGACTGTCAGTTAATCCTTGCAGGCGGCGTAGCGTCAGACGATCCCGAAGGCATGGGCGTCTATCAGGAGGTCATGGCGAAGGCGGATGGTGAAGAGGACATACACGTGCTGCTCGGGTCCCCGCCGTTTTCTGATATCGAGATCAATGCATTCCAACGGGCATCGACCGTTATCATGCAGAAATCATTGAAAGAAGGGTTCGGACTGGTGGTTTCAGAGGGGCTCTGGAAAGGAAAGCCTGTAATCGGCGGCGCGACCGGCGGAATCCCGCTTCAGATCGTCAATGACGTTACAGGGTATCTTGCGCATTCGGTCGATGGCGCGGCGTTCAAGATCGCAAATCTCCTAAAGAATCCGGAACTTGCCCGGAGAATCGGGGAGGCTGGAAAAGAGCATGTCAGGCACAATTTCCTGATAACGAGGCATCTCATGGATTATCTTCTCATTATGCTCAGTCTTGAGAACCCGTCAGGGACTATCAGGTTGTAGAACGCGAGCGAACCATAAAAAAGAGGGAAGAGGTTCAGTCGAACCTTCTTCTGATCATGCCCACGCCAGCAACACATAGCAAGCTGATCAGAGTGATAATCCCTATCGGGGTGAGTGCCGGAACTGGTACTGAGGGCATGTCGATCACGACAAAGCCTGGTGATCCGCTGTCCAGCCCATCTGTGGATGCATCGTAGACGCCGTTTTGGTTCGCATCGATCACGATATCGTAATGCCCTGGCGCAAGCGGGGCGTGCCAGACGAGCACCGGACCCACATCACCATTCACGACAGGTACTGTCTCGACTGCGCCTGTGATATCTGAAGGGATCGGATCACCATCGCTCCAGTCCTGATCCGGGACCACGTAGATGTCCGCGTTCGTGCCGGGGGTGAAGCCTGAGCCTGCGGCGTACACGTCCTCGTTCGTGCGGTATGTGTTTTTTTGGGTGCACTTGTGGTGGTGGTGGCTGAAGTAGCAGGGGGTTGCAAATGAGGGAAATTGTCCGATAAAAAAAAAGAGAGAAGAGGTTCAGTCGAACCTTCTTCTGATTCTGCCCACCGCGAGGATGCTCAATAAGCCGATGAGTAGTGCCGTTCCGATTGGCGAGACCGTTGGAACTGCGGCTGCTGGAGGTTTTTGTTCAAAAGCAGCAGAATCACAATCGCTCACCACACCTCCACAACAGGTGGCTGTGGCGGTAAATGTGATGGTCCTGGTCTCGGTTGCATTCTCAGGAGCGGTGACCGTCACTACATTGTCGCCATCGATGTCCACGGTCCAGTCAACACCTGGATATGTTGCAGACCATGCCACCATGCTGGGATCTATTCCGGAGAGGTAGTCATCCAGATCAAATTCCTCGAATGGTGCCGTTTGATTCGGAATATCACCAACTACCGGGGCCGGGTCGACCGTGAAGGTTGCATCATCGCTGTCGATCACTCCACCAGTATTATTGTAGGCGGCGAAGACGGTGGTTTCGTTTCCAGTCCAGCCAACCGGATAGGTGATGGTTACGTTGTTATCACCATCGATAGTCACAGTCAGATCGGTATTTCCACTGTAGCCATAATGATCCACCGCGCCTGGATCTGCTGCATAGTCGTCCAGATCGAACGTGTCAAAGATCTCTCCGGCAGGTACGCACTGGTCTGGTATACCTTCAAGCTCCAGTTGGAGTTTTCCACCACCCAGCTCGTAGATGGTGTAAGAACTATATCCCGAAATCCAGATGTGTCTGTTGGGTCCGAAGCCCATCCCTTCGACAACAGGACCGGCTGTATAGGTAAACGTGTTATAGGGCGTACCGGGAGGATCTATGACATCGCCTGAAGCATTGAGTCGGTATTGGATGATCTTGTCCGACGTCATATCAGAAATAAACAGCGAATCTCCGATTATCTCCATTCCGTCGTGGTGGCTTCCCGCAAGACTTGGATGCGTGAATTGGTATATCCACGCTGATCCATCCCATCTGTACAGAGCGCGGCTGGCAGTGCCAACCCACCAATCGCCTGTTTTTGGATTCCGTGCCAGCGTTTGGGTTCCGGCAGGAGCAGGGGTGGGTACCACGCAGGTTTCATTGGTCCAATCAAAGTCCCAGCAGAAGATGCCGCCGCCCTTCACAGTGCCCCATCCTGATACGCCATGTGCATTATCTGATGCGCCGTAATAGATGCCGGTATCATCCACGTAGAATGCGTTGTCATGTCCGGAGGCATAAGTGCCCATGGCGTGAGAGTTTACCAGCGTAAACGTCCTGGGTGCTTTCGGACCCGTGTTATTGGGATTGTCGGGGTGCGTGTTGGGATCTCCGGCAGTCTCTACTTTGTAGGCGTAGGCTGTATGCGCCCCTCCGTAAGAGGGTCCACCTGTGAAGAATAGATATTCTTCTCCCGGATCGCCGAGATTTCCATTGTCATCCACATAGCCATTCACACCGGTTGTATAACTCACGCCCGGATTCCAATTTGCATATACAAAGTAGTCATCCGCAGCCTGCGCGTACACCGGCAATACTGCCATAAGTATGGTGATTGCCAGTATTGTGTCTATTGTCTTTCTATTCATTTATTGATCTCCTTTTAGTTTATTTGTGAACTTTTATTCTCTTCCGGTCGAATAAAAGGTCAGTCGAACCTTCTTCTGATCCTGCTCACAGCAAGGAGGCTTAATGATCCGATGAGTATCATCGTTCCGACCGGTGTCATAGATGGGACTGCTGCTGCTGGTGGTGTATTTACCACTGTCGTATCGGTATCTGCGTTACCGTGTTTGTCTTTTACTCTGAGTGTTACCGTGTAGTTACCGGGGGCGGAATAACCAGCTGAGTGCCTGCCGAAAAATAACCTATCGAAATCAACCCCTCCCACGCACACCAGAATCTCTTGATAATATAGAATAATTCCATTTAGGATGCAATGAGTGTGGTTGTAGTTGTGGTTGCGCCATATCGTCATCCGAAAACTTGATTCCTTTCTCATATTCTCGCTCATCTATGCGTGCTGCCACGCTCAGACCTTTGTTTGTTGTCGTACCACCAATCAGTTTAATGACAGTTTCATAACTGACCAGAGGCTGTCCCCGCCAGTTCATACTGATAAATGAGAACATGCAATGCTCTATTTTGTTCCATTTACTAGTTCCGGGCGGGTAGTGGCAAACCGTTATAGGAATTCCTATCTGGTCAGATAATTCCTGTAAATAGAATTTCCACCCCCTGCGGCGGCTTCCATTACTTCCGCCACCATCGGCACAGATCAACAACCCACCAGCGTCGGGATAGCGGTCTTTTCCAAACATTATCCACCACTGCCGGATGCTTTCGACAGCGAATTCCGAGGTATCGTAGCTTGTGCCAACGTTTACCATCCCTTTGTTTCTGTTGACGTCATAGATTCCATAAGGAATCGCCTTTCCAACTCCCAACGATGCAAAGTCGTAAACATTGACTTCTAC
>PQXF01000090.1 GCA_003194445.1 Candidatus Methanogaster sp.
ACGATATGGCGCAACTACAACTACAACCACACTCATTGCATCCTAAATGGAATTATTCTATATTATCAAGAGATGTCAGTGTGTATGAGACAAGCTAATTTCGATAGGTTATTTTTCGGCAGCCCCTTAGACAACATTTCATTGATGACAATGAGGTTGAGGAAATAATAAATAATGTTTTCTGATAAAGGAGTATAACTATGGTTGACATGGATGTCCTGCTTCAAACCATTGTAGCTTCAGGCGCAGTGGCCGGAGCGCTATCTTTGGTATTCAAGGTGTACACAGAGAAGAGAATCGATCACGTTTTCGACAGAAAGCTCAAGGAGTATGAGGCAAAGCTGCAGGAGTCGACGGAGCTACGGGTTAATTTCGGCAAGAACCGCATCGAACAATACGCAAAGCTGTCAGCCCTTGTATTATCAGTCCGCAAGAAAGCTGTCGATCTTTGTGAAATGCCGACTCCAACGGAAAAAGAGATTTCCGAGTTGAACAAAGAGGCAAAAAATTTGCAGGAGATGATCTACGATCTTTTTACGACCCTGGAAATGGACCACATCTATGATACAATCCACAGTTACAAGGAAAACCTGATAACTTTGGTTAAAAACCTCAAGAACGAGAAAATACATCGTGACAATGGAGCGACAGAAAAGGCGGACGAGATAAGGAAAAATATCAACGGCTCGATCGCAGATATTAAGGAAGAATACAAATCGATCGGACATGAGTTGGTGGAACTAATTCATAAAGAAATAACCATTAATGATTAGTCATCGTGTCGCTGCTGATGCCCTATACAAAGCGAAGCGACGTCCGGGGTTCGTGACGTTCGAACATCTGAAAAAACACGAGTCGTGACCAGATCGCCAGATAAATCGACAATCCATAACATGGATTAACTATATGTGGATGCTTCTGCTAATTACAAAAAGTAACCACCATATATGACCCAAAACTACAAAGACTGGTTTCCGTATCCATCCTTCCGCCCGCATCAGGACACGATGCTTGATCGGGTGCAGGAGGTCGTATGTACCGGCGAGCATCGCGTCCTGATGATTGATGCGCCGACCGGGAGTGGAAAGACGAGCATCATCGCATCACTGCTTGCCAACCGCGGCGGAAACAAGATCGTTGTCGCGCTCCGGACCGTAAGCCAGATTGGGGTATACCTGGGCGAGATCAAAAAGATCAAGGAGAACACGGATCACGTCCCGAAGGTCGCATACCTCGTTGGGAAGCATAAGATGTGCAAACTCGCAGGCGAATTCGAGAACGTCTATGCAGGATGCGATCTCATGAAGGTGTTCACGATGGACTTTCTCGAGGCGAAACTGGACGAGAAGATCAGGCAGAACAACCGGTCAGCGAAGGAGTACAATGTCTACGATCCGGGTACCGATCCATCGATTGAAGCAGATATAAGGGACGAGACGCCGGGCTATCGCACATTCTGCCCCTATTATCTATATTCGAAGGAAGTGTACACCGTCGAGGGTTTAAAGAATTTCAGACCATCGAAACAGGCGAGAAAGGACAGCGAGGCGATTCTATGGGAGATTCTATATCCTGAAGAACTGCACAAGCGGTGTACGCACACATGCCCGTACGAGGTGATGGCGATAGGTGCTAAGAGTGCCGATATCATCATTCTAAATTACAACCACGTATTCGACGACACGATGCGGGATGCTCTCTTTGACTGGCTTGAGATAAACCCGGAAAACACGATCCTCCTCGTAGACGAGGCGCACAATCTCGGAGACACTGTCAGGAACATCAACAGTGACATCATCACTACGTACATCGTCGATAAGGCGATAACCGAAGTGAACCAGTTTCCAGGAGATCGAGGCGAAGTCCGGTCTGCGAAAGAGGTTCTTTACCGAATACAGACGTATATGGAGAGGACACTTGACCGCTGGCAGAACAAAACCCAGACCGAGGCGTGGTTCGATCCGGGGATGTTTGCGGACTTCGTGTACACGGGCGGTGGGCTGGCGCGGGATGATGAACAGACGATGGCTGACCTGTTAAAGCTTGCACAGAAGATCAAAAAGCGAAAACAGAAGTCTTCTGAATCGGCAGAGGGTTTTCTTGAGCGTGTTGCCGAATTCTTGTTCATGGCTCATTACGCAAAGAGCGATTCCGCATATCTCCCTGTAAAGTTGCTAAGGGATCGTCAGTGGTTATCACTTGAGATCCGCAGTCTCGATCCGAGTCCGGTCATATCCGGACTTGCCGATACAGTCCACGCCACCATATTGATCTCAGGAACGCTCTCGCCTGCGGACGCTTACGAGCTCTATTATTTCGGGCAGAACGGGAGGGTAGAGAAGCTAATGATCCCGAACCAGTTCCCGGAGGCGAAACGGCTTGTGCTCGGGGCAAAAGACGCAACCAGCCGGTCTGCATACCGAAACGATGCCAACAATCGAAGAGAGATCGAACTGCACATATCTGCCCTGATAAACGGAGTGTCTGGCAACGTTGCTGTTTATTTCACATCCTATTTCATGATGGATCAGTATCTTGATTACTGTGGGCAAACGGCTTATGACTCCGGGAAAAGAATGTATGTTGAACCAAAAGAAGCGGCAGAGGTGCCGCATATTTTAGGTGAGTTCTTTGAATCCGGAAGCAGTGAGCAGAAAGGGGTTTTGCTGGCGGTTTGTGGTGGGAAGATGAGTGAAGGGATCGATTATCACGGAGAGGCGCTTAAAGGTGCCATCGTTGTCGGGTTTCCGTTGGCTGCATTTTCAGAGGTGCAGAAACTTGTCAATTCGTATTATCAGAGAAAATACGGGAAAGATAAAGGGATGTTTATCGCGTATACACTTCCAGCGATCAATAAGGCGCTTCAGGCACTTGGCAGGGTGCACCGGTCGGCAGAAGAGACCGGGGTTCTGGTGCTCTGCGATTCGAGGTTCTCGAATTCGGAAGGGCTTGGTGTGCGCCAGTATCTGCCAGAGTGGATGCAGGACGAGATGATCGTCTGCGATGGCGCGTGGTCAGAGGAACTGGTAGATGGGAAGGTGCGTGAGTGGAGTAGGAAGAGTTCATAATGAGCTACTTTCTCGCCCCTTTGCGATTGTCCTGCCACCGTTCGTAACGCTTGTAACCCTCTCTGAATACCGGTTCATCAGGTAACAGTTCCATGGCTCTGGTATATGCCATGAGAATTTCGGTTTCCGGAGCGCGTAGCCAGTTCAACGTTCTTGCAAGGTCATACCAGCACCATGCGGTTCTGACATCGTCATCAGATAGCTGTATGGCTCGATGTAACAGCTCTGCCGCTTCATGGTTCAAACGTTTTCGAAGAGGTCTATTCTGCCGCTCCATCGACGCTAATTTCATCTTTGTTTGTGCATATTCGTGCACAGCCTTCGCGTCCTCGCGAAGTATATCAAAATTCGATGCAAAGACTTTGTGCGCCTCCTCAAACCGCTCCGCTCTCTTATACAATATCGCGAGTTCGATCAGTTCATCGCCTGTTGTCGGAGCCGGGATCTCTCGAAGGATCGATGAGGCTTTCGATTGATTCCGGGTATCCAGATCCAGATACGCTTTAGCCATCGCAAGAAAGAGCAGATGCCGATCGATCAGTTCAGGATTACTCCGGTTCTCATTAAACATATTTTCAGCAGAAGCTAACTCACCAAGACTTGCCCTGTACTCAATAAGCTGCCCCATAATTGCTCCTGACGTCGGAACTCTCTTTAGAGCGTCTTTTAGATTCGCGAGGGCCTTTCTTCTTTCACCGGTTGCCCAGAAATGAGCACTATTGCGGAGAGCGTGAATCACCACATACTGGGGATGGGCTGGCAAAATTACACGGAAATATGTTCTCGTTTCATCAAATTCGAATTTGGGTTCCGGCGATCCGTTTTCACGCATTTTTCTGCGTATCTTTGGTATTCCGGTCCCCCTGCCTTCTGCGAGGTTGAGCTCCTTAAGAAACTCCCCGATTCTCCGGTTTCGACTCTGGACCGGCGGAACGGTTTCACCCGCTTGCAAGTGACGCATCTCGATTCCCGGAACCGGTCCCGGGTAACTGATTATCTCCATGCGATCCGGGTACAGATATACCTTGACCGGTTCATAAATCTCATAGCTTCGATGGTAAACCGTATTTACCAGTGCCTCTTCCATGGCTTCATAAGGAAATGCAACTGTTTTATGAGCTTTGGCTCTGCCCGGTATCTTTTTGATCATTGAAGTGCTGAAACCGTTTAAATAATCAAGCGTCTGTCTCAACTGGAAGTGAATAGGACCACGGAATACTTTTTCTTCGATGAGGTCGCCTCCGGCATCATCACCAAACTCCACAACCTCTATCTGGGTTGCCGGAAAATACTGGTCCGGGTTCTCTGTGAAAAAAAGTAAAGCGACGTTTCTTGGAGCCTCATGATCATTCGTTGGCGAGACGATCTTCATATACCGGTACAGCTCCCTGTCTGCTAAATTTACGGCAGGAGTTACCAGATCACTCCTGATGTCGGCAAGATATTTCCTGACAAGGGTAGGAGATATGATATCAACCGGAACCGAGTTGTTTCGCCTATCGTCGAAAGGTACCTTCGCAGTCATCTGCATCAGTTGCGTCAGGGTATCCCCCTGTGCTTTGACTGATTCACTTCCATGGCGAACATAGTAAGCTCTGGCGGCACCTTTCTGTAGTGTTGTAGGGGCTTGATAGGGTCTCAACTCACCCCCGGGAACCCATATTACGAGAATCGGTTTGTCCTGATATATTTCAGGCGATAGTACGGGTTGATATTCAGGGTCAATTCGCTTGCAATTGCTTCGGATTTGTTTTTGGATCCCGTCCAAATTCTGGTTTTCTAATCCGTGTAGGGGGAGAACCGGTTGCCCATCCTTCTCTTCAATACCCAGAATGATGTATCCACCGTTTAAGTTATAAAAATCGTTGGCAAAAGCACAGATGCTGTGGATCACACTCTCCAGAATATGTTTTGACCATGTCTTCTTAAACTCACGTCTTACCGATTCCACAGATCGGGCATGTATCAGATCTTCGAGGTTTATGGGCAGTATCTTCATCTTCGTACCTGTTTTAAATATCTGTTAGCTTAAAGTGGCTAAGTACACATAATGATTGAGCTTTACTAAGATTTTCCATCATGATCATAAATGCTCAGCAATTCCCGCTCAGTCATCCACCATACACCCTCGGTCACACTCACCTAACTTTTAGTCGTACGTTATGCGCATAAAAATCAAAAATGTAAAGTGCATCCATCTAAGACTTGATATTTTAACTGC
>PQXF01000091.1 GCA_003194445.1 Candidatus Methanogaster sp.
CTTCAGATGGCTGCTGGTAGTATTCCTGCCGATCCGGCAGCGGATGTGAACTCGGATGGGGCGGTTACCTCGCTTGATGCGCTTTTGATGTTACAGTACTGCAAAACACAATAAGAAGGGTTTTTTTGGGACTGATGAGTTGATCACGTAGCGGCTCTGGTATGAATGGCTTTGAGACATTATTATCTAACCAACTGCCCCATCATTCCACAACCCACCTCTGCAAGTTCGACCACGTGCCACCATAGAATGCTCTGATCAATGCGCTTGACACGATCGTATTTCTATATACGATCGTCGTGGAAACATTGCATAAGCTATATATTATATGGATATATGTACCACTATGCTTATATACTTGTTTGTCGATTCCATCTTATGCCCCCTAAACAGCGCGGAGATCAAGTGCAGATCTATGAGATGATCAATTATCTAAATAACATACGGGATCTTGTAAATCTTTCCGATAAACGAATAAAAGAACGAACTTCGCCCAGAAAACGGGGACCTGGTAGACCGCCAACTGATCCTGCCGACATTGCAAAAACTCTACTGTTGCAAACGTATCCGGAATCGTCAAATAGGTTAGCTGAAGGGTTTTTGCTTCTATTCCAGGAGAAATTGGGCATAAGCAGCAGTTTTTCTTACAAAACAATAGAACGCGGATACGATCGAGACCGAGTAAACGAGATTCCGGATGAAATTATAGCAATAACCAATGAAAGCGTAGAAGACGAAGAGGAGACTTTTTCGTTCGATGGTACGGGATTTAGTGCCTCGAACAAGGAGAACTATGCAGATAAACGTCAAAAACAGAATTTTAAGAAGAAAAATAAGAAAGTAAAGTCTGCAATCTCTGTAGGGGGATCCAGCAGATGACAGTTTCCCTGAATTGAACTCGACTGGCACGAAGAAAGAGTTCTCTTAATGCGAAGCATCGCCGCAGGCATGCGGTCATGATATAGGGGTTTGACATAAGCTAATTTCAGGCATATCCATAAGTCCAAATCACTCAGTTGGAGAAACTACGCTGTTTCCGGAGGCTTTTGATCAGACGCTCAATTGCCATCCCAATCCGGATAGTGTTCTTGGAGATGGTATTTACGGGTGTCGATGGATCACTAATCTGGTTTCGGAAAATAGCGCCACGCCATACCTCCTACCGCGTAGTAATGTGACTTTTAAAAGTATTGGAGCTCTTGGGTGGTGTGATGTGCTTTACTCTCTCTGGGAAGACCCTCATGTGTGGTTAGAAAATTATCATATGCGTTCGATCTCGGAAACGGTTAATTCGATGGTGAAGTGCCAGTTTGGAGCAGCCACTCGAGGAAACGGCTTGAATCGCGGAAGGAGACTGAGACGCGGCCGAAGCTTGTGGGGCACAATATCCGAAGAGTGTGATATCCGGAGGTCATGGGTGACGTGGTGCCACACTGGAGGGGATGTGCGTGAATTTTGTCCCAAAGCCCGCGAACCGAAATGTTCATAATCAATCCGCATCAATCAGAGACCTGCGCCTCGGTGGCTTAGCGGTATAGCGCGTCCTTGGTAAGGACGAGGTCGCGGGTTCAATTCCCGCCCGAGGCTTGTTAAGCTTTTTTTAAGCTTTTTTAGGTGTATCCTCGATTCCTGATCTTCAACCGCACACCATATCCATGCGATGCGCTTGCAGCGGATTGACCACACGTTTGCTGTTGATGGCCGCCTCTTTCCAAATTGTCCCGCTCGGTAGGCTGCAGGATCGTCTGTTGCGGCTGCCACAACATGAATCGTGATGGCGCATGCCACGTCAAAACCGATAGCAACGTGCCTTTTAGATAATGGTTGGTCATCACGTAGACGACACCGGGATTTAGTCAGCATGACGCGCGACCGTCAACTTTATATACTATGAACATCATAATCACCATTACCATAGGGTGTGTGTGGGAGGGAGTGGGGGCATTTTCCTTTCCACACCCCATGGTGGTGTTGATATTCAGAGGCTATCAACATGTATAGCGCAGAATTTCCAAAGAAACGCATAACAACCAGTACGGCAGGTGTTTGCTGACAATCGCGTTCAGATTGTCCTTGCTATTCGCAGCAACGTCCGGAACTTCCACGGTTGCATTCACATCCAACGAGCAGATTCGCACACATCTGATGAGTTATCTGCTGCAGGATCATGATGTCTTACCGCTGGTCATTATGGTTAACGTAATTGCAAGCCATACAGGGGCTGGCAGTTTCTGATGCTGCCGAAGATGCCGGAAGGAACGATAACACTGCCACAACACACGCAGGCTTCTCCGAAATCGGCGGCACAAAGAACGGAAGTCGGGAGCCTGCGCCAGCATGGTAGGAACCGGATGCAGAGAATTGAAGTGATGGCGCGGGCGAGAGTCTCGCACGATAGTGTAACCGCGGAAGTACGGGACGACCGCAAGAGAGAGGACGTCTCAATTTTTCCGATTGCCATACCCTTGCTAACGGGGCAATGGTACAATTAGAACTATAACACTGGTTATGAGGGACACTGGTTATGAGGGCGGGCGTAGCAATGGAATCGAAGATGGCGGTGATATTCGCTACATTATTGACCTTCGCCATGTCCTATCTCATCTTCAGATTTTCGAATAAGATCAACAAACTAATGGGAGTTACCGGATCATTGGTGCTAACAATGGTCATGGGGTTGTTATGGGGGTCATCGCAGTAAATTTCGTAGCGGTTGGTGTCTGGAATCTATAACCGCCAATGGTTTAGTTACAATACCGGCAGGGGCTGCAAGTACTCTTAAGGGTGAGAACGTTTGAGTATTAGTTTACGGGTTTGGGACTGTTGGTGCTACATGACCACCGAAGAAACCCCTCAAAAAAGCATGAGATAGAAGCGATAACAGCTACCATGAATACGACACACCCCACAGATACTAACATCGGCACCGGCACTGATGCTGACACTGGCGCACCGGATGTGAACGCAAACATCATCGTAAAAGCGCGGTGTGAGACAGACCCGCGGTATGGCTGCGCGCCAGAGCATCGGTCGATCGAAGAACTGCTCCAGTGTGGGGTAATCAATCTCAATAAGCCCCGCGGACCAACCAGCCATGAGGTGGCGTCATGGGTAAAAGGAATACTGCACATCAGAAGAGCCGGGCACAGCGGGACGCTTGACCCAAAGGTAACTGGCGTGCTTCCGGTCATGCTTGGTGATGCGACAAAGGTCGTGAAGGCACTCTTGCTCGCTCCGAAGGAGTACGTCTGCCTCATGCACCTGCACCACCCGGTCTCGAAGGGTGCGGTCCGCGAGATATGTTCTGAGTTCACAGGCAAGATCTACCAGCGCCCGCCGATCAAGTCCGCAGTCAAGCGGAATCTTCGGGTGCGTACCATTTACTATCTCAGGATCGAGGAGATCGAGGGCGATTATGTACTCGCAACAGTCGGCTGTGAAGCAGGCACCTACATCCGCAAACTCTGCCACGACATCGGCATCGCTACAGGCACCGGCGCATCGATGGCAGAACTGCGCAGGACCGGGGCAGGTCCTTTTGACGAAAGCGACTCTGTCACGTTGCACGACCTCTGCGATGCTTATGCCGGGTGGAGAGATGATGGGGACGAAACCATGCTCCGGAGCATGGTGCATCCGGTCGAGAGGGGTCTAATACACCTTCCAAAGGTCGTGATCCGCGACAGCGCTGTTGATGCGATATGTCATGGCGCATCGCTCGCAGCACCCGGAATGCTTTCGCTATCAGCAAGTATCAAGAAGGGCGGGACCGTTTCTGTGTACACGCAGAAAGGCGAGGCGGTCTCGGTCGGAACCGCAACTATGGCTGCTTCTGAGATGCAGAGATGTAAAAGCGGAATTGTGGTTCGAACCGATCGTGTTATTATGAAGGCGGGCACATATCCAAAAGGATGGATCACATCCGATAAGCCGAGGTAGTCTAGCGGTAAGGCGCACGCCTGGAGAGGAAAACCGTGAACCTTGAAAGCGTGTGGGCGGAAACGCCCTCGTGAGTTCGAATCTCACCCTCGGCGTTTTATACCACGTTGTAGGCATGGAAATGGTGATTGGGGTAACGAAGTCACCGATTTATCAACGACTCGAACACCATCGCACCGCGCTCTTCCAGATCTCGCATAAGCTCCGTCGTGGATTTTTGACCCTTGTGCTTTTCGTCTTAACCGGCATTTCAGATGTGCTTTTCGACCCTCCGGATTCTATGCCGAACTTGCGCAGTTCCCAATGCAGTGACTGAATCGTATCCTCAATAACCTCTTCTACTGCAACATACCCTCTTGTCCTGTACTGCTCTTTCACCCGGTCTCTGATGAAGTCCTTCTGCATCTGCTTTGAGTCGTAGATAAAGCCGCGCATGTCCGGCGAAGGGAATCTTTCTCCGATCTTTGTTATCAGGTACTCAAATATTTCATCGACGTCTACCGGCATCACCCTAACTCTGACAAAGTTGGCATCACCTTCGATCGATATTACTCCCCCATCTTCCACACCCGGTGGTATCCTAAACTTGATTCGCGTCCCGCTTGTTTCTTCCACAACCGACTCCGCACTCCCTTTTCTGCGTTCGTCCTCAGTGATGAAATAATCATCAACAAACCGTGGAGGCGTGATTACGGGTTCTGCAGGCGCGGGCAGTTCTTCCGGTTCCGGTTCCACACCGATCCCGCGCAGTTCTTCAAGCAGTGACCGAATCATATCGCTAACGAGGTCTTCTGCAGCAACATATCCCATTGTTCTGTACTGTTCTTTCACCTGGCCTCTGATAGAATTCCTCTGTTCTATCTCCAACCCTTGGAAAAAAACGCTCAGATCACGCGAAGGAAACATTTTCTTGATTTTTTTAATCGCAAACTCAAACAATTCACCAGCATCTACTGGCACCACCCTGACTCTGACAAGACGGAGATCTCCTCCGATCGATACCACTTCACCATCTTCCATACCCTGATACATCCGAAAACAGATCACCCTACCGCTCGGGCGTTCTATACACGAACCCATAGCGCCACCTTTGAGTTCATCTATGGTAACAAAATACTCAAAAGGATCTAGTATATTTACAATCGTATCAATTATGTGATAATCACTGATCTGTTTGAGAGCGAAGCAATCTTTCTTTTTTATGGTATATACACTATAACCCACGCACCCCATTCCACACCACATTTATCACCAACCTAGCCCTACATTCAACTGTTGTACCTCGATATCCCCTCACCCGAAATATGCCTCATCACATTTC
>PQXF01000092.1 GCA_003194445.1 Candidatus Methanogaster sp.
TAGGTCTGGTTTTTTGCGGTAGTAATTTTAATGTTTCGCGAACATATCTCCTACTTGCAAAGTGTGCGTTAAGGTCCCGAACGCTAAAAGCCGGGTTATACTAACGAACTGGGTGGCGAAGGTATTGATACTGTCGTCGAGCTTTCGAGTAATTGAAAAGTCTGGTTGTCGCACCTTATCGCTCACCGACCGCCAGCCAACCCTACCACCTGCTCGACAGAATCAAAGATCGCACCCGCGATCACCTCTTTCGCACCACTGACCTGAGAAATCCCCCTCTTTTTGCTGATGATCCGGACATCCCCCGCATCACCACCCATACTCTTCACTGTATTCGCAACAACCATCGAAAGCCCATAGCGATCCATCGCCGCCTTCGCACGCTCGATCAGCACGTCACCTGTTGCAGTCTCCAGTTTGAACCCGACGACCGCCAGATCCGGATACGCATCCCGCACCGCCTCAAGTAACTTCCGTGTCGGGCGCAGGTCAAGCGTCAGCTGGCTGTCCGACCTAATCTTATCGGCAGCAGGATCGAGTGTATAATCCGAGATCGCGGCAGCGCTGATCAGCAGATCGTACCCCCCATCAGCACCACCCCCTTCTCCGCTCCCGAGTTCATCCAGCACAGCACAGGTCATCTCTTCTGCGGTCTCCACATATATCTCCCGGATGCCAGAAAAGCCGATCCGCCCGCTGTGCACAAGTGTCACATCAGCCCCGCGCCGAAACGCCTCATAAGCAAGGGAAGCCCCCATCCTGCCTGATGCCCTGCTCGTGATGATACGCGCAGGATCGATCGGCTCTGCGGTCGCGCCGCCAGTGATCAGTATCCGGGTGCCGGAAAGCGCGTAGCCGTCAAGAGCTCGCTCTGCCCACCGCACGATATCATCGTTAGGTGCGATCTTTGCTTTCCCTTCCTCAATAATTGGACCCACGATCGTGACTCCCTGATCCCGCAAGATCTCGATGTTCCCGCGTACGATCGGATTATACATACTCTCATGCATGGCAGGCGATACGATGACAGGAACCCCTGCGCCGATTGCAGTTGTTGCAAATATCGAGACAAGCGTGTCAGGGATTCCGTGTGCGATCTTTCCGATCGTGCTTGCAGTACACGGCGCAATCAGCAGCAGGTCAGCAGATCGGGCATCTCCTCCGCTGCAATTGCCATCGTCAGCACCATCGCCTTCTCTATCGCCGCCGCCACAGTACTCGACCCACGAGACCTTACCGGTCCACCCGGTGATCGCAGCGCGTCCTGTTGCGCATTCGATCGCGTCCGGGTGGATGATGCGCTCCGCAGGTTCGGTCATCACCGCCTGCACCGTGGCCCCGCGGCGGATCAGTTCATGCGCCAGTTCGATGGTTCGTACAGCAGCGATGCTGCCTGTTATGCCAAGCACGATCGTCTTATCTGCGAGATGTTTCGTAAAATCCATTAGATTCACCTGTTTTTCTTAAATCCTTTTGGAGATCGGTTTTATCAATCCTTATTACTACCATGATGCTTGTAATTTTACATAATGGTTTTGGACATGGCCAGACACAAGAGCATATTCTTAATTAGGGTTGGAGAGAGGTATCTATTGATATGAATATCCAAAACACCCGAAATAAAATCATCTTAACGAATAAAACTCTGAAAAATTTCCTTAGAGAGTTTGATGTGGGTGCAACCGACTATGGAATTGAGATTTAACAGAGAGCAGAACCACATGGAGCGTCTAACATTCATACGACGTTACAGCAAGTGGGTGAAATCGGTGCCAAATGAGGTCTGGAGCAGGCAGCAGGCATCGCTTATAAACAGTTTTCTGAGCAGTTCAAAGAACTTCCAAATGGACCTGCAAGAGTACCTGGAGATGAAGAGCCGTTCAAAAGCAGCCACAACCCAGACAAGTGCGCAAACAGAGGTCAATAGAGATGGCAGTCAACCATGAGATCATCTTCGCGGGCAGATCGAACGTCGGGAAATCCTCGCTGATCAAGAGACTGACCGGCAGAAGCGTCAAAACAGGGAGGCACCCCGGCGTCACGAGGAAACCGACACATATAACATTTAGAGATCTGTTGATAACCGATCTGCCGGGCTATGGATTTCTGCACGGTGTCCCGGATGTGGTTCAGGAGCGCATAAAGAATTCGATTGTCCACTATATCGAAGACAACTGCGACCGCATCCTCTGTGCTGTTCAGGTGATCGATGCGAGTGTTTTCTGCGAGATAGTGGATAGGTGGTCGGAAAGGGGCGAGATACCGGTTGACATCGAATTGTTTGAATTTTTGTCCGATCTCGATATCGATACGGTCATCGCGGCAAACAAGATGGATCTGGTAACCGGCCATGACGATGCACTCGATCAGATCGTGGAGCGTTTCGAGTTTCTCCCGCCATGGCGGCAGTGGATCGATACGGTTGCGCCGGTATCTGCGAAGAAAGGAGATGTGACACAGCTTGCCGTACTCGTGCGTGCCAGACTGCACCGGATCGGGCGGGACAATCTGTTCGGGCAGATCAGGACGGTCTGAGAGTGGGTTAACCACGACTCAATATAAATAGTGGCCTATAAATTCAATCACAAACCACGCTTATGGGTGCTAAAACTCATTATCCCTATCACATCAAACGTTGCAGTATGAATAGGCTTCAGACAACATATTTTAGACACTTTCCATCTTTGCAAGGAATGTGAGAAGATACCCTGTAATAGTTCCCAAGAGGAATATCAAACCACTGCCATCTAACCGACCAATCGATGTAAGCCAACTTGCTGCACCTATTATTACTCCAAGTAGCAGTACTATAATAGATATTCTAATATAAGAATACTTTAATTGATCCTTTTGCAATTTAGCCCACGACGCCAATGTTGAATCAACTACGTCTTTTATACCATCCTTCAAGGCTGTTGTGCCTTCAGGATTTTTAAGCGCCTCATCCCAAAACGAAGTTTGTTGTTGTCCCATATCCGCCCAGTAGAGAAGTTTGTCGTGTTCTCTTTTGGACATTGTTATTGAGGTATCTTGTTCTGTTGCATCTATTGTAGCAGACGTTTTTATTTCCGTGGCTTTAGTTCCTTCGTCGTTCAATTTTTCACCCCACACATCTATGTTAATCTGCACCACCTATATATTTTTCTCATAGGTTTAAAGCCTTCGACATAGCACGAAGAGAAGGAGATTATTTCTATCCATATCTTTCAACAATTGATGACCGTATTTATTACAGATACATACATACCAGTGAAAGTTATAAGTCTTTACTTTTGACAGGTTGTAGTTAACACCCCTCGATGCGAATATGTTTAGATGACTTGGGGATAGATAGATACAGGTGATATTATGATAACAGTTGCAGTAACAGGCGCACTCGGGCGCATGGGCTCGCTTATAATAGAGAATGTCGGTGATGCGCCGGATATGGAACTGGTGGCGGCGTTTGACATCCGTGACATCGGGATGCCGGTTGGTGCGGGCACTGGTACCACTGGTACCGGTGCTGGCGCAGGCGATGTCCGGGTATCGGATGCCAGCGAGATTGGTACGCTGCTTGCGAGCACTTCTCCGGATGTTCTGATCGACTTCACGATTCCTGATGCCGCCGTCGGAAACGTCAGAGCCGCAGTAGAAAACGGTGTTGCAATCGTTCTCGGGACGACCGGGCTTGAACCGTACCAAGATGAGATCGCAGGAATCATAGCCGGAAGCGTCCCTGCCGTGATTGCGCCTAACTTCTCGGTCGGAGTCAATGTCTTCTGGAAACTACTTGCCGAAGCCACCGCATACATCGGCGACTGGGATATCGAGATCCTTGAGGTGCACCACCGCCACAAGAAGGATGCACCATCAGGAACCGCGATGCGTGCGGCTGACGTGATCAGCAAGGAGATTGGGGGCAAAGAACTGGTCTATGGGCGTGAGGGACTTGCTCCGCGGGGCGATGAGATCGGCATCCACGCGATCAGGGGCGGTGACATTATCGGCGACCATCTCGTGTTATTTGCAGGGGATGGCGAGCGGATCGAGATTAAGCATCAGGCGCACAGCAGGCAGGCGTTTGCAGGCGGTGCGGTCAAAGCCGCGCGGTGGGTGCTGGATGCGCCGAAGGGGGTGCATGGCATGGAAGAGGTTCTCGGGCTATGATCTTGGCGGTACATAGATACTGTATAGATAACCAGAGTCTCAATCCGGCACCAACGCATGAGTTGGCAATTCTCCCATGTTGGAAAGTTTTATCAATGTCCCAGAAAAACTTCTGAAGAGATGATATTTGAGGCGATCACGTATGACTGGTGAAATAATAACGGTTAAAGAACCAAACATTGGTTATGTAATAGTTGGAGCGGTTTTTCTGAATTTAATGTTGGTTCCATGTGGAATTGGGTGGCTAATCCATAAGTCGATATTAAATGATGAAATAACCCCATTCTGGACTGTATGTGGTTATTATGGACAGATGACTGTTTATGGGATCGTTACGCTTACAATAGGTCTTTTAATAGTTGTTCTTCTGGTAGTTGCACTTGGTATCATAGCCGGCGCCATATTCGGAACTTGATAAACTTGATAAGGTGCAATGTAGCTACCATTTGCGCGTCGATGGGCGTGAGATGATGTAACAGCGACCGTCGGGCATAGTGCCAAAACTTTTATATGCCATAATATTATCTACATCTAACATAGAGTTGGGGATACTTATGTAGTGGATATTCATAACTTTATCCAACATGCCCACCAACTGATTAAGTCATAACAGCATTTAATTTAAATATAAAATTCTAAAAACTCCCCGTTTAAGTTGCATGAAAGCAATAGTATATTTTTTTTGCGTCACCCAATATAGCAACACCCAAAAGCACTCAGAGATTCCAAAGATACCCGACAGCCCCCATAAAGACCAAAACCCTGTTACGATGAGATATGATTAACCTCTATGGTGCCCACATACCTCACCTGCCCAGCACTTCAAACATCCCATTGAAATGTGAATCGAACGTGATGATCTTCTCAATATGCTCCCGCCGCATTACTGCCATGGTGGTCGCATCAGTGAAACTTAGGCAACTCACAAATAATAATTTACCTGCCACCAGTTTTACATATTGATCTCTTGATCGAGTGACAACTAATAGAACTACATATATCCCATACGTCTGAGTTTCAGTAAAATTAAAGAACAAATG
>PQXF01000093.1 GCA_003194445.1 Candidatus Methanogaster sp.
ATCCCCCCAGCTTCACAGCAGCCCGTTACCGGGCTGGGTGTGGGGTTCAGTTCTGAGGTGGTGGCTAACCTTTCCTCAGGCTGGATTTTCACCAGCTGGCGAGTATGAATTTATCTCGGCGCTCCTCTCTTCTCTTTCGCCAAAAGATAGCCTACAAAATCAAAGACTTCAGCGATCTTCTCCTCTGATAGATATTCCAATGCATCCTTGACCATATCTTTTAATACTTGACCCTTATATTCGTTCATTTCGCCTCCTGCCAATTCATATCTGTTTATTAGATAATGTACTTATAAATGTTGCCGTTCGGAAGTTCTTATTTTTTTCTGTGTGGGGTATAAACGTTCCTATATGCAATATCCTGAAAAGAACCCCTGATACAATCGATGTATTTCCAGCCATCATAGGTACAAAACGGCAATGTCACCATTCTATGAACTGTCTGTTGTCGTTCAGTGGAGATGCTCGTATAGGGGATTGAATTCCCTGATTCTGACAGATTCTGTGGTTTTCAAAAGATGTCGGAAGATGAGACTTCTCATTCTTTGCGACTTTGTGCCCTCGCGTCCCTGCGTTCCTCTGATTTAACGCAAGGTCGCAATGTCGCAGCGACGCAAAGACAAGCGAGTGACGCCCGCGATCTCTACACACGTGACAGCTACTGCTATCGACCACAGAAAACATCAGAACTAGTGAATTCCTAAATTTGAGCACGATCTCGAAGTCTTCACTTGTGATGAGACTGTTTACGGGTGGTGAACTCGAGGACGTACAGCGACGTTTTAGCCGAAGGAAGATGTCAATCTCGCAACTGCGCATTGATTATGGTATGCTGGCGGCTTCTGGTGAAGGTATTGCCAGAAGATCATTCAGCAGCATGCCTGCATGCAACGGTCGTGGTGGGTGGAGTGGTTTTTGGTGGCTTGTTTGCTTGAGCCGGGTGGATGCGGTCTTGAAATTGTCGCGGTGTCCATGGCAGGCACGGGCACGCAGGTTTGCGGGCGCCCGGGTGTCTGGCGGCGGCTCTGCATAGCGATATTCGAGGGGGCGGAAGGCTTTTATATGACTGGGTTGTATGTAGGATGTAACATATCGTAGTTGAATTATGACAAAGCGTCCCCCCACAACCGAAATATGTATTGTTTTGCAGACAATTCTCAGCGCGGGCGTGCTCGCGGTGCTGCTGCCTGCGTGCGCGACATCAGGTGATGAGGCAGTAGCATGAGCCAATCGATCGCGATGCTGGTGGCTGCGGCGGTCGCGGTGCTGGTTGCAGGTGCAGGTATGGGGACGGCTGATGATGGGTAGTCGCGGAGTGGCATTTCGATCGGGGGGTCTGTATCAGTGGCTTTAATTGCTGCAAAACATAAATGGGGGGGGGGTAATATGATAGAAGTAACCTTTTACGACAGGGAACCGGAACTAAAAGAGATGATGGATATCTTGAGCATGAAACCGAGGCTGATCACGTTCGTCTACGGACCGATAAACTCTGGAAAAACTGAACTGATCACTCATCTGATCGAAGAACTCCCAGAGGATTATGTTGTCTTCTACATAAATCTCAGAGGAAAGTTTATATCGAATTATGATGACTTCGTCCGGGCTTTGTTCAAGTTAGATCGGGAGAAAAAGGAGTATAAAGAGATATTAAAGACGATATCAGAAGTATCGCTAAAAAGTTTGAAATTCACGGGAATACCCATAACTGAAGGCGTTCTGGACTTGTTTTTTAGAGAAAAAACTTATGAAGATGTTTTTGAGTTTTTAGAAGATTATTTAACCGAGATAGCAAAGAATAAAGTCCCTGTGTTGATTGTGGATGAACTGCAAAAGATAGGAGACGTCAAGATTAATACGCATCTGATTTACGAACTGTTCAATCTGTTTATCCGATTGACAAAGGAGCTGCATCTGTGCCACGTCTTTGCGGTCTCATCAGATTCGCTCTTTATCGAGCAGGTTTACAGCGAGGCGATGCTCTCCGGGCGAAGTGATTATCTACTGGTGGATGATTTTGATTACGAACAAACGATGGACTTTCTAGATGGTTACGGTTTTATGGATGGTGAGAAAATGATGGCGTGGGACTACTGTGGAGGTAAGCCCGTGTGTCTGGTTGAGTTGATAAACAGGAAATTAAGAGGTGGTGACGTGAAAAAAAAGTGCGAGGATATCCTTAAAATAAAGGTCAGTCAGCTAAGAGATTTGCTTGATTTGCTTGATTACGTAAAGCCACAAGTGTTGTTAGAGGGGGAGAAATACTACGTGGAAAGAGAACACGTTGTTGAAATACTAAAAGATTTCGTAGACCGGGACACTGTGAGTTTCAAGGGATACCGACCTGAAAAGCATTTCATGATTAAGAGAAACATCCTGTTTCTTGACCCGAAAGAGGGGACTGTGAGACCACAATCACAGCTAAATCTGCTTGCAATACGAGAGGTGATGCAGGATGCGTAGAATCAGGATGGCTCTCGGGATGCTGCTTGTGATCACATCTGCGGGCGCGCTGTCTTGCGCTTCTCGCAAGCGAGGATGAGGGGATCCGTGTCAGCGATCGCGGGTGGTGGCGGGGCGATTGTCGCGAGGGTTGTCTGATTGCGCGCGGGTTCGCGGGCGCACAGGTGGTCGGGCAGCGGCTTTGCATAGCGATATTTGAGGGGGGCGAAATGCTTTTATAGGGTTGGGTTGTGTGTAGATGTAACACCTCGGAGTCGATTATTATGGCACAGCGTCCCCCCACAACCGAAACTCGTACCGTTTTGCGAACAATTCTCAGCGCGGGCATGCTCGTGATGCTGGTGCTTGCGTGCGCGGGTGCGGCGGCGGGAGCGACATGGGTTGTGGGTGATTGCGGCGGCGCGGAATGTACGTAGGAGGCAGGTGAAACATGATCAGGAAGATTCTGTTGATGGCGATTATACTCATCGTACTGGCGATATCCGGCTGTGCCGAGAACGGTGTACGGACTGCTGACAATAATGCCACAGACGCTCCCGCGAACGTGACTGATAATGTTACCGCGAATGCGTCAGAGCATGTAGAGCGCCAGAGTGTTTCGATACCGCTTGAGAGACCACCGTTTATTGAGGATGAGTAACACTTAAATAGGATCGATCCATTGTTATCAAATGTGATATTTCATGAATAAAGGACACACTTTAACGGTATTTGTTGTGCTTTTTGGCATTGTTTTATTATTTGCCGGAAGCGCGTGCGCCGCAGTGGATTTCCCTGCGGATGAGGCTGGGATAAGTGCTTATGTGAAGGCTAAAGACAGTATCAGTCTCAACAATGTGAAACCTTCTCTTGCAACGATCGAGCGCGAGACAGAAGACTACATCATAGGAACAGTTGCGCTGAGTGGGTATGTCGAAACACAGTATCCTCATGTGTATGTTAGCACAGATGGCTGGGTTGTTGCGTACTTCCCGAATGATAGACCTTCGAGCTGGCTTTTCCCATGGTACTCCTACAGCGGCGGGGCAATAGCAACCACGACCCTCGCGGACACGGTGGATACTGTTGTTGACCAAGTGGGAGGCAGCAGTAACGACCTCAAGTACTACAACTTCAAGTACCCGGACGCCACCAGAATGATGCTGATAATAGAGAACGAGGATTCTAATGTATGGACACACTTCAAGGTGAAGATACCCGAAACATTCACGCCGTATGAAGTAGCGTGGTCATTCTCTTGCTATCATGGTAGTCATTGCAGTTTCCAATTGGATGGCGTATCAAAAGGATATGGTTACGGCGTCTTTGGACTGTCTTCCGAGTTTGAGAAGGGTGTTGAACATACGCTCAATGTGAAATACGGTCGTGCGGGTCTGGTGTTGCTGTATGACGAACCGTCATCTTAGGGCGTGTCTTCTGGTACTGACAGTTTCCGCATTCCTGACCCCTGCATTAGCTGATGAGATCATGGTGGCGGATGCTGATGCGATATGGAACCTCACGCTGGATGAGTTCCATTATACCAACATTGGCACGGACGTGATGGTGGTCAAATACGCTGATGCGATCTCGTATAAATCGCTGGTGAACGCCACATCCATAGAGCGACTTCCTCCTGGCGAGGAACCCGGTGTTATGGTTGTCAGATATGCAGATGCCATCGCTTACAAACCACTCGAGAATGCCACGGAAGTGGAGAGGCTCGTCGGTGAGCCTGATGTGATCGTGGTCAAATACGCAGACGTCCGTAGAGAGATGGAGTTCGTAAAAGGAATCTACATCCTCAATCTGACCATCAACTCCCCTGAGAATGGTGATTTCATCCCCACATTCACTGTTGTGGTGCGCGGAACCGCATCCTCTCCAAATGGCGTCGTGAACGTCACGGTAAACGGCGAACTTGCAACCGGGACAGAGGACTGGACCATCACAATCCCGCTTACCGAGGGCGAGAACATGATCACAGTTAGAGTCACCGACACCACAGGCTACTCCATAACAAGAACGATCCGGGTAATTCACTACGATGCCGGATGCAACTACAATGACACCGATAACGACGGCGTGATCGATCTTCTAGATCAGGAAGAGGACACGCCGCCGGATTCGTGGGTGGACCGGTTCGGACGGGCTGTTATGCGCGGCGATGTCAACGGTGATGGGAAGCTCACGTCTGCTGACGCTCTCATGATCCTGCAGGCGGCGGCTGGAAGCATAGAGATCAGGTAGGGTGGAAGTTACAATGCTGTTTTACAGCACAATAAGGTGCCACAATCCACGCGGCTGGCTTGTGGCATCGGTGCTGTATGACGAGATAAGCGTCATGAACTCGTTTCATACAAGCTTCGTACTCAGTGAAGAGCCAGAGATATTCGGCCACAATGGTTGGAACGAAGAAGACGCAGCAGTTTTACGTAAAGCTGAGATGATGACTTGATGGATTGGCCCCATGAACACTGAAAAAGAGATTTTGATTGGTACCACGGTCGTGATGATAGTTTTGACTGTTGGCGTACTACCGATAATTGGAGCCACACAAGATGTCATTCAAAAAAATCGTACATGCAATGAGTCTAATCTCTTATTTAGTCGTTACCGAAAAATAAAGTAGCAAAGTTTATTAGACAAACCCTCGTATATACAAGCATGGATGATCACGCACAACCCACATCATGGTTGAAAGCCTTGTCCGGAGCGGATGAAGTTCAAGCA
>PQXF01000094.1 GCA_003194445.1 Candidatus Methanogaster sp.
ACCAAATTTGAATCTTATTGAACGATTATGGAAATTCGTTAAGAAACAGTGTCTGTATTCGAAATATTATTCCGAGTTTAAGGATTTCAAAAACGCCATCACCAACTGCCTGAACCAGACGGACACCGCCTACAAAGAAGAACTTGATTCTTTACTCACACTACGGTTTCAGAGGTTTGAAAAAGCTCAAGTTGTGGCGGTGTAAAGTATAGCAAAATAGCGATCACGATCATTAAGTACTTTGTCCGCATAGTGGCAAGATAACATACAGACAACGAATGTGATCAAAGATGGAGATACTCGCTGACATCGGAGGAAGGCCCGGGCACGACTGCATGGGCTTTTGCAGGTACTGCTACTTTAAGGGAGTTGGAGAGATCGAGCCGTTCGGCTGTAAAAACTGCTTTCCATTCCAGAAAGGGTGTGAGTACTGTACAAATTCCGTGAGAGAAGCATACGCTGGGTTCAAGCCGTTCCGACTCGTTATGAGCGAGGTGAACCGGTCGATACAGTTTGCGAACCAGGAGGTTGATAGAATCACGATCAGCGGCGGCGGCGATCTCAGTTGCTACCCTGACCTCCATGAACTGGTTGATGCAATGTCCTTTTACAATGTCCCGATCAATCTCGGATACACGAGCGGAAAAGGATTCGATCAGCCAGACGACGCGGATTATTTCATAGATCGGGGTGTTGATGAGGTGTCATTCACGGTTTTCTCGACAGATCCTGCGCTTCGAAAGAAATACATGGGGGATAAGACTCCTGAAGCAGCGCTCTCTATGCTGCGTCGGTTTGCCGAATGCTGTACAGTCTATGCAGCGATCGTTCTCATTTCCGGGGTAAATGACGGGGACGAACTTGAAAAGACGCTCTCCGATATCGAGGAGATGGGCGTTACCGGAGTTCTTCTGATGAGGTTTGCAAACGCTACGCATCAGGGATTGATTCTTGGAAATGCGCCGATCATGGATGTGCCGACGCACACCACCGAAGAGTTCCTGTCGATCGTGCGCAGGGCAGCAGACGACCACTCGTTCAGGGTCACGGGAACGCCGCTCGAGGATCCGCTTATCGGGTCGCCGTTTGCGGTTCGGAACGATAGGGATGCACTCTCCCAACTACCGGAGATTATAAAAGGGGCGACCGTGCTAACGAGCAGCGTCGCAAAGCCGCGCCTCGAGAAGGTCTTGCAGTTTAAGAATGATTATGTGAACGTGGTCGATGTCAACAAGGACATCGGCTGCTTGATAACGATTGAGGATATCAAGGCACTTGACCTGAGCACGATTAAGGAGACCGTCTTCATACCGGGCAGGGCGTTCGTGCACGATACCGAACTTACGGAGGTGCTCTCCCGCGACGGCGTGGGCCGACTTGTGCGCAGGGGTCCGGATCGGCTGACCGTCGACGGCGAGATGAGTATCAGCATGACGAGAGAAGAGGTTATACAGTTCGAGATCTCTGCGTTTGGTGAGTTGATCGACCATATCAACGCGATCGGACTTCCACCGGAGCAACCAAAAACATAATAACCAGTCCGGGTGATGTGGTCAATAGAAGGTGACGCATAATGAAAAGTTATCTTGTTGTATGGTTCAACAGCGAGGGTGGAAAGCCCTCCGAAGTGAACAAGCGGCTAACCGCTATGGGATTTCGAGCGATGCAGGGCGCACAGGACTATGTCTATGAATGGGGTGCAAATGCGAGCATCGATGAGATTCTGCAGATAGGGGATCGAGTCCAGTTGACGCTAAAGGGGCTTGATGTCACATATAAGATAGAGACGGTCGGTAGCGGGTAAGGGCGGGCAGGCGTGCCGATGATCGTTCTTGCTTCCGGAGTCCCGTAGACGGTTCTGGTTAGCGTCAGTCTTCACGGCTCTTTCAAATTCTATACGCCAAACTCTGATGAGGTGGAGGGGGTTTTTGACTTGATGACAATTGAAGAGATAAGGGAGGCGTTGGGGAGGCAAAAACCGACTTTAAGGGATAGATATAACGTAGGATCGATAGGTATATTCGGATCGTGTGTGTGGGGTGCGCAGAAGAAGAAAAGCGATCCGGACGTACTGTGGAATTTTACAGAACCACCGACCCTGTTCACATTTGTTGAACTCGAGGATTTTTTAAGCGAGGTTCCTGGAGTCAAAGTTGATCTGGTAATGGAAAACGTCCCGAAACCTCGCATCAAGGACAGGATACTCAAGGAGGCTGTTTACCTGTGAAAAAGGATTACATGCGTTGTATCGATGACATCCTTGAAGCCATCGGGCGCATAGAGGGATATGTAAGAGAACTCACTTTTGAAGAATTTATTCAGAACAAAGGGACTGTAGATGCTGTAATAAGAAATTTTGAGATCATTGGTGAGAGTGCAAAACACATTCCCGAAAAAGTCAGGAGAAAGCATCCGGAGGTTCCATGGAACGCTATAGCAGGGATGAGCGATAAACAGATCCATGAATACTTTGGGGTGGGGTCTGATGTGGTGTGGGAAACCATGAAAGAACGTCTGCCAGAAGTAAAAACCATGCTAGAGAACGTTTCGAGGGAGATGGAAGATGAGGCAGAAAAAATTCGGAATAAAAGAGATCAAGAGTTAGAGAGTGGTTTCTTTGCCAAAGTTAGAAAAAACGCTCCGGTTGTCATAATGATTGTTGCAATTCTTGGATTGTCGTATACACTATACGTTCGCCATAGCGAGAATGAAAATTTAAAAAACCAAATAGACTCGTCTATTCGGGAGGCAGATTCTTTACGGGAGGTGGGGTCGTTTGAAGAAGCAATTGATGAATATGAGGGCATTATCAAGGTGGTTACACCCAAAAAATTTCCTGATAGATATGCAACGACCCAGAATAACCTTGGAACTGCATACTGGAATTTGGATAGAGTTAAGAATAAAGAAGCGAATCTTAAAAAAGCCATCGGTGCTTATCAAACAGCCTTGGAGATCTACACTGTTGAGAGATATCCGGTAGACTACGCAAAGACCCAGAATAATCTTGGAGTTGCATACGCTGATTTGGCTGATGTTGTGGATAAAGAAGCGAATCTTAAAAAAGCCATCGGTGCTTGCCAAAATGCTTCAAAGATTTATATTGTTGAGAATCGTACGATAAACTATGCAATGACCCAAAATAATCTTGGTGGTGCATACAGGGGTTTGGCTGAGGTGAGGGATAAGGAAGCAAATCTCGAAAAAGCCATCGGTGCCTACCAAAATGCTTCAAAGATTTATATTGTTGAGAATCGTACGATAAACTATGCAATGACCCAGAATAATCTTGGAGTTGCATACTGGAATTTGGCTGATGTGAGGGATACGGAAGCGAATCTTAAAAAAGCCATCGGTGCTTGCCAAAATGCTTCAAAGAGTCCCATTTTTGAAATCTATCCGATAGACTACGCAACGGCCCAGAATAATCTTGGAGGTGCATACAGGGGTTTGGCTGAGGTGAGGGATAAGGAAGCAAATCTCGAAAAAGCCATCGGTGCCTACCAAAAAGCCTTGAAGATCTACACTGTTGAGAGATATCCGATAGACTACGCAACGGCCCAGAATAATCTTGGAGGTGCATACAGGGGTTTGGCTGAGGTGAGGGATAAGGAAGCCAATCTCGAAAAAGCTATCAACGCCCACCAAAATGCTTCAAAGATTTATATTGGTGAAAATTGTCTGATAGATTATGCATGGACCCAGAATAATCTTGGAGTTGCATACTGGAATTTGGCTGAGGTAAGGGATAAGGAAGCAAATCTCGAAAAAGCCATCGATGCTTACCAAGAGGCTTCAAAGATTTATATTGTTGAGAATTGTCTGATAAAATATGCAACAACTCAGTCTAACATTGGACTTGCATACAGTGATTTGGCTGAGGTAAGGGATAAGGAAGCAAATCTCGAAAAAGCCATAAATGCTTTCCAAGAGGCTTTAAAGATTTATACTGTTGAGAATTATCCGATACGCCATGCACAGATTCAGAGTCACCTTAAAAAAATCTCGTAGTTCTACACAAATACCAGCAATTCCCGCTATGGTTGTAAACGCATACAAGCGAGGGACTGTTTCTTTGGCGTTTCGTAAACATCTACATCATCTATTCACAGTACAAATCAGCCACGAGCGATAGTATAATCTCAAACAGTTGGAATGAGATGAATATGAGATGGGGTGAATTGCTTGGATATTTTGATGCTTTTTTGACTGATGGTCTTTTATTCTCTTAAAACCTAAGTGAACGGGACTGAATAGCGCGTCGCGTTCAGATGCTCCCACAGTTTTGTTTCTGTTTCACTCATGCGAACTACCTTCTTTTGAGTTCCAAATTTACTAAACATTAGTTGGAATTATCCTTTTTGTGTCTCAACATTGTATGTAAATGTTTACGAAAGTATGAAAAATCAACCCTTCGTCCGCATGTGTTTATAGATACAACGGGAATTGCTGCACAAATACCAGCATGATGCTGAGCACGTTTGGTTTTCCTGTTTTTCGTCACTCTGCAAACAACACCTGTTTCCCTTTAGGACCGATCGAGACGGATCCGGATACCAACTCCAAGAATCTGAGACTTTTTTTATCTTCTGGTAACTGGTCGAGTCCACTAATAGTCTATCGTCCCATTAATTTATACTTATAATTTTATACACATACATTCCAAAAGATTTAATAAGTATGGATTACATACACAATATATATGCCAAAAGGCAACGTCCCCATCAATAAGTCGCTTGCGAAAGAAGTGAAAAATGGGAGAATCATTCAGGTATTGCCAGATATCCCGATAAACAGAGTAAGACTCCCTTTATTCACGACTGTACCCCCAACCAGGTGTTCTGTCTGCGGAAGTCCGCTGAAGTCAAACGAAAACTATGATCGTTTCATAATTTCGAGCTATGGCATCTTATTGTGCCCGGTCACCTACTGGATTTGCTCAAAGTGCGGAAAACATCATACCGATACAATTGTTGGCGTCACCGGATCCGCAAACTACAGTGATGAATACAAGGAAAAACAGA
>PQXF01000095.1 GCA_003194445.1 Candidatus Methanogaster sp.
AGTAGGAGATATGTTCGCGAAACATTAAAATTACTACCGCAAAAAACCAGACCTAATTTTAATTCAAGAAAGGGTTGCGGACAACGAAAATCGGCAGTATTAATGTTGGTTGATGGCGAGGGTATTGGCAAACATTTCGTAGATGACTGAAGCTGGCTCGCACACCTCACCCGCCCAGTACTCCAAACATCCCCTTGAAGTGTGAATCGAACGTGATGATCTTCCTGATATACTCCTGCTGCATTACTGCCATGGTGGTCGCATCAGTGAAACTCATTCGCTTATCAAAAAGCCTGAAAAACAGTTCCCTTGCCTTATTAAGAACGGTACCATCAATCACCATCATCTCAATGCGTGGCGAGATCATGACATCAGAGATATCCTTTACCACATTCTTATCTCCAGTGTGCACCATTGCCAGTGTCAGAGTCTCGTCATAGGTAAAATCAGTAGTGTATATGGCACCGAACTCCCTTTACAGGGCGCGTCGTAATAGGTCATCCGCCTCGCTATGGTATACGTCTTTTTTTATTCCTGTATGCCATGAATGCTCCGGCATCTATAAATACAGCCATTGCCGGCCCTCATTCCGAGATCGTATCAAGCAAGTTTTGAAGGGATATCTTCTTACCAGTGTTGAGGGTGAATTTCGATTGCAGGACATCCGGTTTATTTTTGGTGATGTCTTTTACTTTTATACTTGTGTACATCGACATTTCCGGTCTAAAAGTAGAATGTTCCACCACATAATTATGGCTCTCTGGTATCTTCCGTGACAGTGAATTTATAACTCATTTAGAAAAATCGGAAGCATTTTATGGTTAGTTACAGTGTAACCATCCAAATAACTGCTTCTTACAAAAGTCAGAACAAACCTTTTCTCATCTTTATGGTAAGTTCTCTGACCTTTTCAAAGTCTTTTGGAGGCTTGTTTACTCCAAAGAACACTTTAAGTATTGTATATATGCATTCCGACTTCGTCATACCCAAATCTCTTGAATCATCTACTATTTCTTCCACTCTATCATAAACATGATCATCTACTCGGACTAACAGCACATTTTCCCGTTTCATAGATGGTTACATTGTAACCTTGTATAAAAAGCTTTTCCTTCGCCCAATCCACAATTTTTCAGATCGACTCTTAACTTCTTCGGATTTACCACCTATCGAAGCGTCTGGTAGCGGTTTTGTTTTGTAGTGTGATATAGTCCAGATACATTTCACGGGAATTATCAAAGAGCCATAATTATTTCGCGATGTATGCGCTTGTTGAGAGGATAGACTATTCAGAGAATATTAAAAACGCCCTCCGCAGAATGGAATGTTTAATAAACCATAGTAGATAGATGCTATTGTGAAGGTTGCAATACACGGGGTTGGGTAGACCAAAACAGCCGTAGATTGCGATAACTTTCGAGGAGTGTGAAAGATGAACAACACAGGGCAAGGTAGTGAGATGATATTTGAGGAAGCTAGCAAGAGGTTTATGGACATCTTTGACGAGCCGGGCTCACGGGTCCAGCCGGTCGGTGTTAAATTAATTCCCAAAGGGCACGAGATCCCGGAAGGAACGAAGCCGCCTGCTGAATATCAGGGGGTCCCGTGGTGCGAGGCAGTGCGGATCGCCGCGATGGATGGCGAGGTTGTTGTGATTAACAAGGAAAATGTCGGCTGTCCGGCCGCAGGAATTGCTCTTGGTCTCGTCGATCAGTATAAGGAAGAACCGCTTTTCGGCACGCGAAAGTACACCGACATGATGGAGACGCCTGCATCGCCTGCAGACTTTACAAACGGTCTCGTCTACGGGTGCAAAGCAAGCGATAATATGCAGTTTGCGCTCTTTGGCGAGGGCGACACAGGGCGGTACGAGACGCTTGGTGCAGCACAAAACGCTGTTGCCGGGATGACCTCGATCCAGCCCGTCATAATGGACGCCGCGGTTGCGTATCCGGCAGGGGCGCTTGATATCGCTCCCGACGTCGTGATTCTCGGGTTGCTTCCGAAACAGGCATTGCGTGCGATTCAGGGCTACAACTTTCTCACAGGTAACCGCTTCCTGATGAACACTATCGGGATTCGAGCCGTCTGCGCAGACCTGACAGCCCTTCCATTCCTGGAGCAGAGATTAAACGGCTCTCTCTTCTGTCTCGGGGCAAGAGCGGTCGGCGGATGGGATGGCGATCTGCTCGGACTCGGGATGCCGCTACCTGTGTTTGAGAGAATGATTACAGGCATGGAGAGATCAACAGGCGGATTCCCGTACAAGGCATATCCATAAACAGGGGAAGAGATGAGCAGCTCGCCATCGTTGTCGCTGAGTGAACCAATCGACCTTGGAAAACTCCAGTCGATCCGGGATAGCTTCGCAAGAGCTGCTGGAATCTCCTCTGTGATCCTCTCGCCCGAAGGTGAGCCCCTGACAAAGTTTGCCGATCCGACTGGATTTTGCACCCTGATCCAATCAACCGGGAAAGGGAGAGAGCGTTGCCTCCAGTCGTTTGTAGGGATGAGGGATAACGCACTTGGGTTAGAAGTCAGAGATATTCTACTACTTTGCACACGGCGGGCATCTCGTTGTGCCGATCACGATCGATGACGAGCACAAAGAAACAATCTTCGCCGGGCAGTTTATACATGAGAAGTCTTCTTCCAAGCAACACCCTAATCTCGAAGAGATCGCACCTGAAATCGATCTTGACCCGGGACGCTCGTAAAAGAAGCATGGAAGATGCGCGCCATTGTAGAGGATGTGATCCGTAACTATTCGACTTTATTGTTTAAGATCGTAGAGATCATCGCAAAGAGAGGCGTGCAGGCAGCAGAACTGAGCCTGGGTAAACGTTGCACTTGAAACTGCGCATAAGGCACCGGAACTTGAGTTTCAGGAATGTTGCAGGGGCAATGTCTGACTGGATCTATGAGGTTGATGTCAATGTCTGACTGGGTATAGGAGATGGATGTCAATGAGATAACCTTGCACGTCAGAAAATCCACAATCAAGGCAAGGCTCGATGTCATATAGGCAGTTCTGACCCGATCGGACCGATTCCTTTCAGTTCATCCACGAAACCGGAGATGATCTCCACAAACCGCTCGCTCTCGGATGCATCGATCCATTCGACGCGCAGCCTCGCCGCATCGATCCCGACCCCTGCCAGCAGACCGGAAAGCGCAGCCATCCTGTGCTTTGCATTCGCATTCCCGTGCATGTAATGGCACTCGCCGATCTTGCACCCGGCAACGAGCACACCATCCGCGCCGCACCGAAACGCCTCGAGCACGAAACCCGGATTGACGCGTCCTGCGCACATCACACGGATCACGCGGATGTTGGTCGGATACTGGATGTGCAGCACGCCTGTCAGGTCTGCACATGCATAGGCGCACCAGTTGCAGAGAAACGCAATGATAAGTGGGCACTCGTTCTTTACGAGCGTGCGGACCTGCGAGATGATCTGGGAGTCGGTGTGCATGTACGGCTCGATTGCACCTCTTGGACATGCGGCACTGCACGAACCGCAGCCCTTGCAGGCAAGCTCATCAACGACTGCCTTGCCGTGTACTATCCTGATGCTTTCGAATTTGCAGACACCCATACAGATCGCGCACCCGATGCACTTGTCCGCGTCCACGTGCGCGCTCATCGGATCGATCTCCAGATGATCGTCTGTTAGCAGGGTCTTTACCTTTGAAGCAGCAGCAGCCGCTTGTGCGATCGATGTCTGTATATCCTTTGGTCCTGATGCGCACCCTGCTATGAAGACGCCGTCGGTATGCGCTTCCACAGGTCTTAGTTTCGGATGCGCCACCTGCATAAACCCATTTGCTCCGGTCTGCATATCGATGCCGATTCCGCTCTCAGCCTCAAGCCCGACTGATAGGACGATAAGGTCGCACTCTCTCTCATTGATCCCGTCGTCTGCTAGCGTATCCTCGTACCTGATAACAGCGCTTTTTCCGTGCGTCACCACCTCGGAGGCTCTGCCACGTATGAAATTGACCCCGAGTTCCTGTGTGCGCTGGTAATATTCCTCATAACCGTTGCCACATGCCCGTATGTCAATATAATGAATCGAAATATCCGCATCCGGATTTTTTTTTCTGATCGCCTGCGCACTCTTGATTGCAGCCATGCAGCAGACGAGAGAACAGTAGTTATTTCCAACGGTTGCATCTCTTGACCCGACGCACTGGATGAATGCGATTCTCTCTGCAAGCTCTCCTGTTGACGGCCGGATTGCGCGTCCGTACGTGGGTCCGCTCGCATTCAGCATCCGTTCGAGTTGCAGCGACGTGATCACGTCCTTGTGCTGCCCGTAGCCATACTCCTCCTTGCGCGCCGCATCAAACGGCTTCCAGCCGGTTGCAACGATGATTGCGCCTACATCGAACTCAAACTCCGCTTCCTTCTGGAAATAATCGATTGCGTCCAACGGACATGCCTCTTCGCACAATCCGCAGCCGACGCAGTGCTCATCGATGCATGCAATCATGGGCACGGACTGCGGCATCGGAACGTAGATTGCCTTCCTGAGCCCTATCTCGTAATCGAACTGGTTCGGAACGGTGATCGGGCATACACATGCACAGTCGTCGATGCAGCCCTTGCATAGATCTTCTTTGATAAATCGAGGTTTCTTGATGCCGCGTACCCTGAAATTGCCGACACTACCCTCCACCCCTGTGACCTCCGCGTATGTATGGAGATCGATGTTCCGGTGGTTGAGGACATCGGTCATCCTGGGAGCGATGATGCAGATCGCGCAGTCGTTTGTCGGGAAGAGACTCCCGTACAGAGCCGCACGCCCTCCTATAGTCGGCTCCCTCTCGATCAGGTGCACCTTCATGCCGCTATCTGCCAGATCGAGCGCAGCGGTCATACCTGCGATCCCGGCTCCGATGACGAGCGCATCCTGATTGATCGGGATCGTCCGTTTCGGGATCGGGGTGAGTTCGCTTGCCTCGCTTGCGCCCATAC
>PQXF01000096.1 GCA_003194445.1 Candidatus Methanogaster sp.
GGTCGAACCTCGCAGGGACGATATCTGGAAAACCTAAAATGGTGTACGATGTATTGACCCTAAATCAACAAATGAGGGTAACCTATGTATTGACCCTTTTTGGTAACCTATGTATTGACCCTTTCCAACATCAAAGTATTTCAGGGATTCCGCGTACCGTATAACGATGTAAAATGTCCGACCAAGGGCGGAATCCGATCCCACCCGGATGAAACGATCGATACCGTCCGTGTACTCACTGCATGGATGAGATAGAAATGCGCTCTCGTTGGTATACCACTTGGTGGAGGAAAGGGCGGAATCATCTGCAACCCAAAGGAACTGTCGCAGGGTGAGCCGGAACGTCCGAGCGACGTACATCGACAAGGTATTCCAGTTATCGGATCGGATCAGGACATACCCGCGCCTGATGTGTACACCACCCTATATCGTGTACCGCCCTATATCACGTCCTGGATGGTTGCCCCCTGCCACCTAATAGTACTCCCGTATCGACTCCACTCCAATTTCCGCCTTCCCGGCAGCAACCGCGATCGCATCCCCCGCCGCAACCGCAGCCTGAATCGTTGTGATGTACGGAACACTAAAATCGACAGCAGCACGCCTCATCTCGTAGCCGTCCCTGCGTCCCTGCTTGCTCCGAGGCGTGTTTACGATCAGATCGACCTTGCCAGCCCTGATCAGGTCAACCACGTTCGGGCTGCCCTCACTCACCTTCTTAATCGGTATCGCAGCAACACCATGATCGCGCAGATGTGTCACAGTCCCGCCGGTTCCGATAAGTTGTAGTCCTGTGCTCCGCAGTTTTCGTGCGATATCCACAATTTGACTCTTGTCCGCATCCCGAATCGAGAGAAAGACCGTGCCCTTCATGGGAAGCTCGTTACCTGCGGCAAGCTGCGCCTTGTAGTACGCGGTCCCGTAGTCGTGATCCACCCCCATCACCTCGCCAGTGGATCGCATCTCAGGACCAAGTATCGGATCCGCACCCGGCAGCTTGTCAAACGGCAGCAGGACTTCTTTTACAGAGACGCATGAAGGCGCAGGCTCATCCACATATCCAAGTTCCTGAAGCGTCTTTCCGACGATCACTTTTGCAGCGATCTTCGCAAGCGGAATTCCCACAGCTTTTGAGACGAACGGAATCGTGCGGGACGATCTCGGGTTTGCTTCGAGCACGTACACTATACCGTCTTTTGCTGCGAGCTGGATGTTCAGGAGTCCACGCACATTTAGGGCGAGTGCGATCCGCTGTACGTAGTCACGAACCGTGTTCAGGATGTCAGGAGAGAGTGACTGCGGTGGAATCACGCAGGCTGAGTCGCCCGAGTGGATTCCTGCCTCCTCGATGTGTTCCATGATCGCACCGATCAGGACATCCGTGCCATCAGAGACCGCATCACAGTCAATTTCGACCGCGCCTTCGAGGAATTCATCGATCAAGACCGGATGATCAGGCGAGACCCTAACAGCTTCCCGCATGTACCGATCAAGGTCGTCGGAGTCATACACAATCTCCATTGCTCTTCCGCCGAGAACATACGAGGGGCGTACGAGCACAGGATAGCCGATCCTGCCGGATGCGGCGTGTGCCTCCTCTTTTGAGGTCGCATAGCCTGCTTCCGGCTGCGGGATCCCGAGACCTGCAAGCAGCTGGTTAAACCGTTTCCGGTCCTCGGCAAGGTCCATGTCGTCAGGCGACGTCCCGAGAATTCGTGTGTCGAGGTCAGGGCGGCGTGCAAGCTCCTTTGCGAGCGGTATTGCGAGATTGACAGAGGTCTGCCCTCCGAACTGGACGCAGACACCGTAAGGTCGCTCGCGTTCGATGATATTCATCACGTCTTCGAGGGTTAATGGCTCAAAGAAGAGCTTGTCAGAGGTATCGAAATCGGTTGAAACGGTTTCGGGATTGTTGTTGACGATATGCGTCTCGATCCCTCCCTCCCGAAGCGACATAACCGCGTGGACCGTGCAGTAATCAAACTCAATCCCCTGCCCTATCCTGATCGGACCAGCTCCTAAAATCAGCACCTTCTTTCTCGATGTGGGGTCTACTTCGCACTCATCTTCGTAACATGAGTAGTAATATGGGGTCTTTGCCGCAAACTCTGCCGCACAGGTGTCTACCATCTTGTAGGCGGGCAGGATTCCCTGATCATGCCTCTGGTCCGTTACCACCTCCCGCGTAACGCCTGCGAGTTCTGCGATACGTTTGTCTGTTAGCCCGATCCGCTTTGCGTCGCGGAGAACTCCCTTTTCCGGACTTAAGCCCGGTTTGATGCGATCCTCGATCTCGATTATCTTCTTCAGTTTCTGCAGGAAGAATGGGTCGATCGAGGTCAATTTGGATATCTCCTCGCTGGAAAACCCGGTGCGTAGCGCATGGTACACCACGAAGAGACGCTGATCTGTCGGGGTTATGAGAAGTTCCCTGATCCGATCAGGCGTCCAATCATCCGCCATGGTCCCAGTACCGGTTCCAGCGGATCCAAAACTCACATCGATGTCAAGCGAACGCACAGCTTTGAGGAGAGCTTCCTCGATGGTGCGCCCGATCGCCATCACCTCGCCTGTGCTCTTCATCGCGGTTGTGAGCGTGTTATCCGCTGTTACGAACTTATCAAAAGGCCATCGCGGAATCTTTGCGACCACGTAATCGATAGCCGGCTCAAACGACGCGGGAGTCTCGCCTGTGACATCATTCCTGATCTCATCAAGATTAAGCCCGATTGCAATCTTTGCAGCGACCCGTGCAATCGGATAGCCGGTTGCCTTCGATGCGAGTGCTGACGACCTTGAGACCCGGGGGTTCACCTCAACAACCATATATTTGCCGTCTTTCACCGCGAACTGGATGTTGCAGCCGCCCTCGATACCTAAGAAACGTATGATATTTATCGCAGCACTCCGAAGCATCTGGTGCTCGTTATCAGAGAGCGTCTGGGACGGGGTCACAACGATCGACTCGCCGGTGTGGATGCCCATCGGATCGAAGTTTTCCATGTTGCAGATCGTGATGCAGGTGTCGCCTGAATCCCGTATCACCTCATACTCGAACTCCTTCCAGCCAAGCACGCTCTCCTCGACAAGAACCTGATTGATCCGCGACCGCTTGAGTCCGAGTTCGCAGATTCTACAGAGATCATCGCGGGTGTATGCGATCCCGCCGCCGGCACCGCCGAGCGTGTATGCGGGGCGGACGATTAAGGGGAGGCCGAGCGTTGGAATCAGTTCAAGAGCGTCCTTAATTGTTGAGACTGCCCTGCTCCTCGGGACCGGCTCGCCGATCTCTTCCATCGCCTGCTTGAAGAGTTCCCGGTCCTCAGTGTCATAGATCGCTTTTAAAGGAGTTCCAAGAAGTTTCACGTTGTATCTATCGAGTGCACCGCTCTCTGCAAGTTCGGTTGTGAGATTAAGTCCGGTCTGCCCGCCAAATCCGGCGATTAGTCCGTCGGGGCGCTCAATCTCTATGATCTTCTCGATTACCTCGGGTGTTAGCGGCTCGATGTAGACTGCATCAGCAGTCTCTGGGTCGGTCATGATCGTTGCAGGATTTGAGTTCACGAGAACTACGGATATGCCTTCCTCAGCAAGGGACTGGCACGCCTGACTGCCTGAGAAATCGAATTCTGCTGCCTGTCCGATCAGGATCGGACCTGATCCTATGAGGAGGATCTTTTTGATGGTTGGGTCTCTTGGCATGGTAGTTCACTTGAACTTTAGAGGGAACGGTCATAAAAGGATGGTCTATCCGGGCATGGTGTTCCGGAACCACCGTTTTATGAGGAGGTTTCACTACCATTGTGGTATTTTATATCGACTTCACCTCGATGCTGCAGGTTGTGAGGGAATATGTTGATCTGATCGTCTGGCGCACGCTCTCGAAGGCATTCGGACTTGCAGGACTTGCGAGTTGGCTATGTGGGCATGTCTCGAGCAGATGAGAGCGGAGTATCCGGAGTGCGCTACCCTTTTCTCTGTCAGCAGCCCCGCGATTGCGGCGGGCAGGGCATCGCCTGGTGATCGGGATCAACTGAAGCGGAGTGCTGAGCTTGTTTGGAAGGGGTGCAAGAGACTGATGGAGGTTTCGTTTTCGTAGGGTATCCGTCCGACGCGAACCTCGTGCTCGTATCGCCGCAGCAATCGGATGCGGTCTGTGACTTTCTTGCACGAAGAGGGATTATTGTGCGGGACTGCTCGTCGTTTCGTGGTGCGGGGGATTCGCCCGTCATGGCGAGCGTAGGGACAGCGGAGTGGAACGAGCGGGTGGTGGAGGGGTTCGAGGAGTGATAACCTTCGATCACCTTAATTCTTGAGTGATTTGAGGTTTTGCTCGCAGAAATAGATTATTCTTGGATCTTTAATCTCTTCGCCTATTGCAAGTGCGTCTTCGTAGTACTTGGTCGCCTTTCCGACCTGCCCAAGATCGCTGTATACAAGTCCGAGATTTCCGAGAACAGCACCATGAGTGCCTATGCTGCCCAGCAGCGGTTCACCTTTGAAGTGATCTTTTGGCAGCACTCCAGCGTACAACTCAACAAGTGTCCTGTAGTTTCCCCATCTGTCAAGGTCTCGATGTAAGTCATAGTCGAAGATGATATCCACGGCTCTGTCATACTCTTCTGCCATGCAGGCGTGGTGATATGCCTCAATCAATGACTGGATATCCTCTTTTGTTGTGTGTTTTTTCGGGAGGGGACGAGAGAGGTAATACTGGCAGGCGAGTTTGTGGCGTTCAACTCGGTCAGCCAGCTTGTTGTACGCATAGTTATCTATCAAAGATTCCTAGCACTGTTCAAAAATCTAGTGATAGCCGAACATTATACCTCAGTCTCACATCATTTTCACCATGTTGCAGGTGGTAAAACCATTTCATGACGGGTTTCATATCGGCTTTCCATCGTAATCCGCGCAC
>PQXF01000097.1 GCA_003194445.1 Candidatus Methanogaster sp.
AAGTGCATATCCCATGATGTGGATATCTATCTGATTCGTCTCAATTATTGAACACCATACCCCACAAAACACCGATACTCCGTGATGGTAGAAGGTAAGTCTATTTTGATTCACCGAAATTCGGGTTAAATGCATTTAAGGAGACATTTCTGCGCACTGCTAAAACGCGTTTGTCTATTATGTACGGATATCTTCTGGAAGCTATTGCTAATCATCGTACGGGGAATAGATCCAGACGTAGTGAACCACGTGCCGTTAAACGGCGGCGTAAACCCTATCCGTTACTCACTAAACCACGAGAAGAAGCTCGCAACGAATTGCGCAGAGGTGGGGCATCTGCTTAAGGTAGTGGTATTAGGTTCTTGATCCATTTCTTGGTAGCGGAACAACAACTCTTGCAGCCAGAAACCTCGGGAGAAACTCCATCGGCTACGAGATAAACAGGGATTTTCTACCAGTGATAAAAGAGAAGGTTGATGTGGACCAGAGAACCATTTTCCAGGACGCGAACTATGAAATAACCGAGCAAAACGAATCTGAACCAGCCACTACAAAAGAGATCAATGATCTTCCGTATATCTTCAAAGACCCGGTAAAATTTGACAAGAAGGTCGAGCCTAAAACATTGAGTTTCGGTTCAAAGATAGACGATTCTCCTATCAGGCGAGAAAGATACTATACCGTGAAGGAGATAATATCTCCGGAGATCTTGATTTTAAATAACGGATTGAAAATCAGGTTGTTGGGGGTACGAGAAAGAGGTGAAGATAATGGTGATGCTGTCCAATTTTTGAAAGACAGAACACGAGGGCAGAAGGTGTCAATAAAATTCGACAGTACAAAACACGATGACGAAGATACTTTGCTCTGCTATCTCTATTTGAAGAACAAGACATTTGTCAATGCCCATCTTATCAAAAATGATCTGGTTGATGCGGATGTTACGAGGGATTACAAATATAAAACTAAATTCTTAACTTATGGTAGAGGGGTGTAATGATGGCAAGAGAATGGATATTGAACAGCGCCATGAATCGCTTTCAATTGAATTTCAAACGTAATGTTGGTGCAGTCTCGGAAGAAATCAGAAGATGTGCTCCAAAAGATATGGACGATTGGGAGACGTATTATTTCACCAACGTAAGGACGAGAGAGCATATTGAGGAACTGGGGTGAAAAAATACAGAATACCGAAGTAATTTCTGAAATCGAGGATGAAATCAAGAGATTGCAAACGTGAGTCCATGCGAGTAAAATGACCAAATCAAGCATATCGGACGCATTAAAAGACGCTGGCATCGAGATACTTACATGCCTGCAATGTGGCACATGCAGCGGAAGCTGCCCGTCGGGACGCTACACAGAGATGGCCACGCGAAAGATCGTCAGGAATGCATGCGCAGGAACAGACGTGCTGCATGACCCCGACCTCTGGCTGTGCACCACCTGCTATACCTGTCAGGAGCGCTGCCCGCGTGAGATCAAGATCACTGATGCGATTCTTGCGATCAGGGAGATCGCGGTACATGAGGGGATCATGCTTCCCGCGCACAAGAAGGTTAGCCAACTGGTGCTCGAGTGCGGCCATGCCGTGCCGATCAACGACATAGTTAAGGAGAAGCGGAGAGAGCTCGAGATGGACGAACTCCCTGAGACCGTTCATAAGTACCCGGAAGCTCTTTCCGAGGTGCAGACGCTTCTTGGTTGTTGCGGCTTTGACGAACTCGTGGCTGGTTCCCATGAGTGAGAGCCGCCAGCATGGAAGAATTATCGCTCTGTCCGGGTCCGGGTTGCATCGCCCCGAACCGGTATCTTGGAATCGAGAAAGCCATAAAGTTCTAGCTTGAGCGGCTGGAGATCGAAACGCATCCGACGTGAAATCCATGGATGGACTGTTCGAACCGGATGGTGCAAGTTCATATGACCCAAACAGCCGATAGGTTAATTTATCCGTGTTGGAATACAATGTGGATTGCATGACAACGGCATACGACGTACCAGCAAGCGAACTGATAATGTGCGCTGCACAGAAACTGAAAGCAAGCGATGAGATTAAACCCCCTGTGTGGGCGGGATATGTAAAGACGGGCGCGCATAAGCAGATGCCGCCTGTTGATGCGGACTGGTGGTATGTGCGGTGCGCTGCAGTGCTACGGCAGATCCAGACAGATGGTCCGATTGGCGTCTCAAGGTTACGGTCAAAATACGGTGGGAAGGAGCGAAACGGAACGATGCCGCCATCATTCAAGAAAGGGAGCGGAGCTATCATACGAAAGGTTGTCCAACAACTGGAAAAGATGGGATATGTCAAAACACTGAAAGGGGGGCGTGCTACGACCCCTGATGGGCAGCGATTTCTGGACAACGCCGCTTACGAAGTAACACAGCAGGAACCAAGTGAATAACCATGTCTGATGAACTTGAAGAGATTAAACGCCGGCGGCTTGAGCAGATGCAGCAACAGCAAGCCGGTGCCCAGTATCAGGCTGCGCAACAGCAGGCGCAGCAACAGCAAGCCGATGAAGCGAAGCAGACGATTCTCAGGCAGATCCTGACCCCGGATGCAAGGGAACGTCTGACGTCATTGAAGCTGGCGCGTCCGCAACTGGCAGAGCAGGTTGAGATGCAACTCATATCGCTTGCGCAGTCAGGACGTTTGCAGACTATGATCGATGATGCGAAATTGAGGACGCTGCTCCAGCAGATACAGCCTAAAAAGCGGGAAATGAAAATTAAACATATATGAATGGATATCTTTGTCCTATTCAGTGGTGGAAAGGATAGCTCGCTGTCAGCGATACTGCTTGAGCCTTTTTTTAATGTAACGCTTGCGACCTGCAACTTCGGATTTGTGGAGACATGGAAACCCGCGGCAAAGGTCGCATCAGAACTCGGGTTTCCGCACGAAGTGCTGCGGATCGATGACGCGATCCTTGAGTCTGCGTGTGAGGTCGCAGTCAGTGACGGGTATCCGAACCGCGCGATCAATCAGATCCATGGTTGCGCGCTTTCGTCTGCGGCTGATGGACATGCGATCATTGCTGATGGGACGCGGAGAGATGACCGCGTTCCGATGCTCGACCTATCTGATGCACGGCGCATCGAGGATCGGAGTGGTTGCATATATGTAAGACCGCTGCTCGGATACGGGAGGCATGCAGTGGATGCGCTGGTGAATGATCATCTGGAGATTGCTGAAGATGAGAGCGAGGAGATCGAGAAATCCGATTATGAGGTTGAACTGCGCTCGATGATCAAAGAGCGGCACGGTGCCGGGATGGTGCATGAGATATTTCCAAGACATCACCTCCAGTCAAGGGTGGTTCGGAGAAAAAAATGATCCTCATACGCAAGTTTCAGCCGCGCGATTTCGCTGGTGTGATCGAGATCGAACATGAACAGTTCAGCGAACATGATCCATATCTGTACATGAGTCTCTACGAGTTGAATGCAGATACGTTCTTTGTCGCGGAAGACCAGGGCACAGTGGTCGGATTTGTGGCAGGGATAACAGCGGTCGGCGAGCATCAAGTCTATTGCAGGGTCTTTTCGATAGCGGTGCGTGAAGCGTATCAGAGGCTTGGTGTCGGTACGCAGTTGATGAAAGGCGTTATTGCTGCATTTCACCAGAAGAATATCAGGGACATCGTACTTGAGGTCAGGAGCCACAATCTCAGTGCCGTGCGGTTCTATCAGCGGCTTGGATTCGTGGTCACGGGAATGGAGTATGGATACTACAACGACGGCGAGGATGCGATCCTCATGAGGCACAAGGGGTGAAATGGCGTGATCGTGGTAAAGATTGGCGGGAGTTTGATCGAAAGTGCACGGGAACTGGTGCGTGAGCTTCGCAGGTATGCATCGGACGAAGAAGAGCGCATCATCATCGTTCCGGGCGGCGGCGTGTTTGCAGATACCGTGCGAACCGCAAGCGATGCGTACGGCATCTCTGACGAAGCCTGCCACTGGATGGCGGTTCTTGCGATGGATCAGTACGGGCACTATCTTGCAGACGGGACGGAAGTCTCACTGATCACAGATATCAGGCAGGAATCGATCCGGGAAGGTCTGTCGGTTCTCCTCGTTTATGATCTGCTGAAGAGATTTGATAGGGGAGATGGTGGTGAAGGGAGTAGCGGTGGTAGCGGGATCGAACACACCTGGAACGCCACATCGGATACGATCGCGGGCATGGTTGCGTCACGGTTGGGTGCGGCGTTCATAAAGGCGACAGATGTAGACGGGGTGCTCGTGGACGGAGTGCTCGTTTCTGAGATTGGTGCAGAGGAGTTGCTTGCGATGAGTGAGACATGTGTTGATCTCGAACTGCCGCGACTGCTGATTTCAAGGTCACTTAACTGCCGGGTCGTGAATGGGGGGTACCCGGATCGCGTGGTCGATGCGATTCGGGGGGGTTTTTTGGGGACGATGATTGTTGGCGGGTGAGTGGAAAGGGGTGTGCCGGCGATGTGGACCTCGGCGGCGATGTGGGCGGGGTGGGGGTAGTGCGTGTGAAGTTTGGGGCGAGGATTTATGTTGGATTGGGGTGAAGAGAGGTGTAATGGGTAAGTATCGGTGGTTCGGATGATCGGTGCGATCAGGTCGCAGGGCGGCATCCATTAAAACAAGGATTGAAACTCACCTCTGTGATCGTTATGATGATTCTTTTCCAAGTCGCAGGGCGGCATCCATTAAAACAAGGATTAAAACTGTGGGGTGATGAGAAATGATCGAAGGAGACAGAGATGAGATACCGACAATTCACAAGAAGATTATTGTGGATTGCTGCGAAGATAGCCCGTTTGTCAAACGTGGGTATAATCCGATGACGTTTCATTGTAGGTGCAACGGCTTACCATCACAGGTTGATCTCATAGGCAATAAAG
>PQXF01000098.1 GCA_003194445.1 Candidatus Methanogaster sp.
TGCTCGATTGCAAGATCGATGTTCTCTGCTCGCTCCCCCCTGATGCGGTTGCTGTACGCGTTAGCCAGGTTGTTCCGGGTCGTTGCCCAGTCCTCTGGGAATGCCTCGCGTGTCCTGACTTCCAGTGCCTGGTTGTAGTGCTTGATTGCAAGATCGATGTTCTCTGCTCGCTCCCCCCTGATGCGGTTGCTGTACGCGTTAGCCAGGTTGTTCTGGGTCCCTGCCCACTTCTCTGGGAATGCCTCGCGTGTATAGACTTCCAGTGCCTGGTTGTAGTGCTCGATTGCAAGATCGATGTTCTCTGCTCGCTCTCCCCTGATGCGGTTGCTGTACGCGTTAGCCAGGTTGTTCCGGGTCATTGCCCAGTCCTCTGGGAATGCCTCGCGTGTATAGACTTCCAGTGCCTGGTTGTAGTGCTCGATTGCAAGATCGATGTTCTCTGCTCGCTCCCCCCTGATGCGGTCACTGTACGCGTTAGCCAGGTTGTTCCGGGTCATTGCCCAGTTCTCTGGGAATGCCTCGCGTGTGTAGGTTTCCAGGGTTTGCCGAAAGTGGTGTATGGACTGCTCGATATCCCCCAACTGGTGTAAAAGCTTACCAATCTCCAGTCGGGTTTGGGCAACAGCTATTTTACTGATGGAGCCTTCAGCTTGTCTTTCGGCCAGTAATTGTCTGTACAGTTGAAGACGTTCTTCCAATTCCCGACGGGATAATGCAGCCAGGGGAGAGGCTTTGCGCAGCCAGATAGGGGACTGGATCGTTTCTCGGGAGGGGAATGACACGCCAGTGCGTAAGTCATAAATACCTCCCCGCCATGCATAGAAATCTGGCGCCCACTTCACTATTTCGCTCAGTGTGTCTTCAGTCACCCAAAGTACGATCGTATGTCCCAGTTGCCTGATCGTTTCCCTGTTCAGGTTTAGAGAGATTATGGCTTGCTTACGTTGTTTTTGGGGAAGACCTCCAAGACCATACACAAAAAGGACGTGTTGTGTTTCTTGCTCATCATCACAGCCGCGTTCTATTAGGCTGGTAATATGGAATGACTCTGGTTTCAGGAACAGTTCCTTTACAGTAACTGTGTTCTGCAATGTTTTGTTTAATTGAAGGCTAACTGCTTGACGAGTTGTCAGGTTGTCGAAAAGCACCAGAGCAATCAATGTTCTTTCACTGATAGCTATGGCATCAACCAGCTTGTGTATCTCAACAGCCAGTTCTTCTGTGGAATATGTTTGCGAGACTGCAGTTGCTTGAGGCTCTCTCAGGTCGTTATCCTGATCAAACAGTTGTTTCTTACGTTGCCGATCCGGAAGTATTTGTTGAGGCGGTATCATGTTCAGATAATAGGGGCACTACAACTGGATGAACATCCCACCAGGTTCCTTCGTTGCGATACTCAATAAGACTTAGATTGTGTACAAGTTTTTGAGCAATAGCGTTGCTAAAGGGTTGTTTTGAGGGATTATTGTAGATATATATAAGTTCTTTATATTCTTCTGGCTTTAACATCGTTCGATAAACGTTACGGATTTTATTGGCAGCTCGATTGACATCTCTTTGTTCAATACGTTCTCCTTGTCGAACCCGGGCATTAGAAGAAGCGTCTTTGGCAAGATAAATCAGATCACGTATTAAGCCACCACTTAACCTTATCAACTCTTTCAAAGCGTCCGGTGTTATGAGTTCTGGTTTTATGCGTACGTTTATCAACCTGGTTAATACGTTTAACCCCTCCTTTTCAGGAGTTCCATCACGATGCTGGATCTTAATATTAGGTAAGACAAAGAAATCATCAAATGTAGCGCGAACTTGCCCGAATTGAGAAGTGTAAAAAAGAGCCAATGGAACTGTGTAGATAATTTTACACTGGGGAAGCAACAAGTTTAGCCCGCCACTGTAGTACACTTTCATCACAGTGTCCAGATCATATACCTTGTCCAAACCATCAATAATTACTAGGATCTGGCGATTATCCTGTTGTTTACGTATTTCTTCGATGATTGCATTGATGCATTTCAGTAGATCTGATAAGTTACTTTCAATTTGGCGGCGTACAATATCGCGTGTATGCACTTCGCTTTTTAAACGGCTCAATAATTTAATGAAGAAAAAGTCTGCCTTAGTTTCGAGTTCTGCATCTGCAGCAATGTCTTCTTCCACTTCCCGAAGGGTTGTGCTAAACCACCCCACCAGGTCGCTCAACAGTGCGGGGGATAATTTTAACTTGCGAGATTTAGCTGCTTTGTATAACTCACTTCCCAGAGATAAAAGAACATCTTTATAATCCAGGTCTGCCAGATCAAGCGTTTCTTCTATTGTGTAATAAACCGTAAAGTACTGAGATGATAGTTCGTTAGCTAATCTAATCAATTCAGTAGATTTGCCGCTCCCACGATGTCCGGTAAAAAGTCGTTTACTTGTCTCTCGTTCGTCGTCTTGTAAATCCAAACGCAACTTAGGGACATCCAATGTGGGACGTTCAATGTAAAAAGTATCAAACCATGCTCCTTGTAATGGAGTGGTGTGATCAAATATATTATACGCTTCACGAAGATTTTCAGCCTGTTTGGGAATTACCATTGAAGTTCTCCTCCTTTCTTTGTAAGTACGACAGTTCGCTCTCAAGACTCTCGAGTGCTGCTTGTATGTTGTCAGGGGTCATTATGCCTGGCATCTTCCTCTCCCTCTCATTATACGCCTGTAAATGTGAAGGCAGCCCAATAATATGGATTGGTATATGCCTTATCACCGGGATCTCCGTTCATAACAAACTCACGGTATGCCTCATGATCAATGGACTTATACGTTTTGCCCAGTTCCTTGCGTGTCGCGCCTCGCAACCATCGTTGAGCCGAGCGCAACGCCTGATCAGGCGGCACCCCTTCCTCCAGATGTTTCTCATAAAAGTGCTTTATCAGCAAGCTGGTGGCTGCATCGTTGACGGCCCACAGGGTGCTTACCACGCCAGCAGCACCTGCCTGGAGAAAACCGGTTGGAAGCCCAATAAATTCGTCTGGCGATTGCCGGATGTCGGTCATGCCGGTCTCGCAGGCTGAAAGGGTTACAAGCCGCGCTGTGTCGAGGTTAAGACCTGAAATGATTTCAGACAGTGTCAAGATGCTATGGTTCGCAAGCACCAATCCTGATTTCGTCACATCCTGCCAGTTGTAAAAGCCGTGACAGGAGAAATGCAAGTATGTCCGTCCATGGACCTTTTCCACAACCACATCCTTTGTAGCTTCACGTCCTGACAGTGTCTCCAGGTCTGCAGGGTAAAATAGAGACTCCACAGCCTTACCTTCCACCGGGGCGTAGTCCAGATTCTCTGTTGGATTGATAACTGCCAGCAGTGAGGGCTTTTGTCGAGACGGGTCCTGCATGCGCCCTTTGCTTATGTTGAGTGAGTAGGCGCTCGGCGCGTAAGTCACTGTGTAGTCGTCGATGAAGGTGCGTCTTTCCGAGTTCATGTCACGCCATGATGCATGCAGAGGCAAGAGCCCCAGATATCCTTGTGACATCAGGATGACCGGCGCTGCTTCAGTTAGGTTCAGATCCTGTAGTTTCCTGTGAACCGGACCCATCAGCATGGTCCAGAGCTGGCTTGTGGACTCTTCGATTATATCCGGCCATCGCTTCGTATCAGCCGTTGTCCTTTTCTTATCACAGAAGTCGGAATACGCGCCCATCCAGCCGCCCAGTCCTATGACGTCCGCCGGTCCTCGCAGCAGCTCGAGCACATCGTCCTCAGTGAGCGAATCCAGCATGACCACATGATCAGATTCGATCGAATCTACCCCGTGAGGTATCACAAAGACCGCGCTACCCATAGAGGTTACGAGCGGCGCTACCAGCGCTCCACCCTCTGGTATCAGTCCCAGGATGCTGCGTAAATTAAGTCCTATGGGCATGAAATCAGAATACTCTGAGCGCAGAGTATCAACAAGCACATTCAGGTCGAGACGTTTCCCGCGGAGCAGCTCACCAAGTAGAACGTCGCTGCGACGACCTGAAACGTCAGAAGAGAGACGCATCTCAGCTTCCAGCAAACGTACTGCTTCACGCGCCTCTAACATCTCCTGCCTCTGCGTAACAGAGAGCATATCTAGGTCAGCATCAGCCAGTGCCAGTGCCTCTGTGAGAAGACGCGTCTTCCCCGCTTCCAGCCGAAGAACCGCCTTCTCGATCTGATCCAGTTTCAGCAAGCAGTACGCTGAACGCGCATACAGCCTGGATGTCTCACCCACCTCTGACTTGCGACCGACTTCGGTGTGTGCCTCTGCGAAGACCGCATTGCCAGCCTCAATCGTCCCATCATAATCTGCCAGCGCATCCTCCCAACTCTGTTCACTAAAGTGCAGGTTGCCCAGGTTGCGGAGTGTCTGCCGACGATCAGCAGGAAATCGCTCGATAGTCCTGACCTCCAGTGCCTGGTTGTAGTGCTCGATTGCAAGATCGATGTTCTCTGCTCGCTCCCCCCTGATGCGGTCACTGTAGGCGGCAGCCAGGTTGTTCCGGGTCGTTGCCCAGTCCTCTGGGAATGCCTCGCGTGTCCTGACTTCCAGTGCCTGGTTGTAGTGCTCGATTGCAAGATCGATGTTCTCTGCTCGCTCCCCCCTGATGCGGTTGCTGTACGCGTTAGCCAGGTTGTTCCGGGTCGTTGCCCACTTCTCTGGGAATGCCTCGCGTGTATAGACTTCCAGTGCCTGGTTGTAGTGCTTGATTGCAAGATCGATGTTCTCTGCTCGCTCCCCCCTGATGCGGTTGCTGTAC
>PQXF01000099.1 GCA_003194445.1 Candidatus Methanogaster sp.
TCCAACCGTTCTTTGATGCGTGGAAGATCCCGGCATTCATATAAGCTCTGGCACTGCGGGTAATTTGAGAAAAGGAGGAAGTTTCACAGGTTGGATGAGTGTGATCTCTCTTATTTGATGCGATATTACGGATATTTTGGGGCGGGATGCTCTGATATTTGTTTGAAACTTCGCGAAATACCTGTTTGGTGTGGCGGTGTGGTGACTGTAATCGCGGGGTTAATTTGTATACTTGACGCTGAATTATTTTTTATGGGGTGTGTTGCGTAGATGTGTTAGCTACTGAAACTCATCCCATATAAATCTGACTGCGCAGTCTGATCTTTTTATCGGAGAGGCGGACAAATGTCATCACGGGCGCGCCCCTCCGCCCCATGCCGAATGACGGGAATGCCTGACTGTACCTACCGCCCTCGAAAGCCGCTATCACTGTGCAGTTCGGCAGCAGTGACCTAATCCCTTCACGCCAACTGCCTCACCCCATTCACACCACCACCCACGCCGCAACAAAGACCGCCATGATCCCAACAATATCCCCGATCGCGGTGATGAGCGGGATCACGACATCATCCGGATCGAGTCCGTGCCTGTGCGATATGAACGCGATGACGGTTGTTGCGGCGAAGACCACAACCATCTCGATGCATCCTGCGATCAGTGTTATCTTGAGCAGCAGACCATACACAACGGCGATACTCAGCAGAAGAGCAGTTACCCAGACTGCCACACTGAGCACCACGCACGATATGCATCCGATCACCAGACACGCTAAGATGTTGTTTCTGACCACCACGCCCCCGACCGGCTCGACAAGACCTAGATGAAACGCAGATGAGAGTCTTGCGCCAAGAATGCTGCCTGTATCGCCGCCAACCTTGATGAGCGGTGGGATCAGGATCAGAAGCACGGGAAAAGCAAGGAGCAGATCCTGCCCGGCATGGAGCAGTTGACCTGCCGTGATGCTGATGATTGCTGCAACGAGAAGAACAGGGAGCCCACGCTTCATGATTCCGGTCACAGTGTAATATGCCATATTCGGATCACCACCTCTGCAGCACAGAAGACCATAAGCATCGTGATAACATCGCCGAGCGTGCCGAGCACAGGTGTAGTGACGTTATCCGGATCGATGCCATGCCTAAATGCGCCAATCGTTATAACAACCGCAATTACGGCAAGAATCAAGCCGGACGACACCCCTGCAAAGACCGCGATCGAGACGAGCACAACCACCCCGACACTTTCCATACCGAGCGCAACGGTTGCGAGATGGGCAAGTATCCCAAGCACAATCGACATGATCAGACTGAGCGTCAGCGAACCTGCCACGTTGTTTATGAGTTCCGGGTTCCGTTCGACCCTGCTGATCAATCCGAGGTGTATCGCACTTCCGAGACGGGATCCGAGCGTACACGAGATGTTGCCGCGCATCCCGAGTATCGCAGGCACGAGCACCAGCAGCCCGGGAATCATCTCGATCGCGTCGATCATCTTAACCAGTATGATGCCGGCAAAGACCCCACCGATGGTGCAGACGAGTTCGAAAGGCAGCGCTTCACCAACGATGCTCTTCAGACTCGTGTACCGATCAAGGTAGTCGTCTCGCTCCGGCATAGTACTATCATCAGGTGCAAGATATTAAAATGTGGCGGACGGGTTGGTCTGTAGAATAGTGGGTGAAAAGACATATAATGCAGTGCCAGTCAAATAACTCCTTCAGAGAGGTTGCAAATGATCAGTAAGATACATCTCAAGAACTTCAAGGCACTGAGAGATACCGGCGAACTTGAGATCAAACCAATAACATTTCTCGTTGGTCCGAATAGCTCAGGAAAAACCAGCCTTATTCAAGCCATTCTGGCATTAAGACAGACTGTGCGGAGTCAAGACCCGCACACGCCTCTGATTTTAGATGACGATTACGTCAATCTCGGCTCCTACCGGGATGCGGTCTTCGGGCACGATGAAAAAAATAAGATAAGTATAGGTTTTGAAGCTGATGAAAATAGATGGGAACTAGTTTTTTCTGTATACCGAAGTGGTAATAATCAAGGGGCGATCTATCTGAAGTCGCTTGATTTTGGTGGTGAGAATGTACCCCTGCCACAGAAAGAGAAGGGAAAAATCGCCAAAGAAAGCATCAATTTCTCAATAAGAAAAAAAGGGAGAGGTGGTGGACATTTTATCACTACGGATGGTGAAAAAAACTTTGGTGAACAACCCATAGAATTATTAAAATTTTATGGGATTCTCTTTAAGAAATATAAAGATCCCAGTAAATACCTTGACTATCTACAGGCACATCCCTCATTTTTATTCGCAAACATGGTAGCTGGTAACTTGATAGAAGTCATTTTCAAGAATATCTACCATATTGGTCCGAGCAGGGATGAACCAGAGAGAACATACACAGCTACAGGTGCATCCCCTCCGGAGGTTGGGAAATGGGGGGAAGGATCGGTTAGTATCCTTCTTCTGGAGAAAGGGATCCGAGAGAAAGTTAGAGTGTGGCTGAATAACTTTGATATTTCTCTGGACTTTGATCTGGAAGAACTGAGAGGAAAAACCGGAGGGTCTACCAATACTTATAAAATAATGCTGATTGACCCCAATACAAAAACAGAGGTTAATCTGGTCGATGTTGGGTTTGGGGCAAGCCAGATCCTCCCTATAATCGTAGAAGGTTTCAATGCCCCAAAAAACGCCCTATTAATGATCGAAGAACCAGAGATACATCTTCATCCCAAGGCACAAGGCACGATGGGAGATCTTCTGGTTGATATAGCAAAATTTAACGAGAAAAAGCTCATTGTAGAGACGCATTGTGATTTATTGATTCGACGAGTGTGTAAAAACATTCTTCAAAAGAAGATCGATCACACGGACGTTATAATCTATTACTTTGAACCGACAGAAAGTGGGACCGAAATTAAGACAATAACCATCAACAAAAACGGTCAATTCGAAAACTTCCCGGATGGCTTCTTCGAAGAGAGCTTTGAAGAGGCGATGGAGATGGCAGAACTTATGTCACCGGAGGAGTGATCTCGTTGACCCGGCTTGTGATCGATGCCAATGTTCTGGGTGATGTCTGCCGCGATGAAGATAACGCAAGAGAGGTCCTTGATATTGTACGAAAGAGAGGTCTGACTGTAGTTTTTTGTACGGAGATCTTAAATGAATATAGACCACTATTCAGACATCAAGACTGTAAAAAACATAGAAAAATGCTTCAAGAGTGGTATACGCTCATAACATCCAGATCCAGATTCGGTAAAAAGGTCAAAATCGAGAGCGGTACTGTGAACAGGTGCTTCTCCGATCTAATAAAGCGAAAGAAGTTTACGGAGAAGGATATAGTCTATGTGAAAGCAGCGAAGAAGATAAAAGAGAGGGATAAGATTCTGATAGCTTATGAATGGCATTTCCAGAATGCGGATTCCTGTATCGAACAATTGGGCATCAGAAGACTCGATCTTGATTGTGCGGTTGAATTCCTGGATGTGATGTAAATAACTTCACCGCGACTATAACACCGTCCAAATAACCCTTCTGTAAAAACAGCAGAATTTTTTACCTGATCGGCAGCGCCTCACCAACGATGCTCTTTACACTCGTGTACCGATCAAGGTGGTCGTCTCGCTCCGGCATAGTAATATCATCAGGTGCAAGATATTAAAATATGGCGGACGGGTTGGTTTGTAGGCTTTAAGTTAATCTTTTAACCCCTCGTGCCGATACCGGTACCGATGAATAAATCGACATTTGAGATCACAGCATCGATAGGCGCGGTACTCCTCTTTATCCTGATGTGCGCCATATTAAACAGCATCAACGCAGGAGGCGTTGGTTTTCTGGCAGCACTACTACTATTCATCCTCGTAGTCAGTGCGGCAGGATTCAAACTGGCTGATTTTGGAGAATAACGATGGCTGTCAGCACCCATTACATAAGCTTCTCAACAGGCGGGAATGCAGATATCATCGACATAACTGACGATGTCTCTGACGCGCTCTCAAAGTCCGGACTCTCCGGCGGAACCGCCACGATATTCGCACCTGGAGCTACTGGTGCGGTGACAACGATCGAGTACGAATCCGGCTTGATCTCTGATCTTGCGGATATGCTTGAGCGGATTGCGCCACAGAACATCGAGTATGCGCACAACCTGAAGTGGGGCGATGGCAACGGGCACTCCCATGTGCGGGCAGCGCTGCTTGGTCCGAGTCTGTCTGTGCCGTTTTCCGGTGGCAGGATGCAACTCGGGACGTGGCAGCAGATCATCTTCATCGATCTGGACAACCGCCCAAGGGACCGGAAGTTAATCGTGCAGATCGTCGGGGAATGATCTGCACGCGGCATTCTTCTGATCGATCAGGACGAAAATGGGCTTTGCAAAAGTCGGTCTCTGGGAACTGCCACGATCGATGCATGTGTTCGTTGAATTTAAGTATGGTGGCGGTGTTTATTTACAATAAGATAAAATGGCGAAAGAAAACAGCCCATTCACACCAGGGATACCAGTACCAATAAATTATTGGGACAAGTTTTTACTCGGGCACAGTATTAAATCTTTGGTAATTCGTAGCAAGTCTTAATAAAAACCTCACCAGTTCAATTGCATATGCATAGACGAAAACTGACCCTCGAAATTGACATTGACGATGATGCAGTCGATAGCATAGGAGATCTCGAACGGGAGAT
>PQXF01000009.1:0-68203 GCA_003194445.1 Candidatus Methanogaster sp.
GCTCAACTCCAGTCGCTTGAAACCACAGGAATTTGGGATTTTTCTCAACTCAAATATGCGGGAAGTCGACCGAGGAAACGTGACAGAATGTAGGAGAGGATTGGCATATTTTTATGAGAAAGCCGTGGGGGTAAGGATAACATTCCCATAGAACTCGCCGGGCCAGAGTCTTACCCACACATCTTCCCGGTCGAAGGGATATTTTGAATAATCGAATTGCTGACGCAGGACCGCTCTGAAGTACCACCCGGTAACCCCATTATCCAGTTTATAAGCTTCTTCGATCTTTATCTGCTCAGCCTCCGGAAAGATTACTCCGTGTGACACGTTGGCGGTTCTACTATCTGAATGGTCCTGCCAGACATATCCGGTCACAATCACGTTATTCGCGCTTGAAAACCGCAGAGACTGGAGAAAAATTCCGGTGGGGATTTGTGTCGGTTGATCCGTACTTTGTTTTACCTCAGGATCCTGCAGAAGTTTGTGCATCGCAACTTCCGTACCGACTTTGTCGAATACATCGATACCGTGGCTGCCCCCACCAGATGGGTCTTCCAGAGCAAGATACCATATAAAACCGGTTCCAAGTGCACATAGGATAGAGAACACGATCACCACAGCCCAGAGACTGCTGGAACTGTCTTTGTCTACGCGGAAGATAAGTATGGATAAGAAGAAGAGGAATGCCATAACAGCCAGGGCAATATGGATCAGTAAGTGACGCTGAGAAGTTTTTATGCTTTCTAAGATGATATCTTCGACAAACACCACCCCCAGTGTCCAGTTACTCGACGGAATCTGCTCATAAAAGACCCACAACGTCCTGCCTGTATGATTGACAAAAATCTTTTGATGCTCGCCAGGATTCATATCCCGGCTGATCAACCGCAGTGTTTCATCGGTTTCCTGTAACTCTTTTATGTCTCTGCCGAGGTACTCCCGGATCGGATGAGCAACCACGGTCCCTTCTTCTGTGATGATAAACCCATATCCCGCGTCACCCAGATCAAGTGACCCAACCAGATCTCGCACATCATCCAGGGAATAAACCGCTGCGATGGCACCGGCAGGGGTTTTCTCTCCGCTTGACTCATCGGCGCGATAGAAAGGGCGGGCATGAACTGCCAGAACCGTGTCGCTCGCCGTTCCGAAATATGGATCGATCCAGCCAGCACCTTCGTCCAGCGGTTGGTGATACCACGCGGTTCGCGGTCCGGTTCCATCCTCGACATCCGGCAGGGTGTAATCATACAAATTCTCGATTCGAATCAGTCGAGGCTCTCCACACGCCCATATATAGTAAGGGGCATAAAGCTAGGGTGATGAAAAGATACGTCTACCTCAAACTGAATCGGTCTTATTTTTGTTCCGTTTTGGTACTGGGACAAAACATCGCGCCAGGTAGATTGAACTGACTGCCACTGGTTTTTCTTGCACCGCGAAGGAATTGGATGATATTTGGGGTTCATAATCGGACTAACGGAACTACTATACCAAACTGATCCCATTTTTGTTTCGTTCAGTACTTGATGCAAAGATCTTACAGTATGTGATCACTCATCGATATTTGTGAAACATGCCGCATTCAGCACGCCACTTATCCATTGTCTATTGCGGACGGGGTGACAAAAAGGAACAGAAATAGGATTAATCTATTGGGCTGGATGAACGTCTTTTCATCAGCCCAGCATAAAGCCCCGTCTTCGGATCGTACTCGTAAGGCGCATACCCCGCGGAGACGGCAATGGGTTTCGGATGTTCGTCCTGCGTATCTTTCAGTCTTCTATCGACCTGACCGTCCTCCGGTTTCCCGGTAATGAGGTCATCTGCAATTTGCTCGGTTACTGCCGGCAGCTCACCAGGCATGCTGCTAACCACCCCCACCGCGTACTCCGCCTGATTCTCTGCGTCGTCACTGGCATTCTCCGGATAGTATTCATAAAGCACATACCCCTCGGCGATGCCAAAGAGTTCCGGGTGCTCTTCCAGCGTATCTTTCAGTCTTCCAGCGACCCAATCGTCCTCCGGTTTCCCGGTAATGGGGTCATCTGCAATTTGCTCGGTTACTACAGGCTGCTCACCAGGCGTGCTGCTAACCGCGCCCACCGCGTACTCCGCCTGATTCTCTGCGTCGTCACTGGCATTCTTCGGATTGTACTCATAGGGCACGTACCCCGCGGCGATGCCAAAGAGTTTCGGATGCTCTTCCAGCGTATCTTTCAGTCTTCCAGCGACCTGACCGTCCGCCAGTTCCCGGTACTGATGTCATCGGCAATTGATTTGGTGATGGCTGGCAGTTCACCAAGCTCGTTGTTGATCTTCTCCACAGCGCACTCCGCCTGATTCTCTGCGTTATCACTGGCACGCCCGAGCATCTGATCGGCGTTGGTTATGTATGTGTGCCCGAGAACTACCATGAGCAGCAGGCTTGCTATGCAGAGGAGCAGGGAGGCTGTCAGTGTTAGTTTCCGGAGGTTGGCTGTGCCCATTTAGTTGCCTCATAAATGCTGTTTCAGCAGATTCCTCGAATACGTTTTATTACACATCGTATGGTATCATTGTGGTGATGGGTGTTATTCGGTAGAGGTATGGTTGTGGTGTAACATCGCGTCGCATTCAGCTATTGCTCGCTGAATAGCGGCTTTTAGATCGGGTGCGACTGCCATCCCGAGACCATACTCACGCTGCTCTGCCACGATTCCCGAAACGACCCGCGCCCTGGTTTCCGATGGTGCACTAAAGCTGCAACACATCGGCTGCGGTGAGTGATTTCGGGGCGGCTCTGGCACGCCAGAGTCTCGCTGTCTGGTGTGTCTACCGCGTCAGCGTCATGCAGTGCGGGCGCTGCTGATAGTAGAAGCTGGGTTGTTTTCTATGCGATGCGTACTGGTTGGCGAGTAAACATTAATATATTTTATTCAGTATCCAGCACTCTTCAACACTTTTGCTACCCAACGCTGACAATTATTGAACAAAAGACTATAGTTGCCCGGGTTCCTATTATTATGTACAGCAGTTGCTATAACACCATCGTCTAAACCTGTGAGCGCCTGAGCATACCCTCCCGTACCTTCGTTCCATCTCAACTCGTTGTTGAAGAAACCTATATTGTCTATGGGGTTACCACCATTGACCCCCTGTATCATCTGTGGAGTATTGAAAAATATGTGTTCGTGGTACAAGCCAAGATTGAATATATTTCCCCGCTTGCGCCAGACCCATGGTTTTCCCAGCCAACCCAGACCACCTAATTGACGCCTTGCCGTATATGCAGGCTGAACCACGCCACCACCCGCATTATTTGTCACTCCGAGCTTCAATCGTTGTACCGGGTCTCCTTTTAGGTTTGCAAGCTGCTTCTGAAGAGTTGCGTTTTGCTGCACCACATGCGTCATCTCATGCGCAAGCAGCTCCTGCCCGCCCCGGCTCCCGGGATCGTACGCGCCATGCCTGAAGAAGATGTCTTGCCCTGTGGTGAAAGCCTGAGCCTGAATCGATCGATTGAGCAGGTCAGATTCAGTATCTGTGTGAACCCTCACGCCACCGAAGTCCGCACCAAACGCCTGTTCCATCGGCGCACGAATGCCGCGCGAGAGCGGCTGCCCGCTGCCCCGCGCCTGCTGGATTGCAGCTTCCAGATCAGGCGTGGCAGCAATTCCGCTGCCGGGCGCACGCTGCACTACCGGCATCATCTGAAGCTCCTCTTCCTCCTCCGGGATATCCTGTCGCTGGATAGCATCGATCATCTTGCCCTGGAGAAGCTCCTCTTCCTCTTCCGGCATCTCCTGCCGCTGCACCGCTTGTCCCGGTCCTGCCGGCTGGTTGATCCGGTCCACGACCTGCCCTGCCACCCGGTCAGCTTCCTGCTCGTAGATGTCGCCCGGCGGGTTGATGGTAAGCTTCGCCTGTATCAGGGATCCATGCGCCAAAGACTCGCGCTGCCCTGCATTGATCCCTGAGAGTAGCTGCCCCACAGCGCGGTTTCCAATGGTGCGCTGAAGCTGTAGCAGATCAGCAGTGGTGAGCGATTCCGGGGCTGCTGTGGCACGCTGGATGATCGCTGCAGGATGCTGCTGCCGCGTAAGCCCGTGATCCGTACTTTTCGAAGGTTGCTGCTGCTGTCGGATAGCTGCAGATGGTTTCTTCACATTCCGTACCTGTTCATAGTTAGTCATTCTATATTCCTCCTTATGTTCTGTTTTTTGTAAGTTCCGTTCGAGGTTTAAGTGGTTACGCCACTCTTGACTGAAACCACCTCCAACAATATCTATCAGGATGCTGTTGAATTATTAACCGCGGCTCCTGTAACGTTCTCTGGCGTTATGTCCGGTTTTGCGTATTCATATATGACCTCGGTCTTATTCCAGAGTTCCGTTCGGCTATGGAGTATCTCATACTCGGACTCCTTTCTAGTCGCGGTGATGTAGAGTTTCATCTTGCAATCGTTATTGGCTCGCACAGTGATTCTGCCTGTAGCCGAGTTTGTCCGGCTCTTATTCAGTTCCTGATCCAGTTGATCAAAGTTGATACCGAATTTCGGTTTAAGCCCGGTTTCCAACCAATCGATAAACCTGATTTTTCCAATGCCGGGTTTAGGTTTATCTTCAGCCACCATCAGCGTTATCCAGCTCACGTTGCTCCTGACTGCCCAGAAGAGGGTTCCGGTTCCTGGATTATCTATCTCAATCTCCACAGGTTTGAACGTATCCGGTTCCTCTTTATTTATACTTCTGGGATTTGGTGATAGGCGTAAATTGACTGACAGCTCCGGATGTTTGTCCTTTTTGTTGGATATATTAAACGGAATCGTCAGTAGTCTGTTCTTCCACAGGATTGACCCGTTGTTAGCTATCGAGATATTTGCATGATACGCCCCCTCCGGATTCGGGCTAAACTCGCTATCAGGGGTGTAGAGGGTAATTACAACATTCTGCGATCCCTCCCCTGTGGCATCATGCAGATATATCCAGTCCTTGTCCTCCAGCAGTTCCCACTTAAGTTTCCCGATATGCTTTATTATTGGCAGATTCCATGGCCATGCCCGGTCTATGGAATACGTATAATCGCGCTCGGAATTTAGTGACAGACTGCCGTTTTGAGCCTGAACTGGTGATACTGTCAGCTGCGGCTGTGTTGCTAAGAATAACAGGATCAATACAGTAAAGATGGAGATGCCGATGATGATATTCTTCGCCTTTGCTTTCTTATCTTCAATGACCTCGTGTTCTCTTAATAAAAATTTCTTCTGGTATTCAGTCTTATCGATAACAGAACTGAATGTCTTCTCCTCAAAACCATCCTTCTCGATTACATAAGCGATCGTCTGCCCGATGTAGTCCTCATCGGTGCTGTAGTCATAGCGACCGTGCTCGTCGGACACAACAGCGGCTATTTCGTTGCCCTGTACCGCAAGCTTGATTTTTGCAGATACAACAGGAGTGTTATTCTTTGCATTCAGAATTGTGCCGGATATCTTCATAGTGCCACCCTTAACCTATCATTCCATAATTTCATAATACCTAAACTCGACATCTATCTTCTTCTTTGACAGGTTCCTCACAACCAGCGCGTATGAGAACTCGTTGTGTTCTCTCTCCACCCGCCACCGCCATTCGATGGTTGAATCCGGAGTGATCGGGATCACACTGGTCATAAAAAATCGGTGTTTGGTGGACGGTTCGGTAAATTCCACCTTCGCTTCAGACCTTGGTCCTATCTCGGCAGTACCCGAACCTACCACATTCCGCATCCTGGAGATGGATACGGATCCTCTGGCGATCTGATCCCCTCCAACCATGTCGCGGTCCAGTGTTCCGGCAAGTGTTCCGGAAACATCCAGATCCCCTTTAAGGATGGTATTTTGGGATAGCACCTCTATTCCGGGTTTCGATCCGCCAAACCCTCGCATCGTTGGCAATCCGGTGCGATCCGGATTGTCTGTTGGAATTGAAAATGCAATGCTGTTTGCTTCGATATCGCCTCCAACGTTTCCCGCGTGTATGCAATCCGCCGTATCTATCGATTCCAACAGATCTTTTTTCCGATCATACGCAAGCTCTGCCAGAACGATCTTTATAGAGGGTTCATCCGGCTTTTCCGGGTCATATTCGATACGCGGCTCCTCGATGATACGAGTATACCCTTTTTCGCCCTCCCCTTCTTTAAAGTCGGTTTCGTGTTCGCTGTAGGATATGGTGAGGTAGAGCTTTGCCGCCGTCGATGTAGAGAGATCAACCTCCTTTAATTGATCGACCACGATCTGTCGCCCAAGACTGTCGATAGCCATACCCATGCTAACGGTCACATTCTTTTTGCCAGACTTTTCCACATGGAGACCTTGTGCGATGCCCCACGTATGGACGTTTCTGTTGTGTGCCATGAGCGCATCAGCATGATACTGCTGCTCATCCTTGAAGTCAGATTCGCCCAGCAACTGACCGGTGAAATAATTCAACCGCTTATCTGCTCTTTTTTCAGCCATTATCTACTCCTTTTAGTATCTATAACAATGTATTCTCTCCAACATCCGAATTGACGCCCACCACCATCCGGGGTTGTGTCATCTTCAACCAGTAATCCGTATGCACTGGTTTTTCGGAATCTATAATCTCCTCAATAGCTCTCTTCTTATCCTTCCACGCCCTGATGTCAGAAACATGAACTTTTTTTATACTGTGTACGGTAAGCTTTCCGTTATTCCTTTTAACGTCCAGTTTGTGCGCGGTTCCATCGATTGTGAGGATCGCGCTCTTCTCCGAGTCGTCAAGCACTATCCCGGCTGAATTTTCGTACCCCTCGATGTAGATCGTTTTGCCATCTTCGGACTTATGAACATCTGCACCGTCTGCCCAGCAAACACCGTAATCATCTATGAGGGCGTTTATGAGCACATCACTATCACTCCCTGGGACGCGATCCCAGTCGAAGAGATACGTCACATCCACGTTAACGATAAAGAAATACGGGGGAAATCCACCAATTCTGGAGTTCTTTCCGACCTGCGATGTAACCCCAATCTGAAACGGATCTACTTCGTCAACGATGGTCACACGTTTGCCCACATATATTTTCAGATACTCTTCAAGCCCTGTTTTTGTTCCGCGCATCCGGTAGATCGGGAGTATCCTTGCTATAACCTCTCTCTTCGTCTCAAGTTCCCAGTCCTCTTTCAGGACAAGAGCAGTCCAGCCTGCTATCCATCGCAGAAACTCATCCATAAACTCATCGGCATCCACATCCTGCCTGAAATATTTACTGAAGACAGTCTTTTCATCTGACGACAGTGGTGACAGGAATGTATCTCCGGTAGCATCAAACAGAAATGAAAATCCAGGATGGAAGATATCTGAAATAATATCGAGAGTCTCTAAAATACCTTTCTTCCCCTCAATCTCACCATCGTCGATCCCGCTCAACATTTTTTCAAATATCCTGAGATATCGATTTATAAGCGGATCGTCCCCCTCTTCTGCCGCCTGCTGAAACACCGATGGAAGGTATTGCATATATCGATTCCCTGATCTCGCGTGATTCATTCATCATCCTCCTTTACAACCTCGATATTGGTAGAAACAACGTTTACAAGACCGTCTATCTTTTTAACGTTCATTTCTCCGCTATCAAATCGTACCAGTTCGGACTGCTTGACACCACCAGTCTCTTCGATGATCTGAGCAATCTCATATACGGTAAGCGGCCTCCCGTATGGCCACCCAGTACCCTCGTCTCCACCACCAAATGGATCAAGATGCTTCAAAATCCTGTCGCGTACATCCTTCTCCACCTTTTCCGGAGTTGTATAATGATAGCACACCACTCTGATATCTATGGCAACATCCGTATAAACAGGTCTTTTAACCTTGATTGTCGTTCCGATAAGTTTTCTTGGATTTAAGTAGTCTGTAACCACCTGCGTAAGCTCTTCATACCCATCGCCACTCTCGGATACGATCACTATCTCAACCTTTTCGTTATCACCGGACTTGTAAACGATCGCTCTCCCGACTTTATCTGCAGCTTCGATGGCGAGCTGGCAAAAGTCGTCCTCTGTCACTGCCCTGTACCGCGATTTCAAAAAACGTAGAGCTGCTTCTTTGATCTCTGCGATGCTTTTGTTATCCCCCTCCTCGACCTCTTTTAAGAATTCAAGGATTTGTCTGTGGTACCTGTAGATCCCTGGGTCATTTAGCATACGATCCACTTCAGCGACACCCGAAGCGCCTGCTACCAATCGCAGGAAGTTGATGTACGACTCCACTGGTACCCTGTTAATCCTGTAGAGTGTCGTCTCCTCGATCCAGGAAAGTAATTCAAGAATGGTGATACCGGGATCGGACGGATTATGGTTTGTCCATTTGTCCGTATACTTTGGGATGGACGCAATCATCTCATCCAATATATCGGCATAAGTTCTTGTATCCCGGTCTGGTAGTTGAATCGTCATCGTTTAGCCCTCGATCTCCACAATGATCTCGCCAGCGTATGGCAGCGCGTTATCTTCGATGAGTAGTTGTTCTATCCCGGTCACCTCAGCTCCCGTTGCTCCTTTTACTTCCACACCATCCGGCACCGTCTTCGTTAGCACGATTCGTTTAACATAATCCACTCCGTTTGTTCCCTCGATAACGGCAGCCAGTTGTGAGATGTAAACATTCTCTCCGAAATCCCAGCCTGTGCCCATCTGTCCCCCTTTGAGTGGGTGCAGAAATGTTGTTAGTCTCTCCTTTATCCGGTTTGAAACGATATTTGTTTCGCCTACAGATACCGGCTTAACACTCACACGCACGTTGACTTTTGTGTAATCAGGACCAACTACCTCTATCCGGTCAGTAATCGTCAAGAAAGCCCGATCTTTCAGATAATGTTCAACCAGGTCTAGAAGACTTGCATCAGGAAGTGGAGTGTCGTCCTCGCATACCGGAACAATGATGACCGTTATCATGCCGTTTGCCACCATACACTTTGCCCTTGCCACATACTGCGAAGCTTCCTCCGCGAGCCACTCAAAATCCTCTATAGTAACAGCACGGTCTCTGTTTTTGATCGTATGTGGACCCCGGTTGAGCATACTATCGAGAGTTTCCTGGTTCATCCCGCCTGATGATGGGACGTGATTGGTCACACTGTCGATGTTTGGAATCGCTTTTTTAAGCGACGTGACCACTCCCGCCCCCATTTCGCCTCGTGTGCCACCGCCACTCCGGTATCGCTGTGCAACGATGTTGTTCATCCCTTTCGTTGGCACCATCCCCCTTGATCCATCTCCGAATGTTATCGTTCCATTCGCTCGATCCAGAATGTAATGCCTGCTTAATGGACCTGATAGGAAAAAATTCCCTACTTCAACCCATCTGACCCATACTTCCTTCACCTCGCCGGATTCTTCCACAATCCTCAGAGCATCTTTGCCCCCACTGGATTCTATGGCGTTTATCTCATCTTCGGAAGGAATGTCAAGCTCTTTTACTTCGATGATCTGCCCTTTGAGCAAGGGCTTATTCGAAAAAGCGAGTGTGTGATCAGGCTCTCCATTCCCGGAACCAAGAACCTCCCCCATTATCGTCACATTGTTCAAAGCCCGGACCGTGTTTGGGAAGATGCCTTTCAATTTTGGGCACGATACCCACATCCCATCGTTAAGCTTCACTCTGATCCAGTACATCTCCCTTTCGAACTCAGAGGTCTTCTTAATCTTCGGAGGAACGATAAAACGTACGATTCCAGTCGTTCTGAAGGAGTCTGTCTCATCCTCCACATTAAAGTCCTCCCAGAACGCGCCGTTGTAATGTGCCCATGTAAGACCGTTTGCTTCGTCTTCCGGTTTGAACTCGCCGTGATGATCCGGATCTTTGATCCTTACCGGATTTTCGCCATAGAGAGTCTCTTTGACCGCAAAAAGGAGTGTTATGGGGGTGTTTGACACGTTTTCCTCAAATCCTATATACAGAGCTGGCATCCCCCCGGACATTAACTCATAAGGTTCTTCCGGATCCGTTAGGCGCAGATCTTTGCACTGGAAATTGTTGATCGCCTTTATCGTTCCGGGTTTTGCACCCATATAACTGTATGAGATCTTTATAGACTGTACGGATGGTGGTCTGAACGCAGGTGGTTCATATTCAAGCCCGAATGTAACCCCCTCCATGGCATCTCTAACCTTCTTCTCGGGTTTTTTCAGTCTGCCTGAGAGATTTTTTACGATGTCGTCGATCTTCTTTGTTTCAAGTTTTCCCGCGGTTCCGTAAGTACGGTCCGATATAATTCTTGCTCGTACCCACCTATTTAACACCCCGTTGATCTCCATAGCTGGTATGTGCGGGCATGAGCCTATCACGACCCGATCGGATTTCGTAAAAGACCCGGTTCTGTCCGTAACCTTCAGTGTTCCCCATCCCCTTCCATTCCAGTACTCCCATCGGAGTGTGACCACAGTATCTTTGATTTCAGTCTCAAGTTCAATGTCCAGTGTTATTTCAGACCCTTTTTTTGAAAACACTTCGTTTGAACATATATAGAACGCGTCATTTCTTCTCGGTTCGTTTCCGAATGGATAAAAACCTTTTTTCACCTCTACCGGAATATTATTAAAAAACGCTGCCTCTGGCAAGATATTTTCAACGGTCACATCCACGGATATCCTCGAAATCGCGGGGAGTTTCGCACCTCTGGCGACCATGCCATCCTGCGGTCCGACCAGCAACCAGAAATTCTCTTCACCTCCAATTAAAGATCGTTTCAGCCTTCTGATCGGGATTGTTATGGCAAGCTCTCCATCAGGAGATATATCTCCAAAATCAGGGCGGTTAACGCGGTTGCCCGTACCATCACGCCATCGGCTGAAATACCCGGGCGTGATGTCAGACCCTTCGATATGGATCGTTAACTCCGAAGGCGGTCTGCGCAGGTCCAGCATGGCAGCATCACCGATGCAGAGTATATGATCAAATGCCCTCTCGTCCACATCGCCACCAAATACCATGAATCCGTCCTTAGTATCATCGCTACCAGACACAACCGCCGAATGATCTGTGTACGCGTCTTTCCATGGATTGAGTGATATGACCGCACCAGGTCTGGCTGCAACCACACTCAGACTCTCTACGGTCTCAAAGATCACGTCCGGGTCATCCGATGACGCTATCCGCGTGCGTGCAGGAACATATGCACCCCTTGAACCCTCTGTCAAATAAAACGTCAACGAAACACACGACGGTCTGGCAGGCAGCGGATCCATCCCCGCGAAGTCGAGGAAGGCGAGACTATGATTTTCCGGTATCTTGTTGAACTGGTTTATCAGAAACTCCATCCTCTTTGAAAAGAGTTTTAAAATTACCAGACCCGGATCATCCGGATTGAAATAGTCTGCATCATCGTCCGGAATATCCAGTTCAGGGCAGTAACTTCTCGCAAGTTCCAGTGCCTGCCTGTAGATATCTTCAGAAGTTCTGTTATCCAGCACGGGTGTCTTGATCGCCATCTACCCCCTCCCGAGATAAAACGGATACACGATGTTGTATCGCGTGTTTGTCGTGATAATCCGGTACTCAATGCTGATATTCAATCGGTCAACATCCTTGCTATCCGCATCGGCATCGACCCTTATGAGCTCTATCCTCGGTTCCCATTTCTTCAAAGCTTCTTCGATATAAAATATCGCAAGGGACGCGGTGGACGTATCATTTATTGAAAATTCAAGTTCCTGAATCCCGCATCCAAAATCAGGACGCATGACCCGCTCTCCTTTTGCCGTACCGAGGATCAACATTATGGATTCCCTGATAGATTCGTCATATCCGGACCAGGCGATCTTGCCATCCTCGACCCTCCACGGAAAGCTTAACCCAACTCCAAGAAAATCTCTTTTCATGCACCTCACCCGATAAATACCGTTCCTACTGCCATTACAGTTCCGGCTGGTAGATCCGAAGGATCATTACACGTCATTGCCATATCGCCACTCCTTGCCGCCATTTTTCCATTTATCGCAACGGTAACACTGCCCATTTTTATTGTTCCCTTGTTTGAGGGCGGATTCTGAAACGGACCGCCTTGCGGTATATGTGGCGGAAGATTTGTTGCAGTTGAATCGACAGTCGCAGCCGGCATACCCATGATCTTCACATCCTGACTCAAGCCGTTATCTATGATACCTATAAACGGATGTGGTAGCGGTGTTGGCACCGGACCTCCCGGTGACGGTATGTTGACAATATGCATGTCTGTTGCAATTATTCGATCCCCCTGTTTGGCTGCTGGTAGTCCCATGATTAGTTGATGTTTACTGTTGCCCCTTTGATGTTCATAGTTCCGGATGCCTTCAGATCCATCCCGGTAGATGCTTCAACTTTTGCTGAAGTCGATGCTTTTACCTCGAAATCATTCGCATTTATGCTAATCTTCCCATTTGGTGCGGATATCTCGATATCTTTGTCTGATTTGAAAGAAAGCTTGTTACTCTTTGTATCGATGGTTATTGTATTGTTTCCGGTTTTGTCCGCTATCTCGATTTTTTCCGTCCCTTCTGTGTCATCAATAGTTATCGTGTGCCCGCTCCTGGATTTGATCATTCGTATATTGTTCTTGCCGTCGCTGTTTGTTTCGGGCGGTAAATCGACGCCATTCCACAGCGATCCTATGACATAGGGCATATTTACGTCGCCATGCTCAAAGACCACGAGTACCTCATCATCAACCTCTGGCAGAATGAAGATCCCTCGTTCTTTGCCTGCCATCGGAGACGCAACTCTCGCCCACGCGGATTCGTCATCGGTGCTCAGCCAGGGAAATTTCACTTTAACCCTTCCGATTCCATCGGGATCTTTATTATTTGTTACAATTCCTACAACAACGCCATGCACTACCGATACATCGTCCCTGTATTCTATGATATCCAGTAAACTCACACGCCAGTCCTCCTGACATTAAATGACGTAGTATATCCGGTGTTATCGATCGTGTGGAATGTCGAAGTGATATAGTAGCTGCCACTGAATCTGCCAAGCCCTACAAGCTCGACAGTCCTGCCAGCCCTGATTTCGGGGATACCGGTACATCGCCCACTCCCTGTTACGGATTTGACAATATGTGTATTATACGTGGCAATGGCAATCTTCTCCGCGTCGGTTGCATCCAGAAGGTACTCGTTTACAACGGCGGACGATGATTTACCAAATGCCGATTCGGTCAGCTCTGTGCCGGTCTTTTCAGCCGCCATCTTCGAGACCTCATCACCCTTACGTGCCGTCGCTGATATTGGTTCTTTCTTCATGAAATCCCATCCCTGTACCGTGATCTCAGTGCCTCTGTATCGGGCACTTAATTTAGCGGAAAATTCAATAAGATCGGCTTTGTATTCAAGGGCAATAGATGCCGAGTCTCCTTCTTTTCCCGGTCTGAAATATAACGTCCTGTCATCAACATATACCTCGTATCGGATGCGCCTCGCTCTTTCCAGTAAAAATCCAAGGTCGCTCTGGTTGTTCTGGTATATATGCGGATAGGTGATCCCGGTATTCGTCACATTCGCGGAAAGCCCCCAGTCGCCAGCGATCATGGATGCTATATCACTGTCCTTCATATCAGAAAACGTTCGTCTCTTTGTACCGAAACGAAGCCGGTGTAATCTATCATAACCTCTAACTTCGATAATCGACATATTTTCACCAAAGAAGGGCTCTACGGAAGTGATCTCGCCAACTATCATCAACACCTCATCGTCCATACCCATATACAATTTAACCTCCCTGCCCAGGCCGAACTGTTCAAGGTCTATAAATTTCAGGGTACCTTCTTTAAAATCGTAGATCGAGAGTTTGAGAACAAACATAGATGCCATGTTGATCTCTTCTTCGAACCGCACACTCTCAACGGCAGCCAGTGTATCATACGAAAGTTCGACGCCGTCGACCTCAATTTTGAAAGTCGGGACCGTTAAAAGTGTTTCTGCTGACAAAAGTGTAGACTCCTAATCCGGTATTATTATAACTCTCCCGATATCCTCCGAACGCGGGAAATTGAGCGGGTCGGTTATATTGTTTGCCTCTGCAACCTCCCTCCACAATGCCGGGTCCTTCAGTTCTTTTGCTGCTATAATGTCCAGCCTATCCCCTTCTATGACCGTTCTGACCTTCCTGCACGCCTCGACACCTTTATACTCCAGTATATCCCTTGCGCCAAGGACGGGCTTCATAGTGATGGTCACTTTTGCCCTGACCGGAGTACCATCTGACAGAAACATGACGAAGTTTGTATCCACTTTTTCTATAACGCATTTAAAATTGAATTTCCCCCAGCTGAATAGACACACTGGCGGTCGTCTACTGTCTTTACCAGCAGTAGACGGAATCCCGAGTTCGGTGATTCGTTTTGTTCCTGCAATCTTTTTAACCTTCCCTGCCTGTCTGACTTCATGATCCTCCCTGACATCAACGCCAGCTTCATAAGTGTCGAACCATAGATCTTTGATGGTTAAACTCTCAAAGTTTGATCCCCCGAAAGTAGGAATTATGCCACGGTCACCAGTCCATGTGACACTTAACTTGTGGTCATACTCTCTCGGATTAAACATGACCTCTATAGTCTTTTCTTCTATTTTTTTACCATCATCATCTAAAACGTATATTCTGGCTCGTTCCATTTATCTAAACCCCCTGCGCTCTTTTTCGATCATAATTCTCTTCTCAATTATCCGGTATACTTCGTTTGCAATCACGTCGATTCCACCACTCGTTTTCTCAGAAATATCCTTATCAGAGATCTTTTCAGACAGCTCTGACGAAATGTCTTTCTTTATGGTCAACTCCTTTGTATGCTCCAAGTCGTCTTTTGCATCGACCATTGTAGACTTTCTAAGAACCAGATCAGGTGCTCCCGTGGCGGGCGCCTTTGTTAGGTTGATGTGTCTTTCAGGAAAATTCGTCATGGGAGGTGCATGCCCAGGCCGTCTTTGCATCACGGTCTCCGGAACACTACCCGGTGATTCGTGATGTGATAACACGCTATCCGGTCTCTGTTTTATCGTACGTTGGTACCCAATCTGTTTTCCAAGTATGGTATCTGCGAACGTTTCTGAAACTGCCATCTCCGGTTCACCGAAGTGTCCTGGTCTTTGCATCACGGTCTCCGGAACACTACCCGGTGATTCGTGATCTGATAACACGCTATCCGGTCTCTGTTTTATCGTACGTTGGTACCCAATCTGTTTTCCAAGTATGGTATCTGCGAACGTTCCTGAAACTGCCATCTCCGGTTCACCGAAGTGTCCTGGTCTTTGCATCACGGTCTCCGGAACACTACCTGATGATTCGTGATCTGATAACGCGCTCTCCGCTCTATTTTTTATCGTACGTTGGTACCCAATCATCCGGTTCGTTTCGAAGAATTTCGTCCTTGTTATCAGATGCGGTCGCGATATATTCTTCGTGAACAGAGCAGTGTTCTCAAACCCCGATTCCCTGTCACCTGATGTTTGTTCCGGCTGCGTGGTGGCATTTAAATATTGGTGGGTGTATTTCATAAGGTACTTATTTATCACTCTTGTGATGTTGATGGTTGCCAGTATCCCCATACCCCCCGTACCTCCTGGTCTTAAGAATATCAGGTATGGCGTTTTACCTGATCTGATGCGAACCCCGTATTTGCGGGCAACCCCTTCGGAAAAGGATAGACCGGATGTCTTTATTTCCGAGATGCTTGAGGGTTTGCTTTGTAATATTCTGAAATTTCTATCCATGCAGTTTAGAGTATATCCGACGAACCGGGGTATCTTTTCAGTCCCATATTCGGGTGATGCCATGGTGTGTCAGCACTATGGTCTCGGTAGCAACGGTGTTACTCGATGCATTGAAAGCCGGACCGTCCCACTTAAATGGGTATGCTTCGGCAAAACCCCATGCACCTACTATTACTCCCGACTGGTTGCGAAGATATATTGTGCCGTTTTTCCGGACGATCTTCCCGTGTATCACATCTTGATACCATTTCCATAAGACATCAGAGTCTGTAAGTCCGTGTTTCAATGTGATATCAGTATATTTCGTTCCCTTGGGAAGCTTATACACGATATCGTTAGCTCCACCTTCTGTTACGGTTTCCACCTCTGTTTCGATGCTTATGCCCGAGACTTCGGTAAATCCTCCGGCTATGATCCCGTCTATTTCTATCAGGAAATTATAAACGGTATATGGATCCGATCTCATCGTTCACCAGTGTGTTCCAGTTCCATGTGACTGCCCCTCCTTCCGTATATCAAGGATGCTCTTTGTCTCATTTGAGTTAAGTTCCCGATTTATGCGGCTTATTTCTTCACACCATCGCTGACGCTCCCTGTGTTCCATATTCAGTATGGTTTCGTAGTCCCAGTGAAAGTAGTATGCTAAGAAGGCTACCTCCTCGTAAATCAGGTCGGAGGGGTAGCGCACTACCCCCCCTGGCCGCCCACCTCAACCTCGAACACGTGTTCGCATTTCGGACAAACAGCATTTACCGTATCAGCACCATTTTCGTTGATCCGGTGATAGAGGTCCTGTAGATAGGCCATGTCGGAGACAAATAGACTCTCGATGACCCTTGGATTAACTACAGAAAGGCTACCAAGCCTTGTCACTACCCTGGATAGTAGGATGATGCTGAGGTAAGCAGGATTTGTCTGTACTCGGGGATCCTTTAGCGGTAGTATCTCATCCGCCGCCGTAGCTAGGCGCATAGCCCCTTCTTTGTGCAGATTTCCCTCATCATCCACATATCCTTGTGGGAGGTTAAATTCAAACTCTGTCTGAAGGCTCATTGTGTCCTATCCATCCCTTCGTGAGCTATTTCCAGTGTTTCTATGGCGACATCATTCCCCTTGGCACTGAGATCAGGGGTATCATACTTGATAGGCCATGCTTCCTTGAATTCCCAGCGAGCTGCCGCGTTACCTTCTTCGTCCATAAGGACTATAGCTATATTCTTCCTGGAATCGCCCATCTTTCCCTGCATAACCAGTTTTCTCCAGTTGAACAGCTCCAGAGAGTCGGTAATTCCCCATTTCAGGGTCAAATTCCCGTACTTGGTTAATCCGGGAAGTTTACGGACCGTTGTATCTTCGTTTCCTTCCCTATACTCTACCGGATCAGTGCTGATATCCGGAATCGTGACATCACTGAATCCTGCCTGGGTGATTCCATCGATTTCAAGCAGAAATCTGGAATTTCTGTAGGGATCCTTTCTTTCTGACATATTTATCCTCCTCTAATTACTCCGTTGCTGCAGATCCACCTGCCCACTGCGCTATCCGGAATATGACGAATTCAGCAGGTTTCGTCGGTGCAATTCCGATCATAACGATGAGTCTACCGTTGTCTATATCGTCCTGGGTCATTGTGGTCCTGTCGCATTTGACGAAGAACGCCTCGTCCGGAGTTAATCCCATGAGGGCTCCGCTTCGCCATATCGTCGTTAAGAACTGAGTAATCGACTGTTTTACTCTGGCCCAGAGTTTCTCGTTGTTAGGCTCGAAAACAACCCACTGAGTGCCCTGATCGATGGATCCTTCCAGATACAGAAACAGCCGGCGTACATTCAGGTATTTCCAGAGAGGGTCACTTGATGTTGTTCTTGCACCCCAAACCCTAATTCCCCTGCCAGGAAAAGCACGGATGCAGTTTACCCCTTTCGGGTTTAATATGTCCTGCTCTGCTTTGGTAAGGCTGAACTGTAATCCCTGAGCACCCCTGATAACTTCGTTTGCCGGAGCTTTGTGAACTCCCCGCTCAGTATCGCTTCGAGCATATATCCCTGCAATATGCCCACCTGGCGGAACCAGTTTCTTGTTGTTTGTGACCGGGTCGATCACCCTGATCCACGGGTAGTAAAACGCCGCGTACTTGGAATCATTCGGGGGAGCAAGATTAGCAATAGCTCCTGCGCTCTGTGCCGCCTGTAATACCGCAAATCGGTCCTTCATATTCTCGCAGTGTTCGACGAGGTAATCGGTCAAGTTATTCGAGGTCTCATCAGGTACACACAGGATGCTGATATCGTCAATCTCCTTGAAAGCGGCAAGACCCGTCCTCTCACCAGGTGCTGCAGCTTCATCACCTTTGTAATCTGAGGAGGTGATATCGTTTCCGGAAGTTCCATTCCCAAGCAGTTTAATCTGGTTTTCAGGCGAGCCACCTACTACCATCTCGACTTTTATCAGATTGGACGTGTCGTTGATCCTCTTCTCATAGTAGTCACTGGATGCTTCGGTCGGGGATAGGTTATCATAGACTTCAACAATATCAGGGAGGCTATCCTTCTGGGCATCTACAATGTCTTCTGCAGTAAGGCTTTCGTCTTCAGTGCCTACCATGCTCTTCCAGTACTTCGCGGTCAGTTTGAAAAGCTGGTTTTTCCCCTCCTTATAAAGGGTTGCAGGTTCCACAATCACTGCGATGTTATCGCCCCAGTCTCCGGGACCGATAGCAGTGATCTTTATCACATCCGCTTCGGAACCGTCCTCTTCCAGTGTCAAGTTGTTAGATGACGTTCTTGCATTTTTGCCTATGATGCGACCTACAAAGCAACGCTGTCCACCGTTGCTAAAGAAGCCATTCACCCCATAAGCAAGATATGATCCCTCAACGAATCCACCAAACTTATTCTGAAAATCTCCGAAGTTCGTTACGAACTGTGGGCTGATTGGTCCACGTTCGGTAGGTCCAAGGAATCCTGCTGTGCTTGTGCTCACGCCTTCTATCGGTTTTGCTCCGATTTCTATTTCTTCTATGTATACTCCTGGTGCCAAATACTCTGGCATCTACTCACCTCTTTCTGGTTCATTTGGGTCAATACCCGGCTCCCGATCTCATCAGGGATAGGTAATTGAGAGTGATGTGATTTTTCCTTCCTCGACTACCACGGATTCTATTTTTTTTCGGTAATCCGGATGCGCAATTTCGAGGATTGGGTTTTCTCCGTTTATAATCACCAGTTTCTTTTCGTCAATCGTTGTGACATCGTAATTCCCCGAATCCCTAAAATAGATGACGAATTCCCCATTTCCATTTGTTTTTGTCCGGATGTCGCGCTCTTTTACCTGTATCTCCGCTTCAGGCACGCCTCTGCCATAGGGGTCCCATAATGAGCCCCTTATCAAAGTGGAAGATGGCGGGAACCGGTAAGACGGGGTTGGTTTCAGCGTGATCGATACGACAGGGTTTCGTGGATCCAGATCGGCAAGCTGTACCTCTGTCACAGTTTCATCGAAATAATACGTTGCGCCCCGCACCTGAACGGTATAACTACTGTCCGGCAGATCAAAGAAGATATAATATCCGCCGATAGTTCTGACCGGGGCCATATTCCAATCCTTTAACGAAACCTCGAGATCATCGGCGATTCCCTTGTTGCTATACTCGTCAACGAGATAAACCGCCAGTGAAAGCTTTCGGGTGATGCCTTCGAGCAATATCTTTTCCGGATGCCTTAATCGCCCAACCCTCACAACAGGCATCATTTGAACCTCCTCTCTAAAACCCGATCTGCTCTTGTCTCCCGATCGGATCCTATCTGCACAGGAGTCACCAAATAACAGATTGACGGTCTAAACGGAGTATCCTGAAAGGTGCTCCATATCTTGGTCATATCATCCAGGTTCAGAAGGGTCTGAGAGATGTGGAGCTCTTCGTTGTTTTCCGCGAGGCTTCCTCTCAAAACCGACCCCCTGAGGATCGGGTTATCATGGAATATCCACAGTGCCTTGCCCAGTATGCTATGCGCCTCCTTGGTCTTCTCGGTCTTATCCTGGACCCCCGATGAGGGGTAAGATGTTAGTAAATACGATAAATCAAGGGTTAATGGCGGATATCTGAGTTTGGATGTGTTTACCAGTTCCATCTCTCGGTTCTTCAGGTGAGCGTTCTCAACAACCCGGTATAAAAACAGGGACAATCGAACAGCATCCGTAGCTTCAACCTCTCCTGGTGATGTCAGCACTATCGAATCAGGGGGGATCATGTCCGCCATCCGCTCCTTTAATAGTTCTACCATAGTCACTCCGACATCTGCTATCGCCATGTAATTCACTTCACCACCTCGTAATACTCTCCAAAGTCGCCCGGTGTGCACAGTTTTCCCATCTTCTGAAATTCCCTCTTCGTGGCTCTGACCAGATGTCCCATCTCAACAGTGGCAGAGTCTCCTGCCGCCAGAAAAGCAGCCGAAAGGGCGATATTTTTGATATTGCCACCTGTTACTTTAAATCTAGCCAGAAATGTAAAATCAACATCATCTCCAAGTGGCGTTTCTTCAGGGAATATGCCCTCCCATATCTTCTCCCGCAACTTTTCATCAGGGAGTGGAAACTCTATTACAAAGTGCATCCGGCGAAGGAACGCATCGTCGATATTCTTCTTGAAGTTGCTGGCGAGGATCACTACCCCGTCATACTCCTCCATCCTCTGAAGCAGATAACTTGTCTCGATGTTGGCATACCGATCATGAGAGTCCTTAACCTCTGACCGTTTTCCAAAGATTGCATCGGCTTCATCGAAGAACAAGATGGCGTTACTGGTCTCGGCATCCTCAAAGATTTTCTTAAGGTTCTTTTCAGTTTCGCCTATATATTTGCTGACCACGCCGGATAAATCAATCCTGTATATATCCAGTTCCACAACACCTGCAATGATCCCGGAAGCCATCGTTTTGCCCGTTCCGGATGGGCCTGAAAAGAGTGCATTTAGCCCCCTGCCCGACGACAATTTCCTGCCAAACCCCCAATCCGCATACACCTTTCCTTTATGTTTGATATATCCACTCACTTCCACCAGCTGTTCTTTTACGTCCTCCGGAAGGACTATGTCATCCCAGATGTGACGGGGTTCTATCTTCATGGCTAATCTAGTGAGTTTGTTGCCGGATTGTGCCTTGCACCCCCCAAAAAGCGTATCCATGGACAAGACTGGTTCTCCGGAATTTTTCATCTCTGCGATGTTGCATGCTGAGAAGAGGGCGTCCTTCATCTGACCGGCACTAAAGTTGAATTTGCTGGCAATATTCGCAATATCCACATCATCAGATACGTTATTACGCCCGTTTAAGAAGGTTTTCCACATTTGTTTACGAAGCACAAAGGACGGACGAGGAAATGCAAGACTGACAAATTTGTGCTTTTTGAGGACTAACGTCGGTTCCCACTGGGTCTCGCTAGATATGAAAATCCAGTTTGGAAAACGATCCAGCCTTTTAATAAGGTTTATCACAGCCGTTCCCTCATCATTGTCCGCCGCTTTCAACACCGCATCAAAACCCAGAAGGCACACCGATGATCTCTGTAGCAGGGCTTCACGAAGGATGGCATCCATTGTTTCAGGAAACTCACTCCCGATAACAGCCTTCATATCCACCATAAGCAGGGGTAGTTTCAATTCATTGCAAACCACCTCTGACGCCATCTTCTTTCCAGTGCCATACGGTCCATGGAAGAAGAATATTACAGGAGTTTCCGTGCGAGAATACCATTTTATCAGACTTGACAACCGGTTTTTTTCATCACCAGATAGAATAAGGTCTTCAAAACGATTTCGCATATCTGCCATATATGAAAAACTCCGAATTCTAGCATCCACCTCATCAGATCCCATAAGAAAGTATAGTATCCTGTCATCTACTTTTATAGATCTGGACAAGATCGGTACCGGATCATCCAATCTCGGGGATGTGAGATGGACTATGCGGTTTCGGATCAGAGGCGCAGCTGGAGAAAAACAATTTATGGCCGCAAACCTATCCTCTGTTGAGCTGAGAAGACCTAATACCAGATCAACACTGGGCTGTTTTCTAGTAACATCATCTTGAAGATAGGCGTAGAGTTTTTCGTATTGCAGATCAAGTTCCGGTGCCAGACATATCGCAAGAACGCCCATCTCAAAAGGGGTGAGATGAAACAGCTCCTCAAGCAGGTGGAGGCGCAGTTCTTTTCCGTTCTCGATGCTTTCGATTTTCTTTTTAGCAATTTCTCTGGTAAGTCTTTCGATTTCCCGGTGTTCTGTGGCAGAACATGCATCTGCCTCGTGGCCATAGAGGGTGGTTTGCAAAATAGCGTCCACTTCATCTCGCGATATGAATAATCCATGGAAACTGTTCGCGTTCACCTGCTCTACCCCATAATCATCAAGGTGCAGATGAACTATCTGCTTGATCCGGTAAAGCTCGTCGCGAATATGTTCAAGATTGCTATTGTAAACACTCGTGTTGTGGTGGTGCATCAGATGAATAAATAGTCAAACAACCATGAGGCGCTCTTCCGAAGATGGGGTATCCATAGTACCCATAAGTCCTCATTTCACATCCTCATCGCTGATTTGTTTGTATGCCTCCATCAAAATGTGATGGTCAGAGTGAGTACCACATCGTTTAAACCGGTCCACCAGCAACAAGAGTTTTTGAGTCAAATAATCGGTCAGATTTTTCTCTTCAGCAAATGCCATTGCGATGCTTTTCAATTCTTTTTTGGATAAATTTCTTCTGGGAAAATCCCCCTCAACCAGATTAAAAACATATCCGCACTCTGAATGCCCAAATGTAGGGGTTGACGGACCTGACGTCGTCTTAATGAAATCCTTGAACTTTGTACCCGGGTCGATGAATCTTCCGCACTCACATAATGTCCTATTGGATGTTGTCATATCGGCACCCCTAAAGCCGGTCCAAGGTGACGGAACGACTCCTCTACCACAGGAGGTTTCATCGCACAATTGCTCGCCCCTGCATCTTAAACCGACACACATATATATGAGCGTTCTGCTATTTAAGCATTCTTGTGAACTCAGTAGTTCCGAATACCCCTACTTCCGAATACATTTATATTCTATAAAACATAGTCGCCTCACCCAACAAATGAGGTGATGGACGACTATACCTGACTTTCGGTGAATTGAAATAGCCTGTCCTTTTATCGTCACAGAACATATATAGAATTATCAATGATAACAACGCGATTGAAGAATAGACGTTTTAAAAGGGTGGAACGTGCCATACCTACGTGACATCTTTTGGACTGTAATTTACGTTTCGCCGAAAATCGAGATGTAACGATATATCGAAGAGGTGCATAAGCTGAATGACGGACGATTACTGAGAATGGAGTACGTCATGCCACCGTGACACCTTTTGGTGATGTGTCGAGGCATCACCGAAAAGTGGGTCATATTTCCGACAACTATTCGAACTCAGATCCAAACCCAGCTCATCAAGCACAACCTGACAATCCTCGCCACGATCCCTGACCCGCATGATCCATTCGAGACGCTTACGACCTTCTTCAACCTGATTTGAAGAAAACTCATCAGACAATGCATTCATCAACCCTTTCGGAATTTTCCCCATAATACAACCACCCATTATACATGAATTGATTAACTATAACACAGCATACACCTCGAGCTATACCCTCTTATATATTGTGCACAAAGATATACATGATTGGTTTGCGCAACACAGAACTTCGGAAAAAGTGCATATCCGATGACATGGATATCCACCCATTTCTCCACAATTATCGAACCACCATGTCCAACAAAAACACCAATAACTCCATGATAGTAGAAGGTAAGTCTATTTTGATTCACCGAAATTCGAGTACAAACACCTGACGTTGCTAAATAGGCATAATGGAGGTGATTGCAGAGTACTCAGGCGAGCAGGTAACGGTCGTAGAGACTGGTTGGATAGCTGAGGACGAGTTTGGCAGGAAACGACCAGCTACGGTCACATACGTAATATCCGGGTGGAATGTTATGGTTAATGCTGAAAGCGTTGCATATTTCAATCAAACCCTCCCTGTATACGCTGAGTTTGTCGATTTCATGGCTTTCGACCCAGGCAGCGCAACAATCACACGCAAGAACAGGAATGCGGTCCAGAAAGGAAGCTCGTTTAATGAGTACCTGGTCTCTGATCTGGGCGCATTCCAGTCAAACAGTTAAAAGAAGCTACAGGGGATGGAGCCACTATATCAGAGGCTCCACCGCTCTTATTTTTTTGATTGCCACAACCTATAGTCACGCACCTGCTACAGATCAACCACCCGAATCGCAAGACCTGCGACCTCCACAGCACTTCTCCCAAGAATCCGCACCATCGCCTCTTTTCCGACGCCGCCCGCATCCCAGATCACCTGTGGCACAGAACCAGCCTCCGTAATCGCATACTCTGCACCCCAGTCCATCGTCTTGTGGTGCGGCGGCTCGTCCTTCCGGTCAAACGACGCCATCGTGTAGCCGCACTCCTCACAGGCAGAGATGACGCCTTCTGAATACCTGATATTCATCGCGCTTCTAATCATCGGATCGAACTGCATGACCGCAAGGATGAGCCGTGCGATGTGCGACGACGCACCGAACTCGGCGCATCCGACTGCGCGTGCCCTGCCACCGCCGATCTTGGCAATCCTTCCCCTGACTGCGGCAACGTCGCCTACCGATTGTGCCTCCGGAATCGCACTTCCGATGTTGCATCCGACCTCAGGGATCAGTGACGCGAATGATCGAGAGCCCTCGATCGCTTTTACAGCGGCGCTGACATCAGCGATTGCACGGTACCGCGCAGCATCGCGGGTAACCCCCCGGGTCTGGTTGACCGGAGCAACTCCTCTGCCTATACCGGAAGAGTTCGCGATCGCTTCTTCGACAAAAACCTTTGCAGCAGTACATGCATCCGAAACAGAAAGTCCCTTCGCAAGATACGCTGCAAGCGCTGCCGAGTACGTGCAGCCTGCGCCATGTGTCCCTCCCGCGATAAGACCCCCTGCCCCCCGAATTAGTCGAGGGGACTCGATCATACCATCGCTGCTCTCACAGAGCACGTCGGCGCCATCGAGATGCCCGCCAGTGATGACAGCAGCCCGGCATCCGAGTGTGGCGATTGCTGCCGCAGCACGCATCGCATCCTCAATACTCCGGATCCGGATGCCGGTTATGGCAGAAGTTTCATAGACGTTTGGCGTGACCGCGGATGCAAGCGGGATCAGAACTGATACCAGTGCATCCAGCGCATCCTCTGCCAGTAGCGACCCGCCCGCCTCTGCAGCCATCACAGGATCGAGCACGAACGGGATGCCCTCAACCTCCCTTGCCACTGTGCGGACTATTCTCTCAGATGACAGCATCCCAATTTTTACATAATCAACTCTTATATCGCTTGTTACGGCACGGATCTGGTCGACAATCACATCTTTTGGAAGATCATAGACGCGCTCCACCCCAAGCGTGTTCTGCGCGGTTACTGAGGTGATCGCGCAGGCGCCATGTATCCCGAGCGCGGCAAACGTCTTCAGATCAGCTTCTATGCCTGCACCGCCGCCGGAATCGGATCCTGCTATGGTCAGTATGCATTGCATACACTATCGTTGCATCATTTTTCGCTCGAAAGAGCCATCGCTGCGACGATCGAGTCAACACCGTCCAACCATTCTGCAACCAGCCCATCCGGCACGTCAAAGATGATCTCCGGCATGGGCTTACCAGATAGTACCTGTGCACCAACCGTGCTTATGCATTCCAGCGCCTTTTCCGGATCATCCTCCTCTGTTTCGATCGCAGTCTTGACCAGTTTAGGAAGCGTAGTCCTCGTATTGTATGATCCGCGGATATAGCATTCGCATGAAACAAGCGCGCCGAGCAGCGAAGATTGGAGCGACTGGATCATCATATCAACATCATCGTTAATCGGGGAAACCTCACATAGCACAATCTCGCTGATGCCTGAAATCGCATTTAACGCATTATCTGCTGACATTTTTTTCGCATTCCGTTCGGAAATGATATTCAGGCATGAAAGTATAACATCATCCATCATATTGACAAACACCTCAGTACTGCTTCCGGATTCATCGTCTATCTGAAAGTTACTCTCTTTCACGTTCTGAATCCAATTGTCCCAGCGTTCTTTTGTGTAATATTGAGCTTCAGTCTCTTTTTCTGACTTCTTCATGGTAAACTTCCTTCTGTATGTGGTCTGTTATTAATGTTAACCTCAGCATACCCATATTAGAAAAGGCGATCAAGGGGGGTGTATGAAGCGCGCTGATTTCATATACCAGGATATGCGCTGGCAGATGCTGACCCGGAACAGGGCAACGACACTGGGCAATCTATCCGAACTGAAAAACATCATCAGAGAGCATATCGCAAGCGAACTTCCGGTATCCGAACTGACTTCCAGTCTGATCGTTGCTTTGACTGAAACAGACGATACCGAAATCCTCGGCAAGGCAACTCTCGTGAGCAGGGATTTTTTGACAAAACTGACCGAGAATATAACCAAATTCCCAACCGGCCAACTTCCGGTCTTGTTTGCATCCTTGCAACTCTTTGCAGTCGAGCCCGGGCAGTATGGACTTGAGACTACCGAGAACCCGGATTCGGAGATCAACCGGATGACTGGCAGGGAGATTGAGGATCGCAAGAAGATGCAGAACACATACAAGGAGGCGCAGGACCTGCTGGCAGAGGCGAAGCGTCTGCGTGCTCTTGCCATAACAGCACTGCTTAAATTCTTTGGGCGGGATGAGTTTTCCGGTATAGATAATTATATAAAAGATGAATTACCACCTCTGATCACCGCTCTTAACGCTGATGGGAGGTACAGGCCGTTTAGAACCTCGCTTGCCGCAAACATCAGTGACAAATTATATCGATTTGCCAATCGAACCGATGATCCTGCGCTTGCAGAACTGCTCCACAAATTAATTAGTAAAAAATATATAAAGTTCGGAACATCCGGGTTCAGGGCATTCGTGGACAAGGATTTCACCAGCGAAAGATCTGATTTCGTAACCGTTGCGATATGTAACGATCTCGAGACCTCCCAGAGTAAGGGCGGGATGCCCGTCGTGATCACTTATGACACACGGATCGGTGCACGGGAGTTTGCGCTTGAGAGTGCGAAGGTGTTTCTCTCGCGTGGGTTTCCTGTGCGGTTTGCAGAGGAGCCATCACCCACAGGCGCTCTGGTGTACTGGCTTAGGGAGGTGGAAGAGAATAATGCGGCAGGTGGCGAGAATATGACCCCGAGCCACAATCCACTCTCGACCCAGGGGCAGCGATGGAGCATGGAGAACGGCGATGTTGCCCCGACATCGGTCACCGACCGGATCGAGAGGGAAGCGAATATTCTGTGCATGAGAGATCAGCCCCCCCTGAAATATGATCTTTCGAAGGCGGAAGCGGAAGGCAAGTTTGTGTACGTTGATATGCGAGAGAAATACACCGCATACATCGCAGATTTCTTAAGATCGCAGAGACTGGACAAGCTTCTTCTGGGTTTCTATTCGCAGCCAGAGCACAGGTTCATCCATAACGCGATGAATGGTGTTGCAAGGGGCTATATCCAGGAAATATTCGAGAAACTCGGAATTCCCGCGGAATCCGTCTTTCCGATGGATTCAGGGAAGGACGATCTTTTAGGTCTCCGATTCTATGCCAATCCTGAGGAGCAGTGGCTTCTCCCGACTGCGGATCGATTGGAACGGGTCGGTGCACTCTTTGAGTGCGCAAACGATACCGACGGCGATCGCTGCGGTGGAATCCTTGACCGGGATGGTTTTATCAACCTTAACAAACTTCTTGCCATGATCTGCGATTTCGTGATCAGGGGGCTTGCCTGGGAGAACCATATCGTGATACGGACCGGAACCACGTCCACTGCAATCGATGATGTGGTGCGGACACTATCCGAGGACGGCGGATATGATATACCGACGCCGGAATGGGATCGGGTCAATTCGCTGATCCGGCATCCGTTTTACAGCATCAGAAAGGTTACTGGTGATGTCGAATACGCGCTCACATTGCAACGGTTCCCGTGCATCGATACCGAGGTCGGCTTCAAATACATCTCTGCCGCGATGAAAAGATACGATCTGCCGGCAGCGGTTGCAGGCGAGGAGAGTGGCGGCTTCACGGTCAAGCGGTTCCCTGACAAGGACGGGATCATCGGTATATGTATGATCGCGTCCATGATCGCATGGCACGAAAAGCCACCTGGTGAGATATGGCGGGAACATACGGAAAGGTATGGCGAAAAATACGACAAACGGCTCGACATCTGGGCTCCGAACAACCCAAAGGAGAATATAATCAATTCATGGCTCGACAACCCTCCAGAGTCGATCGCAGGGCAAGACGTGCTCTGGGCGGGTGGCACATACCACGACAAGGTCGAGTTCGTGCTGCAGGATCCTGGCGGGGGGACGATCTCCCGCCTCCTTGTGCGGGCGAGCGGAACTGAGGAGATAAACCGGATATACATTGAAAGCAGCGATGAACAGGTCTTGCAGGTCATCAGGCAGGCTGCGCTAGATCGGTTGAACGAGTTAATAATCGAGGACGTCGGGACTGCCGCGAACCATCACGATCTTTCTGACAGGATAGCCTCCACCGGCATGACGTTCATGACGGAATCCGACCGGAAGCGGTATTTCGATGCGGTTAGGGCGAGGATGGACGCGCTTGCTGCAACGGAGGGTGAAGAGCCGGGCACGATCTACAGGCGGGTGCTCCATCTGCTGACGCTTGACATAGACCGGGATGTCAATGTGCGGCATCTTGCATGGGGTGTTGACATCGGGGCAGAATACTATCAGAGGATCTTTGGACCGGAGTTGGGGGCTTTTTAATTTCTTCGGGGAGATCGGGTCATGAAGAAAATTATTGAACCCATTTTCATAAACTACCAAAAAAAAGTCTCGGAACTGATACCATGAGAATCGTGATACCATTTAAGAAAGAGAACGCCAAATCCCGCCTCTCTGGCGTGCTAACACCAGATGAGCGCGGCCTGCTCGCGGTTGCGATGCTTTATGATGTGCTCGATGCAATCGATGGCTTCGCGGTCGATATCCTCACGCCATCGATCTTTGACGACGCGCGCACCGATCCGCACATCCTGCTCAGTGAATCCGGATTAAACGATGCGCTAAACGAGTATCTATCCAATGTGGCAGAGTACGGATGCGATCCTGTCATGATCGTGATGGCTGACCTGCCGCTCCTGAAGAGCCGGCACGTGCGAGAGATTGCGAATTCGGACGCCGATCTGGTGATCGCACCCGGCAAGGGCGGGGGGACCAATATCCTCTCTATCAAAGATCCGTCTCGGTTCAGAACGGATTACTACGGCACGAGTTTTCTTGATCATCTCAGAATCGCATGCGACAACGGTCTCTCAGTCGAGGTCTACGACTCGTTTGCAGCAGCGAACGACATCGATGAACCAGACGATCTCGTGGAACTGCTGATACATGGAACAGGAGAGGCTGCGCGTACGCTCGCAGATGATATTGGATTTGTTGTTGCGGTGCGCGATGGCAGGGCGCAGGTTGAGCGGTTGTGATCGGTCAACCCGGTTTACGCTGCAACCTTTGTGCGAGGAGAATATTTATAAATATATACTGATCAATAGAATCCGCCAAATCAGCACTAAACCATGACAGCACACAACACAGGACGGACAGAACCACATCGTATGGCCGACGACACCGTGGTCTTGCGGTACACGGGTGATGCGAGATGAAGCGAGTAACAATCATCGCAAAGGGCGAGGTGCAGAGAGTTGGATACAGAGACATTGTGGAAAAGATCGCTCGCAAACTACATTTGGCAGGTTATGTCGAGAATCTGAAACCTTACGATGTTAAGATCGTTGCAGAAGGAGATGAAAGAAGTCTCGACGAGTTTCTAACTCGGATCCGGATAGACAAGCATCCGGTATCTCCGATATCTGTTGAAGATATTGATGTCGAATTCGGAGCAGCGACAGGCGAATTCGAGTACTTTGAGATCAGGCGGGGCGATTGGACAGAGGAACTGAGAGCGTATGGACGTGGTAGTAGCGTTGCTCTATCGGTCTGTAGAACTTGGAATAGAATCTGTGGGAATCGGGAGAGAGATGCTCGGTAAGCAGGATCAGATGATCGACAAGCAAAACATTCGCACCCACGTCTTGACTGAGTTTCGGGATCAGACACAGCAGAACTTCGATGTTTTGGATGTGAAATACGAAAAAGATATCTGATGGTGTGGAGAGGGCCATTGATGAGATGCGTGACGAGGAGGGAATTGCGCGCATCGGTGAATAATCTAACAGATGCGATCGTCGAACTTGCAAGGTCCATAAAGTAAGAGTTGGATATGGGGTGTCGCGTGAGTGATCAAAAGCAAGGGCACAGCAATATCATTTTTCAGATACTATTGATCTGCTGTACTATATTTAAGCCTCGGGCGAGATTTGAACTCGCGACCTAGTGATTACAAATCACTCGCTCTGCCAGCTGAGCCACCGAGGCGTCGCACATTATGCAGGGATAAACTTGGTGCCATAGTATATGATACCAGCGGCACCATCTTCGCCAAGTTTCCTGAATATCGGCTTCACGCGCATCCCGATTGCGATCGCATCATTGTCGCAGACCACCTGTCCGGTCATGCGCGGACCCTCGTCCAGTTGGATGATCGCAAGTGGGTATGGTGTCTGCATATCGAATTCCTCAGATGCGGTATGGATGATCGTGTAGGTGACTACCTCGCCATGTCCTTTGAACTGGTATTCCTCGATGCTGCCATCCCTGCGGCAGTTAGGGCACATCGTTCTCGGCGGGAAGTAGTATTCGCCGCAGGTATTACACCTTGTTCCGATCAGGTTGTACCTGCTGCTGATATGTCTCCAGAATCTCGGTACACTCATGTGATATATACTCTTGTGCAGTAACACTTAAAGATAGTTGCCTGTGCCAGCCAGATAACAATACTTATATATGCCGACACACGTATCCATAATGCGAGGCATAGGAGGCATCCGCATTGAAGATTGTAACAATCAAAACACCTGATCAGGTGATCATTCCCTTACAGCAGCATGATGGCGCGGTGTGCGATTCCTTGGTAAGTGTTGGCGATATCGTTTCTGTTGGTCAATTGATCGGCGACGGCGAGTTTCGGATACATTCGAGCGTTTCCGGAGAGGTTACAGCCGTTTCCGAACTGCCGCACCCGACTGGTAAAGATATTCTCAGTGTGGTAATCAAGACACACGACGGGGAAAAGAGAGAAATTGAACCGGTAAAATTGTCCACAGGAAAGATAAGGCGCATCATCAAGGACGCCGGTATCATCGAACCGAACGGACATCCGACATTGCGCACAAAAGAAGATATCGACACGATCGTCGTCAACGGGACGAATACCTGGGATCTGTCATCATACGAAGCGCTCATGCTCGATCATCCTTCTAGAATCGTATATGGATTGAAAGCATTGATGGAAACGGTTGGTGCTACGAAAGCGTTTATCGTAATCGAACTTGGCTCAGAAGCGCTGCACGTCATGCGAACCGAGACGATACCGGATAACAACATCAAGGTCATCGCGACACCGGGGTACTACCCACCGGGCACCGAAGACACGCTTGCTAAGAAGTTTGCGAAGAAGAAGGTGCCACGCGGTAGCATCCCTGAGGACAAAGGCGTTCTCGTTAGCAGCATCGCTGCCATGAAAGCGATATACGACGCACTTTGTGACGGCGAACCCATGATTAAGAAAGTGGTGACCGTTGCAGGCGCGGTAGGTTCTCCGAGAGACGTTCTCGTGGATATCGGCGCGCCGATTAGTCATGTGATCAAGGAATGCGGCGGATGTAGTGGAACGCCGGTAAAGATCATCGTAAACGGAGCAATACCTGGCGCGGCGCAGTACTCAGACGACGTTCCGGTCATCAAGACGACAACGGGAATCCTGGTACAGACCGAGAGCAATATCGAGCGCGAACCGCCGGCACCCTGTATCAACTGCGCGTGGTGTGTGGACGAGTGTCCGATCGGACTGATGCCGCACCTGCTGTATGGATATGCTGACAGCGCGCAGTTTGACAAGTGTGCGGAATTATACATCGGTGACTGCGTGGAATGCGGTATGTGTGCGTACGTCTGCCCGTCCAAGTTACCAATCGTGCAGATAATCAGGTATGGTAAACATGGCGTTGCCGAGATGGAGGCGTTTAAATGACATATACAATATCACCATTACCCCATGTGAAGAGCAAGGAGAGTGTGAAGAGTGTGATGTGGGGGACCGTCGCCGCACTGATTCCGATCACGATCGCGGCGATCTATCTCTTTGGGTTTCCTGCGCTAACGATCATTCTTGCAACAGTGATTGCGGCAGTTGTAACCGAGATCATTATCTACAAGGCAGCATCCCAGCCGATCACCATAACTGACGGGAATGCTGTGTTGGTTGGTCTCTTGCTTGCGCTCCTCATGCCGTCAAGTGTCCCGATCTGGGTTCCGGTCATCGGAGCCGCGTTTGCGATAGCTGTTCCAAAATACATCTTTGGTGGCACAGGGACACTGGTGTTCCATCCGACACTGGTCGGATTTGCATTCCTGCTTGCTGCATGGCCCACGCTGATGGGAACCGGATCCGTACCGAATCTCGGCAGTTTCTCTGACCTATTCCTTGAGGCGGGTGCTGGCAGACTTGCCGAGGCTTCGCCCATATTAGTCCTGCTCGGCGGTGCATTCGTCCTGTACAAGAAATATGTGGACCGGCGGGTGGCACTCAGTGCTACTATCTTGCTGTTACTCTTGATGCCGATCGTCGGGATGGGTGAAGAGCTTCCTTATGTGTTAACCGGCGGCTACTTCCTCGGACTGATATTCCTTGCGGCAGACCCGGTCACATCACCGGTGACAAAGAGGGGCAGACTGGTTTATGGGATCGTGCTTGCCGTGCTGATACTGATCCAGCTCCATTTCAATACCTATTTCGCAGGGATGTGCTTCGCAGTGCTCATGATGAACGTCTTCAGTCCGCTCATCGACAGAAGCACCATACCAAAGCCGATCGGAGGGAAATAAAATGGCAGAAACAAAAGATTCCACTATAATGATACTTGTCAAGCTAACGCTCATTGCTGCGGTGGCAGCAGCAGTCCTGACAGCGACTTATGGTGTCACACAGGAACAGCTTGATAAGCTGGCAGAAGCGGCAGGCGGCCCTGACAAGCAACTGCTCAAGATGGGTATTGTCCCTGATGCCACCAAGTTCAAATCCGCGGGTGGTGAACTGTGCTACGAGGCATACAACGGTGGCGACCTGATCGGCTATGGAGCCATGACGGAGGTGCAGGGCATGCAGGACATGTTAACTCTCGCAGTCGGAGTGGACACTGATTTCGTAGTGACCGGAGTTGTTGTGGTGTCGCAGAAAGAGACGCCTGGAATCGGTGACAAGATTCAGAAAGATGAGGCGTTCACCGCGCAGTTCGCAGGTGTCGGTCCGGACGGGCTTGCACTCTCAAGTGACGGCGGAAAGATCGATGCCATCTCAGGTGCAACGGTATCATCAGGATATGTCACCGCCGGAGTCGTTGAAATAATTGGAAAGATGCAAGAGGAGGTCTCGTAAATGGCAAACAAATCATTCATAGGGGAGATAATCCGGGGAATCATCAAGGATAACCCGGTATTCGTGCTCGTGCTCGGTCTCTGTCCAGTACTTGCTGTAACCACTTCGTTTGCAAATGGTTTTGGTATGGGACTGGCATTTACTTTTGTGATGCTCGGCTCAAACATCATGGTCTCTCTCCTGCGAAAGCAGATCCCACCAGATGTCAGAATCCCGATATTCATTCTTATCATTTGTACCTTCGTTACGATGGTTGATATGCTGCTTGAGGCATATCAGCCAGATATGTACGAGCGGCTCGGCATCTTTGTGCCATTGATCGTTGTAAACTGTATAGTCATCGGAAGGGCGGAGGCGTATGCAAATCGAAATCCAGTATTTCCCTCGATAGCAGATGGGATTGGCATATCGATGGGTTTTATAATCGCACTGGTATTGTTAGGTAGCATCAGGGAATTTCTTGGGACTGGAACTATAGTGTTCGATCTGCTCGGCTATGATGTTGGAAAAGACATAATTATGAGGTTTCCTGCGATTGAACTCGTGATTGAACTCGTGATTGGTGTGCTTAGTCCCTACCTTCCACCGCCAGCAACCGTGATGGTCACGGCTCCCGGGGCTTTCTTAACGATCGCGGTACTGATGCTTCTATTCAAGATCATGGGTGATCGTAAACGGATGAAACAACTCAGAAAGGAGGGTTACGAGATATGATCGAAACACCAGGACTTATGCCGACAGAGGATCTCTTCCCGATCTTTGTGAATGCGATGTTCACAAAGAACTTCCTCTTGATCATGTTTCTCGGACTCTGCTCTTACGTTGGTCTGACCACCAACTCAGATACCTCAAAAGGCATGTCGATGGCGGTCACCTTTGTTATGACGATGTCGGCGATCCTCACGTGGCCCATATACTATTATCTCCTGAGCGATGCAAGTATTATAGGGAAGGATCTGACATTCCTGCGGACGATCTGTTTCATCCTCATCATCGCTTCATTTGTGCAGCTTGTCGAGTTCATCATACGCAAGTTCAGCCCGCCGCTCTACAAGTCGCTCGGGATCTATCTTCCGTTGATCGCAACGAACTGCGCGGTTCTTGGTGTGGTGCTGATGAATATACAGGAGGGGTACACGTATGGCGCAAGCATTATATACGCGTTCGCGGCAGGGCTTGGCTACTCGTGGGTGATGCTTGCAACAGCGGCTGTGCGAGAGAAGTTGATTATGCGTAATGTTGACCTCTTCAACGGCTTCATCGGAGCATTCTTTGCAGCGACGATGGTCGCACTAATTGTTGTCAGTTACTTTTCGGTGGTGAAACTATGACCGTTGATCTTATGAGTTTGATGCCGCCTGCAATCGTTGTGCTTGGAGCACTCGGATTTGCGATGGCAGGGATGCTCGTCTGGGCGTCAAAGGCGTTCTATGTTCCGACTGATCCGCTTGTTGATGCACTGATCGAACTGATGCCCGGAGCAAACTGCGGAGCGTGCGGATATCCGGGATGTGCTGATGCTGCCGAGCATATTGTGGCAGGGGACGTCTCACCTGAGGTGTGTACTTCATGCGATGCAGAGACGTTTGAACTGATCGGAGAACTGCTCGGAGTGGATATCAGCGCAGCAGAGCCCATGTATCCGGTCACGCTCTGTCAGGGTGGCACAAACTGCAAGGACAGATACGATTACATCGGCGCGGATACGTGCAGAGCCGCAATCCTGCTTTCGGGCACGAAGAAAGCCTGCTCATACGGATGCATCGGTCTTGGCGACTGTGTGCGGGCGTGCATGTTTGATGCGATCGAGATTGCGGATAACGGACTTCCGAGAATCAAGAAGTATAACTGCAAGGGCTGCGGCGCGTGTGTGACTGCTTGCCCGCAGGATGTGCTCCTCGTAACAAAGGAACACGGTCCGGTCTACGTGGTCTGTGCATCGCATGACAAGCCAAAGTATGTCAAAGAGATATGCGAGTTCGGATGCATAGGGTGCGGGATATGCAAGAAGAACTGCCCTGAGGGTGCAATCAAGCTTGTCCAGAAGGTTGCCGTGATCGATCAGGAGAAGTGTAACCAGTGCGGGACATGCATCGATGTCTGCCCGAGAAACGCAATCGTGAAGCTGTGATCTTTTATCAGTACAACCACGGGATTTCCATATAAATCTCGTGGTTCTATAATTTTTTAGTTATGTTAATTTTGAAGACAGGTAATTGATAAATTGATGAGCCAAACGATAAAGATCATAAATCTCTTCGACAGTCTTTTCGATGGGGAATACAGCAAAATTGCCATGTACCAGTTCATTCCGTAAATTTCCTATCTCTAAAAAAGCCCGGATAGATTTTTCCAATTCTGAATTGTCTTTAACATCCTCACTGGCTTGGTCCTTAAATCCGTCACCGAATAACGAAAAAAATCTATTAGCGTTCCTGGCGCTCCAATCAAAATAAGTATGATATTGCCGCTCCACTGCTTTATTTTTCACAAAAGATATAATTATTAGATTATTACCAGAATTTTTCTCCACAAAACTTAATATTATATCCTTAATTTCATCTTCAAAATAACTTGCAGCCGAAAGCAGAAGAACCTTTTTAAGATTGTCATCCGCAACGATTTTTAAGGAGATCTCTTTGTTAGTCTCAAGATAATCAATCATCTCTTTAAATTCTTTGTACCTCGTCCCAACAATATCCCCATTACTACCCATAACAATCAACCTAACGAGATAATATTATTTCTCGGGCTCTTCTCAATCTAGTCTCTACATTCGTTTTACTTGATGTCTTTGATATAGTAGCGTTTTTGACATCTTCGTCATTCTTAAGTGTGTTTAATTGTTCTGTGGTTATGGAGGGGACATTAAGAGACTTTTCATCATAAGATGCTCCACAAACCGCAGTGAAGACTGCTTCATAAATAGAGATGTTGATTCTGTTAGTTTTTCCTGTGAATGCTCGCTCATCTAAATTTTGGCAGCTATTCAGGAACGAATCGAACAAATTTTCCAGATGCTTAACCTTTTGTTCTGAGAATGATTTTGCATCATTTGAAAATTTATTAAGAAATTTTACCATCGATGGTTTGTAATTACCCCCATCTACTAACATCGCAAAACCTCGCAACAATATTTCAACATCCTTCATGTGGAGATCCGGTTCCGGACTACCGATCAACCGTCTCCATCTTGTATCAAGATCAATCCGATATAGCATATCGTAAAAGTCAGAGTGATATAAACTTGTTCGTATTTCCTGCGGTGTTAGATTCATCCCTCCTGTGTTTAAGCGATTAAATATCTCATAAATTACAGAGTCGTCATCTGGCGGAGAGTTTTGTTTTATAATAATATTTCTTATCGTCCTCATTTCAAAAGTGTTTTTATACTCTCCGAGAGTCTCATAGTTCAATTTGTTCAATTTATTCTTCTTATCTGGCAATTTCTCTGGCAATTTGAGTTTGAAATTGCTGAAATAATCATCGTTGTGCAATATATCGTCAGGGATTCTACCCCTCTCGTCGAATATTCTTCTCAATTCATACCTTTTTTCTCTTTTAGGAAATCTCATTTTTATAAAATAATAAATAGTCATTAACCGTTGTTGTCCATCAACCACTAAAAACTCATTTTTGGATTTTTCATATAGAAAAATCTGAGGTACGGGTATTCCAAATATTATCGATTCTATCAGTTTGGATGCCCTCGTCAGATCCCAGACGTAGTTCCTTTGAAAAACCGGAACTTTGAATATTTCAGATTCAATAAAATCAAAAATGGTTTTAATATTGAAATCGTTTGGAAACGTCGTAATGTCATATTCTGTTAGAGAATCGTCTTCATCGGCGTCAGTCTCATCTTCGATTTCAAGCGAATTTTCATAGCTGCCATCCATATTTATCACCTTGTATCTATTTATTAACCATCACTATTATATGAACAGTACGTGATTACAGCTCATATCGTTTCATGCAGTGTAATCAGTATCATCCATGACACTTAAATTTAACCAATCTCTATATTCCCGGTCACTGCCTGAAGGAACCTTGTCCGGTCTATGTGGTCTGTGCATTGCACGATAAGGGCAAGTATGTCAAAGAGATATGCGAGTTCGGATGCATCAGATGCGGGATATGCAAGAAGAACTGCCCTGAAGGCGCAATCAAGCTTATCCGGAAGGTTGCTGTGATCGATCAGGAGAAATGCAACCAGTGCGGGACCTGCATCGAGGTGTGCCCGAGGAACGCGATCGTGAAGCTGTGATGGACTCCCAATAGGAGTCCATCGATGCCACTGCCTGCAAGGGCAGGGCATTAGCGGAGGTATATGTTCCCGAGCGGTTAGATTCAGGCAATGGTGAACGCAAAAGACGGATCAACGCCGAGTTCGGAACAACGATCCTCCTGATCAGCCGCTATCTCGGGTTCGTGAGGGGAATTTCACAACCGCGAGATTACACGGTATTTGCGTCAATGCAAAACATATCGCCAAGGAGAGGGGCGGCGCAGCAATTACACGAGATCCTTTTCTGTGCCAGTCCCGAGACTTTGGGGGTGTTGCTCGATTAACTTTATGTGAGATGGGGGTGTGGCTATTAGCACTGCAAAGGTGATTGTTATGAACCGAGACACCCAGACATTCCACTCAAATACTCTTTTACGACCGACTATCAGCGTGTGCACACTCCTGATGCTGATTATTGTCGCGGCAGGCGTGGCGGCGGCAGGCATGCCGCCTTTGCCGTACTTCAGTCAGTGCGACTCCCGATGGGAAAGCGACAAACTGGGCGGCGACGGTCCAACAATATGCAGTCAGGGCTGTGCGCTCACATCTGCCGCGATGGTGATGGTATACTATGGCGTGGACACCGATCCGAAGCGGCTGAACAATGCAATTGGGCGTGGGGGCTATGACGCAGGCTATAATATCTACTGGTCTGCTGTCAGGAACGTTTGCCATGATGAGATCAATCAGATCGAGTATTCTCCGGGAACGGTCAAGCCTTTTGACACGACTGTGCTGAACACTCACCTTGATGCAAAACATCCGGTCATCGTTAATGTGGGAGGTCACTTTGTGGTGGTGACTGGCAGATCAGATGGGACGTACTACATCAATGACCCAATTTCAAGCGCCAAATCTACGTTGGACGATTATCCAAGCAGAGTCGGGATGCATATCTACACTGGCAATCCGCCGGACATAAACAAACCTCTCGTCGGCGACTGGAACGGCAATGGAACCGATACAACCGGCATCTACAATTACACGACCGCAAATTTTTCGCTTGATAGCGGGTTAAACATCAGTTTCGGCATCTCTGGCGATATTCCGATCACAGGAGACTGGAACGGGGATGGATATGACACTATCGGTGTCTTCCGTCCATCGACTGCTCAGTTCTTCCTTGATTATGATAACGATGGCGTTTCTGATATGAACGCAACGTTCGGAGTTATCGGCGATGTTCCGGTTGTTGGAGACTGGGACGGCGACGGGGATGATAACATCGGCGTATTTCGACCGAATCATTCTGATACCGGACTTACGATGTTCTTCCTTGATCTTGACAACAGCGGTGGATCTGCGGATATGAGCGTGGCGTTTGGCGAGCCTGAGGATCTGCCTGTTATCGGGGACTGGGACGGCGACGGGGATGATAATATCGGGCTGTACCGCCCAGGCAGTACTACCGGCGTATTTTATCTGGATATCGATAACGATGGCGGGGCTGCTGATATCGTGACGCCTGGGTACGGGGATCTCGGAGATATTCCGATTGCAGGAGACTGGGATGGTGATGGCGAGGATAATATCGGAGTTTATCGACCTGAGACCGGGGAGTTTTTCTTGAATGCTGAGATGCCGACTGATGTGGGATTAGTAGCAGAATGGCATTTTGATGAGGGTTCTGGCAACATTTTAAATGATAGTTCAGGAAATGGAAATGATGGGGTAATTTACGGCGCAACATGGACAGCAGGGAAATCTGGTCACGCGTTGAGGTTCGATGGAAGCGGTGATTATGTAAACATACCAACCACATCTGATCTCAATCCTGTTGATGGCTCTTGGACCGTTGAAGCATGGATAAACATACCAACGCTCCCTCCTTCGGATTATACTTATCCTGTGATGGCGAAACATAATGGCGATATGGATAATGGATATACCCTACACATCTCTGGCACCACTAGAACTGTTAACTATATGGTTGACCATTATAAAGGTCCCGTTTACAAAGCTAACAGCATAATTTCAATAAATACATGGTATCATGTTGCTGGCGTTTTGGATAGGACAACAAACACTTTAAAAATATTTGTAAACGGATCTCAAATGGATTCGACCTCAATATCAGGACTTGGGACTATTAATCCGTCAAACCCACTCTGGATTGGTAGATACAATAGAGCAGCTCGTTCAAGGTATGAATACTTCAATGGCACAATAGACGAAGTTCGCATCTACAACAGGGCATTAACCGCAGATGAAATAAAAGAACATTACGGGGAAATATCTACTTCCGATGGCTTTGATTATCCAGTCGGTGCACCATATATTACACAGGCAAATGATGGAGATGGTTGGTACAATGCACAAGATTTTCGAGTTAATAATCATTTAGGAGAAGATTGGAATGGAGAAGATGGTGGGGATACTGATTGTGGAGAGCCAGTGTATGCAGTTTCGGAGGGAACGATAGTTTATGCTGCCGATGCGGGATCCGGCTGGGGCAATGTTATGATTGTTCGCCATGAACTGCCTGATGGAACACAGGTAGAATCTTTATATGCACATCTCCAAAGCATGAGTAAGACCCGTGGAACTGTTGAAAGAAGGGAACAAATAGGAACTATTGGAAAAGATGGCTGGCCATATTGCCATTTACATTTTGAAATGCGGTTTTCAAATTGTTCTTCATGGGGAAGTCCTGGACCGGGATATAGCACAGATGCGACGGGTTGGATCGACCCTTCCGATTTTATTGATTTGCATCGCCCCCCTAACTTTCCTGTGGACTGGGCATATTCTGATTTGATTACAATTCAAGAGAATTCCGGCTCTGATCTGACTGATTACCAGATTCGGGTCGAGTTGAACTCATCAAATTTTGATTTCTCGAAGACACAGTTAGATGGTGCGGATATCCGGTTTGCGAAACTGGATGGGACTTTGCTGAGTTACTGGATCGGGACGTGGAACTCGACTGGCGAGAGCGCGAAGGTCTGGGTCAAGGTGTCGAGTATTCCAGCGAGTGGTACTGCAACGATCAGGATGTACTACGGAAATTCGGTCGCTACAAGCGAGAGTAACGGAATTGCGGCGTTTGAGTTCTTTGATGATTTTTCAACGTATACGCTGGCAAACTACGATACTGAATGCAGTGGTATGAATCCCCCAATTGTATGCGGTTTTGATTGGGATAGTATTAATGAGCAGTTAATAGTTTCGTGTTTGGGCGGTGATTGTCCGAATTATGGAAATAGGTTTTATCCCAAAAATCTCAATTTGACAAATTCGGTTGCAAGCTGTGATTTTAAGATCGTAGAAGAATATGATCCTGATACCTTCTTTGCGATTTTTTTGCGGTACCAAAACAGATCCGAAGGTTATGCAACACGATACTCCACTAAAAATTACGTTTCGCCCCTCATAGGTAGGCATACTGATGAAGGATTACTGGTCATAACCTCACCGGACCCAAATGCAAATGGAAAACTGTTTGATTGGACATATCGCACTCCTTTATCTGAGTATATTAATACAAACACATGGTACAACATGGAGTTTGCAGTTTGGGACGATAATCTGAAACTCTCTTTGAATGGCATCGAAAAACTTTCTTGTATGGATGATGATATTACCATAAATGGCGGCGTAGGATTTGAATTCCATGACAATGGGGGTCGAATTGATAACATCATTGTCCGCCAATACACAGCCCCCGAGCCGACCGTAGACCTGCTACAGAAAGGCGACCTCAACTCTGACGGCAAACTCACCCCCGCAGACCCCGCGATCGCGCTTGCAATCGCAGCCGGCGGTTCCGCCTCGTGCGACCCGTCAATGCTCGCCGCCGCCGATGTCAGTGGCGACAACCGCGTCACCTCGCTCGACGCACTGATGATCCTGCAGGCGGCGGCAGGAGCGACAGAACTATAATCCGGAACTGTTCAATCCCACAAAAAGAGGCTTTCGATGAAATTACTGGAGAATCTAAAGAAGTCGATATCCAGAAGTCGATATAACATCAGCCTGCACGCAAAAAACGAGATGAGCTTAAAAGAAGACGATATATCTGAGAAAGAATTGATTGAATCAATACTGGGCGGAGAGGTAATAGAGAACTACACAGACGACAAGCCATTCCCAAGCTGCCTCGTATTCGGAAGGACTGATGAAGGCAGACCGATACATGTGGTCTGTGCGTACTCGAAGGAGGATGATGTGGCAATAATTATAACAACTTATGAACCAGATGTGATTAGATGGATCGATTACAGAAGGAGGGTTTAAATGATCGTATCAAAATGCGCGATATGCGGCGGAAAAGTTGAAGAAAAAGAGGTCAGTGAGACGGTGAGGGTCGGAAATGACTTCGTTGTGGTGGAGAACGTCATAGCAGGTGTATGCGCTGGATGTGGGGAGCGATATTATCCGCCAGGAGTTGTTGATAGACTAAGAGATATCGAGATGCATGCAATGGATCGGGGGGCATTGAAGGGGCTGCATATAGTGGGGCATACATACAGGATAAACTATGGCGCCCCAATTCATGGCATTTCTGTTTGACCCCTCTGTGCGTGGCTTACCACTACGTTGCGACCTTAGCCACGACGACCAGATTACCTCCCAGACGCCGCGCTTGCAATCGCAGCCCGCGGTTCCGCTTCGTGCGATGCCGCACGCTCGCCGCCGCTGACGTGAGTGGCGACCACCGCGTCACCTCGCTCGACGCGCTCATGATCCTGCAGGCGGCGGGTGGGAGAATAACGCTGTGACAACCCCACGCTTGCGAACAGACTCGTGCACTCGGACGATTGTGGCCGTAACAATCGCATCCGCCGTGGTATGCTTTGTGTGTGCGGGACCTGCATCGATGTCTGCCAGAGGAACGCGATCGTGAAGTTGTGAGTGGGTGTGTGCAATTGCTCACACCACGATCTCGTGCCGTACACCTGGCTCAGGGTTCTACTTGTGCACCTTCCATAAGACCTCTTCGCCGAACCTGTCGATCAACTGCAAGGTTCTCCGGAGCACGGTCTTTGGTCCGAGCACCGCGCCCGGGTCTCTCGGGATCGTCGATGTAATCGGTCTCCATCATGAACCTGCTCGATGAGCTGTTCGGCGATCTCGACCCGGTAACGCTCCGTTATGTCACCAACTCGCTGAAATGGATCAATACCCGAGTTTCTCATCTTCCAGCTCTTATCGCTTAACAGAAATTCCTCTCTTCCGGATGCTCTGACCTAATCACACGGTCCGGAAATCTTAAAAGTACCTGATCTGATACCTGTACCCCTGCTCCACCAAAAATAGCTGCCGATTACTCCCGAACGTCTGTTCAACGGTACCTTTCGAGACCAAGGTGTAGAAATGAGATGCATGTTCTTTCGGACGAAGAATGCGCCCCAACCGTTGCGCCTCCTCCTGACGCGAACCATAAGTGCCTGATATCTGAATCATAACACTGGCATCAGGCAGATCCACGGAAAAGTTTGCGACCTTGGATACCACAAGCGTATTGATCTCACCCTTCCTGAACTCGTCATATAGCTTCTCCCTATCATCCTGTTTGGTCTTACCGGTGATGATCGGAAGCTTTAGTGATTTGGCAAGCTTCTCTATCTGCGAGATGAATTGACCGATGATCAGGACGCTCTCGCCTGCGTGGTTCTCCAGGAGCTCGCACACAAGCTCTTTCTTGCGCTCGTTCTCTGCTGCGATGCGAAACTTAGCCCGTTTATCAGCATGAGCGTAGTTAAGCTCCTCTTCAGGCGAAAGCGGGACGCGATACTCGGTACAGATGGCTTCTGCGATGTAGCCGCGGCTCTCAAGCGTCTTCCACGGAACATCGTACCGCTTCGGACCGATCAGCGCAAAGACATCCTCCTCCTTCCCATCCTCGCGCACCAGCGTCGCAGTAAGCCCGAGCCGTCGTCTGGCTTGAATTTCTGTTGTTGCACGAAATACCGGCGCCGGGAGTATATGCACCTCATCATATATAATTAGCCCCCAGTTATGCTCGGTAAAGATCTTTAAGTTGTGAAGCGGACTATCCTTTGTTTTACGGTGTGTTAGCATCTGGTATGTGGTGATTGTGATCGGCTTAATCTCTTTGATGCGCCCGGTATACTCGCCGATCTCCGCTTCGTTGACGCTGGTCTTTGCGATAAGTTCATCGCGCCACTGCGCAACAGAGACCGTATTGGTGGCGATGATCAACGTGTAACTTGATACCTGTGCCATCGTTCCAAGCCCTATAATCGTCTTACCAGAACCACACGGAAGAACAATCACTCCACTGCCACCGGTTTTATCTCCTGCACAGTAAAAGAGATCTACAGCCTCCTCCTGGTAATCGCGCAGCGCAAATGAGTCGCCTCCGAGATCAATGTCGCGCAGAGTAATGTCGAATCGTTCGCCGTCCAGATAGCCGCACAGGTCCTTGACAGGGTAGCCCGCCTTTATCAACGCATGCTTAAGATCGCCGCGTCTTGCTTGCGGTATGAATAGTCCGGGAATGTTGCCGTTATCCACCTCCACCCAGAAGCCTTCCAACGACTCGTTGTTACTGATTCGTTCCAGAATAGGGGAGTCTGTAACAACAAGCTCCAGATAGCCCTCTGCGACTTTGGCTTTCTGTAACACCAGCTTACCATAAGTCTCGTACCACTCCCTCATATCAGTGATGACATTTGACGGAACGCTGTAACGCGAGAACTCTTCAAGACCGCAAGTGATCTCTTTAAACGGCACATCCAGTGCTGCCGCATTCCAGAGCGAGAGCGGCGTTACCCGATATGTGTGGATGAACTCTGGCGATTTTACCAGCTCTGCAAATAGTGATAGGAAATCCCGGCATTCTACGTACCCCGGGTGCCCGACCTCAAGCATCAACGTGCGATCACTCTGGATTATGAGTGGCTTTTGTGGTTGTGAGCTCATAGAATATCCTCGGTCTTGATTGTGTAATCTAACAGTTTCTTACTGACTTTCTTTACCTCTGGTTCGTAACGTTTGTCAAAGGAGAGTGTCAATTTACCCCAATCAGCAGCAACCGGGCATCCGGCAACTATAAGTCCATTTCGGAACTCTTCCATCAATTCTTTTGCCGGGAAGTGAAATGTGATCCGAACTTCCCGTTTGATCGTCACACGTTTCTTTGTTTTTGCTTTTGTCTTTGATTTCGCTTTTGAAACGCCCATATCGCGTCTGGGGAATACCGTGTCTGTACCGTCCGGGAGGCGCGTAAAAGCCGAAGAGCGATGTTTTATGCGGAGAGGGATCAACTCCTTCTGCAGAAGATGCGCAAACAACTGGTCGGGCGAACGCACGATCTTAATTGCAGGCGATATGGATCCGATCGTGAATTCGTCGAGTTCAGGCAAATTGCGATCTCCCTCGAGAAGCACGACATCCTCGTAGAGTGTGAATGCTTCTGAAGCCCCAGCCCACTCTTCGAGTTCGATTCGAACATTCTGTGGCAGTTTCTGACCGCTCATCTTCTCCAGGAGCTTGATCACATCAAAATCTTCTCTTTCGCTTAATTGGGTCAGAACCTTCTTTTTCCGAAGTTTTAAGATGTTTGCTCTGTCTTTTGTTACGACATCCGCAAGTTTTGTCAGTTGCGTAAGAATCAGAACCGGATACAATTCCGATTCCACATGTATCTCAAAATTCGGCTGCACTGTAACTTTGGGCTCTATGATCTCATGGCTCATCACGTGCAGGAACAGATCATTGATCCGAAACGCCAGAAGCTGATTCATCTCGGGCAGAAGTCCTTTATACTCTGTTTCGGAGTAGGCAACCTCGATATATCCTAAAATAAGGGGCAATCCTTCAAGGAATCGTTCCACAAAGCGACCTTCCACTCGCTCAAACGCATCCGCATCACCCTCTGAAATCTGCATCCTCTCGCCCCACCTCTCCTTTTGCTCCTGAAAGTTGCCATACCGACCCTTCTTTGCATACTCTTTATGTGAATATTTGGGATTCTCCGGAATGAGGAAGAATGGATGATGTTCTTTCAGATATCGGATCAATGAGGCTGTAGTATACCAAACACCAGGCGTGCAGGATTGCAAAACCTTGGTAATAAACCGTCTTGCTTTGCCAAAGTCTAATCCCGGAATAATGCCAGTCCCCGATCCCCAGGTCGAGAACCCGGATAGCCTGCCAAGTATACTTGTCTCGTAAAACTCATTTTCACCATCGGGATAATTTTTTATTACTACGTCCTGAAGCTTCTTCTCCTGCTCTATTAACGGTAAACTGATGAACTCTTCGTATCTTTTGGTATCAACGTCGATGTAATTGTCAGGAAATGACGGTTCACTGCTGTAATACCCCATATACCTCCCCTCGGTGTCATAGTTTACGAACTTGAATGTGAGCGCCAGGCAATCGACATAATCTATCCAGTCAGAACGTCCGTACGCCTCTACTTCTTCTACCAGATAAGAATCGCTCATGAGTTTTGCCAATCGCTTTTGATCAGACTTGTTCAACTCATTACTCCGGTGTAACCGTTTTACATCGCGCTCTTTCACATACTCAACAAAAGCATGTAGATCATGGCGCAGATCGCACTGGTTGGAAACAATGCTCAGTTCGTCGATATCCGCCTGGGTTAAGTCTGGTTTTGGTTGCATCATTCATTCCTCGCCTTCTTGACCACGTGCCCCGACGCGCTCACTATCTTCTGAATCGCCGGGAGAACGCCACAGGGAAAGGCGATATAATCATCCGGAAGCGATACAAGTTGCGAACCGTTGCATGACTTTTCGATCTGCACCTTAAGGCTCAGATCTTTTACCTGTGCAACCATCAGGTCTTCATGAATGATCTGTTTACCCCATCTCTTTTCAGCAATCTCAATTGCACTGCGAAAACCAGATGAATTCTCTCTGAGCCACTCAAAAATACCTTCTTTTCGAACCGTCGTGAGCGCATCCCCAATCTTAATGATATCTGCGGTTGCTCGCAGGTTGGCGTTATGAATATCCATGAGTGCGATCGAAGCTATCACTTCCAGTGCGGTATAAGGGATTTTCACCAGATCCAGCACTACCGTACCATCGGGCGCAATCTGTAGGTACTGATCAGGCGTTGGTGCGGCTGCGTCGTCTAAGGAATCATCAGGTAACCGATAGTATGCCGTCATATCCACCACGACTTTTACAAGGCAGCCCCACTCCCAGCCCGCCTCGCAGATCTGTTCGCAGGGGTGATTTACATCATCTCCTGTAAATATCTTGAGTATCACTTCGAGACCGTCGGCGGGTAGCCATTCATGCTCTCCAAGTTGTGCAATTGCATAGAGTGCAGCATCAACGGGAGCCATATCATCGCTCGGATAACCTGGATAACCCCGATCCTCAGTATCGGTTTTAATAGACGCACGCATGCAAGCTTTCTGCCAATCCAACAGGTATTTTGCTCTGAACTGTTCGCGCCCGATAGACAGATTACCCTCGTTGATTGTAAGTTTGAACGACCGTCTGTCTGATTTTGATAATGGAGATGGTCTTTTTCTCTCCCCTCCCGCAAGCTCAAGCAGTTTATCACGCAGAACTTCTCTCTTGAACTTTCCGGTTTTTTTGAATTTGGAAGCCTTGACGAGTGGTGGAAGAAAACTCCCGAATTCCGGAGGAAAATAGAATTGTAAGCGTTCCATCTTGGTAGACTTTCCATATGTTTCTCGCTCTATGGCGATGAGTACACCCTTTCGCACCAGATTACTCTTCACTTTTTTGAATGTTTCTTTATACCGTTTGGTAAAAGTCATGTAATAATATCCTTTTGTGGATTCTGCGCAACCATATAATCTCTCGAAGTACTCGATACCAACTTCCTCCTTAATCTTATCAAGCAAGTGGAGGAACACAACTTCCTTGTAGGTTAATGAGTCCAGTACTTCCTTTATGCCAATCGTGGAGATGAAGAAGTTCTCAAAGACGTCACGAGAAGTCGCCTCTTTGGCAGAAAAACCGCGGCTTTTGCAGATCGCCTTTATATCGGAGTCAGTGATATCGCTTTTACACATCTGCTTCAGCATACTTTGCGTATCCATTGGAATAGCCTCTCTTTGGGTATACCTTAAGTCCATATGTCGATGACTTTTGTCCCTTCTTTTTAGACGCGGGGCATCGATCATAATACTTACCAAATCTCGTGGATTTCGCACAATGATATAATTCCATTAACATCAAAACACACAAGTGGATCAGGTGCCTGCCATGATCGATCAAGAGAAATGCACTCAGTGCAGGACATGCATCGATGTGCGCCCGATAACATGATTGTGAAACTGTGAGTAAATGAGCCGGTGTGCGGTGTGGGCAGTTGCTCATACAACGATCTCGATGCCATACACCTGCTCAGGGTTCTCCTTGTGCACCTTCCAGAAAACCTCCTCACCGAACTTATCGACCAACTGCAAGGTTCTCCGGGGCACGGTCTTTGGCCCAAGCACCGCGCCGGGTCTCTCGGGGTCGTCGATGTAATCGGTCTCCATCATGAACCTGCTTCCCTCGATAAGCGCGCTCTCGATCGCGCCCTTGCCTGCAAGCACCCCCGGAAAGAGCCCTTCGCGTTCAAAAACATGTATCAGCGGCGGAGCATAATGCTTGACCACCTTTCCGGGCGAAATCCCGGATCTCTTCGCAATCGCGGTAAGATCCGCGATCACTGCCGCGTCCGCAGTCTCGGTGTGGAGTTGCACAGCGCATCCGGCGTCACGCGCGAGAGTCATGCCGTAAGCCATGATGCGGTTGGACGCATCCCACGCGCTTCCAGAGACCTCGTAATGCGGTCTTCCGGTCTTGATGGCTATCGCCTCATTCTCACAAACGAAACGTTGTGCGATCTCGAGCCCGGCAATCATCAACTCCTCTGCCCGCGTCTGCCCCACGCGGTCGGATAGCACCGTGATCTCGGCGGGATGGACGCCAAGCACAGGAAACGCGGTAACTCCAATATCAGACCGGTTCACCTCACGCGCGATACTGATCGTCTCTTCGAAGACCGGTTCGTAGTCACTTGGCTTTGTTATCGCAATACCAAGTGTCCATGATGGCTTTGATACAAGGATGATGTGTGTGCCACCCGCGCGGGCAAACTCCTTGACCGCCATGAGTCCCTTTCCCCGGCGATCGAGATGGATATGATTGTCAGTTATCGGGATCATGGATCAGAAATCATAACAATCCAAGTTCATCGAGATCATTTACAATTTTGATGACGACAAGTTTCGAGTCTTCCGGAGTTTTGCATCCTGTGATAATCATTTTACCAGATCCAAATAGCAACACGACCGATTTCGGCTCTTTAATCCGGTAAACAAGTCCCGGAAACTGCTCTGGCTCGTATTCAATGTTTTCGAACCCAAGACCCATCGAAACGGCATCGAGATTGATCACGCATCCAAGGTCGGCAGATGAAACGATATTGTGTAGAACAAGTTCGGTCTGTCCCTCTGTACTGGTCCCGATCTCTTCAAGTTTCTCAAATATCTTTGTTACCCCGATCTTTACATCTGAGATCTTCTTTGCACCCGTACACACGATCTTCCCGCTTCCGAAGACAAGAACCGCAAGCTTTGGCTCTTTGAGGCGATAGATCGCTCCGGGAAATCTCTTTTTGTTGTATTCAGCTCCCTCTATCAACTGTGACACGCGTTCGAGATCGATGGTGCTTGTTATCGAGGTGGACGCAACCACATTCTCGATTTTGATCGTTTTTGGGATATTTTCAAGGGACATATAGCAACCTTCGGCACAATATTTCAGTGGAGATGGTATTAGTTGTATGAATTGATATATTAACCTTACTGAAAATGGAATGGGGCTGTCAACCACTACCGCACTGCCACACCAATAAGGTTTTAAATCATTACACCAACGATCATCTCAACCCTATTAGATAACAGGAGGATAAACCATGGCATATGGAATCGAATTTGTACCAAATGAACCTGTTCTGAAGATGGCCCATTATACTAAGATGGCTGAGCAGAACGGGTTCGACAACGTCTGGATCACAGACCACTACAACAACCGTGATGTGTACACCACACTTGCGGCTCTCGCAGCCAACACTAACACGATTAAACTCGGAAGCGGCGTCACAAACCCCTATACGAGAAACGTGGCAGTCGCAGCATCCAGTATTGCAGCAGTAAATGAGATATCGGGTGGACGTGCGATCCTCGGAATGGGACCTGGCGACAAGGCAACCTTTGACAAGATGGGGATCGAGTGGGTGAAGCCCCTCACCATGACAAAGGAGACCGTTTCAGCACTGCGCGAACTCTTTGCCGGAAAGCCAGTCAACCAGAAGGGTGAACTGGTATCACTCTCTGGCGCTCAGATGGCATTCCCTGCAGGAGACATTCCGATCTATCTCGGCGTACAGGGACCAAAGATGCTTGAGCTTGCAGGAAAGATCGCTGATGGCGCGCTCATAAACGCATCGCATCCGAAGGACTTCGAGGTCGCTGTAAAGGAGATCAAGAAGGGCGCGGAATCGGCAGGCAGGAGTATGAAGGACATCGATGTGACCGCGTATGCGTGTTTCTCAATCGACAAGAAGGTCGATAAGGCACTCTCGGCGGCAAAGATCGTTGTTGCATTCATCGTTGCAGGATCACCACCTATGGTTCTTGAGAGACATGGCATCGACCCGAGCGCGATCGGCACAATCGGCGGAGCAATCGCAAAGGGCGACTTCGGAACCCTGATGGGTGGTGCGGTCACAAACGAGATGATGGAAGCGTTCTCGATCTATGGCACACCAGCGGATTGTGTGGCAAGAATCGACGAACTCACCAAGATGGGCGTCACGCAGATCGTTGCGGGATCGCCGATTGGTCCTGACAAAGAGAAGGCGATCAAGCTGATCGGAAAGGAGATCATTGGAGGCTGAGTGATTTGCCGCCAAAGATTGTAGAGGTCATCGAGAATGGCGTCTGCGCGGCTTGCGGGGCATGTGAAGCAACATGCCCCTTAAACGCCGTTCACGTAGAGTCTGAGGCAGATGTGCCTGAAGATGAGGCTCGTCCCCCAAGCGCAAGCAGACGCGATCCGAATAATCTAACTTACTATATTCACGGCGCAGCATGTGAGGTCTGTGAGGACTGTCTGACCTGTTCAAGGGTTTGTCCTGTCGTGGACGGATTCCCTGAGGATGAGTTTGACAACGTCCGAAGCTTCAGGGGAGGAAAGAGTGAGCTAGAGGGGCAGGACGGTGCTGTCGTGTCAGCAATTCTCAAATCCTTATTCGAGCAGGGTGAGATCGACTGTGCTGTCGGTATCAAGCGGGACGACGACTGGAATATCGAGCCATTCATGCTGACGAAGGCGTCAGATGTTGATTTATCAAAGGGCACGAAGTACAGTTCAGCGCCGGTTCTTGCGCAGCTCAAGGAGGCTATGACTAAGTACGAGAAGATCGCAGTTGTTGGAGTACCGTGTCAGGCACACGGCGCAGCACTCATGCGCGAGAACATGACCGACCGAATCGTGCTTGTGGTGGGCATTCTCTGCATGGAGAGCTTCACAAGCGAGGTGCTCCGCGAAAACATCATCCCTGATATCATGGGCCTCAATCTCAAGGAAGTCGTGAAGATGGACTTCGGAGGAGGTAAGTTCTGGGCATTCACCAAGAACGGTGATAATGGTGATGAGCCTGAACCTCATAATGTTGCGATCAAGGAAGTCGCACCGCTTGCACGAACACCGTGCCACCACTGTCTAGATTACACAGCCTACTATGCGGATATCTCGGTCGGATCGGTAGGCGCGCCAGATGGATGGAACTCGGTCATCGTCAGAACCGAGGCCGGAGAGAAGTACTTAAACAAAGTGAAAGGCATCGAATACATGGATGACCCGAAGCCAGGGATGTTCCTTATAAAGAAACTTGCAGACCAGAAGCACAAGAATAATGCGCCAAAGGAAGGAGAAGCGCATTAGCCGTGCTTTTTATATCGGGCGCTTTCAGCCATACCACATAGGACATCATACTGTCCTTGAAAGCATCGCCGGCGAGGCTGACGAAATTATCGTCGGGATCGGCAGTGCACAGCGTAGTCATGAGATAGAGAATCCGTTTACCGCAGGCGAGCGTGTAGTTATGGTCTCACGTTCGCTGAAAGATTTAGATATTGATTGTTACGTAATTCCGATCGAAGATATACAGCGAAATGCAGTCTGGGTCTCTCATGTGAGATCCATGACCCCCTATTTTGATCTCGCGTACACCAACAACCCGCTTGTTTTCCGGTTGTTCGAGGAGGCAGGAGTTCAGGTCAAGCGTTCTCCAATGCACCAGCGGGATCTCTATTCCGGAACCCTTATACGAAAAAAGATGCTCTCTGGCGAGGATTGGGAGCATCTCGTACCTGATGCTGTGGCAGAGACGATTGATGATATCAGGGGGATCGAGCGGATCCGGGATATTGCACGAGATGATATAAAGTAGTATCTGAAGGAAACTTTTTAATTTGCTCTGGTCGGTTGAAAACATGATGCCAACCCGGCAAATACAAATATGATTAGATAGGTGTAATCAGTGAAATCGGTGTTAATCTGTGGCTAAAACAGTATCAGCCACATATTAACGCAGATGGACACAGATTAGCGGTGTAAACGACTTTTCAGATCGATAGTTCTCCATTATGGCAGTTGTGGTTGCGTAAGACAATCCGGCGTTCCCAGAAAACAATAAAAAGACTCATCTGAAGCTTGTTTGGACGTTACTGTGACCTTTTAAACGAGGAACTATTGTCTGAAGTTTCATCCGGACGAGCATAGAGCATCGTGCAGCCGCACCACATCCCCGATCACGACGATCGCAGGAGCCTTAACCCCGCGATCCTTTGCGATACCGACGATCGTGCTTAAACTTCCTGTGGTCACCACCTGATCATCCCGTGTTCCGCGCTCGATTATCGCAACAGGCGTATCAGGGTCACTGCCATACCGCATCAATTCCGGGATGTACGTGCCAAGCGTGCTCACCCCCATCAGGATCACGAGCGTGCCCAACGACTGCGAAAGCCATTCCCAATCGAGCATCGATCCGTCTTTCTTCTGCTCATGCCCTGTGATGATCGTTACCATCGATGCGCTATCCCTGTGCGTAATCGGGATGCCAGCATACGCGGGAACCGCTATTGCCGACGTGATGCCGGGCACCACCTCGAACTCAATCCCGGCTCTCCGAAGCTCCAGTGCTTCCTCGCCACCCCTTCCAAAGAGGTATGGGTCGCCGCCCTTCAGACGAACCACCATATTTCCCTGCGATGCGTAATCGACCAGCAACCGGTTGATCTCATCCTGTGAAAGTGTGTGGTCGCCTGCGTATTTGCCGACATCGATCAGTTCCGCGCTTTTCGGAAGCGAGTTAAGTATTTCAGGTCCGGGCAGTTGGTCGTACACGATCACGTCCGCCTCCTTGGTAAGGCGCAGCGCCTTGATCGTCAGGAGTTCGGGGTCGCCGGGACCGGAGCCGACCAGATAGACCTTCCCATTCGGATGCATGGTAATCCCACTTGCATTAAGCATAATAACAGTTTCGTGAATTCACGCTGTAACGGTCGGGACTCCATTCTCATCCCATCCCCGCTTTTCGTAATACATCGTAAGCGCACTCTCGAAATACTCACGATCCAACAATTCTCCTGCGTGTGGTCCGGTCTTGATCGGTGTAGTGAATGCCCGCTCGGATGGATAATCATCCTCCCTTTTGACTCCAAGTTTTACGTTGATCGTGCGTGTGAGGTCATGGAGGTGGCTTGACAGCTCGAACATATCCCCAAGTGTTAATGAAACTCCTGTTGCCGCCGCGAATAACTCGGCATAGATATGCTCATCGGGCAGCAGAAGCAGGAGGTGTCCCCGATCTCGTATTTCAACATCGCATCGTCGTTTATCGTATCAGCGCCATCGAAATGGGCATCGTTGAAGTTGTGGGTCGGCATCGCACCAACGGAGTTGATGTAATCGATGACCGACATCAAGCCCTGCTGCTGCCATAACTCGAAGAGATCGCGGCTCTTCAGGTAATCAAATGCCTGGTCGCCTGTGTTGACGAGCGCATCCATGTCATGAACTGGCAGATCATGCGATCCCCTTATTGCTACTGCTTTTAAGTTCTTTGAGCCAAAGATTGCACCCATGCCTGTGCGCCCGGCATTCCGGCTCCATTCAGTGTTGATACATGCGAATTTGACGAGATTCTCTCCGGCAGGACCGATCACGGCAACCCGGGTCTCGATGTCGCCCATGTCCTCCTTGACAGCGCGCTCGGTATCGGAACTGGTCTTGTCCGCATAAGCGGATGCACTTCTGATCTTGATATCCTCGTAATCGATGCAGATCACAGAAAGCGCGTCTGCCTTGCCCTTGATTACCAGTGCATCGTATCCCGCCTGCCGCAGTTCCACTCCCAAAAGCCCGCCCATGTTACTATCGCCGTATATGCCTGTTAGCGGCGAGATCGATATGAATGAGGTCTTGCCTGATGCCGGAAGGTACAAGCCAGAGAACGGACCCGGCGCAATCACTATAATGTTCTCGGGACCGAGCGGCTTTAGATCCGGGTGCTTCATGAGGTTGTCGAACACGATCTTCGCGCCCCAGCCCCTGCCGCCGATGTATTTCAGCGCGAACTCGTCATCAACATCGGTTACGACCGATTTGCCCTGCTCAGGTCGATATTCAATATCTTTTTTGTGTAACCGCCTTTGATCTCCATCTCGATGCCTCGTGTTTCTGTGTCACTTTATCCGTACTTGATAAAGTAAGTTATGGTTGCGTCGAACATACTTGGTCGGGTTTTGGGGCACAATCGAGAACTCCAGTGAAAACACTCTGATTTTGTGGTAACCAAATTCGTGTAATTCGCGTCATTCGTTGTCATTCGTGAATGCGTAGCATCGGCGCAGCAATCTCTCGGTGCTGATTTTATCACGAATGCCACGAATCGAGTAAATCACTGGATTTTAGACAGTGTATGGTTGTGGTAAATAAGCACTGAACGTGGAAGCGATTAGATTTATGAAATCAGTGGAATCGATGTTAATCTGTGGCTAAAAACCCTTATCAGCCACAGATTAACGCGGATGAACACAGATTGGAGGTTATCTGCTCAACACGATATTTATTCAAAGGATTCTATATGGTATTTGGGCGTATTCGATCCCACCATCAAAGATTAAATGGCTTAAACGCCAGCGTCAGATTGACATCCCCAGATAGCCAAAAGATTTTATAATGAAGCGTGCCTTTTATCCACTGAGGTTTATCTTCATAGCTACAATCGCGCATGGGAGCTCCATAAGCAAAATGAATGAACCGGATGCTGGAAGAGGCAGTGCAGGAGTTTAATCAATGCTGATCGAACTGCGAATACAACAACTTGCAGATAACATCCGCAAGGATATGGACCTGCTCAACGATTACGAGGACAAACTGCGATACGAGACTGATCCGCGCCGTCTGGCAAGATATCGCACGGAGATCGAACGCCAGCACGAGTCCTTGAGCCGCTACCAGCAGGAGTACGATGAACTGCGCGGGCCGGTGACCGGCGAGCCGCCAGCAGGGATGCAGGACAGCGCAGATATGTTGCGGCAGATGGATGCCAAACTGGATGGTCTTCTGAGCGGTCTGAAAGACATACATGGCGATTTGGTGGACTTTCGCAAGACTCTGCTCGCCCGCTTCGATGACAGCGAGCAAGTGATCGTCTCTACGGTCGTTCAGCGGCTCGATCAAAATCAATTGGCTACGGTGCGGAGCATACTGGATGAAATAGAATCCAATCGTCTTCCGGAAAACGAGCTTCAAGAGACTTTAAGCGCGGTTTTACAAGCTCTATCTGAAATTAAACAGAACGAGGCAGGATGTTACGACTCCCGACTGGTGAGCGAAGCTGCGAACCTGTCAGAGGTGGTCGATAATCCGAAACTCGATGTGAATCACAAGCTCAAGGTTTCAATCCCAATTATACCGCTCATTCTAAAATACGAAACCGAGGTCGGACTGAAGAGTGGACTGAACCTGAAAAACGCATTGCAGAGATTGAAAGCATGGCGAGGTAGGGGATGAACGAAGACCTAATCGAAGAGCGTCTGAAAGCTCTTGAAGGCAACATCCGCGAGGATATGGCCCTGCTCAACGATTACGAGGATGAACTGCGATACGAGACTGATCCGCGCCGTCTGGCAAGATATCGCAGGGAGATCGAACGGCAGCGCGAGTCACTCGTACAGTACCAGCAGGAGTATGGCGAACTGCAGAAGCAGGCGACACCGGCAGAGATGCGGAACGTAACTGATCTCTTGCAGCAGCAAGACATGAAACTGGAGGATATCCGGAAATTGCTGCCGCCAGTCTGGAACGTTTCTCACCACCGCAACCCAAACTTCACGGGTCGGGAGGACATCCTATCAGAACTCAGGTCAGCTCTCACTTCAGGAGAGCCTGCCGCGTGGAAACAGGCTCTAACCGGTATGGGCGGTGTGGGCAAGACCCAGCTTGCTGTGGAGCATATCTACCGCCATAAGCCTGATTACAGGGTCATCTGGTGGATCCGGTCTGAAGAGCCGGCTGCGATGGCTGCCGATTATGCCAGTCTTGCCGCCAGTCTGGATCTGCCAGAGAAAGACTCCATCGACCAAACAGAGATGGTCAGGGCTGTAAAGCGTTGGCTTGAGCATAATTCGGACTGGCTGCTCATCTTTGATAACGCGAATTACCAGAGAGCGATCCGCGACTACATCCCGCTGGGAGGGGCAGGTCATGTGATTATCACCTCCAGAAACCCGGACTGGGGCAGTGTAGCCGGACTGCTTCCGGTTAAGAAATTTGATCGAGCCGACTCGATTAAGTTCCTCTGCAAGCGTACCGGGCAGGATGATCTGGATGCTGCTGATGCGCTCGCAGGCGAACTTGGCGACCTGCCTCTGGCTCTCGAGCAGGCAGGATCCTACATCAAGGCGACAGGAACCGCGCTTACGGATTATCAGGAACTCTTCCAGTCCCGGCGGAAGGAGCTATGGGGGGACGAATCTCCTCCGCCGGACTACCCGGACTCGGCTGCTACCACATGGTCTCTTGCAATGGATGACGTCAGGGAAGAATCCGAGGAAGCCGCGGATCTGCTGAACCTCTGCGCGTTTTTGGCTCCGGACGAGATCCCTCTTGATATGTTGGGCGAGGGGGCAGAACAGATCCCCGAGCCGCTTGCATCGACATCATCCGACAGACTGGCTATGAATCGAGCGATACGGGTACTCGGGCGGTACTCCTTGATCGATGCAAGTGACGAATCCCTCTCAGTCCATAGACTGGTTCAAGCAGTGGTGCGGGACCGTTTGGGTGAAGACGATGGAGATGGGTGGGCAGAGACTGCTGTGAACCTCTTGAGTGCAGTTTTTCCCTACGATAGTGATGACGTGCGGACATGGCACCGGTGCGAATGTCTACTGCCTCACACTATGGCGGCGGCTGCCCACACCGAAGCACGAGAGGTGGCACCAGAAGAAACAGCGTATATCTTGAATCAAACAGGCTCGTATTTGTGGGGACGCGCTGAGTTTGCCGAGGCTAAATCTCACCTTGAACGGGCTTTGGTTCTTGCTGAAAAAGCGTATGGAAGAGACCATCCAAGCGTAGCCATCCGCGTCAACAACCTCGGCAGAGTCCTGCAAGACCTTGGTAACCTCCCCGCGGCAAAGGAGTGCTTTGAGCGTGCGCTTGCGATCGATGAAGAGGTCTACGGAAGTGACCATCCAAACGTAGCCATCCGCGTCAACAACCTCGGCAGCGTCCTGCGAGCTCTTGGTGACCTCCCCGCGGCAAAGGAGTGCTATGAGCGTGCGCTTGCGATCGATGAAGAGGTCTACGGAAGAGACCATCCAAATGTAGCCATCCGCGTCAACAACCTCGGCAGCGTCCTGCAAGATCTTGGTGACCTCCCCGCGGCAAAGGAACACTATGAGCGTGCGCTTGAGATATTCCGGAGGTTTCTCGGAGAGGATCATCCATCCACAGTAACGGTGCGAAACAATCTCGAGTCGCTTGCAGACGTTTGAGGACAGGCTCTACGAATAGACCGCCCGCCGGTACGACCCGAGCACCTTTAACCGCGCAACCGTCCCCTCGATCGACTGCACAGCCTCATGGATCTTGCCGTCGTGGATGTGCCCCTGAAAGTCGATATAGAAGAGATAATCCCCGAGTGCCTTTCTGGTCGGGCGTGATTCGATCTTCGTGAGGTTGATATCCCGCGATGAAAACTTGCCAAGCAGTTCGTGGAGTGCGCCTGGGCGGTCCTTGTGCAGATCCACGATGATCGAGGTCTTGTCCTGCCCTGACGTTTGCGGGACTGTGGTTCCAAGCACGATAAATCTGGTATGATTCTCATCAACGTCCTGAATCTCTTCAAAAAGTATTTTAAGTCCGTATCTCAGCGCAATATCCGCGGATGCGATCGCCGCGACCCCCTCCTCGCCCGATGCAAGTTCCGCGGCGTGTGCTGTGCTTGCAGCCACCTGAATCTCTGCATCGCTAAAGTGCCTCTGCAAGAACCGCCTGCACTGCGCGGTAGCCTGTGGATGTGAGACGATCGTCTTGATGGGCGCGGTCTCGCTCTTTACAAGCAGGGAGTGTTGTATCGGAAGGATTATCTCGCCTACGATCGTTACATTGTACTTCAGCAGCGCATCGAGCGTTGCCCCGACCGATCCCTCGAGCGAGTTCTCTACCGGAACAACTCCGAAATCTGCCCGGTTTCCAACAGAAGATGCGATCTCGCCGACGTCACTGAAGTACACAAACTCGGCAGGCTCGGTACTCCACCTCTTTGCTGCCTGTTCGCTGAATGTGCCTGCAGGTCCGAGTACCCCGATCGTTATCTTGCGGTCGCCGCGGTTTATTGCGCTGCCGACCACGACAGAGAAGAGATCTGCCATAGCTTCGGGAGGATTCTCGGTCGTGCCTACCGCGATCCGCTCATCAGGGTACGCTACATACTCGCATACCGCAACAGGGGTTGCGAATCCGTGATCCAGCAGGAACTTCGAGACCTCCTGCAGATCAAACCGCGCATCAGGAAGGACGAAGACGGTCTTGCCAAGTTCGAGTTCGGATAGAATCAGTTCCTTTGCGCGATTGATATCGCGGGCATGTGCCGTCACCGCGGCAAGCTCGGTCTGCTCGATCTTGAGTCTTGCAGCAACGACCTGCATCGATGAGATCCCGGGCACGATCGTGTCGCCCGCCTTTGCAAACCGTCCGAGGCCGGAGAGCATTGGGTCGCCTGTAGAGAGTACCGCGGCACCGTCAGGCAGTTCCGAAATCCTCTTGTAGTCCTTGATCTCATGGCAATCGCACCTGATATGATCCTTCGCAAGTTCTATCGCACGCTTCGATCCATAGACTACGGATGCATTCTCGATGGCATCCGCCGCCTCTGCGGTCAACAGATTCCTGCCTGCGCCAACGCCTACGATCTTCATCGTGGAAACTGTTGCGGCGAATAGTATTAACGAGTTGGGTTCATCCGGATCGAGTTGGCAGCCCCTAAACGAAAACCTTAAATATGCTGCTGCCTTATGAAATGGGTTAAATCATGAAAAGTATGATTAGAACAATGGGTTTGGTAGCTTTGACATATATAGTGATGGTGAGGCGGAAATAATTGTCTCTCTTTTTCACCCGTTGCTGTACATATCCGTGCATTCGAACACCTATGCAAGCCGGCAGCGCATCACGATTGGAGACTGAGGTGAGAAGACGGATCTGATAACAGCAATAATCATACTCGCAATCACTGGCATCGCGGTCGGGCTTGCAAGCGGGCTGCTCGGCGTCGGCGGGTGTTTCATCATGGTTCCGGTGCAGTTCGGGGTATTCCAGGCGATGGGCGTTTCTCCGGATATTGCGATCCTGCTTGCGTTTGGGACGAATCTCCTTGTCGTGCTGCCAACCGTTGCAAGCAGCGCAGTGGGGCACAGCAAGAAGGGCGCGGTCTGGTGGCGGGCTGGCATCTTTCTCGGCATTGCAAGCGCTGTTGGCGCAGTGATTGGCGCTACGATTGCGGCGCATCTGTCTGTCGAGGTGCTGACGGTTTCGTTTGGCATAGCGGTTCTTGCTGGCGCCATCAGGATGCTCACCGCGAATCCGCCAGCGATTACGGAAGAGCCGAAGGATCGCCCGCTTCTCTGGATGGCGTGCGGCTTTCCGATCGGCATCGTATCAGGTATCGTCGGGATCGGTGGCGGCGTATTGACGATTCCAGTGATGGTGCTTCTGCTCAAGTTCAGGATGCATCTGGCAGTCGGAACATCGAATGCGATGATGATGGCAACAAGCATCGGCGGCGTTATTGGTTATGTCGTAAACGGGCTTGGAGTCGAGGGGCTGCCTGCGTACTCGATCGGATATGTGAATCTTGTGTCATGGCTTGCGCTTGCGATGACGAGCGTACCGATGGCGCAGGTCGGAGTCATGGCTGCGCACAGACTGCCTGCTAAGGAACTGAAGTACGTCTTCATCGCTGTGATGGTGTATATGGGGCTTAAGATGATCGGGGTGTTTGGGTGGCTTGGACTGCCGATATGAGGACTGTATGAGGGTATCAACCTGACATTTCAACACCGGTTCGGATGGGCGGTCACCCGGGTCCACAGAGCAACTCTTCTGCCAAGATCGGTCGGATAGTAGATCAGGTAATTCCCTTCCTGCCGTGCGCACACGAGACCACCATCCTTGAGCACCGAGAGATGGTACGACATCTTCGAGTACGCATATCCGGTCATCGCAACGAGAAGACAGACGCACATCGGCTGCATGAAGAGCGCAAAGAGCACCTTGACCCGCACAGGATCGGATAGCGCACGTGCAACCAAGACAATAGCCCCGATCTTCCGGTCAGCAGGCAGCGATCCCGCGATTCCAGCGATCCCGCCTTTCCCTTCCAGGTCACACCGGATCGAATCCGGTATCTCAATTGCGTCCATGATTTCAAAGCTATTTCAAAGCTATTTGAAACCACAACATTGAAGTGGTATTACAAACATTATTGAAATAATGTCAGGCACCATAAATAACGTTTGCCATTCGTGCAATCGGATTTGGGAGACCAAAGTACCATGACAATCGAAACATTGCTTCTGGCTGGCATCGAAACCCTGGAAGAGTATCTTGCGCTGCATGTGCTGATGTGTCTCGTGCCCGCATTCTTCCTTGCAGGCGCCATCGCCTCGCTCTTCTCAAAGGAGTCTGTGCTGCGCTACTTCGGTGCTGATGCACCCAAATACCTCTCATACAGCGTGGCATCGGTAAGCGGCGTGCTTCTGGCGGTCTGCTCCTGCACGGTGCTGCCGCTCTTTGCCGGAATCTACAGACGGGGTGCAGGCATCGGTCCTGCGTCGACGTTCCTGTTCTCGGCGCCCGCGATCAACCTGCTTGCAATCGTCTACACTGCGCAGATACTCGGCTTTAAGATCGGTGCTGCACGTGCGGTGGCTGCTGTCGGCATCTCAATCGTTATAGGGCTCATCATGGCTACGGTCTTCCGAAGCGAGGATAACGCGAAGAGCCGGATGATCTCGGCTGCTGGCGAGGGCGAGATCAACCCGCTGCACCAGACCGGCATCTTCATGCTTCTCCTCGCCATCCTTGTGCTCGGCGGCATCGTTGAGGCGTGGCTGTGGCGGGGTCTGATCATCGGACCGCTGGTGCTTCTGACGGCTTATGTCTCAAGAAAGTGGTTTGATGATGAGCAGATCCACGACTGGATGTACGAGACATGGGATCTCACAAAGAAGATATTCCCGCTCTTGCTGGTGGGCGTATTCTTTGCAGGCATAATCGTTGAACTGATACCATCAGACCTTGTTGTGCGATTTGTCGGAGGAAACTCGGTACGGAGTAATCTGATCGCAGCGGTTGCCGCGGCACTGATGTACTTTGCAACACTCACAGAGGTCCCGATCATCGACTCGCTCACCCGGCTCGGAATGGGCGAGGGACCTGTGCTTGCAATGCTTCTTGCAGGACCTGCGCTATCGTTTCCGAACATGATCGTGATCAGCCGTGTGATGGGTGTCAGGAAGGCGTCAGTCTATATCACACTCACTGTAATCCTTGCTACCATAGCCGGATTCGTGGCTGGAACTACTATATGGAGATAAGAATATGGATATAATTGTAAAGGTATTTGGATCAGATCCCCCTTGCGCCAAATGCAAGGTGGCTCATGACATCGCAAAGAAAGTTTCGGAGAAGATCGGAACGGGCGTCGTCGTTGAAAAGCACAGCGCTCTTAGTGAAGAAGGCGATAAGTACGGAATCATGATGACTCCGACTGTTGTTATCAACGATGAGATCGCGGTCGTTGGCAAGGCACCATCTGAGAAGAAACTGGAAGAGATCATCAGATCGAAGATGTGAAATGAGACTGAAATTCGAGGTGAATCATGAAGAATGAAAAAGAGATTAAACAATTTGTAAAGGATCGATATGCCAGTGTTGCATCAAATGAGGGTTCTTGTTGCTCATGTTGCAACTGCGACACAGACATTGTTGAACATGCAAAATCGATGGGATATTCGGAGGCAGAAATCAGAAATATCCCGGAAGGATCTGTGATGGGGCTTGGTTGCGGCAACCCAACCGCACTGGCAGAATTAAAAGCAGGCGAAACAGTTTTAGACCTTGGTTCTGGCGGAGGCGTGGATGTTTTTCTTGCAGCCCAAAAAGTCGGTGAGACCGGGAACGTTATCGGCGTGGATATGACGTCTGAGATGCTTGAAAAGGCAAGAGATAACGCAAAGGTGGGCAGCTACAAGAATGTTGAGTTCAGGGCAGGCGAAATAGAGAACTTACCTGTTGAGGATGATTCTATCGACGTTGTCATAAGTAATTGCGTCGTCAATCTCTCCCCGGATAAATTAGCCACCTACAGGGAAGTATTCAGGGTTTTAAAGCCGGGTGGCAGGGTTCTTATATCTGACATTGTAACCGAAGGAGAACTCCCCGAGGATATCAGGCAGAGCTTTGACGCGTGGACAGACTGTATCGCAGGAGCTCTGGAGACGCAAGAATATCTGGACACGATTACGAAAGCGGGTTTCCGAGATGTTACGGTCGTTGCCAAACACCCTTTTTACGAGCCTAGAATGGACGACAGACTTGCAGGGAAGATCGTTAGTATTCAATTACGAGCATATAAATGAGGTGATACAATGGTAGGCGGATGTAGTTGCGGCTCTCCAAGGGAAGTGAAGCGGACGCTTGTAAATATCGGCGATGCCACCATCGGTCTTGCAAAGCTGGACCGGGTCTTTGAAGAGTTGTACAACTCTAAAAAGAGTCCCAACGATGTCGATGGTGAAGAGATCGTAGATCTGGCATCGTTTTACAATTATATTCCACCGCATTTGGTCGGGGCGTATGCTGAGGCACTGCTGGAGGAATATAAGGAATTCTACAGGGATAAGGAGTGTACAACGGCATGAAATTTGTTGAGCGTGATTCGAGTGAGGGATATGAACAGAAATAAATATATATTATTGGTTGCAATCGTACTGCTCTCAAGCATGTCTATGGCATGTGTCACGGAAGATGATGCGGCGCCAGATAAAGGCGGCTCTGCCAACGTGGTCACACCCGGAGATTCTGAAAGCAAGGAAAGCCAGACCGAACCCGCGGTCGAGATCATTCTCTTCCACGGGACACGCCGGTGCACCAGTTGTATTGTAACAGGGCAGTTGCTGAATGAGGTATTGCACACCTACTACAGTGGCGAGGTAGAGAATGGGACGATCACGTTTCGAGAGGTGAACGCAGAGACTGATCGAAAGACCGCGGCAGAGTATGGTGTCAGATACGTATCGGTATATATCAATCATGAGATATATCCTGATGCATTAGCAAACTATGCGGATCCTGATCGTTTCGCGGAGGAAATGCGAAAAAAGATCGATGAGGCGCTGCTGAATGGATCTTAGTCTTGCCACTGTGCTTCTGGCTGGATTTGTGGTCTCGATTGAGCCGTGCGCCCTGACAATTGATCTCCTGATCATAGGATATATAACGGGCGTAGAAGATGACGATAAAGTCTCAACAGGCTGGATCCGGGGTTTTCTTGCGGGTCTTGCGTTCATCACCGGCAGATCGATCACTTATGCTGCGATGGGTGTCTCTGCCGCATTTATCGGCATCCATGCGAGCAGCACGGTGCAGGCATACTCAGGGCTTGCGGCTAGTATCATCATGGGACCTGTGCTGATATTAGTCGGGCTTCTCATGCTCGATGTGATCAATCTCAACATGGCGGCAGGACACGATGTGCTAAGAGCGGCAAGGGACAGGCTGGTCAAACATGGAATTCTTGGCGCACTGGTCCTGGGCGTGATCTTCGGGCTTGCGATCTATCCATGCAGCACGCCGATCCTGATTGCGCTCCTAACTATGGTGGCGGTTAAGGCAGACATCGTACACGGCCTGGTGCTGATGCTTGCTTATGGCATGGCGCTTGGTGCCCCGATACCATTCATTGCAAGCGGCGCGGTCGGGGTGAAGACGTACGCAGAAAAGACAGCACATCTCGGGATATGGTTTAAGAAGGTGGCTGGTGTGCTGCTTGTTGCTTTTGGGCTGTATTATCTTCTGCCGTGGATTTGGAGTGCTTAGCGAAGGTTGATCATGGCTACACATCACCATCACAGCAATCGCGGTTCCGGGCTTAAGTATGCGATCGGTATAACATCAGCCATCCTTATCGTTGAACTGGTTGGTGGCGTGTGGACGAACAGTCTCGCACTCCTGAGCGATGCCGCTCATGTATTTACAGACGTAATAGCACTTCTTTTGAGCTGGTTTGCGATGCGGATCTCGCTTAAGCCTGCAACACCCACAAAAACGTATGGTTACCACCGGAGTGAGATTCTTGCAGCCCTTGTTAACGGGGTCATGCTGTTTGCAGTATCTGCGCTCATTCTCGTTGAGGCGTACCAGAGAATCCAGAACCCGGAGCAAATAAAAAGCCTTGAGATGATGGCGATTGCAATAGTTGGACTGGTTGCAAACCTCCTTTCAGCATACTATCTGCGGGGCAACAGTGCCAATATCAACCTGAGAGCAGCGATGTACCATGTGCTTGGTGATGCGCTCGCATCGGTCGGGGTCATCGCAGGCGGGGTTCTGATCTGGTGGACCGGATGGTATGTCATCGATCCGGTGATAAGCGTCGTAATCTGCGGAATCATCGTTATCGGTGGGCTCGGTCTGGTCCGAGAATCGGTGAATATCCTGATGGAAGGTGCTCCTGTTGGCATGGACCCAAATGAGGTCGCAGAAACGATATCCGGTATTGAAGGGGTGATAGGGTTGCATGATCTTCATCTGTGGTGCATCACTCCTGAGATCCCCAGCTTGAGCGCACATGTGCTGGTCGATGATATCGCATGCAGCAGCGCAGATGCGATACGGGATCGTATCAACGATGCGATACTCGGACGGTTCGGGATTGTGCATACGACGCTCCAGTTCGAGTATAGCGAATGCGGGCACAATACAGTTCTGTGTATGCAATGCAGTGTGATTCACAAACATGAACAGAATCTATGAGATACGAAAACATTGGTGAAGATTAGATCGACACTCGGTCTTGAGAGTTTACCTGTGGGTGTGAAGAAACAATTGGTTGAAGAAGGTATATTAAAGGTTAAATAAGCATCATGGTGCATAAACAAGAGAGGGGGATTAATTATGTCTGAAGACGACAAACATGAACAGATGAAACAAATAAAGCGGCTGGCAATCGCAGGAGTTTTGATCAGTATGGCATTGATGCTTACAGGATGCGTAACCACATCCATCGCCGATTCGGTGGAGATAGAGAACGTGACCACAGATGAAGGCACGTACCACTCAGGGGAGATCATGAACATTACAGTGCTGCTCAAATCCGCAACAGACGTGAGTGGGGTCTACACCAATGTATCAGGGATCACGAACAAGCGGGGCAAGAACATGCTCTTTAAGGAGACCACGACAAACCTCACCCGCGGGCTTAATAACGTGACGTTCGCATACAAGATGCCTGCGTGCTCATCCTGCTCAGGAATATCCGGGGGAACATATCATTTCAACGCTTCGGTGGTTTACGGTAACGTTACGGTAGGAAACTCGACATGTAGTATTGTCCTGAAACAGTAGATACATGGCTGGATATGAGCATAAGAAGATTGCTGCGGCTATGATCATCGCCGCATTTTTGGTAGCAACGCTTACAGCTACAGCAGACGATGCAGGCGGGCAAGTGAGTATAATAATCTTCTTTGATCTGGATTGTTCGCACTGCAAGGATGCTGATAGGGTGCTGGACCGGATCGAAGGGCAGTTCGGGGACCGGATACTCATCAGCGAATACAATTCCAACACGGCTACCGGAATTGAGCTGATGGATGGATACGGGATCGTTGAGGTGCCTTCGGTGGTGGTACAGGAGAGGGAGGTCATACTGTACAGCGACTACGAAAACAATCTCTCAAAACTGGAGAGCCTTCTCGTAAGTTCGATAAATAACGCGCTTTATGATCCGGAGATCGAGATATATAAGGAGATCAGTCCTGTCAAGCTAAATCCCGGTGAGAACGTTACGGTAACGATCTCTATGGAAAACAAGAAGAATATAACGACGGATGTGATGCTGATCGACAGTTATCCCGGTTTTTTCAGTATAATAGAAGGTGAAACTGCATGGAACGGGACATTGTCTCCTGGAGCGGTGAAAAACATAACTTATGTGGCTCGTGTCGATCCGAAAGCACACTCGGGAAATCATAAGATAGAAGGCGCGCAGATAAGCTGCCGAAGCAGGGGTACTGATAAAAGTTCGGTTTCGAATACGGCAATCATTCAAATATCGGTAGCGTTGACTTTGTTTACGGTGTTTCTGGCAGGATTGATAGCAGGGGCAAATCCCTGCCTCTTTGCAGTGGTGGCGTTCATGGCGGCGATGATACTATCGAATACCGAAAAGAAGCTCGAGGTTATCAAATTCATTGTTTTCTTCTCCTTCGGGATATTTCTGGTGTATCTCCTGACCGGAATCGGGCTTTTGTCGTTTGCAAGCGATCTTGGTTCATTAAACCTTGTTCTCGGCGCGATCACCATAGCACTGGGCAGCATGCACATCTATGACTACTTTTACATAAAGATAAAGGCGAAATCACTCTTCGAGAGTTCCAAGTTTATGAAAGGCGTGATGGAACGGATGGTCAAGGAGAATAGTACCCTCTCCGCACTGGGTCTGGGCGCCCTATTCTCGCTTGTGAAAGCACCGTGCGTGGGCGCGATCTACCTGACGATACTAAACCTCATCGCGGTACAGAAGGCGGAACTCGAGGGGATCGTATATTTATGTATGTATAATTTTGGTGTGATTCTTCCCATACTGATAATCGGAACCGCTATCGTCGTTGGGTTAAGTCCAACAAAGGTGGATCGGTTCAGGAAGGAGAAGAGAGCTGTGATAAGGCTGGTGACCGGAATAATTCTGGTTGCGCTGGGGGTGTTCTTGACGTTTGGTGTGATCTGATCGAGCGCCACAAAATTGTACTAAAATCAAATTCTTGGAGAGTTACAGCGCTCTCGATCACAAAATCGATGCAAAATTGCGCATCTTCCACTGTAGGAACTATTTTGGAATGCCGCTTGAACTTTATGAACGCGGTAACAGCGAGGATCACCACATAGGACGCTGACTTTAGGCAGGATTCTGACTTTGGGAGTTAACAGGCGAAATTTAACATACTTCTGAGAATATAAGTTTAAACTAAGAATGTTTATATCTTTATGAATGTCTTCTAATCCATTGATTACGTCATCGGCAAAAGAGTCCACCTCCGATCCAAAATCACATTACGTAGATATTAATGTTGGTATATACGACCCATCAGAAAAGAGAGCGAAGCACCCGTATTGTTCACCTTTTCTGCTTTCATAATCATCAATGAGTTGCGCGAATGCGAAAGCAACATTTTTGATGGCATCAGCGACTTTACTTTCCCTGAGCAATGTCTCCACTTCCTCAAGTTTATTATTCACATCTTCACATTGAACCAAATCGATTAAGGGGATATCAGAGAATTCGATTTTAAATATTGTCGACTGAACATAAGTATGAGAAAGATTGACCGCGTGAAGAAGCGATTTGCCGAGGAAGGTATTGAAATTGCCCTTAATGGGAGGAAAGGAAGTCGCATCTATGCTAAAAAAAGTCGACGGTGATTTTGAAGCCCATTTGGTTGCATTGAGTTGCAGTGAGCCACCCGAAGGCTTTGCGAGATGGTCTATGAGGTTATTAGCCGACAAGGTTGTCGAGCTTGAGTATATTGATAGCATTTCTCATGAAACGATACGCCGCATCCTAAAAAAAACGAAATCAAGCCTTGGAAACGAAAAGGGTGGGTAATTCCACCGGAGCAAAACGGCAACAATGTTTGCAAATATGGAAATGGTGT
>PQXF01000009.1:68265-70804 GCA_003194445.1 Candidatus Methanogaster sp.
CGAAAAGGGTGGGTAATTCCACCGGAGCAAAACGGCAACAATGTTTGCAAATATGGAAATGGTGTTGGATGTTTACAAGCGTCCGTTTGATCCACGATATCCTGTCGTGTGCATGGACGAATCACCTGAGCAGCTGATTGCAGAGACCAGAACTCCTATTCCTGTAACGCCAGGGCATCCGAACATGTGTGATTACGAATACCGGCGTTGTGGTGTGTGCAACGTTTTTCTCGCCGGTGAGCCATTAGCTATGCTGATGAAAAGACGTTCATCCGACCTCACTAATTGACCCTATTTTTGTTCCTTTTTGTCATTCCGTCCTCAATAGACAATCGATAAGTGACGTGCTTAATACGGCGTGTTATCCATTCCAAAAAGTATGGTAAAACTCGCCTTCAATTTTTTTGAAATGTATACACAAAAACCTCAATCTGTGTCCATCGGTGTTAATCTGTGGCTAAAAGTAATATTAGCCACAGATTAACACTGATTCCACTGATTTAAGGAAATATCGGAGTGAATTTGTGAAATCTGCATCTAAGATAATTATCAAAGCCTCCTATTTTTAGATAGTGTCTCGGTTACCACCTAATTTGAAGTGGATACACGGCGTGTTTCACAAATATGGATAAGTGATCACCTCTTGTAAGATCTTTGCATCAGTACTAAACGAAACGTAACCACTCAGGTATGTTGATTGGTCGCCCGATTGTTATTCTGCACTTTCTGGCAAGAACGACAACCGCGGAGGGCGCAGAGGAACGCTAGAAGCATTTAACCGTTTATTTCCCCTCTGCGTCACTCTGCGTACTTTGCGGTTAAATTCTCGGTTTTGTTACACTACCCCCCTCATTCTGGGCAGTTCCTGCACAGTGAAGTCCCCCGATAGTGGTTTTAGGTATCTGAGTAGTTACAACGAAACAAAAATGGGATCAGTTTAGTGTAGTGGTTTCATTAGTCCGATTATGAACCCCACATATCAGTCCAATTCTTTCACGGTGCAAGAAAAACCAGTAGCAATCGGTTCAATCTACTTGGGAATATACTTTCGCTCCAGTACTAAAATGGAACAAAAATGGGACTGATTCAGTATGAGGTACACACATCTTTTCATCACCCTAGTACACGTGGGCGTAAATTTACATACCATTTAATAGTGTCCTGTTGCTATAATCTATACCCATCCTAAAACATCAGAGGTTAATGGATTATGCCTGGATTATTACCTAACCCACTTTATCTCACTGAAACCGAACGTAGCGAATTAGAAGAGCTGATCAAGAAGCATTCAACGCCTCAACAAATTGCACTCAGAGCACGAATCATTTTGCTTGCTGATGAAAGTAAAAACCATCGGCAAATCGCTCTCGAACTAAAAATCAGCCGCGATACGGCCCGTCATTGGCGGCAGCGTTGGCTAGATCTGGCTGGTGATGAAAAATCGGTTCCGGAACGTTTGCAAGATGCTCCTCGATCGGGATCGCCGCCAACGTTTACAGCAGAACAGGTGACCCATCTGTTTGCCATTACCTGCGAAGACCCAAGAACGTCTGACCGTCCGATTAGCCACTGGACAAGCCGAGAATTAGCTGATGAACTTGTAAAGCGAAATATCGTGGAGAGCATTTCTCCTCGGCATGTTGGACGTTTGTTGGACGAAGCAGACTTAAAACCGCACCAGATCCGTTACTGGTTGACACCGTCAAACGATGAGAATTTTGACGAAAAAGTCAAGGACATCTCAGAACTTTACATCACCGCCCCAGAACGCGCCAAACAAGGTGAACGAACACTGAGTACCGATGAAATGACCGGGGTTCAAGCTCTGGAACGCAAAGCTCCGGACTTACCGCTTGCTCCAGGGAAGGTCCAGCGTCGTGAATTTGAATACACCAGACATGGCACGCAGGCACTGATTGTCAATCTGGATGTCGTTACCGGTCAGGTGGTTTCACCCACTTGCGGCGATACACGCACAGAAAAAGACTTTGCAAACCACATCGAAGAGACAATCGATTGTGATCCGGAAGCCACCCGATGGCACATCGTGATGGATGGTCTTGGGCACCCATAAATCTGAAACTCTGGTCAGGATGGTTACCAAACACGAAGGCCTGGATATCGACCTGGGAATAAAAGGTAAACACGGAATTTTGAAATCAATGGGGACACGCGTTGCTTTTCTGAGTGACCCAAATCACAAGATCGTGTTTCACTACACCCCCAAGCACACTTCATGGATGAACCAAGTTGAAATCTGGTTCAGCATCTTGGTCAAAAAATTGCTCAAAAGAGCGAGCTTCACGAGCAAAGAAGACCTCAAAACTCGTCTACTGGAGTTTATCGACTACTTTAACCGCACGATGGCTAAGCCTTTCAAATGGACTTACAGAGGCAAAGTTTTGGCTGCTTAGGGGCTGCCGAAAAATAACCTATCGAAATTAGCTTGTCTCATACACACTGACATCTCTTGATAATATAGAATAATTCCATTTAGGATGTAATGAGTGTGGTTGTAGTTGTAGTTGCGCCATATCGT
>PQXF01000009.1:72077-76792 GCA_003194445.1 Candidatus Methanogaster sp.
TGCTGCAAACCGTCGTGCTTGAACGTACGTCCGCTCCGGACAAGGCTTTCAACCATGGTGCGTATTGTGTGTGATCATCCATGCGCGTATATACGAGGGTTCACCTAATAAACTTTGCTACTTTATTTTTCGGTAAGCGCTAAAACGAAGGAGAGGGGGAACTACCCAGGTACCCGAAAACCACTATTCAGGAGTTTAGTGGAGCGAAGTGGTCAAGGAGGCTCAAAACACGTGCATAATGTTTATGATACCGCAGGCATATTACACAGCCATGGACGCAAGCGATCCTATCGAAAGATCGGCTGAACCAGTAACTGATGTTTTGCGAACTTTATCCCGCGAAGAAGCGAATATCAGGAATATACGCAAAGCCATCCGTGCAATCGAGAGGTATACGGAGAACGAACCGTCAAGTAACATCTACAAGATAAAACAAGAGATTGCAAGGGTTGAAAAGATATTGAATCAGACTAAACTGACCGATTTTGTCGAAGAAGATGTGGGGCAGCGAATACAGCCAGTGAAATCAAAGATGCCTGAGTGGGAAGAGCAGGCACAGAAGAGCTTTGGCAGGAGACTCGAAGACGCGCTCGGGCAGGTGAACTTTGAATTGAGTGGACACTACCCGTTACTGAAGACGATGTTCTACACAATAGAGGTGAAACTGGAAGCGGGCAGCGTTGTAATCTGGTACGGTCCTCTACAAGAGCGGCTGGACGCCTGCAAACCCATCCCCGAAGTAGTGGCAAAAAAACTGGCAGCGAACCACAAGAAGATCACCGGTCGCGGCCTTGATGATGAAGTATTCATCTTAAACTTATTCGAGGCGTACAAGGCAGCAGCTCATCGCAGCGAGAAAAATTTTGGCGATTCGATTCCGGTTTCAGACATTCTTCTGGAGTGTGCACTCTTGATCCAGGGTAAAAAGTTCAGAACGAACCCGGTCAAGAGTAGTTACAAAGAGTATGGGCGCGTCTTCTTCAGTTATGACCTGTATCGATTAAAGGCGCGGACGGTGAATGGTCATGAATTGAGCCTTGTCACCGCTACAAGAGCCTATACGAGACGGAGGGCAGGTTTTCTCTGGGTTCCATCCAGTGAACGGGGAGACGGCACGTATATCTCGCACGTCAGGTTCAGGGACGTGTGATCATGAAGTTGGAGTACGGGCTATATAAAGAAGGAATAGACCCTATCTCGGCAAGAAAGATCATAGAGATCGTCGGAGGACAGGGGAATCCTCCGGAATACGGATTTCAATACTTCACCGCGGGATTGGACAACTATCTCGGGACGATCGATGAGGATTACCTTGGAAGTTTCGTAAAAGATGGAGGTTCGGCGTTTAAAATGGTGATCGGGGTATATGGTGGTGGAAAAACACATTTCCTATATTGCATCAGGGAAATTGCGTGGAACTACGACTATATAGCATCATACATTGTTTTGAGCCCTGAGCAGACCCCATTTTACAAATTGGAGCAGGTGTACAGAACCATTGCTTCAAATCTCATCTATCCACAGACCCCGGAAGAACTGTTATCAGGATATGACCGGGGAATCGAGGCGGTCATCAAGGCGTGGTACAGCCGGAAGTACCAGGAGATGGCAGGAAAACTACCTGATGATCTCGTAGCAGGGGAACTTAATGCTTATGCGTCCGCACTTGGCCCTTACGAGAGCACAAGCTTCAGAAACGCGGTAAAAGAGGCTTTCTTGAGTCTAACTGAACGACGCGACGACGATTTCACGTTGATCATCCAGTGGCTGGAGGGCGAGAATCCTCCCAAGAACCTGCTTAAGGATTTCAAGATATTTGAAAAGATAGATAAAAGTACTGCGTTTAAAATGATCCGCTCTCTTATCCAGTGGGTGCGAGACATCGGCTACGCAGGAATCGTCGTTCTCATGGACGAAGCCGAACAGACCCCGAGCATGACCACAAAGCAAAAAGCAGCCCTTTTGAGCAATATGAGGGAACTAATCGACGAATGCGGTCATACCAACTTCAGAAATGCGATGTGGTTCTATGCGGTTCCTGATGAGAACTTCCTCGAAGGCAGAACGCAGGTGTACGAGGCTCTCAGGCAGAGGCTCTCCTCTGTCTTCGACGCAACCACAAACCCGACCGGAGTCAAGGTATATCTTGAAGAAACGTCTGAGGATCAGATAAAATTGTTAACGGATATCGGAAGAAAGCTGTCTGCGATTTACGAGGTTGCATACAGCGTGAAGTTTGAAACAGGCGCACTTGATGAGACGATAGCCGATGTTGCGAAAGCTGCGTACGAACGGAAGCTGGAAATTGGGTACAAGAGAGAATTTGTCAAAAATGTAATCGTTGCACTGCATAGATTGCGTAAAACCGGGAATGGGGGGTGAGCTATGCAGTCTGTGAAGCACGCTATATATGGGATCGGAGAGGTGCAGCAGACCCGGTTTGGTGGATTTGAGATATCTGCTCGGTTTGAGGATGGTATTTTGCGGTGGATCAGACAGGATGAGCTTGAATTTCTGTCAGGATCCACGCCACCGCCAGACATCGAGATCTCCGGATCAGTAGAACCGATATTACCGGACGAACGGTTCAGGGCAAGAGAGATCATAGAAGCACTCCGGTTGGGCATCGTTCCACATGGACAGGTGGACGAGTTAACGTTCGGGCGAGACTACGCGATAGGGCAGATCAAAGAATGGCTAAACGGGACAGACCGCGAACCTTTGATAATTGCAGGATCGTATGGGGTTGGAAAGACGCATCTCCTGAATTATGTCTACGCATCTGCCCTTAAACAGAACCGGGCAGTTGCAATGGTCGAGCTTGACCCGGCTGAACTGCCTTTGCATAAACCAAAGGCTATATATGAGGCTATAATCCATTCGTTCAAGTTTAGGACGCACAACGGTGGTTTCAGGGAATTTCTGCGAGAGATTGCAGCAAGCCCTAATTGGCATGAGTTGCAGGAACATGTGTACCTCGGGACGGTGATCGAAAAGATACGGGCCGGGGAGGACGACGAATACATCTATGAATGGATCGAAGGGGAATCGCCACACAAGCCGCAGATGTATAACTATTCAACATGCGGAAATATTTATTGCTACATATTGAGCGGGATTGGCTGGGCTGCAAAGAACATTCTCGGGCTTGACGGATTCTTGATCCAGTTCGATGAAGCCGAGAGCGTCGACTCGTTCTGGCACACGTCATATCAGAATAATAAAAGCTGGAATTTCTTGAAGGGACTTGTTCTGACAGGCAGCGATGATCCGGTGTCATTAAAAGAGGTCAGCATGAATAAATTTTACAAGCACCGCCTATACAAAGGCTGGTGGGGCTACTACAGCGATTTGCAGTATTGTGGACATTTCAGGCTGCCGTTTACATGGAGAGTCCCGTGCAACTTAAAAATCCTGTTTGCATTCACTCCGGACGATGACATGTTTGAGGTAGAGCCGCTAAAGAGTGCCAGGAAATTGGAGATCGGATCCATTGGTATGGACTACTTCGAGAAGATCTCGGAGAAGATTATCTCGTTGTACAATCTGGCTTATGATTTTCAGGCAGATTTACGTGTCTTTGAGTACGTACCGAAGGATAATACACGCAGATTTATCAAGGGTCTGGTAGAAGCTCTTGACCTCACTCGTTTTCATCCTGATAATCCGATTCGGGAATTACTGGATGTTTAGAGAGTGGCTGATGGTAGCGCCTTCAAAAGCGCCCCACCGAAAGTAAGGATTGTGAACTGTCACGATCGTATGTGTTTAGCTCTCCCACATAACCCCCGTCCCACGGTTCTTCCAGATCGATCTAAAAACTCATTCTCGACCACAAAATTTCTATATTATTATTGTAATAGTCTTCCAAGAGGACGATTGACAAGGACGCGATCATTAAGCAACTCACAGACACGATTGACCGGTTCAAGCGTGAGACCGAGTTGCTTAAAGGACGTATAAAGGAGCTCGTTGCCAACTGGCCATGTATGAGAACGCACATACCCCACCAAGTCTGAAGCGTGGCGGCAAGCGCAAAAAGGATCAGAATAAAGGCAGTGGGAATAAGCCGGGGCAAAAGAAGGAACATAATGGTGTGACGAGACCTCCTGCAAAGCCGGATAGGCACGTGGACGTCACGAAAGATCGATGTCCTGACTGTGGAACCAAAGCTTGGTGACCCGTTCAGCGTGGAAACGAAGGTTATCGAGGAGATTCCAGAACCACAACCGGTTATCCATGGCGTCACGTTAGGCTTGTGAAATCATAGCTGATCTACTCATTTTTGCACCCGCAGGGTGCTTTTTTGTCAGGGGATTATGAACCTGGCTTCGAGTACGAAAATGTCGCGAGCATCACGAAAGGTAATCGCGTACGCGAAAAAGATTTACCGGCAGAACCGGTTGTTGCTGGAGAAAGGGTTCATCCCAGAGACTAATAATGTGATGGAACAGCTATTCTCATTGATAGATAACTTTGTCGATCAAGCCAGATCTTTTAAAGCTACATTTAGTACAGTTAACTTCTTTTACAACCTATTCGCCTCGATGAACAGGAAGTGCTTCAATACAGGCGATTGGAAAGGCTTTTCTCGGCACTGTCCAATTTTCTAGTGATAGGATAGAATACCCCTAATCAGAAACTTTTTAACTATCAGAAGTAAATATATCCATGGTGATAGTAAATGACCACTTTGGATTATGCTGTATTGAACC
>PQXF01000009.1:77583-83115 GCA_003194445.1 Candidatus Methanogaster sp.
CTAAGCATCTCGATCCTGACAGAGATATATTCATCGTAACTGACCTTGCTCCAGGTTATCCCGGGATACTCGATGAAATTTTTGGAGACAATGTGACTCATCAACTATGTCTCTTGCACTTGAACAAGCTTATAGCCGGATATTTCCCGAGAAATGCAACTATTGAGCAAGAATTGCTGAAATATCGGATGTTGAACATCTTTTACAACAGAGATGCAGAGATCAAGATGTTGGAGGAGATGGCAGCAGAGGAAGAACGGTTAATTGATCAGAATGACCATAAAAAGTACGAGACATGGATCAAAGAGAAAATAGCTGCTTTCAGGATCTTTCTACACGATCAAGAGCTGAGCAGGAGACGTAAAGAGGAAAATCTGGAACAGAGATCCTACCAAGAGGCTCTGGATACATTCACCGCATTGATGGCAGAGATAGAGTCTTTTGAAGAGTCTGTGCAGAAACGGCTGAAGATGATTGAGAAGAACTGGAAAGGACTTACCGCATTCTATTTCGTAGAAGGGGCACCTGCTACAAACAATCTGGTTGAGAACTATTACGGGGCGAGTCTGAAGACGCATCACAAGAAGCAGTTCAGAACCGAAAAGGGAATGAAGAACCAGATGAAACTATCATCGATGAAAAGGGCTGGGATGCTGGGTAAGTGCAAGGATACTATTTTGAGTGCGTTTTCGAGATTCATACCGTTCTTAAGTCCTGGGTGAATACCGTTCGACGACTCAAAAGTTGCGGGCATGCCGTAATCCCTTATTAGCTGTGGCTATTTGTTGGTTTCTTCTAAATGAGGTGTTTTTATGACTTTTGTGTAGTTTTGTATGAGTGGTGTGCAGATTGTGGTAAAAATCTGGTATGAAATCCACATGGAATAGTTTTGCCAGCTCCAATATGATGAAAGTGATGAGATACTATGGTAAAATGTTTGGCTATCACTGGATTTTTGAACAGCGCCCTTTTCTCCACTAAATCGAGCTAAAATGAAATATGGTTAGTAGTTAACTTTGAAATAATTGGTAATAACTCTTAGCGGTGGCTATCTACATTTTATCGGGATTTGGATTGATTTACAAATTTTGGTCATTGTTTTCTGTTCTTTGAGGTGAATGTCTGAGATATTCGTCTCATGCATGACTTGTTTCGGTCATTTTCAGGCTCAACCAGAAAAATTAAAAAGTCTCTTTCATCGCTTCTTCAATCATCCTCATACATTTCACTCATGCCGCAGCGCATCCACCGGATTCATCTTCGCAGCCTTGTACGCGGGAAACGCGCCTGCGATCAGACCGACTCCGACAGAGACACCGAATCCGACCAGTATCAGTGAGATTGGAAATATGTTTGGTAAGCCTATCACACTCGTTGCGCCGTAAGCTCCGACAACTCCAAGGAGTGACCCAAGAATTCCGCCAAAGAGTCCGACTACTGCGGACTCCACGACAAAAAGCGAGAGAACATCCATACTCGTGAACCCGAGCGATTTCATCAGCCCGATCTCGTTTGTCCGCTCGCTAACAGTTACAAGCATGATGTTCGCAATCCCTATCGAGCCAACAACAAGCGAGATTAGTGCAACAGCTGTCAGGAGTGCACCGATTGCGTCAGCCCAAACGCCAGTCCTCTCCAGAAGTTCGGTCTGCATCATTATCGCGTACGGTTTCGCATCATCATCGTCCATGTTACGCTTGGAAACCCCGAAGTTTCTGGCGAGCCGCTTATCCATCTCTTCTGCGGTTTCTTCCACTGTGTCGAGACTGGCTGCTGATGCAAAGAATGCGCTGTAGTCGTTCTCTCCTGTTATCCCCATCATCGTATCAATCGGGATTAAGATGTCGTTATTCGTAGTTTCGCTTGGATCGCCGAAAAAATTAACCTCCCCGGTGATCCCTTTCACCTTAAATTTCTTGGTGACTGATGTCCCGTCATCCAACCGGAACGTTAAATCAATCGAGTTCTGCAGACCAATCTTCCGGTCAAACTTCTCGTTTGCGACATCGCATCCAAGAACTACCGCGTACCGATCTTTGTCTGTTAAAAAAGATCCCTCTGCGATATTCATGTTGCGAACGTCATAACAATCTTCAGAAACTCCCTCGACAGTGGCGATCCTGGACTCGGACATGTATTTTACCTCAGCGGATTGCCCTATTATAGGGGAAACAGCCTCAATGCCCGGAGTATTCTTTATCAATTTCAGTTCGTTATCAAAGAAGAGATTATCTTCCTTACCTTGAATGACGATGAAGTTCGTGCCGATTGAGTCGATCTCGTCTGTGAAGTACTGGTTGAAGCTTGCGCCGAGTGCGACGTTGGCAACAACTGCTGCAACGCCGATGATGATCCCAAGAGCGGTCAGTGCAGATCGCATCTTGGCGCTCGTGATGCTGCCGATTGCGATCCGCACCGATTGTACCGGGTTTATCATTGTGAATCAGCTCCTGATTGACTGGATTTTAGTTCTTTCGTCTCTTTCTGTGGTATACGCCTGCGCCAACAACGACCACCAGCAGCAGTGCTGCGCCGATCATGACCGTACTGTAATTGCCAGCAGGAACCAGAGGCTCGATCTCGATCACCCGGTTGTTGATGGCCCGCTCATGCTGGTTGTTGCCATTTCGGTACTCCGCATAGAGGTGAAGGTCGGCAGCATCTGATGGATTTCCTGTAACCTCGCAATCAAAATCTATTGTGAAGAGTTCATCAGGATCCATTGTTCCGATGAAGTACTCCGTAGGCGTAAACGTGATACCTTCCACCTGCGGTTCGATGCTCACGGACGTAAACATGCTTGAGTGCGTGTTTGCGACATCAAACTCGATCTTGCCCCCGTCACATGCAAGTTTCAGCGGCTTGGACGGAATGATCTTGATTCCTGCAGATTCGACCCTGACAGGAATGTTCCACTTTGCATTGTATGTGTGGGAACTGCCAGTGAGTGCGAGGTTCAGATGCTCGGTTCCATCCGCTGCGTCATCGCTAACATGCACATTATAGGAGATCTCGATTGAGTCATCAGGTCCGAGAACGCCCATGTCATGGTAGGAATCGGTCGTAACAACGATCCCATTCGATCCAATGAGTTCTACCTCATTTAACTGTGCATTGGTGTCGTAATCCTTACCGTTAATCGTTACTGAGTACTGGGATGCGGTGTTTGTGAGGGTGATCGTCACAGTACCCTCGTCTCCGGGAATGAACACTTCCGGGTCGGTCTTTATCGCTTCGAGCTTGAGCGTGCCCCTGCTGTCGAGGGTGTCTGTGCCCACCTTGATCTCAAAGTCCCTCTCAGACCATGTTGTGCCTTCATCGTCCTGATACCTGATCGTGATCTCGTGGGTTCCGGGTTTTGCGTCATCGGCTACAAAGAGCCGGTATTCGTACATCGCAGAGGATTCTGTCCCGATGCTTCCCTTATTCTGGCGGGCATTGCTGCTCGAGTCGAGTGTGAATGGATATTTCGGCATGAGTTCGATCGTCACATCCTCTGCTGTGCCGCCGCCCATATTCTTGACGTTCACCCATATATCCACGTACTTCCCGATCTCTGCCGGGTATGGCTCGTATCTCGTGATGTCTACCTTGAGCGCGCCTCCTGCCGCCGTTGCCGGGGTGATCATGATTGCTGATGCGAGAATTGTGAGAATGGAGAGATATCGTATCTTGTTTGCGGTGCCCCGGATCATGATGCTACACCTCCGCGCTGGCAGCGCATTCCTGCCTGAGCCGGATCGATCCGTGCTCGATGGTGATCCGGTACGCAGGGGTGGTTGATGACCGGTGCTGCGCGGTGTCGATGCTCTCGTCCTGCTGATGCTGATGCAGCAGTGCCCTCTCGATGAGTCCCTCGAATAGGTATTCACTGTATAGCGGTTCGTTGTGGTTGTGGTGGTTGTGGTTGTTCATGTTATTCACCTTCTTTTGTTCAGACTTGTCGATTAATCGGCTTGTCTGATTGTATAGGTGCAAGTAATAGTACTTAAACCTTTCGATTAATCGAAATATTTTATGATAGAATGTGAGACACGATCCTTGAGAAGAGGCTAAAGGTGGGCTGATGAAAAGACGTTCATCCAGCCCACTAGATTAATCCTATTTCTGTTCCTTTTTGTCACCCCGTCCGCAATAGACAATGGATAAGTGGCGTGCTGAATGCGGCATGTTTCACAAATATCGATGAGTGATCACATACTGTAAGATCTTTGCATCAAGTACTGAACGAAACAAAAATGGGATCAGTTTGGTATAGTAGTTCCGTTAGTCCGATTATGAACCCCAAATATCATCCAATTCCTTCGCGGTGCAAGAAAAACCAGTGGCAGTCAGTTCAATCTACCTGGCGCGATGTTTTGTCCCAGTACCAAAACGGAACAAAAATAAGACCGATTCAGTTTGAGGTAGACGTATCTTTTCATCACCCTGGGCAAGCCACAATAAATAGCTTACCCGAATGCAGGCTCGATGGTGACATCCCACTTTGGCAAATTTCCTGATCTTTCAATTCTCTCTTCGCAGATTTTCATTGCCTCTTTTGTCAATTTCACTCCGTTCTGGTAAACTTTATCGATGAGATGAACTGCAGGATGTACACTGTTCCACGTCATGGTTTCAGCCCATTTGATAGCTTTATTGACTGAAGACAAGAGTGTGCCGTTCCAATGCATCTCTAAAACCCCCCAACATCGTTCAACAGGGTTGTATTTGCTGTGATAAGGAGGATAATAAGCCAGCTGGATCTTCAATCCCGTTTTATCAGCAAATTCGATCATTCTTTTGATAAATTGTGTTCTACGGCTACTTACATGCGGCCCATTGTCCGGATTTATGACCAACTTTCGAATATCCGCATGCCGTTCTTTATTTTCTTCCCACCACAGTTCCAAGCAATCCACAACAAAGTCGCTGGTCTCCACCGAGGTGCTGAATACGATAGATAGATGATCCGTTGTTGGTTCAAATATACCAAAAGGAACCATTTTTATCTCAGGATTCATATCATGATCTAAAGCCTCTTCTGGTTCTCCAACTCTCGGATTTTCCATCCTCTCTGAAAACTCTCCGATGTTCACTTTAGCTTTAGCGTCAATTGAGATCCTCAAAGTCTCTGGATCCTCGTCTGACTGGTGATTGACTTTATTAACATTCTCAAAAATTGCATTGGTCTCAGGAATCTTCTTAAGTGGCTTGGTCTTCTGAATCCTCTTCAGTTGATATCCCATTCGGTTTAAAATATCCCGTATCGTGTTTTCACAGGGCAATTCATCATCTATGTAGCCTTTTTCGTCAATCAGTGCCTGCCGAACAGCTTTCGCCGTTATCCTCGTATACATGAGAGACGTTTGAAAATTGGGGTCAGTCTGGCTCTTCGGACCAACTATCGATCGTATATCCTCCCCCGAGTTCGGGCATCTTTTCCTCGGTCTTCTTGTTGCCACGAGCAGAATAATTGTCCACGCATCTAATACCAGTGGTTAACTCCATCATGCCTTTCTCAACTGTCTTTCTACCCCAACCAAATTCTCT
>PQXF01000009.1:85991-97651 GCA_003194445.1 Candidatus Methanogaster sp.
TTATGAACCCCAAATATCATCCAATTCCTTCGCGGTGCAAGAAAAACCAGTGGCAGTCAGTTCAATCTACCTGGCGCGATGTTTTGTCCCAGTACCAAAACGGAACAAAAATAAGACCGATTCAGTTCGAGGTAGACGTATCTTTTCATCACCCTAGGCTAAAGGAGGTGGGTGTCGAGATATGCCGTCTTGAAAAGATCAGGGGGTCGTTACTGACCAAGGAGTTTTTCGGAGGTGATATACTTGGACAAGAACGAACCAACGCTAAAGGATGTGCCCGATCAGCGAGTAGTTAGCAGAAGGGAGAAAGGGACGTATCAGGACGTGATACCACGCCTCATGGGTTATCTCATGAAGACGGTCTTTGGTCCTGAGAACCAGCGGGCGCAGGTGAAGTGCACCGGGATTTCCATAACCATCTACCACGACAGTGAATACGGGGGGACGGATGCGGACATCGAGGTTGCGCTTCCCATATCATGGAGCATCACTGTGGGTCCCGAGTACGACGTGAAGACACTGGAAGGGGAGAGGGTCGTCTCCTATATCCACAAGGGTCCGTATCAGGACGTGGGCGTGGCTCATGAGGTGATTCACGAGTACATGACAAGAGAGGGTCTTTCAGTGGCAGATGTCTGCCGCGAGGTCTACTTAAACGACCCGAATGAGGCACCTGTGGAAGAGCTGCTCACAAAGGTTCACAGCCTTCATGGACTGGAACGATCACAGGAATACGCATGGACGAGGGAACCAAGCGATGGATTGATCATGAAGATATGTACCCGATACACGATATCGACAGGCCCCGCGCCAAACCCGCCACCCACATACTACCGACCCATAACAACCAACCTGCAAGAAGCCTATCTATCTTATTTCCGGTTCGTGATCGGCAATGTCACCTTCCACGCAGATGCGATCCTTCTCGATTATTATGCGATTACTCTGTTCCAATGATCTCGCGGATACTTCACCTTATCGAGCATGCTTTTGTCATCGACCATCGCGCGGGGCTCCACTCAATCGTATTGATCCCATACCCGTACCTCTGCATGGTTTGCCATAAGTCTTTCCGGAATCATAAAAAGCGCCTCAGGTCTCATAGGGTTCATCACAAGTCAGTCAGATGTTTCATCATCGACGCCGCCCGCCACCAGCCGTCACTTCCCGGTTTTCAGAACCACTTTCCAGCCGTACGTACCGCATGAGCGATCAGATCGGCACAGGACTCCATATCCTTAAGCGACAGGACCTCAACCGGCGAGTGAAGGTATCGCGTCGTGACACTGATAACACCTGACGGTATTCCCTCGCGGGTCAGACTGATCGCGGTCGCATCGGTGGTGCCGCCGTCTGATACATCCAGTTGGTGTGCGATCTTGTTCTTCTTCGCGGTCTCTCGCAGCCATGCAAGTACCTTCGGATGCGTGATCACGCCTCTTCCGCCGGCATCCATCACCGTGATTGCCGCACCCTTGCCAACTTCCATCGCGGACTCGTCTTTGGTGATGCCCGGATGATCGCCTGCTATGCAGGTATCGATTGCGATCGCAACATCCGGATCGAGTCCGAATGCAGCCGTTCTCGCGCCTTTTAAGCCCACCTCTTCCTGAACCGTGAAGACTGCGTGTACGGTCGGCTTGATATCTCCGATCCGCTTCATCACATCAATAAGCAGTGCCGCACCAGCGCGGTTATCGAGTGCCTTTCCGGTAACGTGGTCGTTTGCAAGTCTCACAAGGTTCTGGTCGATTGAGACCGAGGTTCCAACCTCGATACCCATACTAGCGACCTCGTCTGCCGATGATGCACCGACATCGATGAACATGTCCTTGGCATCCACCGGCTTCTTCCTCTCGTCTTCTTTCATGACGTGCGGGGGCTTTGATCCGATCACGCCAAAACACGGATCTTTTGAGTGAACGATGACTCTCTGGTTTAGCAGAGTCTGATCAAACCACCCGCCGACCTTCACGAACTTCAAGAATCCATTTTCATCGATATGCTTGACAGCGAGTCCGATCTCATCGACATGTGCAGCAAGCATGATGCTCGGGGCGGTGCCCTTCTTCGTAACGATCAAGTTTCCGGGAACGTCCACCCGAACATCTCCGTACGAGGATAGTTCCTGGCGGACAATCGCACGAACGTCGTCCTCGTATCCGGAGATCCCGTGAGCGTCTGATAGCCGCTGCAACAGATCGTACATGACTATCCGAACAGTGCACCAAGTCCAGCCATGCCAGACTCTTCTTCTTCCTTCTTCTCTTCTTCTTCTGCTGCCTCTTCGACAACCGGTGCTTCTTCGGCAGCCGGTGCTGCTCCACCTGCCGGAGCCGCCGAACCAGCTGCTACCGCAACCGGCGCCACCGCTGCCTGCGAGATTGCACTCTCAATATCTACGTTCTCGAGTGCTGCGGCAAGTGCCTTTGCTCTCGAAGCGTCTACGTCGATGCCTGCTGCACCGAGTATGCTGGTGATTCCATCCTCAGTTATCTCTTTTCCAGCGCTGTTCAACATTAATGCTGCATATATATATTCCATCTTTAGTACACCTCTTGTTCAGTATTATCTTATCCGAAAAGAAGACCAAGCCCTTCTGCCGCTTCCTCTTCTTTCGATTCTCCCTCTTCTTCCATGTTTTCCTCTACCGCTTCCTCTTCAGTCTCCGTATCTGTTGCAGAAACTGCTTCTTCCTCCCCTTCTCCTGCCTCTGCCGCCACCTCTACCTCCACTACCCCTACCATAAGCAGCCCTTGTAGCGATTCTCCAAGTGCATCCGGATCTGTTATGCTTCCTGCAAGCGCCATCGCACTCGACTGCGCCTTTGATAGTAGTAGATCGATGATAGCAGGTTCTGGTATGGCAGAGTTTATGGCAAGGTTTCTCGCATCAGAAGCTGCCTTTGCAAGTAGTGTCGGAACCGTTGCCGGGGTTGGGTATACGATTGCGATTGCGAGATTGAATGCACCCGTTGTCGCTGTCGCGATATCGGTTGCGTACTTCGCCTCATCGATATCCAGTGCATCTGCCTCCAGAATTGTGCCGTTGTCATAGACAGAGCGGAGATCGAACCCGACGGTCATCGGGTATATCTCGAGCCGCGATAGCATCTCAGAGAGTGCATGCGATACTGCCTCGCCAGCGTGTGCCACGACCTTAGTCTCGCGGATCACAACTTTCCCTTTATCAATTCTGGCTGGTATTCCGGCATTCTGCAGATCGCCCACGATCGGACCGGGCGCAAAGGAAGTTGGACCCTCGACGACCGTGATGTCGGCTGGTGCAATAGCACCTGCCCTGATCGGAGCCTCTGTTTTACTGGACTTAAGCAATTGGAAGAGTTTGAAAGGGTTTAAATCCGTGAAAACGAGTGCGGTCTGATCACCAACAGACGATCCTATCGGACTTAGATCGCTGTTAGATTCATCGAGAGCGCGCTGTATGAGGTTATTTCTATAAATACGTATCTTCACAACATCCTTCATGTTGCGGCGCATCTCTTGCAGTTGCTTCGCCGGTATGTCGCGAATTCCGGCAACCGCGACAACCGAGTATTTGCTGACCAACTGCTTAATGCTCTCGATCTCATCGACCTTCCACTGCGGAACGTGTGCTGTGCGGTGTTCTGTCGCTGCATCCATAGCCATCACAATCACCTCACCCTCGCTGATTTGCCCATCGTTGTGGTCACATAGATGGATTTGATGTTCTGCACACCCTTGTCCAGCACCTGTTCGAGTCTGATGACCACGGCTTCGACGTTCTCTGCGACCTCCTCTGCCGGCATATCCCGCCGCCCGATAGGGGCATGGAACGTCATTCGATCCTTTGACCTGATTTTTATGCTGCTCCTGGTTTTGTGGATGATCTGGGCGATGTCTTTGTCCGGTGTCAGCGGCTCAGGCATCTTGCCCCTCGGACCGAGAATCTTACCGAGAATCTTACCGATGGCTGGCATGTATGCGACCTCTGCAATGAAGAAGTCGTAGCTTTCAGCGAGGTCCCTTGCCTTGTTCTTATCATCGCCATAATCCTCGATCGTTTCGGGATCAATGATCAGGTCCGCGCCCGCATCCTTCGCCAGTAGTGCGGTCTCGCCGCGTGCGAAGACTGCAACCGCGATCGGTCTGCCAAGCCCGTGCGGAAGTATGATCTCCTCGTCCACACGGAACCGCGGCTGGCTCAAATCAAGATTCTTCAAATTAATCGCCAGATCCATACTTTCCGTGAAGTTCCTGGATGGAGAGTCATCCAGTACCGTGTTAACAGCGTTTATTGTTTGTTCGTTCATGAATCCACCATCGTAGTCGTATCGACTCTTCGGTCTGCTACGAATGAGTTACATTACACTGGTCGGGTTATACTTTAATGTATCGGTCGATGCTGCGAGTCTTTCTTCTGGTCGGTTGAAAACATGACGCCAACCCGGTAAATATAAACATGGTTAGATGGGTGTAATAAGTGAAATCGGTGTTAATCTGTGGCTAAAACAGTATCAGCCACAGATTAACGAAGATGGACGCAGATTATCAGTGTAAAAGACTTTTCAGATTTATAGCGCTCCATTGTGGCAGTTGTGGTTGTGTAAGACAATCCGGCGTTCCCAGAACCCGAATTCCATCAAATGTCCTCAAATTCCCCAAAACACTCTTGATGAGTCACATTTGAAAGAGTTTGGAATCCCTACTCAAACAAGCGGCTGCACCCTATAAACGGGCATATCATATAAATCCCGACCAGAACGAATAGAACCCATGCAAACCAGTTACATGATCCACAGAATCTGGCGTAATGTGCCGCGATTGTGAAGATAAAGACCGCAGCAAGCAGTATCAGCACCCCCATTGACCTGACCTTTGGATACTGTACGCTGCTGATCATTAGCACCGATAGCACGACAAAGATGCAGGTCGCCGCGATTGCCAGATACTGCGAATCGACCGTATATAGCAAAAGCACAGCGAATGTGCCTGCCGCCGTTATCGGAAGACCACGGAACACAGGGAGATCGATTATACCGAATCTGACAAGCCGAAGCGTCCCGCAGATTAAGTATGCAGCAGAGACTGCGCATACGAGCGCGTGATTGTAATCGCTGACAATCGCATAATAGATGACAGCAGGAGCCACACCAAAGGAGATTATGTCTGCAAACGAGTCGAGGTGCTCGCCGAAGATGCCGGACTCGAAGCGTCTTGCAACAGCGCCGTCCACGCCATCAGCAAGTGCAGCGGCAAGAATGAGGATGATTGCGTCATAAACGTAACCGTTCAGCACAAAGAGGATGGCTGTGAATCCAAACAATATGTTTAAGATCGTGACCAGATCTGGCAGTCGGATCAACCGGATGATTCCTGTTTCGTGTTCGCTACTACTACTACTACTCATCGTCTGATTCCTGATGTTTTCCGTGTTCCGGATCTTCGAATCGCGATTACGGTTTTGCCTGCATATACCTTGTCCCCACACCGTATGACCGGTTCAAATCCCGGGGGAATGGTCATATCCACCCTCGAACCGAACCGTATCATTCCGATGCGATCACCCCGCTTCACAAAATCCCCTTCCTTAATATATGGCACGATTCTGCGTGTTACAGTGCCTGCAATCTGCGTGACTGTGCATTCGAGATCATCATTTTCGATAACAACCAAATTGCGCTCGTTTCTAACCGAACCTTTCATGAAAGCCGGGATGCGGCTTCCCTTTATGTACTTGATGGACTTGATCTGCCCGGAGATAGGTGTCCGGTTGACATGCACATTATTGAAATTCATAAAGATATGCACCTCACCATTCTCGGCTGCCATGACCCTGCCATCGGCGGGCGATAGCATCACAGGTCTGCCAGAGACATCATCCGGATCCGGTGTACGGGTCGGGTCCCGGAAAAAGGCGAGGAATAATATTGTTAGTGAAATAAAAAAGTATGCGACGATGCGAAATCTGTGGTCATAGATGGTAGCTACCGACGATATCAGTGCAGAAGCCCATACCGTGAGGATCCACCAGATAGAACCTTTCGCAATCCAGATCCTCATGTGTCCTCCTCGCCCTTTACGTACGCACGCAGGAGTCTAACCATCCGGTCGATCACGTCCAGGAGTTCGGGAAGCGACTGCATCACGACATAAGCGATCACAAAGAGTGCGATCCCGGAACCGAGCTTCGCGATGACTTGATGCGCAATCTCAAAACTAACTCGATACTCCTCCCATTGGAGCCACTGATTCAACCATTGAAACCACTGGTATTGGTATAATCCCTTGAACCATTGATACCCAAAAGCAACGACAACAAAGACATTTCTTACCAGATTCAGCATGTAAATCACCGGAATCGAAGCGATAAATGCAATGATGACTCTTTTAGCAGATGCACGTACACAGAAGATCAGTCCGATGAATATCGCGATGCTCTCGATAGCAGTACATGCAAGAATAATCTGGACAGTATAATTATTCAGTTCGATCTGATTCCAGTCAACCAGTCGTGCAGGTATGTTGAGTACATCCAGAATATACATGACCTGCTTTGTAACGACCGAGATCAGAAATGTGTTGAGAAGCTCTATCTCGGCAAACGGATAGTAAAATAGACCTCCGAGCGCTGCTGCGGTTGTTATTGTCAGAAGCGTGCTCTCGGAATCCTCGTAATGCATGTAGTTCCGAATCATTGCGTGTGCTATGATCAGGCAGAAGACCGATACCGCAAGCACCAGCATGACATTAATATAATCGCCAATCTTGATGTTATAGGTCGACTGAAGCGCCCAGTGCACCGCAAAGAAGAACCAGCCCGCAGCGCCCATTATAAAACGGTACCGCCGGTACCTGCCCGGTAATGCGGATGCCGCAATCAATAGCACGAGCGCAACGCATAGTACTTCTATAATCATTACATCACCTTTTTGAGATTAGATGGTGTTAGCTGGTATAATAACTTTTCATCCGTCAAATAAGGAAATCTGCAATCCGGTCCGCGATCACACTTCCGCAGTATACGCAGTGCAGTTCGACTCTCTCACCGCGGCATATCACAAATCTTGGCTTTACAGGCTCGTCCGTGTTTGTGATGCAGTTTTGGTTTATGCACCTGACCACGCCCTCGATCTGCGATGGAAGGATCACTTCGTGCTTTTCCACGACCTCGTAATCGCGTATGATGTTAATTGTTGCATCAGGGGAGATGAGCGCAATCTTATCCACTTCCTCCGGCTTTAGTTCCCTGCCTTCGATCTTGACGATGTCTTTCTTCCGATCAGAGACGTTCATAACGACACTCACAACCTCCTCGGGCCGATCCGTGATGCCAAGGATTCGCAGCACATTAAGCGCCTGTCCGGCAGTGATGTGGTCGATCACGGTACCGTTCGTAATCCTCTTGACCCGCAGTTCCCGGTCACCCGGTTCACCAGGTTTTGGTTTCATCACATCACCATCGAAAGGATCGCCATGCGCACCGGAACGCCGTAGAACGACTGCCTGAAGTACATGGCGTGTCTGCTTGCATCGACCTCCGGGTCGATCTCATTCACCCTTGGAAGCGGATGCATGATGATTAAATTATCTTTCACATCTTTCAATGTTTCTTTTGTTATTCTATAGCTACCTACGACCGAATGATATTCGTTCGGGTCCGGAAAACGCTCTTTCTGAATTCTTGTCATATATAGTACGTCCACCACATCGATGACATCGTCGATCTCAGCTGTCTCCACGATCTCGGTACCGCTCTCGATCAGAGCGTCCTTCATCAAGTCGGACATCTTCAATTGATCCGGAGATACAAGATAGATATCAGCGCCATAGAGCGAGAGTGCATGAGCAAGTGAATGGACTGTTCTACCATACTTGAGATCCCCAACAAACGCAATTTTTGCTTTATTAAGTTTGCCCTCCTTTCTTATCGTATACAAATCCAGAAGCGTCTGTGTCGGATGCTGCCCTGCGCCATCGCCGGCATTGATTACCGGAACTGAAGAGAATTCAGACGCCATCCGGGCTGCACCTTCCTTTGGATGACGGAGCACGATCGCATCGGCATATCCGCTGATGACCGAGATCGTATCCGCGAGATTCTCGCCCTTGACGGCAGATGAGGTCTCGACTGCTCCGAGATCGATGACATCGCCGCCGAGCCGTTTCATTGCGACGTCAAATGAGAGCCGTGTCCTGGTGCTCGGCTCATAGAAGAGCGTTGCAAGTATCCTGCCGGATAGCGCATCTGATGACCCGGTGTGCGCAACAGGTTCGAGTTCTGCGGCACGGTCGAGGATGCGGTCGATCTCATCGCGCGAAAAGTCATGTATCCTGATGACGTGCTGCATCGCGCGGTCATTAGCTCGCTGCCCCAATTTATGCACAATATAACAATTGCATTCATGCGTTAAAAATCCTTTTGACCTTTCACACTGACCGCCACATAGTGGGGTGTGCTATACGAAAAACCGTGTCCGAAATGATTATTGTATGTATCGTTAGTAACAGTGATCAATTCATGAGTTATAGCATTTAACGCACCCAAAACATTGAACCGCTTTCTGCCAGCAGGGGCTTTAATAAACAATCTCTTAAATGACCACAATATTCCGAGAAATGGAGCCAGAACAAAGTGTGCAGCATCCACAAAAAAGACAACTCTCTTGCTGGACTTGGCTTCTTTGAGATGGGGTTCCAGTTCTTCTTTTATGAACCGTTTCTGCTCATCCAAGTCTGCTTTAGCAGGAATCGTGCCTACTTTGCGAGGAGCCATTCCAATGGACTTGAGAAACTCTCTAACCCTGTTTTCACTACGTTTAATCCCAGTCAGTTCTTCGATCTTAGCCATAGCTTCTTTAACGCTTGCAGGAGGATGCTCACGAAAGTAAGCTTCGATAGTCGTTGTATATTACCTTAATTCGCTTTGAGGCTGGTAAAAATTTACTTCTTTCAACCCTTCAATGCCATATTCTTTGTATTTTCGAAAATAATCAGTTAGAGTGTTCGAAGATATCCCTGCAAACTGGCATATCTAATTATGGCTTATCTTCTGGCTCTTCAGCCAAAGAGCTTCCATTCTACGCTGAACGCGCGGGTGGGGTGATGATACCGTTCGTAATCTAATGCTTTCATCTCTTCTTCAGTGAACTCAATCTTAATCATGCAAATCACCTGTTGAGATTTGTATCTCAAACTAAAAAGTAGTTACCGATATACTAAATATGTGCTATGATTTCATCTATAAAAAATCGCAGTTTACGACGGTGCCGAGTATATCCACAGATTAACACTGATGAACGCAGATTAACAGTGCAAATGTCTTTTTAGATCAATAGTGCCGCATTCCAGAAGTTGTGTGTACATAAGACAATTCGACATTCCTAGAAAATAATAAAATTCAAGTCTTACACTGCCAACACTAACACCTATATCTGTGCAATATATAGTGGAAGACAGCCAAGTATGGAAAGGAGGCGACCGGATCAAGCAGATTGCGCTGATTACAGATGATTTCTCGCTACACCAATCGATCATCTCTGAGATACGGTCGAGAAATCTTAAGATTACGACGTTTCGGGTCGGCGAAGAGATACCGGTACATATCGGAGTCGTGATCACCACTGATTCGGAGACCGGCGCGATCGACTTCGATCCTGATCACATCGTTGTAGCAGATCCCGCGGAGCGTGCCGATATGATCGTAGGTCGTGCAATCATGAAACTGTGGGACATCAAGGATGTTAGCATCATCATAGGGATCGATCCGGGCGAGCGCACAGGCGTTGCTGTGCTCGCTGAAACTACAGTGCTCTCTACATACTGCGTCCCGATGGCAGAGGTCTACCAGACTGTACTTCGGATCATGAAGTCCGTGCATCCGGGGCACGTGATCATCCGCATCGGACACGGAGCACGGTTGATCAGAACCCAGATCGTCAATTCGCTGACCAAACTCGGAGCGCACATAGAACTGGTGGATGAGACCGGAACCACGCCGGCAAAGGGAAGGGATCCTGACATACGTGCGGCAATCAGAATCGCACATCTGAAAGGCACTCCGATTGGGAAAAAGTTCATAACCCCCTCTATTGGCGAGATTCGGTCGATTCAGGATCAGAGCAGGGCGAAAACAGGAGGCGAACTGACGATCTCACGTGCTCTTGCCGAAAAGGTTGCTACCGGTGAATTGATCCTTGAAGATGCGATTTTGATACAGAAAGGAGAGAAATGAAACCTTGGCAAACGCATCTGTCCGACAAGACTTTATACCGACGAATAGTTAACTATTACAGTAACACAGTAACAAAGCGCGTAGTCACACAAGATACGTAATCACGGTGGTTGCAAATGGGCATAATTAAAAAGATCAGAAAGAACCTCTCTTCGGCGTTTAATAAGATATTCAAGCGTGGAAATCTACGTAGGATCGGTATATATGGCCCTCCGAACGCTGGCAAGACCACGCTTGCGAACAGGATCGTGCGAGACTTTACAGGGGATGTGGTCGGCTCGGTCTCCGACATTCCACACGAGACGAGAAGGGCGCACCGCAGGGAAGGCGTGACCATCGAGTCAAACGGTTCTGCCATTACGCTGGATATCGTGGATACTCCGGGGCTTGCGACGAAGATCGATTTTCAGGATTTCATGGCAAAGGGGCTTTCTGAGGATGAATCGAGGCGGCGGGCAAAGGAAGCAACCGAAGGGGTGATCGAGGCAGTGAGATGGCTCGAAGATCTCGAAGGCGTGATCTTGGTGATGGATGCGACCGAAGACCCGTTCACACAGGTAAACGTCACTGTGATCGGCAATATGGAGGCACGCAATCTCCCGCTCCTGATCGTTGCAAACAAGATCGATCTTGACGATTCCATGCCCTCCCGCATTAAAAGCGCATTTCCGCAGCATCCGATGGTGCCGATCTCAGCACTTAATGGCGACAACATCGATGTCATGTATGAAAAGATCGCGGAGCACTTCGGGTGATCTCGATGAAAGGTATACAGATGGATCTGGTCTCATCGGATAAACTCGACCGGCTCTCATCGGTTGAGAAGATACGCATGATTCTTGATAGTGTAGAGGACGGAAAGATCATCGTCCTTGAGAGGGGGCTAACTCCGCAGGAGGAGACGAAGCTAATCGAGGCGACGATGACAAAGATTACCCCAGGCGAGTTTGCTGGCATCGAGATCGAGAGCTATCCCGGAGCTGTGCACCAATCATGGTTCGACAAATTGCGCAAGAAACCGGTCGACCGAGCCCGCCTGACCGTGATCGGACCTGCGGATCAACTGAAGATGTTAAAGCGGGACCGGGACGTGATCAGCGCGATGGTGTCTGCGAGGTGAGTGGGTGAGTGGGTGGAGACTTGGTACGTAAAAGTCCCAAAAACAGTGGCAACAGCCGCCATTCCGAAACTGCTAATTAGATCAGACAGTTCAGCAGATCGTCCAAAAAATAATGAGCATTCAATATATACTACAAGATCACGATTGTAGTGGCATATTCTCTTAACTGCTAAGGATTCCGTAGAACTTCAGACCAATATGTCAAGTAGGGCTCATAGCGCACCTCTTGTTTGGGGTAATAGCCCCGAGGTTACTATGAGCCCCCTCACAGAACCGGACTTGAAGATTTCCCTCATCCGGCTCTTCAGAAGCACATCCTCTACAG